>JAUHYZ010000033.1 GCA_030426245.1 Alphaproteobacteria bacterium | reverse complement strand
CCGCGGACGGAAATGGAAGTGAGAGCCATGGGCGCGATTTGGGGGCTGGAGGAACGAGAGTCCAGAGGCGCCTTACGTATACCTCCGGAGTTGCATTTGTTCCTTAAATGTTCACACAGGTCAAGTGCGCGCGCCCAGCCCCCGGGGAAAACCTGCGCGGAAGCGCGCGCGGCAGCCTTTTCGGATCGAATGGCCCAGTGCGGCGTTCGTTAGGAAAGGTGTGCATGCCAGAGCGTGCACTCAGAACCTTGAAGCAACCAGGGAGGCACAGCGCCATCCAGCATCTGCCCCAGCCAGCAATCGACAGCCCCGTCACCGAACCGCCTGCCCAGTTTCCGGCCCCCGGACGCAGGACGAAACGCCAGCGTATAAAGGATATGATGCGCCAGATGGGGCTGCGGCGCCGGCTCAATGGCGGCAGCAAGTTGCAGCGCAAGCACCGGGCCATGCTGATGATGACTGCCGCCGCAGGCAGCGTGGCAACCGTTACGACCACCTATTCGGCGATGGCGGAGCCGGTTGCAGGCTCCGCCTATGAGCAAGTCGATGAGATGGAGGCGCGCCGCCCGGCTGCCCTGCTCACCACCAGTGACGAATTGCGCAAGGCGCTAATGGACGAAGAAGGCGTGCGCTACACCGTCTATATCGGCGCGGCCGGCAACCCGACCGTGGGCATCGGCCACCTCGTCACACCGGAAGACGGCCTGGCACCGGGCGACCGGATCGGCAAGGAACGCGTGCTCGAACTGTTCAGGCAGGACCTCGAACGGGCGGAACAGGCGGTCCAGCGCCTGGCAGGCGATCTGCCCCTGTCACAGCATGAATTCGACGCGCTCGTGGATCTGGCCTTCAATGTCGGCGAAGGAAGCATCATGCCCGCATCGAGCCCGCGACTGAACCGCGCCTTCGCGGCCGGCGACTATGACGCGATTGCCCAAGAGCTCGACTATTCCAGTGCCGGCGGGCGGCAGCTTGAGGCACTGGCCGAACGCAGCGAGCGACGCATACAAATCTTCACCGAAGGCGAGTATCACGCACCGATTGGAGCATAAGCCACGCATGGGCCCACGCTTGCCCGTCAGCGGAGGCCCGACTATTCTGTCCAAGTGCAAACCGCCCCGAGTGAATAGGCCGCCCTGTCCGCGCGGCGCTTAGCCATCGGAGATAAGGGAGCAAGCCATGACAAGCGACAAGTCCGCCCCCGACCAAACCGATCCGCGCCTTGAAATGGAAGCGGGGATCCTTCTGCCGCAGCATAATTGGAAATGGTTTCTGCTGCGCGGGCTGATCGCCATTGCTCTGGGGATAGTCGCGCTGATCTTCCCCGGCTTTACGATCCTGACTTTCGCCATGATCTTCGCCGCTTTCAGCTTTGTCGACGGGCTTTTCTCGCTGATTTCCGGCCTGCGCGGCGCGCGGGACCATGCAGAGCGCTGGTGGGCGTTGGCCCTGTCCGGCGTGGCCGGCCTTGCAGTGGGCGTGGTCTTCTTCGTCTGGCCGCTTGTGGCGACCACGGTCTACGCATTCCTGCTGGTGGCGCTGATCGCCGTCTGGGCACTGGTGACGGGCGTGCTGGAGATTGCCGCGGCTGTCCGCCTGCGCAAGGCGATGGAAGGCGAGATCATGCTGGGCCTGGCAGGCGCACTGTCGATGGCACTGGGAATCGCGCTGTTCGCGATCATGATGGCTTCCCCCGGCGCGACGATACTTTCCCTCGGCTGGCTGATCGGCGCCTATCTGCTGGCCAGCGGCATTGCGCTGACCGTACTGGCATTCCGGCTGAAACGGCACGGAAGTTGGTGAGCGCCGGCTATGCGGCCCATAAGAAATCCCTGAACAGCCGCGAATACCGCCCGACAGGATGACTTGGGAATGTCTTTCGGCAGTTCTGCGAAACGCAGTCGATTCAAGTTACTTGTGGAGAATACTGAAAGATCAGGGATAAATTTCGGCGATCGCGCGTATTGTCCGGGTATTATCGTGTCTGAACGGATTCGCCGGGCGCGGGATGGATAAGGAGACCGATCATGAAACGCAGTTCGATCAGAAGCAGCATTGCAGCGGGCATCGGCACGGCTGCCCTGCTTGCTTTGGCTGGCCCGCTGACAGCGCAAGAAGCCACGGATACAGCTGCACCTGCAGAAGAAGTGGCTGCACCTGCCGAAGACGATTCTGTGCTTCAGCCTGCAGGCGTCATTCCCGAAGGCAACAGCCCCGCAGAAGTCGCGGCGCGCCAGGCCGCCAATGCAGAACAGCTGCAAGCTGCGCGGCAGCAGGTTGCTGCCAACGAGGCCGCGCTTTCGGAATATGAACAGGCCATGCGCGATTACGAGGCCACGCTGCAGCGGCTCGAGGAAGAGAAGATCGCGCGCGAAGCGGAAATCGCCCGGATCGAGGCCGCGCAACAGGCCGCCATCGAAAAGTGGGAAGCCGACAAGGCCGCCTGCGAAGCCGGCGATGAATCGCGCTGCGGCCCGATGCCCGAAGAAGCGGAATAAGCGTGACAATTTTCTGAATGCGGAGCACATCTCCACCACTGCCCTGGAGGCATCCATAGTGGTGGAGATTCACACATGGCGTTCAATCGTTTCGTGGGAGCCTTCGCCGCTCTCCCTTCTCTGATTCCAGTGTCTATTCTGCTTCTGGGCTGCTCGGCCAATGCAGAGGACGAAACCGCGCAGGGTGCCGAAATGGCAGAAGCGGAAGCCGGCATGGCCACTATTGCTGACACGGATGCAGGTTCGGTTGCAAATTCGCCTGATGGGGCCGCAGCGCAGGATGGGGCGGCAGCGCCTGTTGCAGCCGCTGGCGATAATTCCGCGTTATCCGCAAGCGACACTTCGGCCGCGTTCAAGGCCGCAGGGTTTTCCCAAATTGGCGGCATGTGGAAAGCGTGCGACGATCCCGGCACGCCCAGCTATTCGCCCGGTGAGCTCAGCCTGCCTGGCGACCTCAATGGCGACGGGTTGCCGGAAGCGCTGATCATGGAAGGCGGCACCTTCTGCTACGGCGGAGCCGGGGCCGGATATTTCCTGCTCAGCAAGCAGGCCGATGGCGCATGGAAACTGATGGACAGCACGATCGGCTATGCCAACTTCCTGGAGACGACAGGCGCGGATGGCTGGCCCGATATCGAAGTGGGCGGCCCCGGCTTCTGCTTCCCCGTGCGGCGCTGGAACGGCAGCAGCTACCAGCCGCACCGCAGGCAATATCAGGGCCAGCCCTGCTAGAGCGGCTATCGCGCTTGCGGCCCGAACCGGCAGTTCCTAAGCCTCTGTTCACTTAAGCCTGCATATGGCTATCGTGCAGCCATGCTATCCGTGCGGGGGCGTCCGCGCGCTTATTGCCAGGAGATATTGGATGACAAATCGTTTGATCGCCTCTGCCGCAAGCGCGGCCCTGCTTGCAGGGCTGCCCGTATCAGGCGAAGCGAAAGCGATGGACGAAACGGAAGAAAGCGCAGCGAAGCAAGACGTGAACCCCTATTTCGAAAGCGATAGCCCCCTGCCCTTCAAGGCGCCCGATTTCACGAAAATCGACGACGCCGACTATCAGCCCGCGATCGAACGCGCGATCGCATTGCAGCTCGCCGAGATCGAGGCGATCGCCGAAAACCCCGAACCGCCGACCTTCGAAAATACGCTGGTGGCCATGCAGCGTTCCGGCCGGATGCTGGTGCGTGCCTATTATCCCTTCAGCCAGATCGTCTCGGCGAATACGAACGACACGCTGGATGCGGCCCAGGCGGCGATTGCCCCGCAGATCTCGGCGATGATGGACGCGATCTATCTGAACGACAAATTGTTCGAACGGGTCAAGACGATTTATGACAATCGCGCCGCCATGAGCATTACCGCCGAAGATGCGATGCTGCTGGAAACGGTCTATGCCGATTTCGTCCATGCCGGGGCCTTGCTCTCCGCGGCCGACAAGCAGGCGCTGACCGAAATGAATACGCGCATCGCGGAGCTCGAAACAGAGTTCTCCCAGATGCTGACCCAGGCGACCGCGGCCAAGGCGCCGATCTTCGACAGCGCGGAAGAGCTGGACGGATTGTCGCAATCGGCGATCGAGCAGGCGGCAAAGCTGGCCGAGGAAATGGGCCATCCGGGCAAATATGCCCTGTCGCTGATCAACACCACGCAGCAGCCGCAACTGGCCAGCCTGACGAACCGCGCCACCCGCCAGAAGCTGTTCGAGGCCAGCCTGAACCGGACTTCGGGCGGGGACGAATACGATACGACCGCGATTGTGGAGGAAACCGCTGCACTGCGCGCCAGGAAGGCGGCGCTGCTCGGCCAGCCCAATTTCGCGACATTCGCGATGTATGACCGGATGGTGAAAGATCCTGCAGAGGCCGTGGACCTGCTGACCGGCTTCGTGCCCGCGGTTTCCGCCACGCAGAAGCGCGAAGCGCAGATGCTGGAAGAAATGGCCGCATCCGAAGGGCAGAACATCACGCTCGAGCCGTGGGACTGGGGCTATTACGCGGAGAAGGTGCGCAAGGCGCGCTACGATCTCGACGATGCGACGATCAAACCCTATTTCGAAGTCTGGCGCACACTGGAAGACGGGGTGTTCCATGCGGCGAGCCAGGCATACGGATTGAGCTTCAAGCAGCGCAGCGACATCCCGACCTATCATCCGGACATGCGTGTTTACACCGTGTTCGACAATGACGGGGCCGAACTCGCGCTGTTCTACATCGATCCCTTCGCGCGGCCCAACAAGCAGGGCGGCGCCTGGATGGGCAATTTTGTGGAGCAATCCTTCCTGCTCGATGAAAAGCCGGTGATATTCAACACGCTGAACGTCACGCCGCCCGCCGCCGGAGAACCGGCGCTGATGACCTTCGACGATGTGATTACGATGTTCCACGAATTCGGCCATGCGCTGCACGGCATATTCGCCAATCAGAAATATCCGTCGCTCTCCGGCACGAATACGGCGCGGGACTTTGTCGAATTCCCCAGCCAATTCAACGAGAACTTCGCCACAGTTCCCGAGATTCTGAACAATTACGCCAAGCATCACGAAACCGGCGAGACCATTCCCGCCGACCTGCTCGACAAGATCGAAGAGGCCGGGAAGTTCAATCAGGGCCTGGCTTTCGGCGAGCTGCTGGAAGCCGCCCTGCTGGACATGAAATGGCACCAGCTGGGCAGCGCAGAGGCGGAGCAGGACGCGGCGGAATTCGAGGCCGATACGATGCAGTGGATCGGGCTGAATGCCGCGCTGATTCCGCCGCGCTATCGCACGCCCTATTTCCGGCACATCTGGGAAGGCGGCTATGCTGCGGGCTATTACAGCTATATCTGGACCGAGCTGCTCGCGCATGACGGCTGGGCCTGGGTGGAGGAAAATGGCGGGGTGACGCGCGAGAACGGTGAACATATCCGCGCCACCTTCCTGGGCCAGGGCCACACGAAAGACTATGCGGTGATGTACCGCGACTTCACCGGCCACGATCCCCGGATCGAGCCGATGGTGGAAGCGCGCGGGCTCGACCAGGCGAACGAATAGGTCGCGGGGAGAACAGGCAGGCGGGCACCGGTCTTCGCGGGCAAGCGGAGGCGAAAAGGTTAACCGATTGCCCGCTTTTCGAAACCATGTGCCAAAACCAAGGCTTAGAAATGTCGTTGTAATCAGTGCCCTAGGGTGCCGCATGGCGCCCGCCAGAACACAAGGGTCCTGAACTCGATGACGATCAATTTCTCCGCCGCCGCCAACAGCAATGGCCTGCCTCTCTCCCGCCGTCCCGCCAGGATCCGGATCGGGCAGCCTGCCAACGACAATCCGATGGCTACGCAAGACCGCGAGATGCTGAATGCCGCGCTGCGGCACTTTGCCGAACATGGCATTGCGGCAGCCCGGCAGGCGCGCAGGCAGGCCGAGGACGCATTCTTCGCCGGGGACCGGGAAGCCTATCGCTGGTGGCTGGGAATCTGCCGCACGCTGGATTCGCGCATGGCGGCCAAATTAGCTGAGCAAAACTCCGCCAGACAGGGTGTAGCATCGCGGAATCCCTAGTATTCCTCTTGGTAACGGCGCTCTTAACCACTCGGTGACCTCTTGCCGCTATTCGAAGGCTTGTGGCGAGCAGGAGATGACACATTCGGAAAATCCGTGACATATTAGCGCGGATGAAGGCCGGGGACGCACTGGATAGTCGCGTCCGCGGCAAACTCGTCACGTCACTCTATACCCAGCCGGCAAGCCTTGCGATCGGCGCCTTTTGCGGCGTCGGTTCGGCCTGGGCAGTCACCTATTTTTCCGCCAACCCCTATCTCTTTGCCGCCACTGTCGTCCTGACGGCCATCGCGGTGTTGCGCGTCGCAACCGCGACGCGGCTTGGGCCGGACAAGGGAGAGCGCGACACCAAGCGCCTGGAGCTCTGGTACGAAGCGGGCGCGTTCAGCTTCGCCTTCCTTGTCGGCGCGATCGCCGCGGCCACCATCGTCCTGGAGCTGGACCCCGGGGTTCAGCTGATCATGGTCAGCTATGCGATCGCCTATGCCGCCGCCATTGCGGCACGCAATGCGGGCCGCCCCATGATTGCGGTGGGGCAGTTGTTCCTGGCCCTGCTGCCCCTGATTATCGTGTGTGCACTGCAAGGCGATGTCGTCCACGGGATCATGGCCGTCACCACATTCCTGCTGCTGCCAGCCATGGTATCGATTACCTTCAACGTGTTCGACGTGCTGCGCGAATCCATCGCTGCAGCCGAGACCAGCCAGAAAATGGCAGACAAGATGCGCGATCTTGCCCGGACGGACGTTGTCACCGGGCTTTCCAACCGCGCCGGTCTCAATCACGAAATGGTCGAAAAGCTCATGACCATGGGCGACAAGGACAAGCTCGCTCTATTCTGGCTCGACCTCGACAAGTTCAAGGAAGTGAACGACACGCTGGGTCACCCTGTGGGCGACCGCGTGCTGTCCGAAGTTGCCCGGCGCCTGCGCGAGGTTGCGCCCGACAGGGCCACGGTTGCGCGGTTCGGCGGCGACGAATTCATCGTTGCCAGCGATGTCGTTTCGCGGGCCGCCTCCGAAGAACTGGCCACCCGCCTGCTGGAAGCGATCTCCACGCCTTTCCGCATCGATGGCGAGCTGCTGGATATAGGCACCTCGATGGGCGTGGCGCTGCTGCCCGATGACGGTTCCGATCTGGATGCCGTCATGCAGGGCGCCGATCTTTCGCTCTACCACGCCAAGGTCAACGGCCGGAACCAGATCAGCTTCTTCGATTCGTCGATGACGCGCAATCTCATGCGCCGCAAGGAAATCGAGGCGGAGCTGCGCGCGGCCCTGCAGCGCGACGAGCTTTCCATCTTCTTCCAGCCGATCGTCGATCTGGAAACCGGACGGATCCGGACCTTCGAGGCGCTGGTGCGCTGGTTCCACCCGGAAAAGGGCGAAATGAAGCCCGACGAATTCATCCCCGTGGCCGAAGAAACCGGCGTCATCATCACGCTGGGCAACTGGATCACCACTCAGGCCGCCAAGGCCGCGGCATGCTGGCCGGAAGACGTGACCATCGCGGTCAACCTCTCGCCCGTCCAGATCAGGGCCCCGGGTTCGGCGCTCGGCATTCTCAACGCAATCAAGGAAGCCAAGCTGGATCCCTCGCGGCTGGAACTGGAAGTAACGGAAAGCCTGTTCCTGGACGACAACAGCCACACGACCCGCTTCATCGAACAACTTTCAGCCGAAGGGGTTCGCTTCGCGCTCGACGATTTCGGCACCGGCTATTCGTCGCTGGGCTATATCAACAAGTTCCCCTTCAAGAAGATCAAGGTCGATCGCAGCTTCGTTTCCGGGCCGAATGTCGGCCGCAAGAGCGATGCGATCATCCGCGCCGTGGCCGAACTCGGCTCGCAGCTGGAAATGGACATCGTCGCCGAAGGGCTGGAGACGATCGAACAGGTCAATGTCGTGCGCGATGCCGGCTGTACGCTGGGCCAGGGTTATTACTTCAGCCGCGCCGTGCCCGACTATCTGGCCGCCACACTGCTCTCTCAGGAGAGGCAGAAGGATCGCTCCATCCGTATGGCGGGCTGAAGAGCATCGCAAACGCGCCTGAAGTCTTGGGCGGAATAGCAGGAAGTTTCACCGAATTTTCACAAAATGCGCATTTTGACCGCTTACTATAGCTATTGCGAACTAATAGCGGAAATAGTGGGAAAAATGACGCCTTTCGCGGTTGCAAAAGACCGGTGGCCGCCTTAGGGGCCGAAGGGAGAGAGGCGCAATTTTTTCGCGGGATGCGGGGATTGCGCTTGGCACTCCACGCTCCCGCGGCAAGCGAAGGAACCAATCCCCTCATGGCTCGCAAGAAGATTGCCCTTATCGGCGCCGGAATGATCGGCGGCACACTCGCCCATCTCGCAGCGAAAAAGGAAATGGGGGACATCGTCCTCTTCGACATTGCCGAGGGCATGCCCCAGGGCAAGGCGCTGGACCTTTCGCAATGCGGCCCGGTTGAAGGCTTCGACGCCAAGATCACCGGCACCAACGATTATGCGGATATTGCGGGCGCAGATGTGATCATCGTTACTGCAGGCGTACCGCGCAAGCCGGGCATGAGCCGCGACGATCTGCTGGGCATCAATCTTTCCGTGATGAAGGCCGTGGGCGAAGGCATCAAGGAACATGCGCCGGGCGCTTTCGTGATCTGCATCACCAACCCGCTGGACGCGATGGTCTGGGCGCTGCGCGAATTTTCCGGCCTGCCCCATAATATGGTGGTCGGCATGGCGGGCGTGCTGGACAGCGCGCGTTTCGCCACTTTCCTGGCCTGGGAATTCGGCGTTTCGGTAAAAGATGTAAACGCCTTCGTACTGGGCGGCCATGGCGACACCATGGTGCCCGTGACCAGCTACACCACCGTTTCGGGCATTCCGGTCGACGACCTCGTCAAGATGGGCAAGTCCACCAAGGAAAACATCGATGCCATCGTGCAGCGCACCCGCGCGGGCGGCGGCGAAATCGTGGGCCTGCTGGGCAACGGTTCGGCCTATTACGCGCCTGCCACCAGCGCCATCGCCATGGCGGAAGCCTATCTGGGCGACCAGAAGCGCATCCTGCCCTGCGCCGCCTATGTCGAGGGCAAATATGGCCTCAACGGCCTCTATGTCGGCGTGCCTGCCGTGCTGGGCGCAGGCGGCATGGAGGAAGTAATCGAGATCGAGCTGGGCGAAGAAGCCGCAGCCAATCTCAAGGTTTCGACCGACGCGGTCGAGGAACTGCTGGTCGCCTGCAAGGGCTTGGACGCCTCGCTGGCATAGCAGATCAGGTGGCTCCACTTCCTGCCTTGATGCTGATGACAGCGGCAGCCGCGCAGTCTCCGTATCCTACGGATGCGGTGCTGCACGAGCTTGCCAAGACGTGCTTCACTCGTTCTGCAAAGTCCCCGGGGTCTCCTGGCTTTGTCGCGGAGAGTATCGAAAGTTGGAAGAAATCGGCGTTGGCCAATGGCTGGCTACCGCTTCCAGACGGAACATTTCTCAATTCAGCGAATGATCAGGCGGCACGTTACGGCATCGAAGCGCTAAACCACAGCCTGTTCGGCAATTTCGCTCGATCAGGGCGGAAGGGGCCAAGCGACGTCCCACTGCTCGGCGGAGATATATTCAAGAAGCACGTTGCCGGCAGAACATTATATCTGTCGATATTCGGTATCGAAGAGAAATCAGTTTGGGTCAGCGAGTGCCGAATTCATGACCTGCTCGGCGACGGAATTTCAGAGAACCCGATTGCATCGAGAGACATCGGGAAGATCGTCCAGCACAGGTTGGGAAAGAAACGCGGCCCGTTCGGCAGTGATCGATATCGTTGGGAAGCGACACAAGGGACGATTTCGGAAATCGACATTCACTTTGGCTTTGATGGATGGGGTATTTCGCCCTTTAGCAAGGAAGTCAGGAAGTTTGACCCTTACGCGCCCTATGGACTCACCATTGTTGCCGGATCTCACCGCGCGATAGTTGTAAATTAAGGAAACTGCGATGAGCATACTCGTCGACAAGAATACCAAGGTGATCACCCAGGGCATGACGGGTGACACTGGCACATTCCACACGCAGCAGGCGCTCGATTACGGGACGCAGATGGTTGCCGGCGTTACGCCCGGCAAGGGCGGCACCGAGCATCTTGGCCTGCCCAATTTCAACACGGTGGCCGAAGCCAAGGCCGCGACCGGGGCGACCGCCAGCGTGGTCTATGTTCCGCCGCCCTTCGCCGGCGACGCGATCCTGGAAGCGATCGATGCCGAGATCGAGCTGATCGTGGCGATCACCGAAGGCGTGCCCGTGCTGGACATGGTGAAGGTGAAGCGCGCCCTGTCCGGTTCCAAATCGCGCCTGATCGGCCCAAACTGCCCCGGCGTGCTGACGCCGGAGGAATGCAAGATCGGCATCATGCCCGGCTCCATCTTCAAAAAGGGCACTGTCGGCGTGGTCAGCCGCTCCGGCACGCTGACCTATGAAGCCGTGCACCAGACGACGATGGTCGGCCTGGGCCAGACCACGGCCGTGGGCATTGGCGGCGACCCGGTGAACGGCACCAATTTCATCGACGTGCTGGAATTGTTCCTGGCCGACGATGAAACGCAGTCCATCATCATGATCGGCGAAATCGGCGGCAGCGCGGAAGAAGAAGCCGCGCAGTTCCTGGCCGACGAAGCCAGGAAGGGCCGCAAGAAGCCGGTCGTGGGCTTTATTGCCGGACGCACCGCCCCGCCCGGACGGCGCATGGGCCATGCCGGCGCGATCGTGCAAGGCGGATCGGGCGGCGCAGACGACAAGATCGCGGCGATGGAAGAAGCGGGCATCCGCGTTTCCCCTTCGCCTAGCGAGCTGGGAACCACACTCGATGCGATGTTGAAGGAACTGGCTTAAGCGCCGGTCCGTTGTTTTCAACGGACCATCCAGGAGACGGCCCGATGGGTAACGAATTGCACGATTTCTCGCTCGACGGTGGTGACGGCCCCCAGCAGGGACCCAGCTGGCAGAACGCCAAATGGCCGATCGTCGATGCCGGGTCGCAGGACGACCTGACCCAGGCGCTCGACCCCACGGCGATGACCATCGCGGTGAAGGAAGCGGCGGCGCGGGCTGGCAAGCAGATCGATTCGAGCCAGATCGAACAGGCCGCGGGTGCCTCGATCCGCGCCATGCTGCTCATCCGCACCTATCGCGTGCGCGGCCACCTCGCCTCCGATCTCGATCCCCTGGGCCTGTCGCAGCGCGAGCTGCCGGGCGATCTCACGCTGGAATGGCACGGCTTCACGGGCAAATCGCTCGACGAAGAAGTCTATATCGGCGGCAATCTCGGCCTCGAATGGGTGACACCGCGCGAATTGGTCGAGATCCTGCGCAAGAATTATTGCGGGCCGGTCGGCCTCGAGTACATGCATATCTCCGATGTGGAGGAGCGGCGCTTCCTGCAGGAGCGCTTCGAAGGCCCCGACAAGGTCATCACCTTCACGCCCGAAGGCAAGCGCGCGATCCTTTCCGCCGTTATCCGCGGCGAGGAATATGAAAAGTTCCTCGGCAAGAAATATGTCGGGACCAAGCGCTTCGGCCTGGACGGCGGCGAAAGCATGATCCCCGCGCTGGAAGCCGTGATCAAATATGGCGGCGCAATGGGCGTGCGGGAAATCGTCTATGGCATGGCCCATCGCGGCCGGCTGAATGTGCTGGCCAATGTGATGGCCAAGCCGTACCGCGTAATCTTCCACGAATTTTCCGGCGGCAGCGCCAATCCCGACGACGTCGGCGGATCGGGCGACGTCAAATACCATCTCGGCACCAGCACGGACCGCGAATTCGACGGGATCAGCGTCCACATGTCGCTGGTGCCCAATCCCAGCCATCTGGAAACGGTCGATCCGGTCGTTCTGGGCAAGGTCCGCGCCCAGCAGGCCGTGCGCGAAGATCTGAACAAGCACGAGGAAGTGCTGCCCGTACTGATCCACGGCGACGCGGCCTTTGCCGGCCAGGGCATCGTGTGGGAATGCTTCGGCTTTTCCGGGGTGCGCGGATACAATACCGGCGGCTGCATCCATTTCGTCATCAACAACCAGATCGGTTTCACCACCAGCCCGCAATTCGCGCGCTCCTCGCCCTATCCCTCGGACGTTGCGAAAGGCGTCCAGGCGCCGATCCTGCATGTGAATGGCGACGATCCCGAAGCGGTGACCTTCGCCTGCAAGCTGGCGATCGAATACCGCCAGCGCTTCAAGCGCGACATCGTGATCGACATGTGGTGCTATCGCCGCTTCGGCCACAATGAAGGCGATGAGCCGAGCTTCACCCAGCCGCTGATGTATTCGCAGATCCGCAAGCATCCGCGGGTGAGCGAGGTCTATTCCAAGCGCCTGATCGAAGAAGGCGTGATCAACGCCAATTGGGCGGGCGAGACCGCCGACCATTTCGTGGCCACGCTGGATAACGAGTTCGAGGCGGGCAAGAGCTACAAGCCCAACGAGGCGGACTGGTTCGGCGGACGGTGGAGCGGGCTGAACAAGCCGGCGGATCCGGAAACCGCGCGCCGCAACATCAACACCGCAATCGAAACCAAGCTGTTCGAAAGCCTGGGCCGCACCCTGACCACGGTGCCGGACGATTTGAACATCCACAAGACGCTGGGCCGCGTGATCGACGCCAAGCGCGAGATGTTCGAAACGGGCAAGGATATCGACTGGGCCACGGCCGAGGCGCTCGCCTTCGGCAGCCTGGTGACCGAAGGCTTCGGCGTGCGCCTGTCGGGCCAGGATTCCGGGCGCGGCACGTTCAGCCAGCGCCATGCGATGTGGATCGATCAAAAGACCGAGCGCAAATATATCCCGCTGACCACCCTGCCCCACGGCAAGTTCGAGGTCTATGACAGTCCACTGTCGGAATATGGCGTGCTGGGCTTCGAATACGGCTTCGCCTCGGCGGATCCCAAGACGCTGGTCTTGTGGGAAGCGCAATTCGGCGATTTCGCCAATGGCGCGCAGATCATCATCGATCAGTATATCGCGGCTGGCGAAGCGAAGTGGCTGCGCGCCAACGGCCTCGTGCTGCTGCTGCCGCATGGCTATGAAGGCCAGGGACCGGAACACAGTTCCGCCCGCCTGGAACGTTTCCTGCAGCTGTGTGCCAACGACAATCTTCAGGTCTGCAACATCACGGTGCCGGCAAACTATTTCCACGTATTGCGCCGGCAGATGCTGCGCCCGTTCCGCAAGCCTCTGATCATCATGACGCCCAAGTCGTTGTTGCGGCACCCGATGGCGAAATCCACCGCGGAGGAATTCACCGGCGAAGGCCATTTCATGCGGATCCTTTCGGACACGAAGGATATCCCCGACAAGAAGGTCCGCCGGCTCGTGCTGTGCAGCGGCAAGGTTTCCTATGACCTGATCGAGGCGCGCGATGAAGCCGGGCTGGAAGACGTTTCCATCGTCCGCCTGGAACAGCTCTATCCCTTCCCCGGCGAACCGCTTGCGATCCGCATGGCGCGGATGGACAATCTCGAAGAAGTCATCTGGTGGCAGGAAGAGCCCAAGAACAACGGCGCGTGGTTCTTCGCGGAAGGCCAGATCGAAAAGGCGCTGAACGAGGCTGGCAAGCAAGGCATGCGCCCCAGCTATGCCGGACGCGAGCCTGCGGCTTCGCCCGCAACCGGCCTGGCGCCGCGCCACAAAGTCCAGCAGGAATCGCTCGTCAGCATCGCACTGGGTCTCGCCGATGGTGGCAAAGCCGCTCGAGCAAAGAAGAAGTCCTGATCAAACAAGCCCGACCCGCACAGGGAAAAAATCCATGTCCACCGAAGTCAAAGTCCCCACGCTAGGCGAATCCGTCACCGAAGCCACGATTGGCGAGTGGCTCAAACAACCCGGCGACGCCGTAAAGGCCGACGAACCCATTGCCAGCCTGGAAACCGACAAGGTTGCCGTGGAAGTCCCCTCGCCCATCAACGGCGTATTGAGCGAGCACAAGGTCGAGCTCGGCGACACGGTGGAAGTCGGGGCGATCATTGCGCTGGTCGAAGAGGGTGAAGCATCCTCCGCGCCCGCCAAGAGCGAGAAGCAGGAAAGCAAGCCCGCCGAAGAGAAATCCGAAGCGGCCCCTGCCCCCTCACCCGCGCCGAGCCCGGTGGAGGCGACGGATACGTCCTTGACCCTCTCGCCCGCAGTGCGCCGGGCGGTGCTGGAGCACGGCGTCGATCCCTCGACGATCAAAGGCACCGGCAAGGATGGCCGGCTGACCAAGGAAGACGTGCTGGCTGCGGCCAAGGCGAAGGACAGCGCGCCTGCCCCGTCTGCCTCCGGCGAAGCACCGACCCCCAGCCCGGCGCCGAGCGCCGGCGGCGAGCGGCGCACCGAACGGGTCAAGATGACCCGGATGCGTCAAACGATCGCCAAGCGGCTGAAAGCCGCGCAGGAAGAAGCCGCGCTGCTGACCACATTCAACGATGTGGATATGAGCGCGGTGATCGAAACGCGTAACAAGTACAAGGATCTGTTCGCCAAGAAGCACGGCATCAAGCTGGGCTTCATGAGCTTCTTCGCCAAGGCATCCGTGCTGGCGCTGAAGGACGTGCCGTCAGTGAACGCGCAGATCGACGGCGCAGAGATCGTCTATCACGATTTCGTCGACATTTCCGTGGCGGTCAGCGCGCCGGGCGGGCTGGTGGTGCCGGTCGTGCGCGATTGCGACAAGCTGTCCTTCGCCGGAATCGAGCAGGCAATTGCCGATTACGGGCAGAAGGCGAAAGACGGCACGCTGACCATGGCGGACATGCAGGGCGGCACCTTCACCATCTCCAATGGCGGCGTGTTCGGCTCGCTGATGTCCACCCCGATCATCAATCCGCCGCAAAGCGCCGTGCTCGGCCTGCACCGGATCGAAGACCGGGCCGTGGTCGTGGACGGCGAGGTGGTGGTGCGGCCGATGATGTATATCGCGCTGAGCTACGACCACCGCCTGATCGACGGGCGCGAGGCGGTCACTGCACTCAAGATAATCAAGGAAGCGATCGAGGATCCTGCACGGCTCCTGATCGACCTGTAAACCTGCAATGGCGCGATCTGTGGGAAGACATCAACAGGTGATCGCGCGGTGCAAACTATGGGTTCCTGCTTTCGCAGGAACGCATGGCCACGGAGTAGGTAATGGCTGAATACGATTACGACGTTCTGGTTATCGGTGCCGGTCCCGGCGGCTATGTCGCGGCGATCCGCGCGGCGCAGCTGGGCCTGAAGACAGCCTGTGCGGAAAGCCGGGGGACATTGGGCGGAACCTGCCTCAATGTCGGCTGCATCCCCTCAAAGGCGATGCTGCATGGCTCCGAACTGTTCGAGGAAGCCAATGAAGGCTTGCTGGCCAAATTCGGCGTGCAGACCGGCAAGGTCGGCCTCGATCTGGACGCCTTGCTGAGCGAGAAGGACGATGCCGTGAAGGGCCTGACCGGCGGCATCGAATATCTCTTCAAGAAGAACAAGGTCGACTGGCTGAAAGGCCATGCCAGCTTCAAGGACGCGCATAGCGTGGAAGTGGACGGCAAGACGGTGAGCGCCGAAAATATCGTGATCGCCACCGGTTCTTCCGTCACCCCCCTGCCGAATGTCGAAGTCGACAATGAAAGGGGCGTGATCGTCGATTCCACCGGCGCGCTTTCCCTGGCCAAGGTGCCCAAGCACATGGTGGTGATCGGCGGCGGCGTGATCGGGCTGGAGCTCGGCTCCGTCTGGCGGCGCCTGGGCGCGAAAGTCACCGTGGTCGAATTTCTCGACCAGATCCTGCCCGGCATGGACGGCGAAGTGCGCAAGGAAGCGAACAAGCTGTTTTCCAAGCAGGGCATCGAATTCAAGCTTTCAACCAAGGTCACCGGGGCCAGCGTGCGCGGCAAGACCGCCACGCTGACGCTGGAGCCTGCCGAGGGCGGTGACAGCGAGGAGCTGAAGGCCGATTGCGTGCTGGTGGCCATTGGCCGCAAGCCCAATACCGATGGCCTGAACCTGGATGCGATCGGGCTGGAGACCAACAAGCGCGGCCAGATCGAAACCGATCACGATTTCAGCACGAAGATCGATGGCGTGTGGGCGGTGGGCGATGTGATCCCCGGCCCGATGCTGGCGCACAAGGCCGAGGATGAAGGCATTGCCGTGGCCGAGAATATCGCGGGGCAGATCGGCATCGTGAACCACGATGTCATCCCCAGCGTGGTCTACACCATGCCGGAGATCGCCGGTGTGGGCCTCACCGAAGAAGCCGCCAAGGAAGCCGGCCACAAGGTCAAGACGGGCAAGTTCCCGATGCTGGCCAACAGCCGCGCCAAGACCAATCGCGATACGGACGGCTTCGTGAAAGTGGTGGCCGATGCGGAAAGCGATCAGGTGCTGGGCGTGTGGATCGTCGCCAGCCTGGCCGGGACGATGATTGCCCAGGCCGCCCAGGCCATGGAATTCGGCGCGCTGAGCGAGGATATCGCCTATACCTGCCACGCCCACCCGACCCATTCGGAGGCGCTGAAGGAAGCGGCGATGGCCGTGCGCGGCAAGCCGATCCATATTTAGGCATCCAGCCCTCCCGTGACCCTGCGCCCATTCCATCTGGCCTTTCCGGTCCGCGATCTGGAAGAGGCGCGCGGTTTCTGGGGCGGCGTCATGGGCTGCGCGGAAGGGCGCAGCAGCGATGAGTGGATCGATTTCGATTTCTACGGGCATCAGATCGTCGCGCACCTATCCCCCGATTCGGCACAGGCGAATGCTTCCAACCCGGTGGACGGCCATAATGTGCCGGTGCCCCATTTCGGCATCGTCCTGACGATGGAAGATTGGCAGGCGCTGGCCGATCGCTTGGCTGCTGCGGGTGTCCGCTTCGAAATAGAGCCCTATATCCGCTTCAAGGGACAGGCCGGAGAACAGGCCACGATGTTCTTTCTGGACCCGTCGGGCAACGCGATCGAAATGAAGGCCTTCGCCAATCTGGACAGCCTATTCGCGAAGGACTAGCGGCGGGGCCTTTGCCGCGACTCGAAGGAGGCTCGTGCCATGGACCCCCTGATTGTTGATATCGTCGATACTGCCGTCCTCGCTTATCCGCTGGTGCTGGTCGGCACCGGTGTGTTCGCCCTCTCCGGCGCGCTGCTGGCTGCACGCGAGGGGCAGACATATGTCACGATGGTGTTCTTCGCGCTGATTACCGGCGTCGGCGGCGGTTCGGTGCGCGACATATTGATCGACCGGCCGGTCTTCTGGATTCACGATCCGCTGATTGCCGCGCTGTGCGTGGCGGTGGCTACGCTTGCATGGTTCACTCCGCGGCGCTGGTGGGAAGGCCAGTTGCTGGAATATGCGGACGCTTTCGGGCTGACGGCCTATGCCGTTCTGGGCACGGCGATTTCGCTAAGCCTGGGGGTGGCGACGGTGCCGGCCATGCTGATGGGCGTGGTGACGGGCTGCGCGGGCGGCATCGTGCGCGACATGGTGGCCGGGGCGCCTTCGATCCTGCTGCAGCCGGAACTTTACGTGACGCCGGCGGCGGTCTCTTCCGTGCTGTGTGCGCTCGGCCTTCTGGCGGAGCTACCCGAAACGCTGGTCTGGGCCGTATCGGCGCTGGCCGGTTTCGGCCTTAGAAGCGCGGCGCTCTATTGGAGCATTACGCTGCCGGGCTATTCGCGCGACGACAGCGCCAAGGCGGAAGCCTAACCGTTCAGATCGCCGTCGATCTCGGCAGCATCCGCTTCATCGGATTCGAAGGTTCCGTCATAGGGGCTCGCAGGCGCCGCCTGGGCGCGTGCACGGGCATAGGCGGCATCGGTCCACTGATTGCCCGCTGAAGGTGCTGAGCGAGCTTCAGGCTCGGCAGATGACGTGTCATCAAATGAAGAGCTGTAATAGCCGCCTCCGACATCGACATTGCGGATCCGCCCGTCATTGTCGATCCAGCAGCTGAATCCATCGCCCTGTTCGAGCTGGCCGGAAATATGCCAGCCATCCCCGGTGCGCGCGGCATTGTCGACGCTGGCGACCCGTTCCTGCCCGCGCTCGACCTGATCGACGCAGATATCCGCTGCATTGCCGAGCCCGCCGCTGGCATAGCTGCGCGGCGCTTCGCGATAGTCGTAACGGTCATCCGGATAGGAACTGCGATAGTGCTCGCGCGGGGGATAATCGCGCCGGTACTCCTCCTCGCGCTTGGACTTGCTGGCCGCGCTGGCGACGGCGGCGATGCCGCCCAGAATCAGAACCCCGGCCAGCACATCGCCCGCATCGATCCCGCGATCGTGGTGCCGGTGATGATACCAGCCACCGCGAGCGGCCGCAGGTGTCGCGGCCAGAGAGAGCGCTGCCGCAGCGGCAGCGAATTTTGCGAAACGGGTCGATATACGGGCCATTGTGCGGCTCCTTGCGTTTGCGCCGTATCCTGACACGGCGAGTCGATACGTTACGATAGGCGGTTCAGACTTTCCTGTGCCTGAACCGCCTGCGTATCATTGCGGTACATTAGAGACCGCGAATGCCGCTGTAGTCGATGTCTACCACCCGGCCATATCTGACCTGACAGGTGAAATTGCCGCGGTCGTAACCGCGCCTGTTATAGTCACCGCGATAGCGGCGGTCATAGCCGCGGTGATAGCGGTCATTGCCGTCCACGGCGATGCGGCCGCGAATCTTGAAGCCGTCGCGCTTGCGGTCGATGTCGCGGATATCCGTGACATTTGCCCGGCCGTAGGAATACCGGCTGGCAGTGCCTTCTGCTGCGCGGACACACATCTCGACAGCCTGGCGGGCATGGCCCCGGCCGCGATTGTAATGCCGATCACCATATCCGCGGCGATCGTAGTCGCGATAGCCATAGCGGTCATAGCGGTCGTCATCGTCCGATGCGGCGGCGGCCACGGCGGCGATACCGCCGATAATCAGCGCACCGGCAATAATCTCGCCGGCACCGATGCCGTCATTGTCGCGGGCTTGAGCGGGAGCGGCCGAAGCCATAGCCATCGCACCTGCGGCGACGGTTCCGACAAGGCCTTTGGTAATGGTCTTCATGGGTTTCATCCTCTGTCTTTCGCTTGGGCGGATATGTCCAAGCTTGATGAGGATGGTTTAGCGATTCGCCTGTGAGATCACGCTGAACTCGCAAGACAGCCGCCGTTCATGAAAATGGCGTCTTTTATGAATGCCTAGTTTTCCGGAGTTTCGGCAGGATTCAGCCCCGTCCAATAGGCCAGGAACGACAGAATATCGGCCGCTTCCTCGATCGCCTTGTCGGTCGGCTTGCCGGAACCATGCCCTGCCCGCGTCTCGACCCGGATCAGCTGCGGCCGCTCGCCCAGTTCGGCGGCCTGCAAGGCAGCCGTATATTTGAAGCTGTGGCCAGGGACCACGCGGTCGTCCGTATCGGCGGTGGTCACGATCAGCGCGGGATAGTCCGTTCCGGAACGGATATTGTGATAGGGCGAATAGGCGCGCAGGATATTGAAATCCTCTTCGCGGTCCGGATAGCCGTAATCGTCCACCCAGTACCGGCCCGCCGTCCAGCGATCGAAGCGCAGCATGTCCATGACGCCCACGGCAGGGTTGCCCGCCGCGAACAGGTCCGGCCGCTGATTGGTCACCGCCCCCACCAGAAGGCCGCCATTCGATCCGCCCTGAATCGCCAGCCCCTCAGCCGGGGTAATGCCCTCAGCGATCAGATATTCGCCTGCCGCAATGAAATCGTCGAACACGTTCTGCTTGTTGGCGCGGCGCCCGGCATCGTGCCATTCCTTGCCATATTCGCCGCCGCCGCGAATATTGGCGAGCGCGAAGGCCCCGCCCGCTTCCAGCCAGGCCATGCGGCTGGCGGCATAGCCCGGCGTCAGCGAGATATCGAAACCGCCATAGCCATAGAGCAGCGTGGGCACCGCCTTGCCCGCTTCGGCCACTTCGCGGCTGCGGACGATGAACATCGGGATCGTGGTCCCGTCCTTCGACTGGTAGAAACGTTGTTCCACCGCATAATCTTCTGGATCGAACGTGACTTCGGGTTGGGCGAAAGTCGCCGTCTCGTTGGTTTCGATGTTGAGCCGGTAGATCGAACCGGGCTGGTTGAAGCTGGAATAGCCATAGAAGGTTTCCGGATCGCCCGGCTTGCCGGTGAAGCCTGATGCCGTGCCCAGCCCGTTGAGCTCGATCTTCTTGAGCGGAGCGCCGTCCAGCCCGTAGATCTGCGCCAGCGACGTGGCGTCTTTCAGATAGGCCAGAATCAGCTTGTCGCCCACGATCGTGGCCCCGTCGATCGGCTGTTCCTTTTCATGGACCACGACCGACCAATCCGGATCGGGTTCGTCCAGATCGATCGAGACGACGCGGTAGCGCGGCGCATTCTCATTGGTCACGAACCACAGCGTGCTGCCCACGGCGTCCACCGCGTTCCAGGCATTCTCGAAGCCTTCGACGATGCGCCACGGCTTCCAGCCATTCTCCTTGCGGGCGGCCAGATCGATGACATGGATTTCGTATCGCGAATCCGTGCCCACTGCACTGGTGATCACGGCCCAGCGGCCGCCATGCATAACTTCGGCATAATGGCTGCGCTTGGGATGGTCCGGCGTCGCGAAGACCAGTTCGTCTTCCGATTGCGGCGTGCCGATGCGGTGGAAATAGACCGCATGGTTGTAATTCAGTGCCTGAAAATCGCTGCCCTCTTCCGGCTCAGGGAAACGCGAATAGAGGAAGCCTTCCTCCCCCACCCAGGCCAGGGCGGTGAATTTGGCCCAGCGGACCTCGTCTTCCAGCACCTGCCCGCTCTCGACGTCCAGCACGCGCAGGATCCGCCAGTCGGTGCCGCCATCCTGCACCGCGTAAAGCAGCATGCTGCCATCGGGCGAAGCCTTCCACCCGCTCAGTGCCGTGGCCCCGTCTTCCGCCCATTCATTGGGATCGAGCAGCAGGCGCGGCTCCGCCTCCAGGGCGTCGCGCACATAGAGCGGCGCCTGATTCTGCAGCCCGCTATTGCGGGTGTAGAAATAACGCTCCCCCGCTTTCACCGGCAGGCCGAAACGTTCGAAATTGTAGAGTTCGCCGATCTTGCTTTCGAACCAGTCGCACGCCGGCAGCTTTTCCAGATAGGCGTCGGTCACCCGGTTCTGGCGTTCGACCCAATCGTCGACGTCTTCGCTGCCGCGCACATCCTCTTCGAGCCAGCGATAGGGATCGGCAATCGTGTGGCCGAAGATTTCTTCCACCACGTCGTCGCGGCGCGTTTCGGGATAGTCTGGCTTGGTCATGATCGGCTCGTCAGCAGGAGAAGCGGCGCAAAGCAAGAGAAGTGCGGCGCCCAGCACGGCGCCCATGGCGGCTTTCATGGCGTTCTCCCAAACACAAAGGCGGCTGCAACCCTAAAGATCGCCGCCGCCTTTGCAATTTCAAAGCTGTAAAGCCGATCGAGGTTCGGCCTCAGGCCTCCGCCATGTCCATTTCATCGGTCATGACAGGGCCGCTGTCCTGCCCCTTGGCATCGACATCGCGGTCCACCAGCTCGATAATCGCGATCGGCGCCGCGTCGGATGCGCGAATGCCGGCCTTGATGACACGGGTATAGCCGCCCTCACGGCCCTTGTAGCGCTCCGCCAGCACATCGAAGAGCTTCTTTTCCTGCGCGTCGTCGAGCAGGCGCGAATGCGCCAGACGGCGGTTGGAAAGTCCGCCACGCTTGGCAAGCGTGATCAGCTTTTCGACATAGGGGCGCAGTTCCTTCGCCTTGGGCGTGGTCGTCTGGATCTGCTCATGCTTGATGAGAGCGGCGGCCATATTGCGCAGCAGGGCGGCGCGGTGGCCGCTCTTGCGCTGCAGTTTGCGGCCGGAAATCTTGTGACGCATTGTTCTTCTCCGTTCGTAAGGGGGCCGTGCGAGGTACCCCGGTACTGGCGGCGGTCAGGGCCCGCCGCCATTGCCCGTATTAGCCAAGCAGTTCCTGTTCGAGCTTCTTGGCCATTTCTTCGATATTCTCCGGCGGCCAGCCAGGGATATCCATGCCCAGGCGCAGCCCCATGCTGGAGAGCACTTCCTTGATCTCGTTGAGCGACTTGCGGCCGAAATTCGGCGTGCGCAGCATCTCCGCTTCGGTCTTCTGAACCAGATCGCCGATATAGATGATGTTGTCGTTCTTGAGGCAGTTGGCGCTGCGAACCGACAGTTCCAGCTCGTCCACCTTCTTGAGCAGGTAGCGGTTGAGCTGGTTAGCATCGCTTTCTTCCGGCTGCGCTGCAACCCCGATCATCGGGCTTGCGGCCTGCGGAATGCCTTCTTCGAAATGGACGAACAGCGTGAGCTGGTCCTGCAGGATACGTGCGGCGTAGGCCACTGCATCCTCGGGCGTCACGGTGCCGTCGGTTTCGATCGTCAGGCTCAGCTTGTCATAGTCGAGCTCCTGCCCGACACGGGCATTCTCGACCTTGTAGCTCACCTGGCGGATGGGCGAATATAGCGAGTCGACCGGGATCAGGCCGATCGGCGCATCGACCGGACGGTTGGACACGGCCGGAACATAGCCCTTACCGCTGTCGGCGGTCAGTTCCATGTTGAGCGTCGCGCCTTCGTCCAGATGGCAGATCACCAGATCCTTGTTCATCACTTCGATATCGCCGGTCACGGCAATATCGCCCGCCTTCACTTCGGCAGGGCCGGTCGCGGAAAGCTGCAGCCGCTTGGGGCCTTCGCCTTCCATCTTCAGCGCGATCTGCTTCACGTTGAGGACGATGTCGGTAACATCCTCGCGCACACCGGCGAGCGAGGAGAATTCGTGCAGCACGTTCTCGATCTTGATCGAGGTGATCGCTGCACCCTGCAGCGACGAGAGCAGCACGCGGCGCAGGGCATTGCCCAGCGTCAGGCCGAAACCGCGTTCTAGCGGTTCCGCCACAAAAGTGGCCTTGCGCTTCGCATCGCCACCGGCCTTGATTTCAAGGCTATTGGGTTTCTTCAGTTCCTGCCAGTTCTTCAGATTGACGGACATGGACTTCCCCTAAAGGTTCTATACTTGCAAGAACGGTTGCTGACGCCAGGAGCGCCGCAACCGATCGAATAGCTGTGCGGCCCGGGAGAACCGCGAGGCAGGTTCAAATCAGACGCGGCGGCGCTTGGAAGGCCTCACGCCATTGTGCGGGATCGGAGTAACATCCCGGATCGAGGTGATCGTGAAGCCCACTGCCTGGAGCGCACGGAGTGCGCTTTCCCGGCCAGAGCCAGGGCCCTTCACTTCGACTTCGAGCGTCCGTACGCCGTGTTCGGCGGCCTTCTTGCCCGCGTCGTCCGCTGCCACCTGTGCTGCATAAGGTGTCGATTTGCGGCTACCCTTGAAGCCCATCATGCCCGCGGAGGACCAGCTGATCGCATTGCCCTGAGCGTCCGTGATGGTGATCATCGTGTTGTTGAAGCTGGCGTTCACATGCGCGACGCCGCTGCTGATATTTTTGCGTTCCCGCCGTTTAATGCGTTGGGGTTCGCGTGCCATGGTCTTTATCCTATCCTAGGAATGGAAATTAAGCGGAGCGGTGAAGCCCTGCTTATTTCTTCTTGCCGGCGATCGGCTTTGCCTTGCCCTTGCGGGTGCGGGCATTCGTGTGAGTGCGCTGTCCGCGAACCGGCAAGCCCCGGCGATGACGCAGCCCGCGATAGCAGGCCAGATCCATCAGGCGCTTGATGTTCATGGCAGTTTCACGGCGAAGATCGCCTTCCACGGCATACTCGCTGTCGATCGTTTCACGGATCTGCAGCACTTCCGCATCGGACAGATCCTGCACGCGGCGGCTATGATCGATGCCAAGCTTGTCCGCGATGACTTTCGCCGTCGTCGGACCGATTCCGTGAATATATGTCAGCGCGACGATCACGCGCTTGTTTGTGGGGATATTGACCCCGGCAATACGAGCCACTTAATTCTCCTGCTCCACAGAGGTCCCGCCAGAAACGGGCGCCCCTATCTCAACGCGATGTTAAACTCGCCAAATCCGGGATGCCTCTCCACAGCAAAAAGCCCGGATGGCGCGCAATTGCCGCCTGCCGGACTTACCCGTACCTGTCGAATGCTTGGCGGCTTAGGGCGATTCGAAGCCGCCGTCAACAGCAAGCTGGGCGCAAAGGGAAACCCCCGCACCGAGCGGTCACTTTGTATGACGTTAAAATCTGTATACCCTAGTCGCGATCCAGGGTCAAAATCCGGACATGCAGATGGCCGCAAAAGCGGCGCATATCGTCACCGATTGCGCAGCAGCGAAAGCTAACTGCCGAGCCCGAGTACCGTTTCGATCGATCCGCTGACTTCGTCGATATCGGCCATGCCGTCGACCCGTTCGACGATCCCCCGCTCTTCATAGATCGGCAGGATCGGTGCGGTCTTGGCGCGGTATTCGGCCATGCGCGTACGCACGGTTTCCTCGGTATCGTCGGGCCGGCGCTTGAATTCGCCATTGCCGCATTTGTCGCACGCGCCCTCAGTGCGGGGCAGCTTGTGCACATCGTGATAGCCTTCACCGCATTTCGCGCAGGTGAAACGCCCGGTGATCCGTTCGACCAGAGCGTCCTCATCCACGGCCAGTTCCACCACGCGGTCGAGCTTGCGGTTATGCTTTGCCAGAATACCGTCGAGCGAATGGGCCTGCTCCGCCGTGCGCGGATAACCATCGAAGATCACGCCGGTCTTCGCGCTGAGCGCTTCCAACTCGTCGGAAATGAGCGCCGAGACGATCTCGTCTGAAACGAGCTCGCCCGCTTCCATGATCGCCTTGACCTTGAGGCCGGTCGGGGTTTCCGCCTTCACTGCCGCACGCAGCATGTCGCCGGTGGAAAGCTGACGCATCCCATAGCGTTCGACCAGCCTGGTTGCCTGGGTACCTTTGCCCGCGCCGGGCGGTCCGAGAAGGATGATATTCATTGGCTCAACCCAAATTTGCGGCATTCGGGCCGGATCGCCTCCGGCCCATGCCGGTTTCTATCGTATGCGGCCTTTCAGCTTCGCCTTCTTGATCAGGTCACCATACTGGTGCGCCAGCAAGTGGGACTGGATCTGTGTAATCGTATCGACCGTGACATTGACCACAATCAGCAGGCTGGTGCCGCCCAGGAATAGCGGAATGCCCGTCTGTGCGATCATGTATTCCGGAACGACGCAAACCACCGTGAGATAGATCGCACCGACAACGGTGATGCGCGTAAGCACGTAATCGAGATAGGTGGCGGTGTTCTTGCCCGGACGGATGCCCGGGATGAAGCCGCCATTGCGCTTCAGATTGTCGGCCGTTTCCTCCGGATTGAACACCACTGCCGTGTAGAAGAAGCAGAAGAAGATAATCCCTGCCG
>JAUHYZ010000032.1 GCA_030426245.1 Alphaproteobacteria bacterium | reverse complement strand
ACCTGGCAATTCGTGGTCGGAGAATATGTCGGCGGAATCCTGCTGATCCTGCTGATGTGGCTGATCGTGCGGCTGACCCGGCCGAAGCGACTGATCGAGCAGGCCCGCGAACATGCGCGCGAAACCTTCGGCGAGGATGAGGACGGAGAAGTGCCGGACTGGCGCGAGTTGATCAAAAGCCGCGAAGGCTGGCGGCAGGTTGCCAACCGCTATGTGATGGAATGGCGAATGGTCTGGAAAGACGTGACGGTGGGCTTCACGGTCGCCGGGATCATTGCCGCCTTCGTGCCGAAGAGCTTTTTCGAGGCGCTGTTTGCCGGTTCGGGCCAGGGCAGCGATCCGAGCTTCTGGGAATTGCTGCTGCAGGCGCTGGTGGGGCCCGTGGCGGCCTTCTTCACCTTTATCGGATCGATGGGGAATATCCCGCTGGCGGCCGTGCTGTTTTCGAACGGAGTAAGCTTCGCCGGGATCATGGCCTTCATCTTTTCAGACCTGGTGGTGTTTCCGGTGCTGCGCATCCAGGCCAAATATTACGGCTGGAAAATGGCGCTCTATATCCTCGCCGTGTTTCTGGCGATCCTGGTCGCGGCCTCGCTCCTCCTGCATTACGGTTTCGCGATGGCCGGGCTGCTGCCCTCTTCGGCCAATGGCTCCAGCGTGACCGATCAGGAATTCTTCGCGGTCGATTACACGCTGTTCCTCAACCTCGCCTTTGCCGGCTTGAGCGCGGCCTTCCTGGTGTGGAAGGCGCGCACCGCAGGCTTCATGGGCAGCGACACGGATAGCTGGGGAGAGAGCATTCTACGCATCCTGGCCTTCACTGCCTTCGTCTGGCTGGCAGGCGGGCTCGGCCTTGCGCTGTTCGCAGGATAGCAGCTTAGGAAGTCAGGACATCGGAATCGGATTTGGCGCGTTCGGCCTCGAACATCCACTCGCGCGCGACCTCTTCTTCCCGCGAAATCTTGCCTCCCGCAAAACGGTCCATCACCACGCAGGCCACCAGATCGCCCGTGACGTTCATCACGCAGCGTATGCGTTCCAGCACCTGGTCCAGCCCGATGATCAGCATCAGCCCGCCCAGCGGTATCCCGGCGGCGGCCAATACGCCCGATAGCACCATGATCCCCACGCCCGGCGCGGCAGGCGCGCCAATGGATGCGCCCAGCGATGTCAGCATCACGGCGATCAGCGCGGGGGGCTGAAGGTCGATCCCGAACAGCTGCGCCATGAAGATCGTGGCGATCCCGTGATAGCAGGCCGTGCCGCCCATATTCATCGTGGCGCCCAGCGGGATCACGATCTGCGCTGTGGACGGGCGGACCTTCAGATTGTCTTCCGCGACGCGCACCGAAACCGGCATGGTCGCCGCCGAAGAGTCGGTGGAAAAGGCCAGCAATTGGGCATCGCGTATATGCCCCAGGAAGCGCAGCGGATTGCGCCGCCCGAACAGCGATACGATCGCGAGATAGAGCCCCAAAAGCAGCAGCAGGGCGGCGATCACGCTGGCGGCATAGACACCCACGCCCACCAGCACGCCTGGCCCGGTCTGCATCATCGCCCGCGCAAGCAAGCCGAACACCGCGATGGGGGCAAAGCGCATGACGAAGGAGACGACGCTCATCGAAACCTGCTGGATCGATCCCATCAGGTCCAGCAGCGGACGCGCGCTTTCGGGCGCCATGGAAATCAGCGCAACGCCCAGCACCACGCCCAGCACCACGATCTGCAGCAATTCGCCTTCCACGATCGCGCTCAGCGGATTTTGCGGCAGTACCGAAACGATCGCCTGGGGCAGCGAGGCCATTTCGATCCCGTTGGTCTCCAGCGGTTCGATATCAGGCACCGCACCGCCCGAAAGCGCCTGCCCCACGCCCGGATCGACATAAAGTCCAGGCTGCACCAGATAGCCCACCATCAACCCCAGGGCGATCGCCAGCAGCGTCGTCCCCACGAAATAGATGGCCAGGCCAATGCCCGTTTTACGCAGCTGGTGCGCATCGCCGCTGGCCGCGATGCCGCGCACGACAGAGGCGATCACCAGCGGCACGATCACCATCTTGATCGTCACCAGAAACAGTTCGCCCGGCAGCGAGACCCAGTTGCCGATCACTTCGGAATTGGCGGGCGAAACCCATCCGGCGGAAGGAGCCAGCGCAATGCCGGCCGCGACGCCCAGCACCATTCCGATCAGAATCTGCACCCACAGGCGCGTTTCGACCAGCTTGCGCAGATCCTTGGTCAGCAGTTTGATGCTGCGCGGATGAAGGCTTTCGAGAGAACGGGACATGCCCACCGGTTAGTGACAAGTTCCGCAGCATTCCGCAACGGGCGGGCTGCACTTGCCGCGGCCTGCCGGATGCCCCCGGGTCCGAACCGCAACGCTTCGTCGCAGCCTGAATGCAACGGTTCGTCGCAAACTGCACTCGGATTGGCTCTGTATGGTTAATTTTAGGTGGAACCGTTCGCGTGCCGGAGTGTTTGGCATCCACGCGGGCATTCGCATACCGCGCGTCTAATAGGTATTTTTCCAAGCGAGATATTGGGGGTTCTGACAGCCGGATATACCATAATATGGGATTTCTCGGGATAAGTCGCGAACGTGCACAACTCGCCGGTGAAGCTTGAAGGAGCATTATAATGAGTGTCGTTTCCAAGAGGATGAAAGCCCTCTGCCTGTTTACAATCGTTTCCCTGCCGATGTCGGCCGGCCTGTCGGCTCAGGAATTGCAGCCGGCCGCAGCGACCGGAGCCGAAGAAGGCGAAGTCATGACCACCGTGCTCGGCAATCCGCCGGCCGACCTTTCCGGCATGGCTGAAGGCCCCGAAATCGAAGGCTTCATCGCCGCACGCAACGATTACCGCCTGAACGTGATGAGTGATGCCGGCGACAGCAATGTCGTGCTCGTCAGCGAAGGCACCGAAATCAAGGGCACCGGCGGTTTCCTGGGCCTCGGCCGCAAGACGCTCGCCGACGACGCCCTGCTCAACGGTCTGCCGGTTTCGATCAAGACGGTGCAGTGGCGCAGCGGCCTGGTGGCCAGCGAGATCAAGTTCAAGACGGACGATCTCGAAACCGCGCAGATGATCCGCAGCGGCACGTCGCAGCGCTTCACCCAGAATGAAGAGGCGATCAGCAAGAATGCGGCAGCGGCGGAAGCCCTGCGCGGGCGCATGGCCGATATCGACAAGTACAATGTCATGGGCACCACCAATGTCTATTTCGACAGCGGCAAGTGGAACCTTTCGCCGGCAGCCGAGACCGAACTGTGCGCGATCGCCCAGGAAGCCGACGCAATGGAAAACGCCCTGATGCTGGTGGTCGGCTACACCGATTCAGACGGCAGCCAGGACTACAACCAGGTGCTGAGCGAGCGCCGCGCCGGCCGCGTGGTCAACTATCTGCAGCAGGCCTGCGGCTGGAAGCCCTATCGCATGCTGACCCCCACCGGCATGTCGGAATCGCAGCCTGTGGCAACCAACGATACGAACCAGGGCAAGGCCGAAAACCGCCGCGTCTCGGTGAATATCCTGGTCAGCAAGGCTCTGGACGAGTCGGATTCCTGAGAATCTGAGACTTTGACAAGATCGGGGGTGGGCCTGCCTGAGCAGATCCACCCCCTTTTTCTTGTGCGGTGCAAGGGGGCCGATGCAATCAGTCCCTGTTTTGAATGCACTTCGATTGCGACCCGAAGAGCACCGATAGTCCTGAGATCGCGGTAAACCCCTGTTTACGCAGGCCCGTCTTTTGATCTGTGGCCTGCCATCTCCGGTCTATTTTCGACCCAATCACAGGAAGCACGAATACGGGCAGAAAAACGCAGGACACAACGGGGCACGAACTTATGGCATTGTATAACTTTGATGTTATGCAGAGGCATGACGAACAAGGATCTGGCAGCTCATCCGTTCACCCTTCGCCAATTGGACGTGTTTTCACTCCTCTGCGAACGTGGCAGCTTCAAGGAAGTCGGGGAAGCCCTGGGCATCTCTCAGGCCTCCGTCAGCAGTCAGATCAAGGCTCTGGAAGACCAATTGGGCGTGCAATTGTTCAGCCGCACTCCGGGGCAGCCGACAACACCCACCCACGATGGCACGGAATTCCTTGCCGATCTGGTCTTGTTTCGGGAAGCGGCCACGCGGCTTGCCGCGCATTCGCGCAAGCAGCCATCAGTGAAGGAAATGCCCACCGTTACGGTGACCGCCTTCGTCAGCCAGTATATCTTCAATCGCCTGGTAAGGCCGCAATTGTGCCGTTTCATCGGACAGAACCCGAATCTGGATCTGCATATCAGGGCGGACCATTTCGACAAGAATCCATCCATGAAGCTGATGCAGGCCGACCATGATTTCATCCTGCTGAACGAGTCGGATGATCATGATCTGGCACCGGATACGAGAAAGATCGCCTCGGCCAATTGCGGCGTGTTCGGACACAGGGACTTTCTGAAAATGCTCTCGTCGCCGATTACCCCTGAACAGATAAGCGAACTGCCCTTCGTGCTGCCTTCCAAGGGAACATATTTCGAAAACCGCTCACTGTGCGAGTTGGCCAGTCATGGAATCAGGCCGAAGAACATCGTCAGGCGCGCACAATATTTCGACGTGATCACCGCCGTTCTCGAAAATGGCCAGGCCGTAGGCCGCGTTCTGGAACCGCTATTGAGTTTCAAACAGCGAGAGAGCGTCCAGATGCTGTTCCACACGAGCACACGGCGCCTTTCGCTCTACCGCAACCCGAAATGTACCGGGCCGGAATGGGACGCAGTCGAAGACTTCCTGGTTTCCGCGGTCCTTGCGGATCCCGCCTATACCCCGGTTATTGCCCATGAAGCGGCCGAACATGCCGCTTGAGCGGCCGCCATCGTATGGCGGGTGAATTGGCGGCCCGGGCTCGCGCCCGATATGGCCGGCCAAAGCGCGCTCACATATTCGGGTAATTCGGTCCGCCGCCGCCTTCGGGCGTCACCCATTCGATATTCTGCGTCGGGTCCTTGATATCGCAGGTCTTACAGTGGACGCAGTTCTGCGCATTGATCACCAGCTTGGGATCGCCTTCCTCCAGCCCGACGAATTCATAGACGCCCGCCGGGCAATAGCGTGCCTCCGGCCCGGCATAGAGCGGCAGATTGATCTCGGTCGGCACGGCCGGATCCTTCAGCAGCAGATGGCCGGGCTGATCCTCCTCATGATTGGTGCCGGAAAGATAGACCGAGGATAGCCGGTCGAAGCTCAGCACGCCGTCGGGCTTGGGATAGTCGATCGGCTTGAAGTGATCGGCCCGCTCGGTTTCCGAGGCGTCCGTGCGATGCTTCATCGTGATCGGCAGGCCGATCTTCCATGTGCGCATCCACATATCGATCCCGGCCAGCAACGTGCCCAGCGTGCCGCCGAACCGGGCCACGGCGGGCTGCGCGTTCTTCACCAGTTCCAGCTCTTCGGCGATCCAGCTGGAACGCAGCACGGCGCCATAGCCGGTGACATCGTCATTCTTGCGCCCGGCCTGCAGCGCTTCGGCCACCGCATCGGCGGCCAGCATCCCGCTCTTCATCGCGGTATGGCTGCCCTTGATGCGCGGCACATTGACGAAGCCGGCCGCACAGCCGATCAGCGCGCCGCCGGGGAAGCTGAGTTCCGGCACCGATTGCCATCCGCCTTCATTGATCGCCCGCGCGCCGTAGGAAACGCGCTTGCCGCCTTCCAGCACCGCCGCGATTTCCGGATGGTGCTTCCAGCGCTGGAACTCCTGATAGGGGCTGACATAGGGATTGGCGTAATCGAGCGCCGTCACGAAGCCCAAAGCCACTTGCCCGTTCGCCTGGTGGTAGAGGAACCCGCCGCCCCAGCTGCCGCTTTCCGACAAGGGCCAGCCCTGCGTGTGGATCACCCGGCCGGGCACATGCTTTTCGGGCGCGATGTCCCACAATTCCTTGACGCCCAGCCCGTAAATCTGCGGCTGGCAGTCTTCCTCCAGGTGGTATTTCGCCTTCAATCGCTTGGTCAGATGGCCGCGCGCGCCCTCTGCAAACAGGGTATATTTGGCATGCAGTTCCATCCCGGGCTGATAGTCCGGCTTGTGGCTGCCATCCTTGGCCACGCCCATATCCTGCGTGGCGACGCCCATCACGGCGCCTGTTTCGTCGAACAGGACTTCGGCGGCCGGGAAGCCGGGGAATATCTCCACCCCCAGCGCTTCCGCCTTTTCCGCCAGCCAGCGGCACAGATTGCCGAGCGAGCCGGTATAGCACCCTTCATTGCTCATCAGCGGGGGCATCATCGCATGCGGCAGCGCAGTCTTCCCATTGCGGGAGAGCGCCCAATGCCAATTGTCCGTCACCGGCACTTCGGCCATCGGGCAGCCATCATCGCGCCAGTCCGGCAGCAGCTCGTCCAGCGCCCGGGGATCGAACACCGCGCCCGAAAGAATATGCGCGCCGACTTCGGAACCCTTTTCCAGAATGCAGACGGTGGTTTCCGCGCTGGCCTGCTTCAGGCGGATCGCAGCGGCAAGCCCCGCCACGCCGGCCCCTACGATGACTACATCGTAAGGCATGGATTCCCGTTCACTCATTGCCTGCACGCCCCGATTTCGGATGCTTGTGTTCTATACATGGCTGAGACTTGATTGCTTGGCGCAGTCAGGTCAAGACTCCTTGGACACATGGACGCACGCCCATCCCAGTCTCTGGCCGACCAGCTTTCCGCCGCTGCCGATTGGTGGCGCGAAGCGGGTGTGGACCTGGCCTTTACCGACGAGCCGAATAGCTGGCTGGCCGATCCGGCGCCGGATGCCGGCGAACAGCCAGCCTCAAAAAGCGCCGGGGACAACGCCGCTCTCGCCGCCTCTGCGGCCCGTACGCCGGCCGCCGCCCCTACCCCTTCGCAGCCGCCGATCGGCGGAGATCCGGCCAATTGGCCCACCGATCTGGAAAGCTTCGCCGCCTGGTGGCTGGCCGAACCCAGCCTGGACGAAGGCGGTTCGCGCCCGCGCATCGCCCCGCGCGGCCAAGCCGGGGCCAGGCTGATGATCCTGGTCCCCGCGCCCGAAGCGGAAGATACAGAAATGCTGCTTTCCGGCCCGCAAGGCCGCCTGCTGGAAAGCTTCCTGGCGGCAGCGGACGTTGCGGCAGACGATGTCTACCTGGCCGCAGGCTTGCCGCGCCACATGGCCTTTGCCGACATACCGGAGATGGCGCAGCGCGGGCTCGGCGCGATCACCCTGCACCATATCGGCCTGGCCGCGCCGGAGAGGGTCCTCGTCATGGGAAGAGACGTTCTGCCGCTTCTTGGCCACAATTTGGCGCAGAGTCCTGTATCTTTACGAAAAATTAACCATGAAGGGCGCAGCATTCCAGCTCTACAGGGCCGGAGCCTCGAACTCATGCTGCAAAGGCCGGCAACGCGTTCAAGGTTTTGGCAGAACTGGCTGGATTGGACGGGGTAACCAGGTTGAAAACGATTTCCACCAAACGCGTTGCCTTGGCTCTGCTGGCAGGCGGCATGGCTTTTTCGGCGCCAATGCCGGCAGCGGCCAGCAGCGCCGAATATTTCCACGCCCGTGCCGTGCGCAGCGATGTGCCCACCCTGCTCTCGCGCGAAGACCGCGATTATTACAGCGAAGTCTTTGCCGCGATCGACCGCCAGGATTGGGACCGGGTGCAGCAATTGCTGGGCCAGCGCAGCAGCGGCCCGCTGCATGAAATCGTCAAGGCCGAATTCTATCTCGCCGCCAATTCTCCGCGCGTCGAACTGCCGCAGATCGAAGCTTGGCTGCGCAGCGGGCGCGATCTGCCGCAGGCCGCGCAGATGGCCCGCCTTGGGCTCAGCCGCGGGCTCTCCTCCATGCCCGATCTGCCGGCCGAGCACAGCTTCACGCGCCAGCGTTCGGCGCCCAAGCGCATTCGCCCCGGCTCGATCGACGACGGCACGATGCCGGGGTCCGTGGCCAGCGAAATCCTCGCCCGGATCAGCAATGACGATCCCGACGGCGCACGCCTGCTGCTGGACGGGATCGATTCCGATCTCAGCCCCGCCGCGCGCGCCGAATGGCGCCAGCGTGTGGCCTGGAGCTACTATATCGAAAACCAGGACGCCGCCGCTCTGGCGATTGCGCGCAGCGTGTCGGAAGGGTCCGGCCCGTGGGTCGCGGAAGGCGACTGGGTGGCCGGGCTGGCCGCATGGCGCCTGGGCGATTGCCGCAGCGCGCTGTCCGGCTTCGAACAGGCCACACGCAGGAGCACCAATCCGGAACTGACAGCCGCTTCGGCCTATTGGGCCAACCGCGCTTCGATCCGCTGCCGCATGCCCGAAAAAGCGGCGCAGTTTCTGCGTTATGCGGCGCAATATGACGAAACGCTCTATGGTATGCTGGCGGCCGAACAGCTCGGCCAGACGCTGCCCGCCCAATATGCCGGCGCCGATTTCAACGATAGCGACTGGAAGCGCCTGAAAGACAATCGCAATGTCCAGATGGCCATCGAGCTGATGGAACTGGGGCGCGACAATCTGGCGAGCGAAGTCCTGCTGCATCAGGCCCGCATCGGCGATCCGCGCGATTATGAGAGCCTCTCCCGCCTAGCGCGCAGCCTGGGCCTGCCTTCCACGCAGCTTTACATGGCCTATAACGCGCCGCGCGGCGGCATGTCGGACCCGGCCTCGCGCTATCCCACGCCCAAATGGATGCCGGTCACCGGCTGGCAGGTCGACCCGGCGCTGGCTTACGCCCATGCGCTGCAGGAATCGAATTTCCGCACCACCGCGGTCAGCCCCGCCAATGCGCAGGGCGTGATGCAGATCACCCCCATCACGGTACGCGAACACGCCCCTGCCTTGCAGATGAGCGCATCGGCCGTGGACCTTTCCGATCCCCGCGTGAATCTGGCTTTCGGCCAGCAAAACCTTGAAATGCTGCGCGATGCCCGCGCCACCGAAGGCAAGCTGCCAAAGATCATGGCGGCATATAATGCCGGGCTTTCGCCGGTAACCCGCTGGAACAGCGAGATCCGCGACGAAAACGATCCGCTGCTTTACATGGAATCGATCCCCTATTGGGAAACGCGCGGCTATGTCGCGATCGTGATGCGCAATTACTGGATGTATGAACGCCAGGCCGCCAGCGATTCCCCCAGCCGCGTCGCCCTGGCGCAGGGCCGCTGGCCCGGCTTCCCCGATGCCGGCAATGGCGGCCGGGTCTGGCTTTCGGCCCAGCGAGACGATACGGACCGCTCCAGCCACGATTTCTGAGGTCTGGAGTTCATACCGAAATGGCCGTCGATCCTTCGCGGGAATTCAAACCGATCAATATCGCGCTTCTCACCGTGTCCGACACGCGCGGGCCCGATGAGGATACGTCGGGCGACATTCTGGCCGAACGCATCGCCAAGGCCGGGCACGCTCTGGCGGACCGCGCGCTGGAACGCGACGATGCCGATATCATCGTAGGCCGGCTGAATGCGTGGATCGACGATGCCGGGGTGGATGCCGTGGTCATCACCGGCGGCACCGGGCTGACGGGCCGCGACGTGACGCCCGAAGCGCTGGACCGCGTGAAGGAGAAGGACATTCCCGGCTTCGGCGAATTGTTCCGCTGGATCAGCTACAATACGATCGGCACATCCACCGTGCAAAGCCGCGCCTGCGCGGTAGTGTCGCGGGGCACCTATATCTTCGCCCTGCCCGGATCGAACGGCGCGGTGAAGGACGGGTGGGACGGCATCCTGGCCGAGCAGCTCGACAGCCGCAACCGGCCCTGCAATTTCGTGGAACTGATGCCGCGCCTGAAAGAACGCTAATCGAGCGCTAGAGTTTCTTCACGCCAGCGGCTTTCAGATGGCTGCGGATTTCGGCGAGCTGTTCCTTGCTGAGTACCGATTTGGGCAGCAGGTTGAACAGGCGGTGGCTCTGGAACAGCAGGAGCAGATCGCGCTGTTCGGACCAGCCGAAAAAGTCGCTCCACTCCAGCCTGGTCTGTCCCTTTTCGCCGCGGATCGAGATGCCTTGGGCATCCCAGTCGACGCTGGTCGTGCCATGCGCCGCGGCCAATTCGCAGTAATGCCGCCTTGCGTGCCAGGGCAGAATGACATGCAGCACCAGCATGAAGGCCAGCACCACGGCAATCAGCAGATAGGCGAGTTCGACCGCCAGCGAACCCTGATGCGCGCGGAAGCCCCAGGCCGTCCCCAGCGCCACCAGAAAGGCGATGCCGGCAAACAGGTGCGGCGATATCGGCAGCCAATGCGTCGCGGCAAAGCCGGTCGCGCGCACGACGTCGCGCTCCTGGATCTCGAATTGGATGGACTTCGATGCCATGGGCGAAAGGCTTACGTGCAAGAGTTGAACAAATGCTAACCGGCCGGCCGCTGCCAGCTTTGGGGGCGGACGCATTCTGCCCCGCGCCCCTTGCCGGCTGCAATTGCCCTCATCCCTCAGAGCCCCTGAGAGGCATCGCAGCGCCCTCAATACATGGGCTGCGGCCGAGTCCTCGCAAGGAGCGGCAACCTTGAGATAAACGCGCGCGGGCGGCGCTACGGAAACGGAAAGGCGTGCCGGATCAGGAAGCGTCTTCCACGGCCGTGGCCGTTGTGGCGAATTGCTCGTTCACGCTGCCGCCAATGGAAATAAGCGAAGCGATCAGCCCGGCGCCGATGATGCTGGCGATCAGGGCATATTCGGTGGCGGTTGAGCCGCGCTGGCAAGCTTTCAATTCGCTCACGAATTTCAGTGCCTTGTTCATTATATTTCTCCTTGGCTCTCGGCTGACCCGATGCCGATCAGTTCGCATGCCCACGCCCACGAAACTCTGCATTCCGGCCGAACAAGCATCCATTCAACTCGCCTCTTCGCGAGATGGGGGCACGCTAGGGCGCGCCTCCCGCCCCGCCAACGCGGCAATTGACCGCGTCGCATTTCAAAACACCGGCCGCGCAAAAGGTTACCGCGCGCCCGAACCCGCCAGAGAAATGGCACGGCGCGGTTAACGGGCAGTTAGCCAAGGCGGCATTTTGGCGCGCTGGAGATTTGAGGAACGCCCGGCGGCAGCCTATGCTGCGCGGATAACGGATGAAGGAGGAGCCGATGCGGGGCATAATTCTGGCGGCCGGTCTGGCATTCGCGGCCACTGCGGCCCAGGCCGAGCCCACCGATGTGACGGTGCACGTTATCTCGAAAGACGCGAAATTCGTCGGCACTTCCATGGGCGGCGTGCAGATCGTCCTGCGCGAGGCAGGCAGCGGCGCGGTGCTGGCCGAAGGCGTGACCGAGGGCGGAACAGGCGACACGGCGCGGATCATGGAGAGTAGCGGCCGCAGCCCGCAACGCGCCGATGAAAGCGCCGCCGCCTTCCGCGCGACGCTGGATGTGGAGGAGCCCATGCTGGTCGAGCTCGAAGCCTATGGCCCGCTCGATCATCCCGAATCCGCCATCCGCGTGAGCCAGCAGCGCTGGATCATGCCGGGCGAAGACGTGACGATCGGCGATGGCTGGCTGGTCGAACTGCCCGGCCTGGTGATCACGCCGCAAGTGCACATGGAGGGCCTCGTCGCGCATATTTCCGCAAAGGTGGAGCCCATGTGCGGCTGCCCGATTACGCCCGGCGGGCTGTGGCCGGCGGAAGAGTACGAAGTGACGGCCACGCTATGGCAGGAAGGCGCGCAATTTGCCGAGAGCGAGCTCGCCTTCGATACGCCGCCGGGCGTGTTCTCAGGCGAAATCGCGCTGCCGGAAAGCGGCCGCTACAGACTGGTGCTCCACGCCTACAACACGCGGACCGGCAATTCTGGCATCCGCGAATGGAGAGTGGCCGCGGATTGAGGGAGTGGGTGCATTCGCACCTGTCATCCCGGATGTGTTCCGGGATCCCGGTTTTTCTTGCCGATAGGTGAAAAGCTGGACCCGGGGACAGGCCCGGGGTGACCAATTTTGAGAGTCCGCTTTCAATCCATTGCGGACATTCAGATTGAATTTGCCATCGCTTCTAGAGACTTTGTAGGAAACTGATTGGCCGAGATTGCAGGGAGCCAGAGGATGCTCAGATATTTGTCAGCCATTGGGTTGGTGGTGACACTTTGTTTGCCCCGCACGGCGACAGCCGAGATGATAACTCTGTCACCGAGCACACCTTGGGTGATGAACTATGCAGAGGATAGTTGTGACCTGGCCCGTGGATTTGGAGAGGGCGACGAACAGACTTTCGTGCATTTCTATCGCTACGTACCTTCGGATGAATTCCGGCTGTCTCTGGTCGGTGCAAAGGCACGCCTAACGAAATACACAGATGCGGTGGAGCTACAATTCGGACCGACAGAAGAACCCTTCGAAGCAAGAGTAAGAAGTGGCGAGGCTGAAGGTTCGGAGACAGGCTTTCTTTTTCTCGAGGATTTCTCGCTCGCGGGCCCAACTGATTGGAACGAAGACGTCCGCACCGAGAAACTCAATATTGTAGAACCTTACGAAATCGCCCCTGAGCGAGAGATCAGCGTTACCGAAATCCGTTTTATTTCAGGTCTGCGTAGTCAATTTACTCTCAAAACCGGAAGCCTGGGCGACCCATTTGCAGCGCTCCGAGCCTGCAATGAGGAATTGCTTCATCATTGGGGCATCGATGTTGCAAAGCACCGCAGTCTGAGCCGCAAGGCGACACCGATCGACAGCCCGGAACGCTGGATCAGATATAATGATTATCCCTCAAGCATGCTGCGCGGAGGCTTCAGCGGACTTGTCTTTTTTCGGTTGACGGTCGAACCGACCGGGGAGGTTAGTGATTGCTCAATCCAGCAAGCACTCGAGCCCGAAGAATTCAAGAAAGCGACTTGCAGCGTAATGATGAAGCGAGCCCGGTTCCAGCCGGCTCTCGATAGTAAGGGGCAGCCGATTAGATCGATTTTTGCCAGCAACGTGTACTTCACCATCGGTCGGTAATTTGTCCGAGCTTGATTTGCCGCTTTCCGTCCATTGAGGCCAATTGCACCTTACCCAAAACCCCGTTCGTCCTGAGCCTGTCGAAGGACGGCCTCGCCGAGGATTTCGGGTTCGAACCGGTAGCGCAATCCGTATCCCCACCTGCACGGGGATGACGATTGTACGGTTCGGCTGTCGTCCCATTGCGGACATTTACAGACGATCAACTCGGCTTCTAATAGCTAGTCATGTGCCGTGAGCTGCAAATTCGACCTGCCGTGACAGAGGATTTGGGCGCCCTCCTTGACCTTTATCGCCATCTTGATCCGCAGGATGATCGCTGCCCGGATGAAATTGCTCCAGAAATATTTGAGAAGTTCCAACGATACCCCGGCAGTGTCCTCTTGGTAGGAATCATTGATGCTCAGGTTTTGACGACCTGTGCTCTGATAGTAATTCCCAATCTCACACGTGGCGGCACGCCATACGCGCTCATAGAGAATGTCGTCACTCATGCTGACTACCGCAACATGGGATATGGCACGGCGATCCTAAGAGCAGCGGCTCGTCACGCGGCGTCGTGCGGTTGTTACAAAGTGATGCTTATGACGGGTTCAAGCCGACAATCCACGCTGCACTTTTACAAAAGTGCAGGCTTCGAACAAACGAAGACCGGATTTCAGATTAGGCTGCGCCATCCGCGATTGGCGTGAGCGCTTTGCAATCACCTAGATCCGCTTTCGACCCATCACGAGTATTCGCGCCTGTCATCCCGGACTAGTTCCGGGATCCCGATTTCTATTGCCGGAAAATAAATAGCTGGACCCCGGGACAGGCCCGGGGTGACTGTATGTGAATTGCCGCTTTCCGTCTATTGAGGCTAATTGTCCCTTACTCGAAACCCCGTTCGTGCTGAGCTTGTCGAAGCATGAACGCGCGTCCTTCGGAAGCGAAGCTGTCGCGTAGCGACACCGGCTCAGGACGAACGGATGTGGAAGTAATGGGCCAACTCGCCTGCGCGGGGATGACAATAGGGAGAACTCCCGATTGCAGTTACGTTCCGCCCGCCCACCTGCCCAGATTGAAAGCTCCACCCTGCCAGGCTACCAAATGGCCGGAGGGGGCTTTCTTGACGTTTTTCCAGGAAGTGGGGCTGGTCTACCGCAGTTCGTGGGACTTTATTCGCGCGGGCTGGTTCCTCGCCGCGCTTGTTGTCCTGCCCTGGGTCGCTTCGGAAATACTCGGCCAATTGCCCAGCTTGCAGGGATCGGGCGCCCGGTGGATCTGGATCGGTTTCGGCATCCTGACGTGGATCGCTGCCGTGCCGATCTTCTACGCGAATATCAGGTTCCTTTCGGCAAGCGGAGGGATGAAGCAGGCGCTCGCCATCAACAAGGCCTCAATCCGGACATTCTGGCCATTCGCGATTTTCATGATTGTGCTCGAACCGGTGACGTTCTTCGCGTTGTTCCTGATGGGTCAAACTCTCTTGGCCGATGTGCTCGCGGCGCTGCAAGGGCTGCTCTTGCTGTCATTGGCCTTGTGGGCCGTTTCGGCACCAAGCGGCGGAAATGTGATTTCGCCGCTGCAGTCGATCAAGCACATGTTCTACCGGCTGCCCTGGGCGATCTTGTTCGTATTGGTCGTATCCGTCCCGATCTATCTGCTGGCTCTCGTTGTGGACATAATGCTGCCCGACGCAGGTGAGGCAGGCACAACATGGTCACTGATGTCGATTGGTGCGCAATCCATTGTGCTATTTGTCGCCTGGGTCGTCGCGAACACTTCCATCTTCGTCATCGCCCAGCATTGCGGATTGCGCACACGCCCGCTGGAATAAGAACCGTCGACACTCGATCCCCGCCTGCGCGGGGAGGAAAAGATTTGGCAGTCCCGCGCCCCCATACGTCACCCTGAACTTGCTTCAGGGTCCATTTCTCCTCCTCGTGACTCTGTTCGATGGGACGGATGGATGCTGAAACCAGTTCAGCATGACGGCAATCGGGAGGTACCGCTTTAACCCCCTCCCCAAAAAACCGTTTTCCTACACAGGCGCGGATGCATAATAGGGGGATTATCCCCTTCCGACAAGTGCGGGAGGGTGATATGAGGACGAGATGGCGGCAATTGGATTCGCGCGCGGGACATGGACAGCAGGCATCAGCTTGGTCGGAGGTGGCGCGGTGACTGTGGCTCCCGAAGGTTCGCTAGCGTGGTATGCTGGATATGCCATGATTGTGATTGGACTGCTGGTGCTTTGTTGGGGCATCACTTGGCGCGGGCAGCATTGGTGGCTGCGCGTCTTTGAGGGAGTTGGTGTCCAGCGCCGCGAGATGCCGCCCTGGCTTCCGTTCCCGAGGGCAATTGACTATTTGATGCGCGAGAGCGAATGGGCCTATGGAGCCAAGCCACTATCGCCAGATCAAGCAAATGAACTGATCGAGCGAGAATTTCTGGAAAAAGCTGCGCGAGGAGAAGTTGCTTGTCGCGGGATACCTTACAGCCGCGATTTTCGCAGTCCTGATTCATCTGCAACACTGACGATTGAGCCCAGCTTTTGGCAACACGCCTTCTTTCAGCCATTCGCCGAATTGCACAGTAGAATAACTAGCCCAAAGGCGGAGCGTTCCGTCGCTGCAACGGATGGCAAGTTTGCTGTCCACGAACGCGCGCGCTTCATGCGTATCATCGTATCATCAGCGGATCTTCTCAGCACTTGGCCTCGTGCCGAAAAAAGCCGGCGAAAGTCAGCATCGCCGCTCGCGGCCGCATTTGCTCAATACATGGCGGAAGGGGAAAAGAATCCCAATTGGGATTTCGATGAAGAAATTGATATGTTGCTGCGCTATGAGCCGAGAAACCAATAGCACACGCTTCGACAAGCTCTTGCGCGCAATGATTGGAGGCAAGCCTCCTAGCGACGGAAAGAAAACATCAACTCGTCCAGCATCGAGTGAGGAACATTCCGACGATTGTGACGGAACTCAAACTCGCCCAGATAATTCGGAAGATACTTCTCGCTAACGTGAACGTGCGTTCCGTTGATGCCGCGCTTTAGCTGCGCCCAGAAGCCTTCGATCCCGTTGACCGTCGCACCAGTCGAACGGGAGACATATTCGCCTGCATCATGGTTCACCATCTGGTGACCGTAGCCATTGAAGGCGCGAATGGTGAGGTAGGAAACGTGGGTATCGGTGTGAATGTCCGAGCGTGGGCGAACGTGCTGCTGGATTAGGGGCAGCAATGTGTTGCGGCGACGGTTTGGAACAACCTGCGTGATGATGTCGCCGCCCTTTGCCATCACTCCGAAAACGATTGTCTTGCCGCGCCCGTCCTGTCCGTTGCGTTCATAGCCGCCCACGAAGGTTTCATCGACTTCGACGCCCTTGCCAAAACCGCCAACAGGCTCGTCACCGTCAACAGCAGCCATATACTTCCTGATTTCGTGACACATGCGCCATGCGGTTTTGTAGGTCACGCCGATCTGACGTTCGACTTCCTTGGCAGCAACGCCGTTACGCGAAGCGCAGAACTGGAACATAACAAAGAACCAGTCGCGCAAGCTTGTACGGGTGCGATGGAAGGGCGTTCCGGCAGTTGGATAGACCTGATGGCCGCAATGCTCGCAAGCATAGGAGCGGCGCTTTTTCACACGGTAGTAGTGAGCCTCTTTCTTGCAGCCATCGCAATCAAAGCGGTCGCCGTAGCGAGTGCGCATAAGGTGCTCAAGGCAGCTTTCCTCAGTAGGGAAACGATCCTGAAACTGGCGGAGAGTGGGCGCTTTCGTCTTCATGCAAACTATATAGCAGAAAGCCCTACTTGTCGCAAGGGGATAATTCCCCATAATAGCACTGATTCGCTTTTTGTTCTCATTTTGGAGACGCGGATCATGCATCACTTACACATCACACAGACTCCATCCGTCACCCCGGAACCTTCACCCCAGGGCGATGACGTCACGCCCCTGCCCGCGCGCGGCTGGACGGCAGAGCGCAAGGCGCGCTTCCTCGACCATCTGGCGATCCGGGGCCATGTGCGCGCCGCCTGCGCACGCGTGGGGCTGTCGGCGGAATCCGCCTATCGTTTGAGGCGGCGCGATCCGCTGTTCGCCAGAGCCTGGGCCGCGGCGATCGTGCTGGCGCGCGAGGCGTGCACCCAGATTCTGGCCGACCGCGCGATCGACGGGGTGGAGGAACAGGTGTGGCATCGCGGCGAGCTGGTCGGTTCGCGCCGGCGCTATGACGCAAGGCTGCTGCTGGCGCATATCGGCCGGCTGGAACGGCTGGCCGAGGAAGCGGCGGGCGAGGACGATACGGCGCGCTTCGACGAGCTGGTCGCCCGCATTGCCGGGGAGGATATTCCCGATAGCCTGCCCAGCGAAGACGGCATGCTGCCTTTGCCGCGCGAAGAGGCCGTGCGGCTGGCGGAGAATTCTGCGCGGCTGGAGGAACGCTGGGCCGCCGAAGACGAAGCTGCGGCCGATGCAGGTTTGCCCGACCCATGGGGCGACGACGAAGACGAGTACGATCCGGATCTGGACGAGGAAGAGGCGCTGCGCGATCCGGAATACGCCGCCCAGCGCGCGGCCGAGCACGAAGCCGCGCTGGAGGCCCAGCAACGCGAGGAGGAACTGACGGCGCGCATAGAAGGCGCCGCACGGCGCGCACGCGCAGCGGACGAAGCCGCGTGGGACGGGTGGTTCGCCCAGTGCTGCGCCAGGGTGGACCGCGCCTCCGGCTGGAGCGGAGCGCCCCCTGCCCCCGGCCTGCCCAGCGGGCCGCATCTGCCCCGGCGCGCGCCCGATTTGCCCGCCTTTGCAAAACCGGCGGAGAATTCCCCGCGCAGGACTGTGTCAACCGTGTCAACTTCGGCGCTGGCCCGCGCCCTGGCACATACGATGCCCCATGGGCGCAGTGGCGGCGGCACTTCCCCCCGTTCGCCCTTCTCCGCCCCGCGCTGACCGGGACAGACCCGTTCCCATCTTGCCGATGTTCCGTATTTGTTCTATTGTAGGGGAGTGCCCAAAACCTCCCCTCCTCCACGCGGCAGAGGCGCGCAATCCGCGACGCTTTCGCGCCGCTTCAACCTGCCCGAGCGGGAGGCGGACGGGGATTGGCGCGACCAGGCAGAGCTTGTGGATGGGCCTGTGGATAAGCTCAGGACAAGTGTCACCGAAGAGCATCCGCGCACGATCATCGCCTTCAACCAGTCGCCCGATATCGGCTTCGACCGTTCGATCAACGCCTATCGCGGGTGTGAGCATGGCTGCGCCTATTGCTATGCCCGGCCCAGCCACGCCTTTCTGGACCTCTCCCCCGGGCTGGATTTCGAAACCCGCCTGTTCGCCAAGCCCGATGCGCCGCGGCTGCTGCGCGAAACGCTGGCGCGCAAGGGCTATCGCCCCGCGCCCATCGCGATGGGCACCAATACCGATCCCTATCAGCCGATCGAGGCGCGTTACCGCCTCACCCGGCAAGTGCTGGAGATCTGCCTGGAAACGAACCACCCGGTGACCATCACCACCAAGTCCGACCGGGTGCTGCGCGATCTGGACCTGCTGCAGCAACTGGCGCGCCGCAATCTGACCTGGGTTTCCATCTCCGTCACCAGCATGGACCCGCGCATTTCCGGCACGCTGGAGCCGCGCGCGGCGGCCCCGGCCAAGCGCATCGCGGCGCTGAAGAAGCTGAGCGAATCGGGCGTGCCGGCCCATGTCTCCATCGCGCCGATCATTCCTTCGATCACCGATCACGAGCTGGAAGAAATCCTGATGCAGGCCGGGGCGGCGGGCGTGGACGGGGCCAGCTGGATCATGCTGCGCCTGCCCAACGAAGTGGCGCCGATTTTCCGCGAATGGCTGGACGCGCATTATCCGGACCGGGCGGACAAGGTCATGTCGATCATCCGCTCGCTGCGCGGGGGGAAGGACAATGAAGCGCAGTTTTTCAAGCGCTTCCGCCCGGATGGGCCCTGGGCCAAGCTGTTCCGCGACCGCTTCCGCATCGGCTGCAGGCGGGCGGGAATCGAACGCCGTATGGCCGCGCTCGATTGCTCCCGGTTCGAACCGCCGGCCTTGCCCGGGGCACAATTGCGGCTGCTATAGCGTGAAGTCGCTTGCCACCCGCCACGACACCGGACAAACAGCCCGCGATGACGATCTTCCACGATTTCAAAATCTATCTCGTCGCGCATACCGGCCTCGCGAAGGACGCCCTGCATATCTATGTGGCGGTGATCATCTTCTTCGCCGCCTGCCTGATCATGCGGTGGAAGGCGGGGGACTGGCGGCCCTGGGCACTGGTGCTGCTGGCCGCGCTTTCGGGCGAATTTCTGGACCTGCTGGACAGCTTTTTCCGCGGGCGGGAACTCGATCTGCGCGAAAGCGCGAAGGATATCGTCAATACGCTGATGGTGCCCACGATCATCGTGATTACAGCGCGTTTCACGAAGATCTTCAGAAAAACCGGGAAGTAGCGCCCTCAGGCGACCAGGCGCAAATGGCCGTGGCCGCGCCGCACGGTGAGCGAGACATTGGCCAGCCCTTCGACATGCGCCAGCCGCTCGGCCAGCTCGCCATCGAGCAGGAAATCGCGCCCCAGGCGGACCAGCGGATCGTGCCCTTCGCCCGTATGCAGCCGCGCGCACACCTCGCCGCAGCCTTCCGCGCCGGGCGCCAGCGCCAGCGCCAGCTCCTGCAAGGCTTCGGGCGTTTCCACATCCAGCGTCAGCAGCATGCGCGCGCTGCTGGTCACTTCCGCCAGCGGGCGCGCACCGCGCACCGTGACGCGCGGCTGTTCGTCCGCGCTCGGCCGGTCGAGTTCCACATTCAGCAGGATGCAGGTGCCTTCCTGCGCCCAGCGCTGGAACGGTTCGACCAGGCTTTCTTCGAAACAGGCGGCGCTGAACTGCCCCGAAAGATCGGAGAAATCGGCCCGGATAAAGTCCTTGCCCTTGCGCGTTCTGCCCCGGCTCACGCCTTCCACCAGCACCGCCATCACGGCAGGCACGCGCCCCGCCGCCGTGCTGCCCGATTCCATCAGGCTGGCATAGCTGCGCGCGCCATTGGCAGAGGCGATCGCGCGGTACTGGCTCACCGGATGCTCGGCAAAGAAGAACCCGAAATTCTCGCGTTCCTTGGCCATCTGGTCCACGCGCGACCATTCCTCCGCCTCTTCGAAGCGCAGATCGGGCTCGGCATGGTCGTCCCCGCCGAACAGCCCCGCCTGCCCGCTTTCCCGCTCGCGCAAGGCGGCGTCGTTCACCGCCAGCAGCATGTCGGCATTGGCCAGCACCTTGGCGCGGTTGGGCTCGAACGCGTCGAAGGCGCCCGCGCCCGCCAGGCCTTCCAGCTGGCGGCGGTTCATCGATCCGGGCGGCAGGCGGCGGAACACGTCTTCCAGGCTTTCGAAAGGGCCCTTCGCCAGGCGTTCGGCCACCACGGCTTCCATCGCCCTTTCGCCCACATTGCGGATCCCGGCCAGCGCATAGCGCACGGCATAGCCTTCATCCGTCTGCTCCACGGTGAATTCCGCTTCGGACCGGTTCATGTCCGGCCCAGCCAGCTCGATCTTGTTCTTGCGCATATCGTCCACGAACACGGCCAGCTTTTCGGACTGGTGCATGTCGAAGCACATAGACGCGGCATAGAATTCGTGCGGGTAATGAGTCTTCAGCCAGGCCGTCTGATAGGCGAGCAGGGCGTAGGCGGCCGCGTGGCTCTTGTTGAAGCCATAGCCGGCGAACTTGTCGATCAAATCGAACAGCTCGTTGGCCTTCTTCGCCTCGATCCCGGAGACTTCCTTGCAGCCTTCCACGAAGCGGGCACGCTGCTTGTCCATTTCCGCCTGGATCTTCTTGCCCATGGCGCGGCGCAGCAGGTCGGCATCGCCCAGCGAATATCCGGCAAGGATCTGCGCGGCCTGCATCACCTGTTCCTGATAGACGAAGATCCCGTAGGTTTCCTGCAGGATCGCCTCCAGCTTGGGATGCGGATATTCGATCTCAACTTCGCCGTTCTTCCGCTTGCCGAACAAGGGAATATTGTCCATCGGCCCCGGCCGGTAGAGCGAAACCAGCGCGATAATATCTTCGAACTTGGTCGGCTTCACCGCGGCCAGCGTGCGCCGCATGCCTTCCGATTCCAGCTGGAACACGCCGACCGTGTCGCCCCTCTGCAGCAGCTGATAAACCTGCTCGTCGCTCCACGTGACGGCATTCAGATCCACCTCGATGCCCCGCTTGCCCAGCAGGTCCACCGCCTTCTTCAGCACGGAGAGAGTCTTCAGGCCCAGGAAGTCGAACTTCACCAGGCCGGTATCCTCCACGATCTTCATGTCGAATTGCGTCACCGGCATGTCCGATCGCGGATCGCGGTAGAGCGGCACCAGCTGCGCCAGCGGCCTGTCGCCGATCACCACGCCCGCGGCATGGGTGGAGGAATTGCGCGGCAAGCCTTCCAGCTGCATGGCCAGATCCACCAGCCGCTTCACATCCGGATCGCTTTCATATTCGCGCTTGAACTCGGTCACGCCGTTGAGCGCGCGCGGCAGCGTCCAGGGATCGGTCGGGTGATTGGGCACCATCTTGCACAGCCGGTCCACATGGCCGTAGCTCATCTGCAGGATGCGCCCGCAATCGCGCAGCACGGCGCGGGCCTTCAGCTTGCCGAAAGTGATGATCTGGGCGACGTGATCGTGCCCGTATTTGCGCTGGACATAGCGGATCACTTCACCGCGCCGCGTTTCGCAGAAATCGATATCGAAGTCCGGCATGGAAACGCGTTCGGGGTTGAGGAAGCGTTCGAACAGCAGCCCCAGGCGCAGCGGATCGAGATCGGTGATGGTCAGCGCCCAGGCAACCACCGAACCGGCGCCGGAACCGCGCCCCGGCCCCACCGGAATGTCGTTGTCCTTGGCCCATTTGATGAAGTCGGCAACGATCAGGAAGTAACCGGGAAAGCCCATCCCGGTGATCACGTCGATTTCGAATTCCAGGCGCTTTTCATAGTCGGCGCGCTGCTCTTCGGTCAGGTCTTCATAGACGGAGAGCCGCTCCGCCAGGCCGCGCCGCGCATCTTCGGCCATCATCCGCGCTTCGCCTTCCTGATCGCCGGCCAGGCTGGGCAGGATCGGGCGGCGCTTGGGCGGCGCCAGGGCGCAGCGCTGAGCGATCACCAGCGTGTTCGCCGTCGCTTCGGGCAGATCCTCGAAATCCTCTTCCATCATGGCGGAAGATTTGACGAAGGCTTCGGGGATCGAACGCGGGCGGTCCGCCGCGTCGATCTGCGTGGAATTGGCGATGCACAGCATCGCGTCATGCGCGGCATGGAAATGCGGATCGGCGTAATTGGCAGGGTTGCTGGCCACCAGCGGCAGGTCCCGTTCGAAGGCAAGCGCGATCAGCGCCTCCTCCGCGGCTTCCTCCACCACGTTGCCGCGCCGGGCGACCTCGACATAGAGGCGCCCGGGAAACAGCGCCTCCAGCCCTTCCAGAACGTCCAGAGCGGCATCCTTCTGCCCCTCCGCCAGCAATTTCGTCACTGCCCCTTCGGAAGCGCCAGTCAGGCAGATCAGCCCTTCGGTATGGCCTTGCAGGTCTTCCAGCGCGACATGCGGCTCCAGTTCCAGCGGCCGGTCGAGATGGGCGCGGCTGACAAGGTGGCAAAGATTGAGCCAGCCCGCCTCGTCCTGCGCGAAGAGCGGCAGGAAATCGATCTGCTTGCCGCCATCGCGCGCGATCCCCAGCAGCGTGCCGATGATCGGCTGCACCCCCTGCTCTTTGCAGGCCGCGGCGAAGGGCATCGTGCCATACAGCCCGTTGCGGTCGCAGATGGCGATGGCGGGAAAGCCGCGCTCCTTCGCAAGGCGCGCAATCGCCTTGGGATCGATCGCGCCTTCCAGCATCGAATAGGACGAAAGCACGCGCAGAGGGACGAACGGGGCATAAGCCATGGTTGCAACGGTAATAGCCGGGACCGCACGATCAAGCGATTCACGTCCAATGCTGGGGAAAAGAGCATGGGCGCTGAAATAACAGGGGCTTGCAAAACGTTCCGGAAAAGAGTTCCATCCCCCAGCCTAAGGGGAGAACGGCCGAAAAGGGGAAAATGGCTATGTCCGAGAATCCATTGAATTCAGAAAATGCCGCTTCGATCGTGGCACGCGCCAAGGCCATGATCATGGCGCCGAAGGATGAATGGCCCAAGGTTGAAAGCGAGGGCAAGAGCCCGTCGCAGATCTTCACCCAATATGCCCTCCCGCTGATTCTGATCGGCCCCGTCTGCGGCCTGATCGGCGGCCAGATATTCGGCTATGGCGCGATGGGCTATCATTTCCGGCCCGGCATCGGCGCCGCATTGGGAACCGCGATTTCCGGTGTCGTCATGTCGATCATCGGCCTGTTCGTGGTCAGCTATATCGCCAATTTCCTGGCCCCGAAATTCGGCGGCAAGGACGATTTTTCGAAAGCCTTCCGCCTGGTCGCATATGCGATGACCGCGGCCTGGGTGGTCGGCGTGTTCGGCCTGATCCCGATGCTCGGCATCTTAAGCATTCTGGGCCTCTACAGCATCTATGTCTTCTATACCGGCGTCACGCCGATCATGGGCGTGCCCGCGGATCAGGCAGGGGGATATACCGCCGTGACGGTGATCGTCGCGATCGTGGTCAATGTCGTGCTGGGAATGATCGTGTACGGCCTGATGGGCGGACCGGCGGGCATGGGCATGGGGCCCTACGCCTGATCGAGGCAGATTCGGGCCGGCCGCATGCCAGCCCGTATCTCCACTACGCCGGGCTCAGCCGGGGAAATCGTCGCGGCGCGAAAGCTCGGCAATTTCTCCGGGTGAAAGCAGGTGATCGCCCGCTTTCTGGATCACGTAATCGTGCTGCTCGTTTTCGGGCAGCCGCATCACGAAGCGGATCAGATCAGCCAGCTTGCCGCTGCGAACGGACTTGAAACGGTAGAACACGCCCTGCCCGTCCCCTTTGACATGCAGCGTGGCGTAGTCGTCCCAATCCACACCGCGGCTCGGTTCGCTGCCGTCCTGCATGGTGCTGGGATGATCGGTCATATTTCGTTCCTCTTGCTAGCTTTCCGTTCAATATGGCGATTCTCGGGTGCCTATTCCAGCACCCCTTCATGCAATCGCACAACCCGGTCCATTGCCTTGGCGAGCCGTTCATTATGCGTGGCGACCAGCGCCGCACTGCCTTCGCCCCGCACCAGGCGGACGAATTCGGCCAGCACCTTGTCCGCCGTGACCTCGTCCAGATTGCCGGTGGGCTCGTCCGCAAGCACGACCTGCGGCCGGTTGGCCAGCGCACGCGCAACCGCCACGCGCTGCTGCTCCCCGCCCGAAAGCTGGCTGGGCCGGTGGTCGAAGCGCTGCTCCAGCCCCAGCGCCGTCAGCAACTCGCGCGCCCTCGCCTCCGCTTCGGCGCGGGACGTGCCGGCCACGAGCTGCGGCAGGATCACGTTCTCCTCCGCATTGAAGTCAGGCAGCAGGTGATGGAACTGATAGACGAAGCCCAGATGGTCACGCCGCAGGGTCGTGCGCCCGTCGCCCGAAAGATTGCTGGCATCCACGCCGGCGATTTCGATTCCGCCGCCAAAGCCGCCTTCCAGCAGGCCGACTGCCTGCAGCAGGGTCGACTTGCCCGAGCCCGAAGGCCCCAACAGAGCCACGATCTCGCCAGGCTGAACCACCAGGTCCACACCGCGCAGGACGTCGATCTGCACGTGGCCCTGCTTGAAGCTGCGTGTAAGGCCGGACAGGCGGATGACGGGCTTCACCGGCGCACTACTCATAGCGAAGCACCTGCACCGGATCGGTGCTGGCCGCTTTCAGGGCCGGATAGAGCGTGGCGATAAAACTGAAGACCAGCGCCATGACACTGATCACCAACACTTCGGCCGGGTCGGTCCGGCTCGGTAGTTCGGTCAGGAATCGGATCGAAGGATCCCACAGATTCTGCCCTGTCACGATCTCAATCCCGCGCACGATCGGCTGCCGGAAATAGAGGAACACGAAGCCCAGGATCAGCCCGGCAACCGTGCCCAGCGCGCCGATCAGGAAGCCGGTGGTCACGAAGATCTTCAGCAGGCTCTTTCGCGTGGCGCCCATGGTGCGCAGGATCGCGATGTCGCGCGTCTTCGCCCGCACCAGCATGATCAGCGAACTCAATATGTTGAACACGGCGACCAGCACGATGATCGAGAGGACTACGAACATCGCCACCCGCTCCACCGCCAAGGCTTCGAACAGGCTGGAATTGATTGTCTTCCAGTCCGAAATCACGGCCTGACCGGCCAGCTGGCGCTGCAATGGGGCGAGCGTTTCCGTCACCGTATCGGGATCGCTGGTCTTCACTTCGATGACGTTGACCGCATCGCCTATCAGCAGCAGCGTCTGCGCCTCCGACATCGGCATGACCACGAAGGCCTGATCGTAATCGTAGACGCCGATTTCGAAGATCGCCGCAACTTCATAGCCGATCTGCCGCGGAACGGTGCCGAAGGGCGTGGAGCGGCCCTGCGGATTGATGATCGTGATCGTATCGCCCATCCGCGCGCCCAGGTTCTCCGCCAGCCGTGCGCCGATCGCCACCTTGGCAGCGCCTGCCCTGAGCTGCGAAAGATCGCCCGCGATCTTCTGCTCTTCCAGCCGTTCGATGTCGTCCTGCGTATTGCCGCGTACCAGGATCGCTTCCACCCGGCCGTTGAAGCTCGCCAGCAGCGGCTGCTCGATCAGCGGCGAAGCGCGCTCAACGCCGGGCGTTTCGCGGACCTCTTCGAGAATATCCTCCCAGTTCTCCAGCCGGCCGCCATAGGCCTGAATGATCGCATGGCCGTTCAGCCCCACGATCTTGTCCAGCAATTCAGCGCGGAAGCCGTTCATCACGCTCATGACGATGACCAGAGCGGCAACGCCCAACATCACCGCCACCAGGCTGATGCCAGCGACCA
>JAUHYZ010000004.1 GCA_030426245.1 Alphaproteobacteria bacterium | reverse complement strand
CCGCCTATCTGGCCGTGGCGGGCAAGAGCGTGCTGGTGCTGGAGCGCAATGAATGGTTCGGCGGCGGCGTGGTGACGCGCGAGCTGACCCGGCCCGGCTTCAAGCACGATCAGCATTCGATGAGCCACATCTTCATCCAGGGCAATCCGCTGCTGCTGAATGACGAATTGGGGCTGAAGAGCAAATACGGGCTGCAATATGTCTTTCCCGATGTGCCGATGATGTCGGTGTGGGAAGACGGGACCACGCTGCCGCTGCACCGCGATCCGCAGAAGTCTGCCGAGGCCATTGCCCATTTCTCGCAGAAGGATGCCGACGCCTTTCTCGAAATGAGCCGCCAGGCTGCCGAATGGCTGCCGATGATCCAGGCTTCGCTCTACACGCCGCCGATGCCGGTGGGCGCCTCCGCCGCGATGATGGACCAGAGCGCGGAAGGCCAGGAGATCATGCGGACCATGGCGGTCTCCACCTTCGATCTGATGGAAGAGATCTTCGAGCATGAAATGATTCAGATGCATTTCGGCCGGGTCGCGGGCGAGAATCTGGTTTCGCCCGACGAAAAGGCCACGGGCATTGGCGCCTATGTGTTCCTGGGCTTTCTGGAGAAGTTCGGCTTCGGCGTGCCGGTCGGCGGATCGGGCAGCCTCACCAATGCGCTGATCGCCTGTATAGAGGATCACGGCGGCAAGGTGGTGGCCGGCGCGCAGGTGCGAGAGATCACCACCGATGGCGGCAGGGCGACCGGCGTCGTGCTGGATGACGGCACCCGCTATTCGGCGGGCGAAGGGATCATCGGCGCGATCCATCCGCATATCCTGCCGGACATGGTCGGCTCGCTTCCGGCCCATGTCGCGAAGAACGCCAAGCGCACGCATATCACCGATGCGGCCTGCTTCACCGTGCATGCCGCGCTCGACGCGCCGCTGCAGTTCAAGGCGAAGAATGCCGATGGCAGCGATATTTCCGCGGTGATGTACGAGTTGATGCCGGACAGCTACGAAGGGATGCGCCGCGCTTTCGACGAGCTGCGTTACGGCAATTTCTCTTCCATGCCGCTGGTCGGCCTGGGGCAGCTGACCCAGCACGATCCCTCCCGCGCGCCGGAAGGCAAGGCGATCTTCCACGCCTGGGATTACGTTCCCTATGAACGCAAGGACGGCCGCAGCTGGGACGATGCGAAGGGTGAATTCGCCGAAAGTATTGTCCGCCGGGTGGGCGATTTCGCCGGGAATGTGCCCGATATCGTGCTGGAGTATCACTGCGACAGCCCGGTGGATATGGAACGCACCAGCCCCAGCTTCTATCGCGGCGATCTGCACGGCATCGCAACCACCACCTATCAGTCCGGCGCGCATCGCCCGACGCCCGAACTCGGCCAGTACCGCGTGCCCGAAGTGGACGGGCTCTATCTCGTCGGTCCGTTCCAGCATCCCGGCGGCGGCGTGTTCGGCGCTGGCCGCGCCACGGCGCAGGTGATGGCAGAGGATCTGGGCATCGACTTCGACGGGATCGGCGTCTCATGAAGATCTATTCGGCAGACAAGAGCGAACTGATGCAGGTCAGCTCGATCGAGCGGAAGGGCGACGATCTGGTGCTGAAGGGCAAGGTTTTCGGCACCATGCCGATGAGCGCGACTTTGACGCCGGAGCAGGCGCGCGAGGCGCTTAAGCTGCTCTCGCCCAGGCTGATCTTCTTCCTACTCACTCTCCCGTTCCGCAAATCGAAAGGCAAGAAACCATGAAACGTCATGAAGGCAAGACCATGCTCGTCACCGGCGCTGCCGGCTCGATCGGCTTTGCGACTTGCGAGATCCTCGCCCGCGAAGGCGCGAAAGTGATGCTGGTCGATATCAATGAGGGCGGTCTGGAAGAACGCGTCAAGGCGCTCAGCGATGCGGGCTACGACGTTGTCGGCCATGTCGCCGATTGCGCGGACGAAGCCCAGGTGATCGGCTATGCCGAAGCGGCGCTGGACAAAATGGGCCAGGTGGACGGCTTCTTCAACAATGCCGGCATCGAAGGCGATCTCGCGCCGACGCATGAATATGACATCGCGATGTTCGACAAGGTGCTGCACGTCAATCTGCGAGGCATGTTCCTGGGGCTGCGCTACGTCCTGCCGGACATGGTGCGGCGCGGTGCGGGCGCCGTGGTCAACACGGCCTCGATCGGTTCGGAAAGGGGCCTTGCAGGGGCCTGCGCCTATAATGCGGCCAAGCACGGCGCGGTAGGCCTGACCCGCACGGCGGCTTCTGAAGTTGCGCAGAAAGGCGTGCGCGTGAATTGCGTAATGCCCGGCGTGATCGAAACGCCGCTGCTGGTCGGCATGCTGGAGCAGATGTTCGACGATGTGCAGACCGGGATGGACAAGCTGGGCGAAGTCGCGACGCTCAACCGCGTGGGCCAGCCTGCCGAAGTCGGCAATGTGGTGAGCTTCCTGCTCTCCGAAGAGGCGAGCTACGTCAACGGCGCGAAATGGGAAGTGGATGGCGGCGCCTTGGCAACCATCCGCAACGATCTCTAGGTAATTTCGAAGGCCGGCGGGCACTCATTCGAAACGGACATCCGTCGTCGTCATCTTGAAGGGCAGCTCGATATCGAGCTTCACGCTCAGCTGCACCGTGCCGTCCTGGTTCATGTCCGGCCCGGCGACGATGACGGCCAGACACCTGCCCGCCGCATCGGAAAGGCGCCACCTCTGCAGCCACTCCCTGTATTGCGTGGCGAGATAGGCGGAGCAGTAGCCGACCGTTTGCCCGGCGATCGACACCGCGACCGCACCCCTTTCATTCGGCCGTCCACTCTCGACGGATAGCGTTGCGATATGCTCTTGGCGGTCACCGCTTCGGGGCAATCCCTGATATACGCCGTGCAGCTGCGCCTGATGGCGCAAGACACCCATGACATCGAAGGAGAAGTTTGCCTCCCCATGCAGCAGAATGGCTTCGGTCCTGGCCGTTCCTTCATCCGGCAAGTGGTCGCCGGCAATGCCAAGCGCTCGCTTGATCAGGGTTAGAAACATCCGGACGGTTCCCGGGCAGGAGGGCAGGTGGCATTGCCGGGCTGCGGCTTCGGATGATCAGTGAGATGCAAGTGTTACACGCCCGATCGTAACATTTGTGCCGTCCATTTATGGGACAATTGTGCTATGTATCCTCCGGATAGGCCGCGCTGTGCATAAAATGCAGCACCGGAGCACCTCGATAGCTGCGTTTGGTTGCGCGGCAATGACGGGCTGTCAACGAGGCCGTTCCCCAGCTGACTGATTTTGGGGGACGAACAGTCATGATCTAAAATTGGGTCGTATTATCGGGCATTGATTTCCAAGGGGGGAATAGATGTTTGCGAACTGGAATAGCATTCATTCAGCGGTTGCACCGATTGCCTTGCTTCTTGCTTGTTCCGCTTGCGGACCTTCGGAAGCGGAAAAGCAGGAGCAGATCGAACGCCAGCAAGCTGTGAACCGCGAAACGGAAAGGCTCCTGGAAGAGCTGCGGCTTCAGCAGGCCGCGCTGGAGCGCGCCAAGCTATGCAATCCGCTCGATGACGAGCAGTCGCAGATCAACAGCAGCTTTTCCCAATTACGCAGCGAATACCCAATCAGCACGGGCTTTCTGATCGGATGTCTCAAGAACGCGGAAAATCGCGACGCGGCGAATGGCTGCATGCTGACCGCCTGTATCGGGGCATCCATGGGCGCCCAGAATGAAAGTAGTGGCTGCATGGATCTGGGGACTCGCCTCGTCGGTCTCTCCGAACGCCAGGCGAATCTCTATAGAAAGCGGCGCCTGCCCGAATATTCCAATTGCGAAGCCACTGTCCGGTCGAATTTCGACACCTAGGTTTCCAGCATCGGATCCCGAACGTTCGCAGCCAGGGAAATGGCCGGTGAGCAGCAGCTAGAGGATTCGCCCGTCTTCCAACAGCTGCAAGTGCATGCTGTTGATTCGCCCGACGGCTTTGTCCCCGCAATACATGCCGACAAGTACTACCTCGAAATCCTTCGTGTAGCGGTGCCGGATCACGATATTGTGCGTCTTGAACACCCAGCCCCAGAAATTCTGCGAATAGCTGGCCTCGTCCAAATCGCGCCACTTCACGCCGCGCTGGCTTCGTTTCCAGGGGACGATGCCTTTGGCTTCCCAGACGCCGACATCGTCGACGTATAGGCGAACACTGCGAAGCTGAAAGAATTTGAAGACGGTAATGGCCATCACCAGGGCGAACAGGATGAGGCCGACCGAGGCATTATAGCTGTAGATGAAATAGGAGACGGCCAGCCAGAACAGGCTCCCGATGAACAATCTCAAATAGGATGGCCATGCCTTGCGGCAAATCACGGTAATTCCGCCGGAGGCTTGCTTTCCCATCAAATCCACCTTGCCGAAAGATCCGACTCTTGTGGATTGAGACTAGCAGCGGGAGAGAAGAATGCCAGTTGGCACGCGGCCCAGCTTCTTGGCGCCGGGCACCTGTTAGCGTCTAATCGTCACCCTGCAAGGCAAGAATATAGGCGGCCAGATCGTCGGCTTGGGGAGAATCGAGATCGAAATCCATTTCCTCGGGGTAGTTGTGGGCATCCCGTAGCCATGCAGAAAGCGTCTGGTCCGTCAGTCCGGGACGCTGGGCAATATCGGCAAATGCGGGCGCGCCGACATTGGGCGATAGGCCCGAGGCGCCGACCGAGTGGCAGCCGCCGCAAGCGGCCTGAGCGAAGCCGACAATGTCGCCCGACCATTCGCCGTGATCCTGCTGCTCTGGCGCAGCTTGCCCATCTGTTGCCGAAGAAGCGTTTGCAACCGCATGGTTGGAAGGTGCGGCCTGACAAGCTGCAAGAACAAGCGGGAGGGCGAGCAGGAAACGGTGCATCATCGATCCTTCCAGGCTGGCAGATGCGGGGCGGTTAGAAGAAAAGCATCGTCCAGGCAATTCGTCGATTGAGCCTGGCGTAGCCGCTACGCCTGGCCTGGGAAGTGCCGCCCTCAACCCGTTCCTTCAGCCTCTTTCACAATTGCAAAACATTCGGGCAAATGACCTTCGGGATCCTTCACAACCGTGCCGAAATAGCCGGGCATCTCGGGATGCAGTTTCGCTTCCAGCATGCTTTCGGCGCCCTGCTCCAATGCCGCTTCGTAAAATGCGAGCACCAGTTCCGGCGTGTCGACCTTGAAGGCGAAATGGCAATTGCTGGCCGGTTTGAGGAAGGGCTGATGATCGGGCGACTGCAGCCAGAAGGACGCATCCCCGCCTTCAAGGCCGTAGCCGATGGCCAGGGGCGGAATATCCCAGATGCGGACGCCGCCGATCGTCGCCAGCACCTTGTCATAGAAGGATGCGGCGCGCGCGACATCCGTCACGCACAAAGATGTGTGATAAAGCAGTCCCAAGGAATCTCAGCCTCTTCCGCCAGCCCTGTAACCACGCGGACTCATATCGAATCTGCGGCGGAATGCACGGCAGAAGCTGGAAAGATCGTTGAAACCGACATCGTAGGCGACATCCGTGACGGTTACGTCGGTTCCTTCGCGTTCGAGCCGCTTGGCGGCCAGTTCCAGCCTGCGGTTCTGGATGAAGGCGCGCGGCGTGGTGCCGAGTTCGGCAAACAGCATCTGCACATAGCGGGCCGAAACGCCCATTCGCCCGGCCAGGCGGTGCACGTCCAATTCCGGATCGGTGAGATCGGCTTCGACGGCTTCGAACAGGGCCCGGCGGCGCTCTTCGCGCCGGTTGGTCTCCAAAGCCGGGCGCAGCGGCGCATAGGCCATGTTGAGCATCGGCCAGATCGCATCGCTCAGCGCGTCGACCCACTCGCCCTGATCGCCATGCTCCAGCTCTTCCCAGGCGTGACGCAGAAAGCTTGAGAAGAGTGCGCCCGGGCCGCTTCGGCCGCTGACCGGCAGGCCGACATGGTTCCTCAGATGCGGAATCCGCTCTTCGGCAGTGGCGAGCGGCAGGCGCAGAACGATGGTCTGGGTATATTCCTCGAAATTGAGCCAAAGCGGCTGGGAGGGATCGTAGAGCACGAAATCGCCCGCCTCGAGAACCGCCGTGCGGCCGCCCGTGTGATTCGTGCTGCGCCCCTTGTGCTGGATCTGGATGTTGAGCACGCCGGCGCCTTCATGATCCGGCGCGCTGTAGATGCGCGCGGGGCTGGAACATGGCGACAGCAGCTCGCATTCGCGCAGCCTGCGGCGGTACATCCGCGCTTCGAACGGGCTTTCCCCCAGCGGTTCGACGCGGATCGGCGCGACCATCTGGGCGATGTCGTTCCAGAAAGGAACGCGGTCGCGCATGGCGACCTGGGCCGTACTCAATTCTTCCAGAAGCGGCATGGGCTTCCACTCTCCAATTGGCTGCGGGGCGCAGCCGGGGCCTCTGCCGGGCCTTGAGCGCGGGAAGATATGCCTGGTACCGGTAAATTTGCAAGCGAACTAAAGGAGCAGGAGTTCAGGCTTCGCGTTCGGGATCCAGCCCAGCATCCTGTTCGACCACCTTGGCCATGGCCGTGAAGTCGGCATCCTCGCCATATTCGCTCAGCGTACGTTCGAGCAGGCTCTGCACGATCGCGCCCAGCGGCAGGGGCACGTCCATCGCGGCGGCTTCCTGCATCAGAAGGTTCGTGTCCTTCAGGCTGAGCGCGGCGGCAAAGCCGAAATCGAATGTCCGCGGCAGAACCGAGCGGGGCCATTTGTCGCGGGTGGCGGAATTGATGCCGGTCGACTGGTTGAGCACTTCGATCATGCGCGCCGGATCCAGCCCGGCCTTGATGCCCATCGCCATTCCTTCCGCGGTCACGCCGATGGCAACGGCGCCCAGCAGATTGTTGACGAGCTTCATGGTTTGCCCCGCGCCCGGCGTTTCACCCATGTAGAAAGGCTTGCCCATCCGCTCCAGCAGCGGGCGGATCGTTTCGAATGCGTTTTCCGGCCCGCCGACCATGAGGGAGAGCGTGCCTTCATTCGCGCCCTTGATGCCGCCGGAAACCGGCGCGTCGATCGATGCGATCCCCTTCGGTTCCAGCGCCGCTGCTAGCTCCTGCGCCAGGCCCGGGCCCGAGGTCGAAAGGTCGCAGACGATCTTCACCTGCCCGCCGGCCGCGATCCCTTCATCGCCCAATATGGCGGAGCGCACGATATCGGGCTTCGGCAAGCTGGCGAAGACGATATCGCATTCATCGCCGAGCGCCCTGGCCGATCCTGCGGCCTCGGCGCCCAGAGCCACCAGGGCCTGCACCGCGTCCTGCGAGATGTCATGCACCAGCAGGCGGCCGACGCTCTTCGTCTCCGGGCCCAGCAGACGGGCGGACATGCCCGCGCCCATGCGGCCCAGCCCCAGGAAGCCCACCGTCAATCGGTCACTCGTCATACGCTCTCCGCAATGGGTGTGTGTGGCGCCAGATCCACGCGCGCGATGTCTTTCTCGGACGGAAAACACGCCAGAACGAGCGGATCGTGGCCGGGAATGAAATGGTCGAGCGAGCCGCCCGCCAGCTCCAGCGCGCGCTGCTGCGATTGGATATAGCCGGGCTGGTCGACGAAGATCGGGAAAGGCAGCTTTCGCGTGACATTGGCGTAGAGATGCGCGGCATCGCTGGCGAGCACCACAGTGCCGCGCTCCACCTCGCAGCACACCACCATCAGCCCCGCCGTATGGCCGGCGGCGAGGCGCAGCCAGATTCCGGGGGCGAATTCGCTGTCCCCGTCATGGAACACCACCCGGTCGGCAAACAGCTTGCGCATCAATTGGGCGACCGGTTCGCCATCGAATGGTGCGCGCGTTTCATGATCGCACATGGCGCGCGATGTGCAGCCGGCCACTTCGGCATCCTGGACATGGAATTTCGCATTGGGAAAGGCACCCAGCGATCCGGCATGATCGTAATGCATATGAGTGAGGATCACGTCCTCGATCAGCAGGTGGTCGATGCCCGCATCGCGCAGCCCCTCCACCACCGGGCGGATCATCGTGCGTCCGCGCGCAGCCGCCGCATCCTCGCCGAAGCCGGTATCCACGATCACCGGGGGCCCTTCGGGCCGGTGGATCGCCCAGATAAAATAGTCGAGCGGCATGTCGAGATCGTGATCGTCGACGGCCCCGGCGAAATTCGCCGCCGCCTTGCGATCGTGCCGCGCATAGCGGATCGCATCGATACGGGTGACGGGTGCTGCCATTCGGACCTTTCTCTTGCCGGTTCAGGCGAAAGCGAGCTTCACCGGCTGGCGCATCGGGCCGTGGCCGACCGTGGTCATCCACGGTTCGTAGTCCCCCGCCAGTTCGATGCTTTCCACTTCGCGCACGATATTGCCCAAAAGGGCCGTCGCTTCCATCTGCGCCAACACGCGGCCGACGCAGCCATGCACGCCGTATCCCCAGCCCAGCGAATGGCGCGTATCGCGGTCCAGCTGGTATTCCTCGGGCGCATCCCAGAAACGCGGATCGCGATTGGCCGCGGCGAACATCAGGCCGACCTTGGTGCCTGCCGGAACGGTATAGCCGCCAATGTCGACATCCTTCACCGCCATGCGCCCGGCCATGCGGCTGGGCGCGTCCCAGCGCAGGCTCTCGTCGAAGGCATTGCGCAGCTTCTTCGGTTCTGCCCGCAGCCGGGCATATTCGCCGGGATAGGTGGCCCAGGCGCGCAGCGCATTGGCCATGGTGAGATAGGTCGTGTCCGCCCCGGCAGACAGCACCGTCTGCAGCAGCAGCTTGGCTTCCGCCATCGTCACCTGCCCGCGATCGGCAGCGCGGAAGAATTCCGCTCCAATGCCTTCGGGATCGAGCGCTTCGCGCGCGCAGGTGGCTTCCAGCCATTCGATCACGCCCGAAAAATCGGCCTGCATCGCTTCGTCGAACAATTCCCCAGGCGGGCCCATCGTGGCCCAGACCATCTGCGAAAAGCCGTGCATGTGGTGCCGGCCTTCCTGGGGCAGGCCCAGAATGTCGGGCAGCACACGGAAGATATAGGCCTGGGTGATATCGCCCACGGCATCCACTTCTTCGCCTTCCCTGGCGCGCAGCTCGTCCACGAATTCGCGCGCGGCCGCCTCGAAGATCGCTTTGACCCGTTCCAGCGCCCGCGGGGAAAGCGCATCCGCGATCACCTTGCGCACCTGGGTATGGCGCGGCGGATCGTCGGTCAGCAGGATTTCCGGACGCGGCGAATTGGGATCGTGCCAGGGCCGCGAAGTGGAAGAGAATGTCTGCCAGTCCAGCAGGCCCTTGGTCACATCCTCGTGCCGGGCGATCATCACCACATCGTCATGCAGGCGCACGGCGGGGGCGAATTCGCGCACCTCGTCATCCACTTCCCGCGCGCGGCGCACCGCATCGGGCGTGAAGATGTCATAGGGGAAGAGAGGGATTTCCTTGGCCATATTCGGTCTCCCGCCTTGCCTGTTAAAGGCCGTATCCGTCGAAGCGCGTGTCGTCCTCGCCATGCGTGCGGATATGCCCGGCCGTCGGCTCGGCGAAATGCGCACCGATCACCAGCACGCCGCTATCGGCATATTTGCCCACGAAGCGCATGCGGCTTTCACGCCCGGCATCCTTGTCCATGTCGAAAGTCGCGGTGCGGTGCGGCATGGCGCACTGGATTGGATGATGCATCAGATCCCCGGTGATCACGCCGCGTTCGCCATTCGATTCGATGCAGACATGGACATGGCCCGGCGTGTGGCCGTGGCTCGGCTCGCAGAACAGTTCTTCGCAGATCCGGTGATCGGGCTCGATGAAATCGGCCATGCCGGCTTCCACGATCGGATCGACGCATTCGATCATGTGGCCGGGATGGTGCACCCCGTCGTTGCGGATTTCCTGCCAGGCTTCGTATTCCTTCTGCCCGAAGAGATAGCGCGCATTGGGAAAAGTCGGCTTGTATTCGCCGGTTTCGGGATCCTTGTAGGTGTTCCATCCGACATGGTCGAAATGCAGATGGGTGCACATCACAATGTCCACATCCTCGCGGGTGATGCCGAGGCTCTCCAGATCTTCCAGAAACCCTTCGGGCAGATCGCAGAACACATCGAATTCGCGCTCCCGCCCTGCCCCGATGCAGCTATCGACCACGATATTCTTCGTCGGCGTCTGGACCACGAAGCCCTGGAAATTCATCCGCTGCTGCCCTTCGGGCGTGGCGAAATGCGGATGCAGCCATTCCAGTGCGATGACCTCTTCCGGCGTGGCGTCGGAAACGGTCATGTTGATGTTATCCTGGAAATCCCAGACCTCCACGATGCGGGTCACCGTGACGTCGCCGACTTTCCAGCTTTTCATGTGTTCCTTGGCCAAATGTCCTCTCCTCAGGCGGCCTTCGCCTTGTTCGGCTTGTATCTTGCGACCGATTCCTCGGGCAGCTCGGCGGCGGGAAGCTGCGGCTTGCCCAGGATGAAATCGGCGGCGCGCTCTGCAATCATCACGCAGGCGGTGTTGGAATTGCCGCCGACCATGTAAGGCATGACGCTGGCATCGGCGACGCGCAGCCCGTCGATGCCCTTCACCTTCAGCTGCGGATCGACCACGCTCATCGGATCGTCCAAAGCGCCCATCTTGCACGATCCGCCCGGGTGATGGACGGTATAGCCGGTCTGGCGGATATAGGCGTCGAACTCTTCGTCGCTCTGCACGTCCGGGCCGGGCGCGATTTCCACCCCGTCATATTTCTCGAACGGCTTGCTGGCGAAAACCTGCCGGGCGATCTTCAGCGCGCGGATCAGCGGCTGAATGTCGTCGGGATGTTCCAGCAGATGCGGATCGATCAGCGGCGCGGCGGTGGGATCGGGGCTGGCCAGGCGCAGCGTGCCGCGGCTCTTGGGATAAAGGCCCACCGGGCTGATGGCGTAGCCATGGCCGATCGGAAAGGGAATCTTCGGATGGGTCAGGCGCTTGGCCGGCTGGAATACGAACTGCACGTCCGCCCGGCTCAGCGATGGATCGGTGCGCAGGAAGGCGACGCTTTCGAACACATTGCCGGCCAGCGGCCCGGTGCGCGTCAGCAGATATTGGAAGAACTGCGCGATGTCGCGCGGCATCGCCCTCCATGAAATGCCGTAACTGGTGGAATCGCTGGTTTCCATATGCATGGGGGACGCCACGTGATCGTGATAATTCTCCCCCACGCCGGGCAGATCGTGCACCACGTCGATGCCCATATCCTTCAGATGCGCGGCAGGGCCGATGCCCGATAGCAACAGGACCTGCGGGCTCTGCACCGTGCCGCCGCACAGCACCACTTCGCGCCTTGCGCGGATCACCTTTCCATCGGCCAGCTCGACGCCGGCCGCGCGCCCCTCCTCCACCAGAACGCGGGCGACCAGGGCATCGGTCTGCAGGTGGATATTGCCGCGTTCCAGCGCGGGCTTCAGCATGTTCTGCCAGGTGCTTTCGCGCCGGCCGTCGCGGATCAGGCCCTGGCGGCGGCCATAGCCTTCGGGATCGGGCCCGTTGAAATCCGGGCATTCGGGAAATTGCAGCGAGGCCAGCCCGTCCATGTAATCGTAATTGAGCTGGTTGGGCCCTTCGACATGCTTGACGTTGATCGGGCCGTCGCCGCCGTGAAACACGCTGGCCGGGTGGTTTTCGTTGCGTTCGGTGCGGGTGAAATAGGGCAGCAGTTCGGCATAGGACCAGCCGGTGCAGCCCATGTCGGACCAATCGTCGAAATCGGTGGGATGGCCGCGGAAATAGACCATGCCGTTGATCGATCCCGATCCGCCCATCACCTTGCCGCGGGGCACCGGGATGGAACGGTTCGCCATGCCCGGCTGCGGCACGGTGGCGAAGTTCCAGTTGGTCTTCTTCAACCCGATCGCGGCGGCCACGAAGCTGGGCACATGGAAGAAGGGATGGCTGTCATGCCCGCCCGCCTCGATCACGCAGGTGGTGCGGTCCTGCGCTTCGCCCAGCCTTGCCGCGACTGCCGCGCCCGACGAACCGCCGCCCACAACGACATAATCGAACTCACCCGCATTCATGCCCGATCTTCTCCCAACTTGGCTTGCGACCCTAGACTGCGCGCGCCTTTGGCGGCTTGGCAAGGTGCGAAACCGGCTTGCTGCGTAGCGAAGGCGGATCGCCTGCCCCTGTCCGGGCGCGAATCATGATCTGGTTCTCGAATGGAGATATAACTAACCAAAACGGTTATCAATGTCAAGGGGAAATTGCCGCTCCGGCGGCCCGCCCCCCGCCAATTTTTCGCGGCGATGTTTCCGGCACTGGTAAGCGCTGCACGGCGGCGCTAGACCCGCGGGCCGGAACAGGCGGGCGTGGCGGAATGGTAGACGCCGGGGACTTAAAATCCCCTGAGCTTTGCTCGTGCGGGTTCAAGTCCCGCCGCCCGCACCATTCCCCTTACCGTCCGCCCCCCGTACCGTCCCCCCGTACCGTCCCCCCGCACCGTCCCTTCGCGGCATGCCGGCGCCATCGCGCGGCAAGCTCGATCGAAGGTCACCGAAATTTAGGTATTTCCGGTTAGCTTTGTGTTGGCCTGCGGCGAGTGCGGGCGGGTTCTCCCCCGCCGCCCCGCGTTTCGGGCAAAAAAACAGGGCGCATGCAGTGCGGAAACGCACAGGACGGATTTATGAATAAGGCGGTTCACAAGGCGGATCTCGGCTTCACGGAAGAACGCAAACTGGGCGCGCGTGCGGAGCCGCGATACACGCTGCTCATCCGCACCGCGAAGCTGATCTGCTCGAGCGGGGAATATCTGTGCATCATTCGCGATGCCTCCACCAGCGGGGTAAGCATCCGCACCTTTCATCCGCTTCCCCGCGGGGTGCAGCTGACGCTGGAACTGCCCAATGGCGATCAGCATCCGATCGAACGCGTCTGGGAAAAGGACGGCTCGGCCGGTTTCCGCTTTCCGGTCCCCGTCGATATCGAGCGCCTGCTGAGCAATAAGGGCCGCTACGCCAAGCGGCCGGTGCGCCTGCGTCTGCAATTGCCGGCGCTCATCTCCAGCCATGGCCGCACCGCCGGGGTGGTGATCCGCAATATTTCGCAGCAGGGCGCGCAGATCGAAAGCCCGCTCCATCTGGCGCTGGCGCAGAAGCTGCGCCTGGAAGCCGACAATCTGCCTTCCATCCAGGCGGGCGTGCGCTGGCGCAGCGGATCGGATTACGGGCTGGCCTTCGACGACACCTTCCAGTTTTCCGAACTCGCCCAGCTTGCGGCCGAGCTTCAGGGGAACTGCGATGTGGACTGCGGAACCTGGGGCGAACACCCGTTCGACGCCAGCCTCTCTCCCCGGCGTTGAGCGTCGTTTTGGCGCGGCACATTAACTGCCCGCTAACCAATTTCGTTCACTCCCGGTGACAAGACAGGCATTGGGGGCATGCAATGAATGAGTTGAAGTGGCGCTCGAGCGAACGCGAGGTCGAAGCCGACGTCGCGATCATTGGCGCCGGGCCGGCCGGCCTGACTGCCGGCTATCTGCTGAGCAAGCAGGGCCTGTCCGTCGCGATCATCGAAAGGGATGAAACCTATGTCGGCGGCATCAGCCGCACGGTGGAGCATGACGGCTATCGCTTCGACATTGGCGGCCACCGTTTCTTCTCGAAGAGCCAGCAGGTCGTGGACCTGTGGAACGAGATCCTGCCGGACGATTTCATTCAGCGCCCGCGGATGAGCCGCATCTATTACGAGGGCAAATTCTATTCCTATCCGCTGCGCGCTTTCGAGGCGCTGCGCAATCTGGGGATCCTGCGCTCCACCGCCTGCATGCTCAGCTATTTGCGCTACAAGCTGTTCCCCCTGAAGGAAGTGAACAGTTTCGAAGACTGGACCACCAATCAGTTCGGCAAGAAGCTCTATTCGATCTTCTTCAAGACCTACACCGAGAAGGTGTGGGGTATGCCCTGCGACGAGATGAGCGCCGACTGGGCGGCTCAGCGGATCAAGGGCCTTTCGCTCTGGAGCGCCGTGACCGACGGGGTCAAGCGCTCGATGGGGCTCAACAAGCGCCCGAATGACGGCAAGGTGAAGACCCTGCTCGAAACTTTCCGCTATCCCCGGCTCGGCCCGGGCATGATGTGGGACGCCGCGCGCGACAAGATCGAGGCAGCCGGCAGCCAGGTCATCATGGGGCACTCCCTGAAACAGCTCGCCGCCGATGGCGAAGGCGGCTGGCGCATGACTGCCAGCGGCCCCGGCGGCGAATTGGTGGTGAAGGCGAAACATACGATTTCTTCCGCGCCGATGCGCGAACTGGCCGCCCGGCTGCACCCGCTGCCCGCAACGACGCTCAATGCCTCGAAGCTGAAATATCGCGACTTTCTGACCGTCGCCTTGATGATCAAGTCGGAAGACCTGTTCCCCGATAACTGGATCTACATTCACGACGAAAAGGTGCAGGTCGGCCGCGTGCAGAACTTCCGCAGCTGGTCGCCCGAAATGGTGCCGGACGAAAATGTCGCCTGTGTCGGCCTTGAATATTTCTGCTTCGAAGGGGACGGATTGTGGTCTTCCTCCGACGAGGATCTGGTTGAGCTTGCCAAGAAGGAAATGGCGATCCTCGGCCTGGTCGAACCGGAAAAGGTGATCGGCGGCGCCGTCGTGCGGCAGGAAAAGGCCTATCCCGTCTATGACGAGGATTATGCCGAGAATGTCGCGGCGCTGCGCGGCGAACTGGAAGCAAAATTCCCCACGCTGCATCTTGTCGGCCGCAACGGCATGCACCGCTACAACAATCAGGATCACGCAATGATGACGGCGATGCTCACGGTCGAGAATATCGTGGCCGGTGAGCGGGTCTACGACACATGGTGCGTCAATGAAGACGCCGAATATCACGAAGCGGGCAATGAAGGGGCTGAAAAGACACTGCCCGAAACCGGCGTGCGGCGCGGCAATATCACCGAAGACCAGGCCGCGGCCTTGGGCTCCGTGCGCAGCGTGCCCGAGCGTGCCGCCAAGAGCGGCCGCGAAGCCGCCTGACGAAACAGGGCAATGGAGGCAATGGAGTGATCTCCGTTCTCACCCGGATCCGCGACATACGCTTTATCCGCTATGTGCTGGCCAGTGTCGGCGCATTGGCCGTGGACATGGGCAGCTTTCTGGCGCTGCTTTCCATCGGCATGTTCGCAGCGGCGGCCTCCGCGCTCAGCTACAGCCTCGGCATTGCGGCGCATTGGCTGCTTTCCAGCCGCACCGTGTTTACCGACACGGTTGCGGATCGCGGAACGGCGCGGACCAAGCAAAAGGCGCTGTTCGTGATCTCCGCCCTGGCGGGCCTGGCCCTGACGACCGTGATCGTCGGCACCGGTGACCTTGCGGGATTCGATCCGCGCATCGCCAAACTGGTGGCCATCGCGGCGAGCTTCGCCCTGACCTGGCTCCTGCGCAGTAAAATCGTCTTCCGCGCCTCCGGCCCCGCAGACTGATCGTGCACGGGCTCTCGGCAGACCGGCACACGCCCTGGAAGCGCATCGCGCTGATCTGGCTGCTGTTCGCCGTACTGGTTGTGCTGATCGATATTCGCAGCGTTATCGAATGGCGCTTTCCCGATCCCGACGACACGCTCCGTCTGGTGCAGGTTCGCGACCTGATTGCGGGGCAGGGCTGGTTCGATCTCCATCAATACCGCATCAATCCCACAGACAGCCCGGTGATGCACTGGTCGCGCATCGTGGATCTTCCGCTCGCGATCGTCATTCTGGCGCTGAAGCCCCTGTTCGGCCAGCCGCTGGCGGAGCAGATTGCTACGCTGGCCATCCCGTTGCTTTCGCTGGGGGCGATCCTTGCGCTGGTCGGGCACATGGCATTCCGCCTGTTCGACCGGGAGATCGCAGGACTTGCCTGTCTGGCATGCGGCCTCTCGCCGGTCCTGATCTGGCAAGTGCAGCCGCTGCGGATCGACCATCATGCCTGGCAGATCGTCACCGTCATCTTTGCCGCCAGCGCGCTCATGGCCCGCAGGCCGCTGCTTGGCGGCGCATTGGCCGGGCTGGGCATGGCCATCGGCCTTTCGATCTCGCTCGAAGTGCTGCCGATTGCCGCCGCGATCGGCGCGGTGCTTCTGCTGCGCTGGATCCGCGATCCAGCCGCCAGCCAATGGCTCGCCAGCTATCTCGCCAGCCTTGCCGGTTTTCTGGTGGTGCTGTTCAGCCTGACGCGCGGGTTCGCCGATCTCACGCAATATTGCGACGCCATCTCGCCGGCGCATCTGGGCCTGTTCCTGATCGTGGCGCTTGGCTGCTCGGTCATTGCCCGGAAGAAGAAGGTTCCGCCGGGCGGCGTGGTCGTCCTGCTGGCAGGCACGGGCCTGGTTGGCGTCGGTTTCTTCCTGTTGTCCGCGCCGCACTGCGCGGCCGGACCTTTCGGCGGGCTCGATCCGCTGGTCCGGGACTATTGGTATGTCAATGTCCATGAAGGGCGGCCCTTCTGGCAGCAGCCGCTGGCGCAGCTGATTCCGATCGTGGCCCAGGGCTTCGTGGCGCTGGGGGCTGCGGTTTGCATCTGGCTCGGCGCGAAGGACAGGATGCGTTCCTGGTGGCTGGATTACACATTGCTGCTGGGGGCGGCGCTGATCACCGGATTGCTCACCTGGCGATCCATGGGGTTCGTCGCCGCGCTCGGCGCGGTTCCGCTCGGCTGGCTGGCATCGCGCCTGCTGGCGGCCATGCGCGAAACCGGCAACCCGGCGCGCAAGCTGGCGGTCGGCATCGCGCTGGTGCTGACGCTGCAGCCATTCCTGGCAGTGCAGGTGGCGCAGATCACCCTGGTGCATTCGCGGGCCCAGGCCGCAGAGGATACCGGCAACAGGATCAAGCAATCTGAATGCGATCTTTCGCGGAACGTCCCGCAGCTCGCGGCGCTGCCCAGATCGACTCTGTTCGCCCCGGTCGATATCGGGCCTTCGATTCTGTATCAGACGGATCACAGCGTTGTGGCAACCGGCCATCATCGCGCCCAAGCTGCGATCCACGATGTGATCCTGGCCTTCACCAGCGCGGAAGACCGGGCGCATGATATCATCAAGCGGCACCAGGCCGGCTATGTCGTGGTCTGCACCGATCTGATCGAACCGCATAATTTCAAGATCGGAAACCCCGACGGATTGATGGCGCAGCTGCTGGCGGGGGATCCGCCCGCCTGGCTGCGCCCGGTCAAGATCGACGCGCCGGAGGAATTCAAGGTGTGGAAGGTCGCCGACTAGGCGGCAGATTCGCCATGCGGGCGCATCAGGCCGGGCGGAAAGTCATCGCCAGGCCGTTCATGCAATAACGCTTGCCGGTCGGCTGGGGCCCGTCATTGAAGACATGGCCCAGATGGCCGCCGCAATCCGCGCAATGCACTTCGGTCCGCGGATAGCCCAGCTTGTAATCCGTATCGGTCCCGATCGCGCCCGGCAGCGGCCTCCAGAAGCTGGGCCAGCCGGTTTTGCTGTCATATTTCGTCCTGCTGGAAAACAGCTCGTTGCTGCATCCCTTGCACAGGAAGGTGCCCTTGCGGTGTTCGTCATTGAGCGGGGAGGTATAGGGGCGCTCCGTCCCTGCCTCTCGCAGGATATGGTATTCGGCCTTGGTCAGGCGCTCACGCCATTGCGCCTCGGAATAGCTCACGCGAAAGTCTTTTGCGGCGGCGGGCGAATCCCCGCACGCGGCCAGTATCGGCAAGGCGGCGGCGGAAGAAATCCAGGCCATGGCCTGGCGGCGGCTGGGGGCGGTGTTCTTGCTCATCACATAGTCCTCCACCTACCTATACGCATGAAACGGGCAAAAAGTTACGCCTTGCTTGTTTCCCGCCGGCGCGATCCGGGCAGCAGGCTGCGCAGAAACCCGCGCCCTTTCACCTTTTGCGGGCCCGATTTCATCACCCGTTTGCGGAACAGCGAAGCCCCGACTTTCACGAACAGCGCAACCGCGGCCGCCTGCCAGATCAGCGCCAATGCATGGGGCCAAAGCGCATCCTCCGTCGCTGCGCGCGCGAGCATGGCATAGGGCGAGCTCAGCGGGAAGGCCACGGCGGCCAGCTCCAGCGGCTCTCCCTGCCGGGTCAGCGCGAAATTGGCGAAGAAGAACACCAGCAGCTGCATCATGGTTGCCGGCATGGACAGCGTCTGCACCTCACGCACGGTGGCCGCCATCGATCCGATGGTCAGGAAAATGGATCCCAGCAGCAGATAGCCCATGGCGAAATAGATCGCGCTGAACAGGAAGAACAGCGGCCAGCCGACCCCGGGTGCCGCCATGCCTTGAAGCTGCGCGCCCAACTGGCCTTGGCTGCCCGCCAGCATGATCAGCCCGCCGATCACCGATCCCCAGACGGCGATCCCGACCAGCGAAACCGCCAGCATCGCAAACAGCTTGCCAAGGAACACCGCATCCATCGGGATGGCCGCGGCCAGGATTTCGATAATCTTGTTGGCCTTTTCCTCCACCAGGTTGGACAGGACCATGCCCGCCAGCAGCATGATCAGCAGAAACAGCAGCGCCATGCCCGATTGCGCCGTGCGGATGCGCGTATTGCGTTCCTGGGCGCCGCTGGTGGCGACCTCTTTCAAGGTTACCTCGGGATAGTCCGTGGGTGCCTTGGCGCGGGCCTGCGCCGCGATCATGGATATCGGCCCTTCCCAGCGCGACAGACGCTCCGGCGTGGCGGTGAGCGTCGGCGATTCGAGCGTACCCGTTACGATCGCAGCGATATTGCCCTGCCGTTCATCCATGGCCCCGCGTACGTCGAATTCCTCGCCGGGCTGGAGGCGTTTCAGAACGGTCATGTGCGGCAATGACAGGCCGAGCTCGGCCCTCAGGCTTCCGTTGGCAGCGAGCATGGCATCCGCGTCGCCGGCCTCCATCGCGATGCCGATCTGCGCATTGCCGGTTTCCGCTGCGACCTGCTGCCCCACGCCGCCGGCCAGCACGCCGACCACCAATGGGAACAGCGGCCCCAGCAGGAAGAATATGAACGCCCGGCTGAACAGCACGGCCACGAAATCGCGGCGTGCGATCACATAGGCGGCGCGCCACAGGGGCAGGCGTTCGGCCTGTGCCATTTGCCCGGTCATGCGGCGCGCTCCTCGCCCGTTTCCGCCTCGAGCGCGCGGGCCGCAGCCTCGCCGGCAATCGAAACGAACGCATCGTGCAGCCCGGCCCGCTCGATCGACAGCGAAGTGATGCCCGCTTCGCCTTCGATCAGGGCCCTGAGCAGCGGCTCCACACCGGTTTCGGGCAAATTGAAATACCAGGCCTGGCCTTCCTGACGGGCGTCCGCCGGCAATGCGGATCGCCACGCGCCGGTCTGCGCCCGCGTTTCAAGCCGGACCTGCGGGGGGATGCGGTCGCGCGCGACATCCACGCTGCCTGCGAAAGGCACTTTGCCGCCGGCGATGATCGCCACCTGTTCGCACAGGCGCTCCGCATGGGCGATCACATGGGTCGAAAAGATTACGGTCGTGCCTTCGTCCGCCAGCTTGCGGATCATACGCTCCAGCTTGCCCTGATTGAGCGCGTCGAGCCCCGAAAAGGGTTCGTCGAACACCACCAGTTTCGGCTTGTGAACCAGCGTGCCCAGCAGCTGCACGGTCTGGGCCATGCCCTTGGAAAGCTGGCGGATCTGGCGGTCGGCCGCATAGCCAAGGCCGTGGTTCTCCAGCAATTCGCGCCCGCGTTCGCGCCCGACTTTCAGCGGCATGCCCCGCAGCGCGCCCAGAAATGCAATCGCTTCATAGGCTTTCATCGCCGGGTAGAGCCCGCGTTCTTCGGGCAGGTAGCCGACCAGGCGGGCAACCTCATGCGGCCTGTTATGCCCCAGCAGGCGGCGTTCGCCCTCATCCGGGTCGATGATGCCCAGCAGCATGCGCAAGGTCGTCGTCTTGCCGGCGCCGTTGGGCCCCAGAATGCCGTAGATCGCCCCTTCGGGGACCGAGATATCCACTCCGTCCACCGCCAGCGTATCGTCGAAGCGCTTGACCAGGCCGCGCGCTTCGATCGCGAGCGGACGCGCATCGCTGGCCGGGGCCAGCTGGGTCACGCGGCGGTCGTCGATTTGGCTATCCATTCACGCGAGTTAACTCTCGCATGTGAACGGGAGCAACACGAAACATGGTTAACCGGATGGATAGGCGGCACCGGGGCGCCGTTCCGTTTCCGGCCAATGCGCCGGGCGATTACAGCATTTCCTTGAGCGGCGTATCGGTATCCATCAGCTGTTCGGGCGGGATTGCTTTCCCCGCTTCCACCAGTTTGCGGCCCTGCACATAGTCCTTGACCTGGTTGACGCAGTCCAGCGCAATGACCTTGCCTTCCTTCAGATAGATCACCGAGAAACTGCGGTTTGCAGGATCGCCTCTTAGTACAGTCGCGTCATGGCCCAGATTGAGGCCCGCGGTCTGCAGCTTCAGATCGTACTGGTTCGACCAGAACCAGGGCAACGCGTGATAGGGCTGGGGATCGCCGCAGATGGATTTGGCTGCGGTGGTGGCCATGTCATTGGCGTTCTGCACGCTTTCCAGGCGGATCACGGCGCCTCCGGCATAGTCGTTGGCATGCGCCGCGCAGTCGCCGATGGCGTAGACGTCATCCAGGCTGGTGCGGCAATATTCGTCGACGTCGACCCCGTTGGCTCCGGCCGCTCCGGCTTCGATCAGCGGGCCGATCGCGGGAACGATCCCGATCCCCACCACCACCATCTGGCAAGGGATCACTTCCCCTGTGGCCAGCTTGACGCCGGTGACCCTTTCCCCGTCGCCTTCAATGGCTTCCACGGCCACGGAGGTGCGCAGATCGACCCCGTGGGCGCGGTGATCCGCTTCGTAGAAGGCCGACAGGTCCTCTCCCGCCACGCGCGCCAGAACGCGGTCCAGCGCTTCCAGCAGTGTGACCTTGCAGCCCAGCTTGATCATGACCGCGGCGGCTTCCAGCCCGATATAGCCGCCCCCGATCACCACGACTTCCTTCGCCCCGGCATCGAGCTCGGCCATCATGCGGTCGGCATCGGCCTTGTCGCGCACATAGTGGATGCCCGCCAGATCCGATCCGGGCAGCGATATGCGCCGGGGGTCGCCCCCTGCGGCCCAGATCAGCTTGCCATAGGAGATGACCTCGCCGCCGCTCAGCGTAGCTTCGTGATTGGCCGGGTCGACCTTGGTCACGCTCGTGCCCAGCTTCAGTTCCACATCCTTGTCGGCCCAGAATTGCTTGGGGCGGATCATGATCCGCTCGAACGGCTTTTCGCGCGCGAGATATTCCTTGGACAGAGGCGGGCGCTCATAGGGCGCCTGCGTATCGCGGCCGACCATCAGAATCGAACCTTCGAAGCCTTGCTGCCTGAGCGCAATCCCGGCCTGGGCTCCACCGTGCCCTGCACCTACGATTACGATGTCATAATGGGGCATGCCGCTTCATTCCTTCCGGTTGGCTTTCAATTGTTGTTCTCAGCGGGCCAGCAGATTGCGGGCCTGGCTTGCGATCTGCGCAAGAATGGCAGGCGTGACCGGTGCCGAGCCTCTTGCCCGCGCAATCATTGCGCGGAACTGCCCGATGGCCGATACATGCGTTTCACTCCAGCGGTCCTTCGCTTCTGCGGGATTAACCGATTTGCCCTTGCCACTGGTGAGGCGGGCAAGCAAGTCAAGCCGCATCTGCTGGAAATCGCGTGCCAATCCGGCAATCAGAAGCCGCTCCCAAGGGTCGGAAGGGTTCATCATGGCCGCTGTGCTCTGCGCCCAGTCCAGGCCGAGCTCTGCCCCCAGATCGGTGAATGCGCCGGTCAGTCGGCTGGCCGGAATGCCGGAATCTACCGAGAGGCGGGCCAGCCCGATTATGCCGTCGAGATCGAACAGCCGCGTGACAAGCTCTGTCTCCCTGGCGGGTGCGCCGACGCTTTCGAATTCATCGCGCAGATGCGCCGAATGGAACGGCCGTTCGGCCTGCAGCAATCCTTTCGCCTTGTCGGAGAGCTCGGCGATGCTGGAGGAAAGCTCCGCTTCGAGTTTCGAAGGGCCGACATTGCCGGCGCCGGCACGCAGCAGATCCGCCATCTGGTTGCGCGTTGCCAATGCGGCCTTGTCGAACAGCAAGAGCCGGGCCTCTTCCGGCATTTTCGTATTTTCCAGCCGTTCCCAGATCTCCTGGATTCCCAGCAGGCGGTCTGCGCAGAAGAACGCCGCCACGACATGGTCCAGCGGTGCGCCTTCTTCTTCGACCAGTTCGAAGGGGTGGATCATGCCCAGACGGTTGACGATCCGGTTGGCAAGGTTGGTTGCGATCAGTTCGCGCCGCAGCCTGTGGCTCAGAATCTGCTGGCGGAACGGCCCCTGCATCGTCTCGGGAAAATCGCTCAACAGCGTGGGGTCGAACGCCTTGTCGTCGGTCAGGTCGCTTTTCTCGATTGCGTTCTGCAAGGCGAGCTTGGCGCTAGAGAACAGCACGGCCAGTTCCGGGCGAGTCAATCCGCTTCCTTCCGCGGCGCGGCGCGAAAGCGCTTCGTCTTCGTCCAGGCCTTCGGTTTTCCGGTCGATTTCTCCGCGTTCCTCCAGCATGTCGATCAGCCGGATATAGGATGGCGTGCTGTCCGCGCCGCCGGCTGCCGCAATCGAAAGGCCCAGTGCCTGGAGGCGGTTGTCCTCCAGTACCAGCTCGGCAACCTCGTCGGTCATCTTCACCAGCAGATCGTTGCGCCGGCGTTCGCTCAATTTGCCGGCGCGCTTGGCCGCGGCAAAGGCGATCTTGATGTTCACCTCATTGTCGGAGCAATCCACTCCGGCGGAATTGTCGATGAAATCGGTGTTGATACGGCCGCCACCGCCGCCATTGCCGGCCATGGCGAATTCGATGCGTCCGGCCTGGGTGATACCCAGATTGGCTCCTTCGCCGATGACCTGCGCCCGCACTTCATCGCCATTGACGCGCAGCGCATCGTTGGCACGGTCGCCCACAGTGACGTTGTTCTCGCTGGAGGCTTTCACATAGGTGCCGATGCCGCCGAACCAGAGCAGATCGACAGGCGCCTTGAGCAAGGCGGAAATGAGTGCATCGGGATCGAGCTGCTTCGCATCGATATCCAGCAGATCGCGTATCTGGGCGGAAAGCGGGATGCTCTTCATGCTCCGCGGGAAGACGCCGCCGCCTTTCGAGATCAGCGATTTGTCATAGTCGTCCCAACTGGAGCGGGCGAGGCCGAACAGGCGCTTGCGTTCTTTCCAGGAAGCGGCCGGGTCGGGATCGGGATCGATGAAGATATGGCGATGATCGAATGCCGCGACCAGTTTGATCGCCTTGGACAGCAACATCCCGTTACCGAAAACGTCGCCCGACATATCTCCGCAGCCGGCCACCCGGACAGTGTCCTTTTGCACGTCCACGCCCATTTCCAGGAAGTGGCGCTGAACCGAAATCCAGGCGCCGCGTGCCGTGATGCCCATCGCCTTGTGGTCGTAACCGTGGCTGCCGCCGCTGGCGAAGGCGTCGTCCAGCCAGAAATCCCGTTCCTCCGCAATGGCATTGGCAATGTCGGAAAAGCTTGCCGTGCCCTTGTCGGCGGCAACCACGAAATAGGGATCGTCCTGATCGCGGATCACCACTGCACCGGGATGCACAACCTTGCCCTTCACGATATTGTCGGTGACGGACAGCAGGCTGCGAATGAATATTTGGTAGCTTTCCTTCCCCTCGGCCGCCCAGGCATCCCGGTCCTGCCGCGGATCGGGCAGCTGTTTGGGATAGAAGCCGCCCTTTGCGCCGGTGGGCACGATGACGGCATTCTTGACCCGCTGCGCCTTCATCAGGCCCAGCACTTCGGTACGGAAATCGTCGCGCCTGTCGGACCAGCGAATGCCGCCGCGCGCCACCGGGCCGGTGCGCAGGTGAATGCCTTCGACGCGGCTGGAATAAACGAAGATTTCGCGCCACGGCAGCGGTTTGGGAAGGCCGGGCACGGCCGCGGAATCGAGCTTGAATGCCAATGCTTCGCGCGCCGCCGGGGCGAACATATTGGTTCTCAGGATCGCACAGATCGCTGCGCGGTAGAGGCGCAGCAGCCTGTCGTCATTGATGGCTTCCACCGCGCTCAGACCATTGCGGATCGCTTCCTGGGCCTCTTCCTCCGCCTTGTCCCGGTCGCCGCCGAATTCGGGATCGTGGCGCGCCTCGAACAGTGCGATCAGCCCGCGCGTTACCGAAGGTGCGCGGTCGAGCGCGGCGACCACGGTATGGATCGTGAAGGTGATCCCGGTCTGGCGCAGATAGCGGTAGAACGCGCGCAGCAGGTTCGCATCGCGCGCCGACAGCGCCGTACCGATGATCAACTGGTTGAAGACGTCGTTCTCCGCCCTGCCGTTCAGGACCTGCGCAATGGCTTCTTCGATGGCATCGGCACGTCCGAGCAGATCTTGCGCGCCGCCGCCGTCGGCCAAGGCCAGCGTGAAATCGTGGATAGTCGCCAGGTCGCCGTTTTCCAGCCGCGTCGGGACTTCGGAGAGTACGCGGAAACCGAAATTTTCGAGCGCGGGTACGGCGTCGGAAAGCGGCAGCGCGCCGCCCAGCTGGTAAACCTTGAGCCGCAATTCGTCCGCGCCGTCACCCGGCATGCAATAGAGCCGGACATCCCGGCCGTGTGGAGAGGCCGGGTCCGCATTTTGCAGCGCGCGCAGGCGCAGGATATCCCGGGCAGCCTCGGCCGCACCGTAATCGCTATGATAGGCGAGCGGAAAGGAGTCGGCGAAGCGCGTAGCCAGCGCGGCGGCACGCGAAGCCTCTTCGTGTTCGGCCAGGGCGCCTTCGACCGCTTCGCCCCAGCCGCGGAGCAGAATTTGCAGCTGCGCGTCGAGATCGCTTTCGACTGCGTCCTCGAAACCTTCGCGAATATCCAGCATGAAGCGCAGCAGCGCCAGGCTGCCGCCTTCGACTTCCAGGCTCCAGTCAATCACCTGGCCGCCAGTGCCTTCTTCCAGCAACGTCTTGATGTGCAGGCGCGTCGCGGTCGACAGCGAATCGCGCGGCAGCCAGACGAAGGCGAACAGGTGCCGGGCAAGCGGCGCCTCGACCAGCGTCAGGCGCGGGCGTGGGCGCTCACCCAGGGACATCATGGTCGCCGCGATCCGGTCAATGTCGGAATCGCCGAAACCGATCACCAGATCGTGTGGCAGAACGGTCATGGCATGGGCCAGCGCCCGTCCGCCATGGCTGTCCGGATCGTAGCCCAGCCGGTCCGCCAGCCTGGCTGCCTGGGCGCGCAGGCGCGGGACGGTTTCCGGCGCGGCATTCAGCGCGGCGCTGGTCCAGATGCCGGCATGCACGGAAAGCGCCGTGATCCGCCCGTCTTCCACTTGCGGCACGATAAACAGGTCGAGCGGCACCTGCCGGTGCACGCGTGAGATGCGGTTGGCCTTGATCACCAGCGGGCTGCGGCCCTTGCCGTCTTCCCCGGCGGAATCGAACCAGGCGAAGGCGCGTTCATAGGTGGCATCGGCCAGCAGATCGCGCGTGCTCTTGCGGCAAATGCCCAGAATGTTGGAATGGCTTCCATCGCGCTTGCGCGTCACATGGCCCAGCAAGGTCAGCATGTCGCTGGCGAGCCAGCGCAGCAGGGCGCCGCCTTCCGCGTCGGGCAGGCGATCCGCATCCTCCAGCATCCGCGCACGCATTTGCGGCCAATCGCTGACGGCACCGCGCACATCGGCCATAGTGGCGGCAAGAGCGGAAGCGAGCTTGCGGCGCTGCTTCGCATCGATCCGCGAGGTTTCGATGTAGATCATCGATTCCAGTTTCTCGCCGGCAGCCTCGCCTTCGGGCAGCGCCACCAGCTGGCCTTCCCCGTCGCGCCGCACGGGCAGCACGGGATGCACCAGCCGGTCGATCGACAGGCCGTGGGCGGCGATCGTCGCAGCCACGGAATCGACGATGAAGGGCATGTCCTTGTTGATCACGGCGATTGCCATGTAACGGTGCCCCTCGCTGGCGGAGCGGATCGCGATCGAGGGCTCTTCGGGTTTGCGATGGCATGCCGTGTCGATCACGAATTCGGCGGCTTCCTGCAGCCGTTCATCGGCAAGCGGGGTGTCCCCGGGCAGCAGCGATGCCTTCATCTGACGCGACAGTGCCTTGGCAAGGATTGCGCAATCCTTCGCGCTGGGCTTGCCGGAGGCGTCTTTCTTCGTTCCCTTCCGGGTATTCTGTTTCGGCCGCTTGGCAGCCATTCAGATCACTCCCCAATTCGTTCTTGCCCGCGGCAAGGCGCGCGGCGAAATTTTCTTGCCAATCGGCGTATCAATCCATCGCATCTTACGCCTGCCTCCATGGGCCTACAACCCGCCGTCCCGATCCGCTTCGGCAGGGCGCCTTGCGCATGCTACGCATCGTCCAGCGCCTCCATCGTCATTTCCAGTGCCCGGCAACGTTCGGCCGGATCGTAGATCGCGGCGGAGATGATCAGCTCGTCCACCCCGGTCCGTTCGATGAAAGCCGACACCTTTTCCCGCACCGTGGCCGGGCTGCCGATGGCCCGTGCCGGATCCATGCGTTGCAGCAGGGCAAGCTCAGGCGGCGAGAGATTTTCCCGGTAGTCCTGGACCGGGGGCGGCAACTTTCCGGGATTCCCGGTGCGCAGGCGGACGAAGGACTGCTCCATCGAAGAGGCGAGCAGCCGGGCCTGCGCGTCGGTATCCGCCGTGATCACGCCCATTCCGGCCATCACATGCGGCCGATCCAATGCCGCCGAAGGCTGGAAGTCGCGGCGATAGGTGGCCAGCGCCTCGTCCAGCAGGTCGGGCGCGAAATGGCTGGCAAAGGCGTAAGGCATGCCGAGCCGAGCCGCGAGCTGGGCACCGAACAGGCTGGAGCCCAGCATCCACATTTCCACCTTGGCGCCCAGGCCGGGGGTGGCCTGGATCGGCAGATCGATATCGCCGGTCAGCAGCGCGCGCAGCTCCAGCACGTCCTGCGGGAAATACTCCGCCGCCTGGTGCAGATCCTTGCGCAGGGCCTGCGCGATCCGCCCGCCTGCACCCGGTGCGCGGCCAAGCCCCAGATCGACGCGGCCGGGAAACAGCGCGTCGAGCGTGCCGAACTGTTCGGCAATCACGAAGGGATTGTGGTTGGGCAGCATGATCCCGCCCGATCCGATGCGGATCGTGCTGGTCGCGTGGCCGATATGGGAAAGGACAACCGAAGTCGCGCCGCCTGCAATCCCGTCTGTCGCATGGTGCTCCGCGATCCAGAAGCGTTTGTAGCCGGCCTTTTCCGCGGCCTGCGCGTAAGCGGCGCTATCGGCCAGAGCTTCGGGGATGCCGCTGCCTTCGCGGACGGGAACAAGGTCGAGTACGGCCAGCGGGATCATCGGCCTTCCTCCTGCGATTGGCCCGTGATCTGGGCGAGATAGTCCGCCGCCACAGCCGCTTCCGGGCTGCCGGGCGCGGTTTCGATCACCGATCGCCAGCTCTTGCGCGCGGCCTCTTCACGCCCGGAGAGGATTGCGATCACGCCGGCTTCCAGCCCGATGGCCGGTTTGTCCGGATCGAGCGCGGCGGCGGTTTCGATATAGCTTTGCGCATCGGCCAGGTTTTCGCCGCGCCGCGCCAGCGTGGCCGATAGCAGCCAGGCATCGGAGTTCTGCGGGGCGCCTTGCCGCGCGGCGGCCAGCGCCTGCGCCGCTTCCTCGGTGCGGCCGAGCGCGACCAGTGCGCGCGAACGGTCGATCTCGATCTCCCCGGCGGCGATCTTGTCCTGCGCGGCATTTGCATCCTGCAGCGCCAGTGCGAAATCGGCCAGCGCCGCTTCGCTGCGCTCTTCCGCCAGGGCGGAATTGCCGGCCATCGCCGCGAGCTTGGAGCGCAGGACGTTATTGTCCGGAGCGGCCGCATCGCGCGCGGCCAGAAACGCCCGCTCCGCCGCTTCCCAGCGCAGCAGCCTGGTATAGGCCATGCCCAGGCATTGATGCGGGAAGGCAAGGTCGGGGCCGGAGGCTTCGCCGATCCAGCTGCTGGCCGTGACGATGGCAGTGGGGGGATCGGTGCGCACCTGGTCGAGGCACACGGTCAGGCGGTCCTGCTGCACCGGCGGTGGTTCGCGCAGGGCCTGATCGGTCATCACCGGCTCCATCGGCGGCAGGATCGAAGCCTGGGCGATGAGCGGGAGGAGAGAGGCAAGGAGCATGGCGAGGGCGGTTTTCAGTTAAGCGCTGCAAGGGTTCGCAGCAGAGTGGCGATATCTTCATCGCGTGACAGGCGATGGTCGGCTTCCTTGATCAGGATCACCTGCACATCGTCTGAATGGAGCTGCTCGGCGATCCTGAGCGCAGTGTTCCACGGAACGTCCGTATCGCGCTGCCCCTGCAGCAGGCGCACGGGGCAGGTAAGCGGGATCGCTTCGTCCAGCAGGCGCAATTGCTGCGCGTCGGCCCAGAAGCCGCCAAAGGTGGGCGTGGATTCGGGGCCATAGGGATTGTCTTCATAAATCGTCTCGCCCGCGGACAGATGCGATTTCTGCTCCTCGCTATAGCCCCAATCGGTGAAGTCGGGTGCGGCGGCGATCCCGATCAGCGCGGCCACCTTGCTGCCCAGCTCCAGCGCGCATAGCAGCATCAGCCAGCCGCCCATGGACGATCCGATCAGGATCACCGGCCCTTCCGTCTGCGCCTCGATCAGCGCCAGAACCTCTTCGCGCCAGCGCGACAGCGTGCCGTCGGAAAAATTCCCTTCACTCTGCCCGCAGCCCGAATAATCCAGCAGCAGGCAGGCCCGCCCTTGCTCCGCCGCCCAATCGAACACGGCGGTCGCCTTGCCGCCTTCCATGTCGGACATATAGCCGGGCAGGAAGACGATCGCCGGGCCGCTGCCTTCCGTCTTGCGGAAAGCGAGTTTGCGGCCATCTTGCATGGAGTGGAACTGGGTGCCTGTCATTGCGTGCCTATGTGAGCGTGCGGGCCAGCAAGCACAAGGGCGGGCCTCTTGCGCAGTGACTTGTTCATACTCCCCTGCTAAGGCCTTTCGCATGACGCATCTTCGCGCCCTGACCACAACCACCACTACCCCGGCGTTCCGGGGGCGGCTGGCTGCGATCTGAGCGCGCCTGCCGCCGTCCGGGTTCGGGCGGCGCGGTGCCTGCTTCCCGAACTTTTCCATCCATTCGGCACCACCCCTTCCGGTGCGCGCGCCCTTGTGCCATTGCGCGCCGGTGGATTGACGAGAGAGTTCGATGAGCGAGTTGTTGAAGATCAGCCTTCCAGACGGTTCCCTGCGCGAAATGCCGCAAGGCTCCACGCCTGCCGATGTCGCGGCCGCGATCGGCCCGGGCCTGGCCAAGGCGGCGCTGGCCGCGCGCGTGAATGGAGAGCTGCGCGATATCACCCGCCCGTTTGACGGCGATGCCGAGCTGGCGCTGGTCACCAGCAGGGACGAAGCCGATGCGCTGGAACTCGCCCGCCACGATTATGCCCATGTGCTGGCCGAGGCGGTGCAGTCGCTGTGGCCGGGCACGCAGATCACTTTCGGCCCGGCGACGGATGACGGGTTTTACTATGACGTCATGGCGCCTGCGGGGCGTGAGCCCTTTTCCATGGACGATCTGCCCGCCATCGAAGAAGAGATGCGGCGCATCATCAAGGCGGACAAGCCGCTGCGCCGCGAAGTGTGGAGCCGCGAGCAGCTGATCGAAAAATGGCAGGCCGACGGCGAAACGTTCAAGGCCGAATGGGCCGCCGAACTGCCCGAGGACGAGGAACTGACGGTCTATTGGTCCGGGGACGACTGGCTGGATATGTGCCGCGGCCCGCATCTGGCCAGCACCGGCAAGCTCGATCCGCAGGCCTTCAAGCTGATGCGCGTGGCCGGCGCCTATTGGCGCGGCGATCAGGCCAATGCGCAGCTCACGCGGATCTACGGCACGGGCTGGCTGAACAAGAAGCAGCTCGATGCGCATCTCCACCGCCTGGAAGAGGCCGCCAAGCGCGACCACCGCAAGCTGGGGCGCGAGATGGACCTGTTCCACCTCCAGGAAGAGGCGCATGGCAGCGTGTTCTGGCACCCCAAGGGCTACAAGATCTGGCGCGAGCTGGAAGCCTATATGCGGCGCAAGATGGACGGGGCGGATTACCGTGAGATCAAGACACCGCAAGTGATGGACGCCCATCAGTGGGAACAGTCCGGCCATTGGGGCAAATATCGCGAGAACATGTTCGTCATCCCCGATGTCGTGCCCAATACGGCGGACGAAGGCGCGCTGATCCCCGACGATGCGGACTGGATGGCGCTGAAGCCGATGAACTGCCCGGCGCATGTGCTGGTCTTCAAGCAGGGCATCACCTCCTACCGCGATCTGCCGATCCGGCTGGGCGAAATGGGCTGCTGCCACCGCAACGAACCGCATGGCGCGCTGCACGGGCTGATGCGCGTGCGCCAGTTCACGCAGGACGATGCGCATATCTTCTGCACCGAAGATCAGGTGGTCGAAGAGGTCCGCAAGTTCTGCGAATTGGCGGACACGGTCTATAAGGATTTCGGCTTTTCATACGAGATCAAGCTGGCCCTGCGCCCCGATCAGCGCTTCGGCTCCGACGCGGATTGGGACAAGGCGGAAGAGGAACTGCGCAATGCCGTGCGCGAAGCGGGCATGGCGACGGAGGAATATGGCTGGGAGGAACTGCCCGGCGAAGGCGCCTTCTACGCGCCCAAGCTGGAATGGCACCTCACCGATGCGATCGGCCGCACGTGGCAGGTGGGCACGATCCAGTCCGACCGCGTGCTGCCCGAACGGCTGGACGCCACCTATGTCGGCGAGGATGGCGAACGTCACCGACCGGTGATGCTCCACCGCGCGATTTTCGGCTCTTACGAACGGTTCATCGGGATCCTGATCGAACACCATGCCGGGCGCATGCCGCTCTGGCTCGCGCCGGTGCAGGCCGTGGTCGCCACCATCGTTTCCGATGCGGACGATTATGCGCTGGAAGTGGAAGCGAAGCTGAAAGCGGCAGGCATCCGGGTGGAAAGCGATCTTCGCAACGAGAAGATCAATTACAAGGTGCGCGAACACTCGGTCGCCAAGGTGCCGCATCTGCTGGTGGTCGGCATGCGCGAGGCGGAAGAAGGCAAGGTCGCGATGCGCACTTTGGGCGAGAAGGAACAGCAATTCCTCGCCCTGGACGATGCGACTGCCCTTCTGAAGGCCAATGCGCTGGCGCCCGATCTGCGCGGGGACTGAGTAGATAACATCGTCATTCCCGCGCAGGCGGGAATCCAGGCTTGTACCTGTTTCTAACGAGGTGCCGGGTTACTGGGTCCCCGCTTTCGCGGGGATGACGAGCGGGGTGCCTCAGGCGAAAGGCAGAAATGCGCCTGCGGCAATCAGCGCGCCGGCACAACCGCACACCACCGCGGTGCGGGCCGTTTCCAGCGGCCTGTGCGCCGCCTGGCGGACAAGCTGATTGGTCAAGGCGATAGCTCTCGGCATGCCCGCAGTTTCGCGCGGAAGTCCCTAATGAAGGGTTAAATTCAGGGCGTGGGCGCGCAGAAACGCGCATGAAAGCGTGGTTCATGGGAAATCTCCGGATTTTTTTGGGGTGGGGCAGGCGTAGCGGCCTATGCGAATCGCAGCTTTGCCATGCTCGTCATTTGTGCCAGATCAGCGTTACGCTGTCAAGCAAAATAACCGTATCGGTTGCCTGCTACTTGCCGCCTTGTAGGTTGTGAAGGTCCGTGCAGATTAGCATCGCATGATCTGTAAATTTTCCCCAACTTGGGAAATCATTGTAAAGCGCATGCAGTTCTCTAACCGCATCTTTGGGCAAAGATGCATGGTATTTTGGAGCGCCCAAATTAGCTATTCGACGTTCAATTTCTGGATGATCGAAAGTGGCGATCTCAAGGTGATGAGCAAACTTATTCCTAATGCTCGCCAAAATCTTGATAGTGTTAAATCTGTCGGGGTCAATTATCTGAAGACCCTTAGCAACAATCGCTTTGTTCATCAGGTCGCCGAGGAGACCGCCTGGTGCGAACATCTTCTCCCGTTGGCTATTGTTCAAACCAGACATGTGCTTGGCTAGCGTTCGCCCAAGATATTTGTCGATATAGGCAACATGAATAAGGGCTATTGTGCGCTCGTCGCCTGCCGTTGCCGACAAATTTTTAAGGTTGATGAGGTCTTCTGAAGCCGGAGGCAACTTGGTGCTTTCGATAGCCATGATGACAAGCTCCCAAATACCGATCGCAACAATTGGACAATTACATACTCGGCATTTGCTGGCTGGCGCAATGGAAGCCGCCGCCGCCTGCCAGCACGGCATCGGCAGGCAAGCCCACTGTCTCGCGATCGGGGAAACATTCAGCCACTGCCGCGACGCCGTCTGCGTCATGCGGGCTGCCGAAAGTCGGCACAACCACCAGGCGCGAAGTGACGGTGAAGTTCATATAGCTCGCCGGTTCGGGGCGCCCTGCCGGACCGATCAGGCCGGGCGAGGGCACGTCGCGCAGCTCCAGGCCGCAGGCCTGCGCCCGCTGGCGCGCATCGGCATAGATCGCCGTATTGGGATCGTCTGAACCGCTGGGCACAGGCAAAGCGAGCACGCCCGGCGCCACGAAGCGGGCGAGATTGTCGACATGGCCATCGGTGTGATCGTTCAACAGTCCGTCGCCCAGCCACAGCACCTTCGCAAATCCCAGATCCCGCGCCAGCCGCGCCTCGATTTCCTCGCGGCTGAGTTCGGGGTTGCGGTTGGGGTTCAGCAGGCATTGCTCGGTCGTGACGCATAGCCCGGTGCCGTCCCCATCCAGCGCGCCGCCTTCCAGGATCCAGTCGCTTGTCTCGACCGGCAGGCCTGCGCTTTGAGCCAGTTCGGCGCCGATCGCTTGGTCGCCTTCCATCAAATATTTGCCGCCCCAGCCATTGAAGCCGAAGCGCCTGGCGATCCGCCCGCCTGCGCCATTGGGCACCACCAGCGGCCCGGAGTCGCGCAGCCAGATATCGCCATAGGCGCGCCGCTCCAGCGTGACCGCGCCGCTCACCAGCGCCATCGCGCGCGCCTCGTTCGCTTCGCTGCGCACGATCAGGCGGACTTCCTGCCCGCTTTCCGCAACGGCATTGGCGAAAGCCGCGATCTGTTCCTGCGCGCGTTCCAGCACGCCGGGCCATTCGTCCGCATCGTGGGGAAAGCCGATCCACAGCCAATCCTGCGGGGCCCATTCGGGGGGCATGATCGCGGTCATGACGTCAGGGCCTGTCTAGCAGCCGCTGGCGCGGCTTTGCGCTTCCGCGCAGCTTTCGTCGCGAATGCGGCGGAACTCGTCCTGCGGCAGCCAGTTGGGCCAGGACGTGCTGGTCGCCAGCATCCGCCCCAGCAGGTAGTAAAGCTGAAGATCGGGCTCGACCACGGACCAGTCCCACGCCGGGTCGAACTCGTCATTCGGCCCGTGATAGGCATCGCGCGTGTAATTCTCCCGGTAGAGCTCGCCCGCGGACTTGCCGCCTTCCACGAAATCGTCCCCGCCTTCGACATAGAACATCGGCACGCCGCGCTTGGCGAAGCTGAAATGGTCGGAGCGGTAATAATACCCCGCCTGGGGCGCGGCATCGGGCGTGGCCGTGCGGCCCTGCTGCGCCAGCGCCTTGTCCAGGAATTCGTCGAGCTGGCTCTTGCCGCCGCCGACCACTGTCACGTCGCGCGCCGGGCCGGCCAGCAGCGGCGCGTCGATATTGATCCCGCCAACCGTCTGCGGAAGCGGGAAGATCGGATTGGCCGCGTAATATTCGGAACCGAGCAGGCCCTGCTCTTCGGCGGTCAGCGCGATGAAGGCCAGGCTGCGCGGCGCGGGGCCGGCTTCGTGGTGCGCCGCAGCCAAAGCGGCCAGCGCGCCGATCCCGGCGGCATTGTCGATCGCGCCGTTGCAGATATCGTCCCCTTCCGCATCCGGCTTGCAGCGGCCCAGATGGTCCCAATGGGCCGAATGGATCACGACTTCGTCTGGGCGCTCGGCCCCAGGCAGAATTCCGATCACATTCTTGGAAGCGAAGCGGCGGATGGAATTGTCGAAGCCGGTTGAAACGCTCAGCCCCAGCGGCACCGGCTCGAAGCCTTGACGCGATGCGGCCTGCACCAGCGCGTCCAGATCGGCGCCGGCCGCGTCCATGATCCGGCGCGCCACCTCCTGCTGCACCCAGCCATTCATCAGCGTTTCGCCCGCCCCGCCATCGGCGCGTTCGGCATAGCCTTGCGGGCCGGTCCAGCCTTCTTCCACCACGTTCCAGCCATAGGAAGCGGGATAGGTATCGTGCACGATCAGGGCGGCATCCGCGCCCTGGCGCGCAGCCTCTTCGAACTTGTAACTCCAGCGCCCGTAATAGGTCATCGCCTTGCCGCCGAAGGGGCCCTCCAGCGTTTCGCTCTGCCAGTCCGGATCGTTGACCAGTATCACGGCGGTCTTCCCGTGCATGTCCAGCCCGGCATAATCGTTCCAGCCCTTTTCCGGGGCGTTGATGCCGTAACCGACGAAGACCAGCTGGCTATCGGCCAGGTCGATATGCTCCGTTTCCCGGCTGGTGACGCCCACCCATTCGCTGCCATGCGCCAGCGCCAGCGTTTCGCCTTCGCCCCGAACCGTCAGCGGACGGAAGTTCTCGCCCGTGATCTCGACCAGCGGGACATCCTGGAACCAGCTCGCCCCATTGCCCGGCTGCAATCCGGCGGCCGTGAACTGCGCCACGATATAGTCCAGCGTCTTTTCCTCGCCCGGCGTGCCCGGCATGCGCCCTTCGAACGCGTCGGAGGAAAGCACGCGCGTTACCTCGCGCATCGTCCCGCTTGAGATCTCGGCGGGCTGGACGTCGGGGATGTCCATCGGCGTCATGGCAGGGCCGAGCTGGGAAGCGGCGGTGCACCCTGCAAGCAGCAGGGCGGAAATGGCAGGTAAAATCGGGCGGATCATGCGTGCAGCTTCCGTGGTTACTCACCGAAGCATTGGCAGAGGGCCACCGGAGAGACAAGCGCGCGGATTGGGAAGCGAAGGCAAGGCAGGTGCTTGCCCGCCGCGGCCAAGCAGTGCAGGTGAGGGGGCATGGCGAGAGAGTGGCAGGAAGCGATTGAACGGGCGCGGAGGCATTCCAGCTTCCTTGCCGTCGGACTGGAGCGGCAGGGCGATCTGGCTGCGCTGCTGGCTTCCGGCAAGGGAGAGGAAGCGCTGGAATGGGCGCGCAACGCCGGGGCGGAGGAATCCGATATCGGGGTGGCGCTGCGGCGCGAAAAGCTCGCCATGGCAACGGCGCTGGCGATCGGCGATCTGGCCGGCGCGTTCCCGCTAAAGCGCGTGATGCAGGAACTGTCCGCTCTGGCCGACCGCGCATTGGACGCCGCGATCGCGGATGCCATCCGCCACCGTGTGCCGGATGCGGAGCCTGCCGGCTTCTGCGCCCTGGCGCTGGGCAAGCATGGCGCGCAGGAACTCAATTACAGTTCAGACATCGATCCGATCCTGCTCTACGATCCGGAGACGCTGCCGCGGCGCGAGCGGGACGATCCAGGCGAAGCGGCGCAGCGCGTGGCGCGCAGGCTGGTCGAAACGCTCGGCCAGCAGACGGCCGATGGCTATGTCTTCCGCGTCGATCTGCGCCTGCGCCCGGCCTCCGAAGTCTCCCCGCTGGCGATCTCTTTCGATGCCGCGCTGACGCACTACGAATCCTCCGCCCTGGCGTGGGAGAGGGCGGCCTTTATCCGCGCCCGCGCCTGTTCCGGCGACACCGGCGAAGGGGAAGCGTTCCTGGCCGCGATCCGGCCCTTCGTGTGGCGGCGCAGCCTGGATTTCGGGGCGATCGAGGAAATCCGGCGGCTGACCGCGCGGATCCGCGATCATCATGGCGGGCCGCGCGCGCCCGGCCCCGGCTTCGATGTGAAGCAGGGGCGCGGCGGCATCCGCGAAGTGGAATTCTTCGCCCAGACCCATCAGCTGATCCATGGCGGCAGGAAGCCTTCGCTGCGGCTGCGCGGAACGCGCGATGCGCTCGATGCGCTGGCCAGGGAAGAGATCATCGATCCGGAAGATGCGCGCGTGCTGGGCGAAAGTTACGACCGGCTGCGCGTGATCGAGCACCGGCTGCAAATGGTCGCGGACCGGCAGACGCACAAGCTGCCCAAGGATGCCGAAGCGCTGGACAATGTCGCGCGGCTGGACGGGCTGGCAGGCGGCAAGGATTTGATCGAGGAGCTCTGGGAAATCACGGAGCGCGTGGCGCAGCGCTATGACGCATTGCTGGAAGGGCAGGAAGCGCCCGTGCAGCCGGTCCATCCGGATGAAGACGGGCCGCTGGAAGAACGCCTTGCCAAGCTGGGCTTTTCCGAACCGGCGCGGCTGGTTCAGCGGATCGCGGGTTGGAGCGACGGGCATGTGCGCGCCTTGCGCAGCAGCGCGGCGCGTTCGGCCTTCGAAGCGGTGTTTCCCGCGCTGATAGAGGCGTTGGCGGCGGCCCCGGATCCCGACCGGGCGATCACCCGCTGGGAAACGCTGCTTACGCATTTACCCACGGCGGTGAATCTCTTTCGCCTGCTGGAGGCCCGGCCCGGCCTGCTGGAACAGCTTGTCGCCGTCCTCACCCTCGCCAAGCCGCTGGCGGACGAACTCGCGCGCCGGCCCGAATTGCTCGACACGCTGATCGATGCCAGCGCGCTGGACCTGCCCGAAAGCGTGGAGGTGCTGGCCGCGAAGATGACACGGGCCGAAGCCCGGGATTATGAGGATTTGCTGGACAATGTTCGCCGCGTGGTGGGCGAAACGCGCTTCTCGCTGGGGGTGCAGCTGATCCGCGCGGTCCACGATCCGCTGGAGATCGCAAGGGGCCTGTCGCGCACGGCGGAGGCGGCGCTGGCCGTCTGCACCGAAGCTGCGGAAAAGGAATTCGCCGCCACGCATGGCCGCGTGCCGGGGCACGATCTGGTGATCCTGGGCCTTGGCAGGCTGGGCGGCGGGGCGCTGACCCATTCGTCGGATCTCGATCTGGTCTATCTCTTCGACGGCAATCTGGAAGGCGAATCGGACGGGCGCCGGCCGCTGGGCGTGTCGCATTATTTCAACCGCCTGGCGCAGCGCGTCACGGCCGCGCTCAGCGTGCCGACGGCGGAAGGCCCGCTTTACGAGATCGACACGCGGCTGCGCCCGCAAGGCAATCAGGGGCCGCTGGCGGTCAGCCTGGACAGTTTCGCGCGCTATCAGAGCGAAGACGCCTGGACCTGGGAACATATGGCGCTCACCCGCGCACGGGTGCTCTACGGGCCGCCAGAGGCGCGTGCGCGGCTGGAAGAAATATTGCGCGAAGTGCTGGATCACCCGCGCGAACCGGAGAAGCTGAAGCAGGATATCCTCAAGATGCGCCATGAAATGGCGGCGCATAAGGAACCGGCTGGGGAACTGGATGCCAAGCTGCTGCGCGGCGGCCTGGTCGACCTGGAATTCCTGATCCATTTCCTCCAGCTGCGCGAGCGGACGGCGTTCAAGGCGGATCTCGGCGCCGCGCTGGAAGGGCTGATCGAAGCGGGGCATTTGCCGCCGGCGCTGGGCGAAGCGCAGGGCTTGCTCAGCCGGCTGCTGGTTGCCGCGCGGCTGCTCGCACCGGAAAGCCAGCAGCCCTGGCCGGCCGCTTGCGCGGCTTTGGCGAAAGCATGCGGCGTTGAAACTTATCCTGCCCTGTTGCAGGAAATCGCCACGGCGCGGCGCGAGGTTGCGGCGGCCTGGGCAACGATATTTGGCGAAGAACTGGAGATAGAATGATGAGCGCGCGCGCGGACATAGGCGATACCGTCCCGGACATTTCCCTGGAAACGCCCGATGGCGGATCGGTGAAACCTTCCGACTTCAAGGGCAAGCCGCTGGTCCTGTTCTTCTACCCCAAGGACGACACGCCCGGCTGCACGACCGAGAACAAGGATTTCACGGCGCTCGCCGATGAGTTCGAGAAGGCCGGGGTCGCACTGCTGGGCGTGAGCAAGGATCCGCCAAAGAAGCACCAGAAATTCATCGACAAGCATGGCCTGGCCGCTCCGCTGGCTTCCGACCCGGAAGAAGACGGGCTGGCCGATGCACTGGGCATCTGGGTGGAAAAGAACATGTATGGCCGCACCTATATGGGCATGGAACGGACGACCTATCTGGTCGATGCGAAGGGCCGGATCGCCCAGGTCTGGCGCAAGGTGAAAGTGAAGGGCCACGCCCAGGCCGTGCTGGAAGCCGCGCTGGCCCTGTGAGACCGCTACGTGAAGTTCGATACTCTTGCCTGAACCGCAAATAGCAGCCCGGACGGATTCGCTCCCTTCGGTCGCGTCGGCCATTCGCGGCGCGCTGCTGACGGCGGATCCGCGCGCCAAGGCGTTCGCTGCGCGCAAGGTGGCGCGCGACTGGCGCCTGGGGCGGTTGGCCTTCCACTTCGATGCGGTAATGCCGGACCGGCCGGCCTGGCCCGATAGGCCCGAATTGCTGGCCCCGCGGGAGATGCCCCGGCGCGGGCGCGGTTCCCGGCATGGCCGGATCGCGCTGTGGCATGCGATCGCCCATATCGAATTCGTCGCGATCGATCTCGCACTGGATATGGCGGGCCGCTTCGGCGCGGAAATGGGCGAGTGCTTCGTGGAGGATTTTCTGTCAGTCGCGGCGGATGAAGCGATGCATTTCGCTTTGCTGGCGCGCAAGCTGCGCTCGCTCGGCAGCCATTACGGGGCGCTGCCGGCCCATGCGGGGCTGTGGGAAGCGGCAGAAAGTACATCAGGCGACGTATCCGCCCGGCTGGCGGTCGTCCCGATGGCGCTGGAGGCAAGGGGGCTGGATGTTACGCCGGCCACGCTGGAGCGCATTCGCAGCCAGGGGGACGCCCATGGCGCCCGGATCCTGACGCGAATCCTTGACGATGAAATCCGGCATGTCCGAATCGGTACAAGCCATTTCGTCGCCTTTTGCCGGAGAATCGGCAAAACGCCCGAAAACCAATGGAAATTAATGGTTCAGAAACACTTGAGGGGGGTGGTCAGACCCCCATTTAACGATTCAGCGCGGCTCGCAGCCGGTCTGTCGCGCAGCTTCTACGGTACGCTTGCAAGCTGATGCAGCGCCTGTTTACCTCCCAATGACGAAAGGCCGGACGAGTTCCTGGCATTCGGAAAATTTTTTCAGGCCCGGCATCGGGCCAGCGCGTTGGGGAACGCGTCGGGGATATCGAGGCGGAATACCGCCCAACGATAGGACGGAAACGGGACGCAATGCGCTTCAATACCAGATTTCACAAACTTCCTGCTGCGCTGTTTGTCGCAGTGATGGCAATGGGCATGAGCCCCGCCGCCGCGCAGACGGAGGCCGCTTCGGCCCAGATCAGCGGGCAGGTTCACAAGATTACCGATGGATCGCAGTCGCCGCTGGGCAAGGGTGACGAGGAATTCAGCCAACTGTTCCAGAGCTGGCAGTCGCTCGACGATGGCAGCGGCGTTGTCGGCGAAGCGCGCCGGCCTGCGATGTCCATCCCTTCACGGATGCCGCTGGGCAAGATGATGCTCACCAGCGATTACGGCATGCGCAACCATCCGGTCCTTGGCCGCCGCAGCCAGCACAAGGGTGTCGATCTGGCGGCAAGCACCGGCACGCCGGTTTACGCGACCGCTGACGGTGTCGTGGCCCGGGCCAATCGCTATGGCAGCTACGGCAATTACATCCAGATCGAACATGGCGGCGAATTGCATACGCGTTTCGCGCATCTTTCCGGCTTTGCCGTGAAAGCCGGCGACCGGGTGAAGAAGGGTGACCTGATCGGCTATGTCGGTTCCACCGGCCGCTCGACCGGCCCGCACCTCCATTACGAAGTGCGCCTTTCCGGCGAAGCCGTGAACCCGATCCCCTATATGCGGGGCGAGATGACCGGTGAGCGGCTTGCAATCAGCCGGGAAGCCGGCGGCCAGGGCGGACCCGAATAAGCCTGCCGGTCAATCCATTCGGATTTCAGGACGGAAAAGAAAAGGCGGCCATTGGCCGCCTTTTCCTTATGCGCGTTGTGCAGCGGTTTGGCGGAAGCTCGCGCCCCCGCACAAAGGGACCGTTCAGGCCAGCAGCCGCTGGGCCAATGCGCGGACGTCCTCGCCCATATCTTCGCGCTCCAGCGCAAGCGCCAGTGTCGCTTCGATGAAACCCAGCTTGCTCCCGCAATCATAACGTTTGCCGTCGAAGGTCACGGCGTGGAAAGGCTGGTCGCCGATCATCCGGGCCATCGCGTCGGTCAGCTGGATCTCGCCGCCCGCGCCCTTGCCCTGGTTTTCCAGCGTCCGCATGACTTCGGGCTGCAGGATGTAGCGACCGGAGACGATCTTGTTCGATGGCGCGTCTTCCACGGCCGGCTTTTCCACCAGGCCCTTCACCTCGGTCAGCGCGCCGGATTCGGCGCCCGGATCGATCACGCCGTAGGAGAAGACCTCTTCCCTGGGTACTTCGATCACGCTGATCAGGTTGCCGCCCACTTCGTCATAGGCGTCCACCATCTGCTTCATGCAGCCCGGCGATCCGATCATCAATTCGTCGGGCAGGAAGATTGCAAAGGGATCGTCGCCCACGATCGCACGCGCGCACCAGATCGCGTGACCCAGCCCCATCGGGACTTGCTGGCGCACAGTGATGATGTCGCCCGGCGTGGCGCGCGTCGCCTCCAGGATGCTCATATCCTTGCCGCGCTCGCTCATCGTCGATTCAAGTTCGAATGCGATGTCGAAATGTTCGACGATGGCGGTCTTCCCGCGCCCGGTGACGAAGATCATCTGTTCGATGCCTGCTTCGCGCGCCTCGTCCACGGCATATTGGATCAGCGGCCGGTCGATGACCGGAAGCATCTCCTTGGGAATGGCCTTGGTGGCGGGCAGGAAACGTGTGCCGAGCCCGGCAACGGGGAACACGGCTTTCTTGATCGGTTTACGGCTGCTCATGATTTACGGCATAGGGAGAGGTTCGTAGCCCAGTCAACCAGCGCGATCCATTGGTTGTGCGAAGTCACAAATCCTTCACCTTGCTCAAGGCTCCTTTCCGGTTAAACGACACTGTATGGACAAGATAATTATAGAAGGCGGCAAGCGCCTTTCCGGCACTATTCCCATTTCCGGCGCAAAAAATGCAGCGCTCACCTTGCTGCCTTGCGCATTGCTGACCGACGAGCCGCTTACCCTGCGCAATCTGCCGCGGCTGGCGGATATAGACAGTTTCCAGCATCTGATGACGCAGTTCGGGGTTTCGACTTCCATCGCCGGCACCAGGCCGGGCGATTTCGGGCGCGTGATGACACTGGAGGCGACTCGCCTCACTTCGACTACGGCGCCCTACGATCTCGTGCGCAAGATGCGGGCTTCCATCGTCGTGCTCGGGCCGCTGCTGGCTCGTGCGGGTGAGGCGACCGTTTCGCTGCCGGGCGGCTGCGCCATCGGCAACCGGCCGATCGACTTCCACCTCAAGGCGTTCGAGGCGCTGGGCGCCACGATCGAGGTCGCCAATGGCTATGTCCGCGCAGTGGCGCCCGATGGGGGGCTGAAAGGCGGGAAGATCACTTTGCCCTTCCCGTCCGTCGGCGCGACGGAAAATGCCCTGATGGCAGCCTCTCTTGCCCAGGGAGAAACGGTGATCGAAAACGCTGCGCGCGAACCGGAGATCGTCGATCTGTGCGGCCTGCTTTGCGCCATGGGCTGCGAGATTTCGGGCCAGGGGACCAGCCGGATCCTCGTCCGGGGGCAGCCCCGGCTGCACGGCGCGACCTATAAGGTGATGCCCGACAGGATCGAGGCAGGCTCCTTCGCCTGTGCCGCTGCGATTACAGGCGGCGAAGTCACGCTGCAGGGCGCCGCACCCGGCGATATGGAAGCGACGCTGCAGGCACTGCGCGATGCCGGGGTTGCCGTGGAAGAGGTGAAGGGCGGCATTCACGTGGCGGCCGATGGACCGATCCGGGAAGTCACCGTTTCGACAGCGCCCTATCCCGGCTTTCCCACCGACATGCAGGCGCAGCTCATGGCGCTGCTGTGCAAGGGGGAAGGCACCAGCGTGCTGACGGAAACGATTTTCGAAAACCGTTACATGCATGTGCCCGAACTCAATCGCATGGGCGCCAATATCGAAACGTCGGGCCGCACGGCGATCGTGCACGGGGTGGAAAAACTCACCGGTGCGGAAGTGATGGCCACCGATCTGCGTGCATCGATGAGCCTGGTGATCGCCGGGCTGGCGGCGGAAGGCGAAACGCAGGTCCACCGGCTTTATCATCTCGATCGCGGTTATGAGCGGCTGGAAGAAAAGTTCGCGCTTCTAGGCGCGCAGGTCGAACGCGTCGGCGAAGGCTGAAGTGCGGGGTGCGGACCTTTCCCTTCTTCCAAGCGTTGGGGGAGGGAAAGGAGTTTCATTATGGGTTTGTTGAAAATGGCGGCGCTCGGAGCTGCCGGATATGCGGGTTTCCGCATTTGGGAGAAATCCAAAGAGGACAAGCAGGCCGCATTTGCTGCCGGGCAGAATTCCGGCGCGAACAAGACCAAAGTGCGCGACGCGGGGCCCGATGCCATGCGCGACGGAGCCGGCCGCAAGTGGAACAAGGCAGACGAAGCGAGCGACGAGAGCTTTCCGGCGAGCGACCCGCCGGCGAATTACTGACGATCTACGGCGGCGCAACCCCGGGGCATTCCGGGGCCCCGGTGCCGGCGCAAGGGTTCAACCACCAGGGAGACCGCTGAATGGGTCTGTTGTCACGTGCCGCACTGCTCTTTGGCGGCTTCATGCTTTTTCGTGGGTGGCAGAAGGCGCGGCAGGCCCCGGCTGCCTTTGCCGAAGGTGAAGGCGCGCCCGGCAACGACGCGCAGATCAGGAATGCCGGCCCCGATGCCATGCGCGATCCTTCCGACGAGCCCTGGACGGAAGCGGACGAAGATGGCGATGAGAGTTTTCCCGCCAGCGATCCGCCAGGCAACTACTGATCTGTCAGCTAGGGCGCATTCGCCGCCAGCCACAGCCTGATCGCGCCTGCCAGCCCGGGAGGTGTTTGAGCCTGAATGCGCTCGGCATCGATGCGTGCGACCAAGGCATTTACCGGAACGCCTTCGCGGGCTGCCGCTTCCCGCAACATCTCCCAGAACAAGGGCTCGAGGCTGACCGAGGTCTTGTGTCCGGCAATCTCGACCGAACGCTTCACCGGGGGATGGTAGGGGGCGGGCATCCACCTATTACCTATTGCCTGTCCGGACCCAGCATCGTTTCGGGCCTCACGATACGGTCGTAATCTTCAGCCGAAATCGCGCCGCTTTCGATCGCGGCATCGCGCAGGCCGATGTTCTTTTCATGGGCGGACTTGGCGATGGCCGCGGCCTTGTCATAGCCGATAGTGGGGGCCAGTGCGGTCACCAGCATCAGCGAACGTTCGACGCCTGCAGCGATATTTTCCTCGCGCGGCTCGAGCCCTGCCAGCAGGTTTGCGGTGAAGCTTTGGGCCGCATCCGCCATCAGGCGCACGGATTGCAGGAAGTTGTAGGCCAGCACTGGGCGGTAGGTGTTGAGTTCGAACTGGCCCTGGCTGTCCGCGAAAGTCAGCGTGGTGTGGTTGCCGAAGATCTGCGCGCAGACCTGCGTCATGGCTTCGCACTGGGTGGGGTTTACCTTGCCGGGCATGATCGACGATCCCGGCTCATTGGCGGGTAATGCCAGTTCGCCTAGGCCCGAACGCGGCCCGGAACCCAGCAGGCGGATGTCGGCGGCGATCTTGTAGAGGCTGGCCGCCACCGCGTTGATCGCGCCATGCGCAAACAGCAGCGCGTCTTGCGCTGCCAGCGCTTCGAACTTGTTGGGCGCCGTGGTGAAGGGAAAGCCCGTCGCCTTGGCGATTTCGCCCGCGACCGCTTCCGCAAACCCTTCCGGCGCATTGAGCCCGGTGCCGACAGCCGTGCCGCCCTGCGCCAATTCGTAAAGGTCGGGCAGCGTTACCTGAATGCGCTCGATCCCGGCTGCGATCTGGCGCGCATAGCCGGAGAATTCCTGGCCCAGGGTCAGCGGCGTCGCATCCTGCGTATGGGTCCGCCCGATCTTGACGATGCCGGACCAGGCGCGCGCCTTGCCGTCCAGCTCGTCATGCATTGCCAGCAGCGCGGGAAGCAGGCTTTCGGTCACTTCGCGCACGGCGGCGATATGAATCGCACTGGGGAAAGTGTCGTTGGAGGACTGGCTCAGATTGACGTGGTCATTGGGGTGCACCGGCGATTTCGCCCCAAGCTCTCCGCCCAGCGCCTGATTCGCACGATTGGCGATCACTTCATTGGCGTTCATGTTGCTCTGTGTGCCGGAGCCCGTCTGCCATACGACCAGGGGGAAATGGTCGTCCAGCTTTCCGCCGGCAACTTCGGCGGCCGCAGCCGAAATCGCATCGGCCAGTTTCGTATCGAGCAGGCCGAGCCGCGCATTGACGCGCGCTGCAGCCTGCTTGATCACTCCCAGGGCATGAATGACGGGGAGCGGCATGCGCTCCCCGCCGATCCGGAAATTCTCAAGCGAGCGCTGGGTCTGCGCGCCCCACAGCCTGTCTGCGGGGACCGCGATTTGCCCCATCGTGTCGCTTTCGATCCGCGTTTCGGCCATCATGCTCCTTCACCGGCGCGGCCGGTTCCGTTTGCGGCGCCTGACGCATCAATACATGTGCTGGCCGCCATTGATCGACATGGTCGAACCGGTGACGAATTCGGCATCTTCGGCCGTCAGGAAGGCAACGCCGCGGGCGATCTCTTCGGCATGGCCCAGCCGTCCGATCGGAATGCGTGCGACGATCTTTTCCAGCACGGCCTCGGGCACGGCGGAGACCATGTCGGTATCGATATAGCCCGGTGCGATCGCGTTGACGGTCACCCCGAAGCGGGCGCCCTCCTGGGCCAGCGCCTTGGTGAAGCCGTGAATGCCGCTCTTGGCGGCGGCATAGTTCACCTGTCCGTACTGGCCGGCCTGACCGTTGATCGATCCGATATTGACGATCCGGCCCCAGCCGCGTTCGCGCATGCCGGGGAAGCAGGCCTTGGCCATGTTGAAACAGCCGCCGAGGTTGATGCGCATCACCTCGTTCCAGTCTTCGAAGCTCATCTTGTGGAGCGTTGCGTCGCGCGTGATGCCGGCATTGTTCACTACGATGTCGACGTTGCCGACTTCCTCTTCGACCTGTTTGCATCCGGCGAGTGTGGCTTCGTGGTCGCCTACGTCCCATCTGTAGGCTGCAATGCCGGTTTCTTCGGTGAAGGCGCGGGCTTTTTCTTCGTTGCCCGCATAATTGGCCACCACTGTGCGGCCCTGGTCCCTCAAAGCAAGGCTGATGGCCTTGCCGATGCCGCGGGTTCCGCCAGTCACGATTGCGACGCGTGTCATGTGTGCTCCTGTGTCAATCTCTTGTCGTCTCCCCCTCCTCACCTGCAACGTTAAGAGGAGTTCAGCGCGCAAGCAAAGAAAAACCCCTTAATTGTTGCGGGGTTGTTTCGATGCAGCAGCAAATCGCAGTGGACTGATGGATTTTCCGCGCGGTCCGGCAAGGCGGCCGACACGCAAAGCCCGGCCGGACTGCAATGGGTCCGGCCGGTCCTCGATCATGGCACTGTTATGGCGCGCGCGACGCGCCGGAGCGGCTATTCGACGATCAGATCGTTCCAGTCCGGTTTCAGCAGATGTTCCCTGATCTCATAGCCCGTGAATGGCGTATTGGTGACCGACCGGCCGTAGCTGCTCCACCAATAGCTGTTCCCGCGCGGGTCGCTCCAGACCTTCTTTGCATTGCCCTCGTCGACTTCCCTGGCGTAGCGCCAATAGGCATCTTCCTTCACGTCGACCGATTTCTTGCCTTCCAGGATCAACTCTTCCAGGCACTTCAGAATATAGCGCGTGGTCACCTCGTGATATTGAGGCACGCCGAGGCCGCCATTGGTATTGGGCCCGTAGAGCATGAACAGGTTGGGGAATTCGGGGACCATCGCCCCCAGATAGGCGCGCGCGCCTTCATCCTTCCACACCTCCTCGATATCGCGGCCGTTCTTGCCGATGACCTTCATCGGCCAGAGCACGTCATGCGCCTTGAAGCCGGTTGCGAAGACGATCACGTCGACATCGTGCTGCGTACCGTCGGCGGCCACGATCCCGGTCTTGTTGATCCGTTTGATCCCCTGGGGCACGAGCGTGACGTTGTCCTGCTGAATCGTATCGAGCACGCAATCGTCCGGATCGACCACGACGGGGCGCGCCGACCAGACCGGATGTTCGGGGATCATCGTTTCGACCAGCCCAGGATCGCTGATCTTGCTCTTGAGGAACTGGATTGCGCGCTCGCGCGCTTCCGCGCCTGCCGGACTGACAGAATAGGGATCGTCGAAATCCGGATCGATGTCGAACATCTTCACGAAGTCCGGCCCTGAGCCATAGATCGTCTTGAAGCGCAGGAAATTGGCATGGAACGGGAAGTTCCGGTCAAGCCAGAGCAATTCCGGCTTGGAATCGGAGGTGTAGCCGGGCACCGGGAAGATCCATTGCGGCGTGCGCTGAAATACAGTGAGCTCGATGCCTTCGGTTTTCGCGAGCACCGGAATCATCTGATAGCCGGTGCAGCCCGTGCCGATAACGGCCACTTTCTTGCCGCGCAGATCGGCGTCCCTGGGCCAGCGGGCCGTGTGCCAGGCCTGACCCTGAAATTCGTCCATCCCTTCGACATTGGGAATGTTCGGGCGGGCCAGCAGGCCGACCCCGCTGATCACCGCATTGGCGCGCTGTGTCTTTTCGCCTTCGGGTCCGGAGGTCACGATCTCCCACTCTCCAGACTCGTCGTCCCAGGTCAGGGAGCGGACTTCGGTATTGAAGGCGATGTCCTTGCGCAGGTTGAAGTGGTGGGAAATCCATTCGAAGATGTTCTGGCAATCTTCATTCGTCCCGAATGCGCGGGGATAGGGGTAATCGACGGCAATCAGGTTGGTATAGCCGCGGCTGGGCGTGTCCACACGGGCGCCGGGATAATGGTTTTCATACCAGGTGCCGCCGACTTCGTCGTTCTTTTCGATCACGTCGAAGGGAATTCCGGCGCGCTTCATCTGCAATGCGGCGTTGAGCCCGCCCATGCCGGCGCCGATGATCGTGACGTGGAAGTTTTTCAGGCGCTCCGGGTCGGGCTGGGCCTTCCATTCCAGCGAACGGCACCAGGGATCGAGCGCGGTTTCCTCCACCATCAGATCGCGTGCGCGGTCCATGATCTTCTCGCCGACGACCAGATCCAGGGCCTTGGCCACATTCTCCTTGCTGCCGTAGTCGATGGGGCCGGCACCGGAATCGCGATAGGCCTTCAGGAAATCCGCCGCCTTGCGCCGGATCATCGCCACGTCTTCATCGCTGGCGGGGGCCATCGCCTCCACTCTGCCGAAGCGCCGCTTTTCCAGCTTCATCTCTTCCAGTTCTTTGTCGCCGGTCAGCATGAACAGCAGGCCGCGCATGGCCATCGGATCTGCATGAGTGACGACTTCGTCGATGAATGCATCGCTCGCCATCAAGAGTTCGGGCCGTTCGGGCCGCGCGTCCATTACTGCTTCAATCGATTCCATTTTCACCTTTCCGCTCCAATCCGAATTGCCGACACAATCAACTTAACGTGTTAAGTATAGAAGCGTTATTGGCAGGTCCTGGCCGAGCGTCCTTGATCTACGTCAAACCCTGGCTGACGCCTTTCGGTTGGTATCGTCCGGGTGCTAGCTATTCAGCCGGCGCAAAGCGCTGGATACGCCCAGCGTTATTGACTTCCGCGATGTAGAACCGGCCTTGCCGGTCCACCGCGATCTGATGCGGCCAATGCAGCTGGCCGGCATAGCGCCCCTTGTTCAGGTAGCTCGACACCACCTCTCCGCTATGGTGATCGACAATGGCAAATTCGCTGTTGGTGCCGTCCAGCACCACGAGCCATTCCGGATGGCCGGGCAGGGGGGCAGCGTCCCAGGTGGAACCGGCAGTGCCGGCGATCTCGCGGTTGAAGAAGACCTCCCGCAGATACTCCCCTTCGGGGGTGAAAACCTGGATTCGGTCATTGGTGCGATCGCACACGAAGATCTCTTCGCCGATCTTGGTGATGCAATGGACGGTGGTGAAGATATCAAACTCGTGCCGGGCTCCGCGAGAGCCGGTTTCTCCGCTTGCCGATGCGTGGTCGGGATCGACTTGCTGGCCATAGACGGTCCATTGCCGCTTGAATTCGCCCGTTTCGGAATCGAACACGATCACGCGGTGGTTGCGGTATCCATCCGCCACGAAAACTTCGCGCCGCTGCGTATCGGTATAGATATCGGTCGGCATGCCGAGCATGGAGGGATCGTCTGCGGCAACGAATTCGCCTTTGCGCCCAATTCGCAGCAGCAACTCCCCGTCCATGGTGAATTTCAGCAATTGCCCGTCGGTGCCGCCTGCCCCAAGCACCCAAACATTGTCTTCATCGTCGACGAAGAGGCCGTGTTCGGAATCGAACCAGTCTTCCACCTGATCGGGGCCGCCCCATGCGCGCAGCAGATTGCCTTCGGTGTCGAATTCCAGAACGGGCGGAGCCGCGATGCAGCATTTCGTGGTCGGCGGATCCTGACTGGCCCCGATGTCCCAGTCACCCAGAGTGCCCGGGCGGTGAATCACCCAGATGCGATTGTGCCGGTCGACGCTGACATTGCCGACATCGCCGATTAGCCATTGATTGGGCAAGGGCTGCTGCGGCCAGCTCGTATCCACTTCGTAAGCTGGGAAGCCCGCGGGCTCATTCTCTTCCGCCGCTGCATTGGCAGATAGTGACGCAAGCGCAGTAGCCAGTGTCAGGCTCAGAAAATTCGTACAATTCCATTTCCCCATCGCCCCGCATCCTCTCGCGTTCTGCAGAATTTCTTCCTGCTAATTGTGAACGTGATAAATGGCTCGCGCGGCCGTGCAATGTCAACGCCATTGCGCTGTGCGAATTTGGCCCTACCCGGCTTCTCGAACCAGATCCGGAGTGCCGGAGCGCTGGCGCCGCGGCGCCTGCATGCGCCCACGCGCATGGGCCAGGGCAAGGGGATAGACCTCTCCGAACAACTGCTGGAAAGTGCGTTCCCAGCTATAGCGGTTGGCCACATGCGCTCTTGCACATCGCCCCATTGCGCGCGGGTCACCTTGCCATACCTGCATGACATTGCGCGCCATTGCGGCCGGATCGTCGACCGGGCCCAGCAGGCCCAGCCCGGGCGGGACGCGTTCGGGCATGGCCCCGGACGCCACGCCGACAACGGGCAGGCCGCTTGCCTGGGACTCGATCACGGAAATGCCGAAAGTCTCGTCTGCCATTGCCGAAACATAGATGTCGCTGGATGCCAGCGCGACCGCCAGCTCGTTACGGTCCTGCACGAATCCGCGGAAGGCAACGGGAAGGTCGGAAGCCTCGGCCGCCAGCCTTTCGCGCAGTTTGCCGTCCCCCACCATGATGAGCCTCGCACCGAAATCCTCGGGAAGGTGACGCATCATGGCGATCAGCTGACCTGCGCGCTTTTCATTGTCGATCCGCCCGGCATAGACCAGAAGCGGTCCTTCCATTCCTGCCCGTGGGCCTTGCCTCGCAGACTCGAATTGCAGCCGGCTGCGAAATTCATGGTCGCGCCGGGACGGGTCGAACAACTGCGTATCGACCCCCAGGGGCAGCACGTCGATGCGGGTGATCCCGCGCCGATTGAGCATGGCGCGCGCCTCTTCTCCCAGCGTATAGACGTGATCGAATTCGCGGTAGGTGATCTCCGCATAACCTAGGCTGAGCCAGCGCGCGAAGCGGGCCAGCGTCATTCCGAACAGTTCCCTGGCCACGCGATAGACATGGGCATTCGGGAAATCCGTGCGATATCCCGCGACGAGCGCGGTTTGCGGGTTCGCCTTGCGGTAATTGATCGCCGTCCATGGCAGGACCCAGGGGCACAGCGATTCAATCAGGTTCGGGCGAAAGCGCCGCAGCACTTCATGCACGGCCTTCGTACGCGTGATGAATCGGTAATTGGGGCTGCCGCGTACCGGCTCGGAGCCGATCTCCACCCAGATGTGCTGCCCGCTATCGACAATCCGGTCTTCCGCACCCGGGACAATCTGCAGCAGCCGGTGATCCGTCCGTGCCAGAACGTGGTGCCGCTTTTCGCGCAGATAGGTGCTGATGCCGCCGCCGCCATGGGGTGAATAGCTCTGGGTTAGGTCGCAGATGAGGAGCGGGTCATGATCGAACGTCATGCGCCTCTTACCACCCCGGCAGCATTGCCTGCCAATGACGGTTTTCGCTCAGATCCGTGACTGCCATCAGACTTCGCGCCACATCCCTGCCGCAGCTGTCATGATGCGGACAAGAATTTGCGGCGTATTGGCTTGCCGCAGGTTCCGGCCGCGCATCGGCCCGATCTCGAAACGATTATCGCGCCAGCATCGCCCAAGCCAGCCGCTAGGCATTCAGGCAATGAAAAGCCCCGCAAAATCGCGGGGCGGTTCAGCGACGGATTGTCAGCAACTGTCTAGAAGCGGAACTGCGTGCCGACATAGACCGCCTGACTATCCTGCTTGCCATTGGTCAGCGGGGCAACCTGATTGCGGTCCTGCGAATAGCGTACGCCCGCAGTCACATCGAGGTTGCGCGTAACGCTGTAGCTGCCGCCCAGATCGAAAGTCTGATCGCTCAGGCCCTCCAGAGTGCGCGGAGCGCGTCCGGCATTCTCTTCTTCCTCCAATGCAATGCGTGCATTGAAGCGGCTCGGCTTGTCCTTCACGCCTTCGGAAGGCTGGAAGGTGGCAAGATCGGGAATGGCGGCATCGTCAAGATCGGTGGCCAGACCGGTGGGCCGCGCCTGAGCGAAGCCCTGATAGCCGCGCGACAAACCAAGATTGTAACGCGTGGGTGCGATCCGCAGCGAAGAAGCGGCGGACTTTTCCTTGGCCGAGGCCAGTCCCGAATTGAGCGAGATCAGCTGTGCGGCGCCTTCATCGACGCGCACGGCAACCGTCACCGAACGGCCCGGCTGATTGGCCGAACTCGCCGGAGTGAAGCGCATCAGGTCGCCGGAGTTGATACTGGTGGCTGCCACGAGTTTGGACAGGTGCTGATTGACCGCGGCCGGAGTGAACGTGGCAAAGCTGCCCTGGGAGGAAGCTTCCATCCCGCCGGCGCCGCCAAGCGCCAGAACCGCGCTGGGGGCTGCAACAAGGCCGATCGCCCCGGCACACAGCAACGCTGCGGTCAGACCGCCACGCTTTCCTGTGTTACGACGATTTGCCATTGCAAAAACTGCCTTCTTCCCTGCTTCAAGATCCTGCCAGGCAGGATCATCGATTCTAAGCATCCCGAGGCTGAACCTCTGGTGAGCGGTTCAGAGAATCGGTGAAATACCCGTAATTTTCAATTTCGATAGGTAATTAACATCGAAATTACCAGTCGCGAATCGCTAATACGGCAGATGTTTTGCAGAACTGTTGCAGCGCGTCCACAGGCTCCAACCCCGGATAATCCCGGTTAAGCACGCATTCACGCGGAAGTTGCGCATGGACGGGTGCGCACACTTGCCGCGAGATGTGCGGTAGCTATAGAGGCCACTCGAGCGACAGCCACAAGGCCAACCGGCCCGGGGGATGCCGCTGAAGCGAAGCATGAGGCCCAAACGGACAGGAATGAAACCAGTGATGACAGGCAGCAGCGAAACCGGAAAATCTTTGACGCACCGTTCGGCGCGCGCGCTGCTCGTGATTGCGGCGCTATCCGGAACCGTCCTGCTTGGCGCGTGCGGCAAGAAGGAACGGCCCAAGGCAGATATCGCTGCTGCGCAGGTCACCACGATCGGGGTCAATTCCTATCTTTGGCGCGCCAGCCTCGAGACGCTGTCTTTCATGCCGTTGCTGCAGGCCGATAGCTCCGGCGGCGTGATCGTGACCGACTGGTACGCCAATCCGGACAACCCCAATGAGCGCATGAAGGTCTCGGTGACGATCCTTGACGAGGATCTGCGCGCCGATGCGCTGCGCGTTGCGGCCAGCCGCCAGCAGCTGCAGGCAGGCACCTGGGTGGATGCGCCGGTAACGGCGGCCACTGTCCAGAAGCTCGAGGACATCATTCTTACGAAGGCGCGCGATCTCAGGCGTTCCGCCATCGGTTGACGCCGGGCGGGGGCAGGCAGAGATGAGCGAAAAATTCGATCCGTCGCAGGCCGACGGCCGCTGGCAGCGCGCCTGGGACCAGGCGCAATGCTTTGCCGCGGACAGCAACAGCACCAGGCCCAAGAGCTTTGTGCTGGAGATGTTTCCCTATCCATCGGGGCGCATCCATATCGGCCATGTCCGCAATTACACGATGGGCGACGTGCTGGCCCGCTACAAGGTGATGACCGGGCACGAAGTGCTCCACCCGATGGGCTGGGATGCTTTCGGCATGCCGGCCGAAAATGCGGCGATAGAACGCAAGGTGCATCCGGGCGAATGGACTTATCAGAACATCGCCAACATGAAGGAACAGCTCAAGCGGCTGGGTTTCGCGCTGGACTGGACGCGCGAATTCGCGACCTGCGATCCGGAATATTACGGGCATGAGCAAGCGCTGTTCATCGACCTGTTCGAAGCCGGACTGGTCTATCGCAAGGAAAGCGCGGTCAATTGGGATCCGGTGGATCAGACCGTTCTGGCCAACGAGCAGGTGATCGATGGGCGCGGCTGGCGTTCCGGCGCGCTGGTGGAGAAGCGCAAGCTCAGCCAGTGGTTCCTCAAAATCACCGATTTCGCGCAGGAACTGCTGAGCGGCCTGGACGAACTGAAAGACTGGCCGGACAAGGTCAAGCTGATGCAGGAGAACTGGATCGGCAAATCGCAGGGCCTGCAGTTCACCTTCTCGCTGTCCGATGGCGAAAGCCTCGACGTTTACACCACGCGACCGGACACGATCTTCGGTGCAAGCTTCGTGGCGGTCGCCGCGGATCATCCGGTGGCGCAGAAGGTGGCCGAAGGCAATGCGGAGGCGCAGGCCTTTATCGAGAAGTGTCGCGAGGGCGGCACGACGGCAGCCGAGTTGGAAACGGCCGAGAAGCTGGGCTTCAATACCGGGATTACGGCCAGGCATCCCTTTACCGGGCAAGACCTGCCGCTCTTCATCGCCAATTTCGTGCTTATGGATTATGGCACGGGCGCGATCATGGCGGTGCCGGGGCATGACCAGCGGGACTTCGATTTCGCCACCAAATACGGCCTGCCGATCATTCGCGTGGTCGCGGCAAACGCGGCGGATGCGGACAAGCCTTTCGCGGGCGAGGCGGAGGCTGGCGACGGGGTGTGCGTCAATTCCGGTTTCATCGATGGGATGAGCGTGGCGGAGGCCAAGGCGGCGGTGATTGCGCGCGCCGAAAGCGAAGGCTGGGGCGAAGGCAAGACGGTTTGGCGCCTGCGCGACTGGGGCGTCTCGCGCCAGCGCTATTGGGGCACGCCGATCCCCTTCATCCATTGCGGCAAATGCGGCGTCGTTCCGGTGCCGAAGGATCAGTTGCCCGTCACCCTGCCCGAAGATGTCGACATTTCGATTCCCGGCAACCCGCTGGTACGGCATCCGACATGGAAGCATGTGAATTGCCCGTCCTGCGGCGGAGAGGCGGAGCGGGAGACCGATACGCTCGACACTTTCGTCGACAGTTCCTGGTACTTCCTGCGCTTTGCCAGCCAGCCTGCAGATAGGCCGTTCGATCCGCAAGAGGTCGCCGGCTGGATGCCGGTGCAGCAATATATCGGCGGGATCGAACATGCGATCCTGCACCTGCTCTATGCGCGGTTCTGGACGCGTGCTCTGAAGCACATAGGCCAGATCGATGTGGCCGAGCCCTTCGCCAGCCTGTTCACGCAGGGCATGGTCACGCATGAGACCTACAAGGCCGGCGACGGTAGCTGGCTCTCCCCGCAGGAAGTGAAGAAGGAAGGCGACGACTGGATCCATATCGAATCCGGCGCACCGGTGACTGCCGGACGCGTGGAGAAAATGTCCAAGTCGAAGAAGAACGTCGTCGATCCGGACGAGATCGTCGCCCAATACGGTGCGGATGCGGTGCGTTGGTTCATGCTGTCCGACAGCCCGCCGGAGCGCGACCTGCCCTGGTCCGAAAGCGGGATCGAAGGCTGCGGGCGTTTCGTTCAGCGGCTATGGCGCCTGTTCAGCCTGTACGATGCAGGTGCATCGGGCGAAGACGAGGCGCTGAAGCGCAAATTGCATCAGGCGATTGCGGCCGTGGGCGAAGATATCGAGGCGCTGGCCTTCAACAAGGCAGTGGCACGGATCTACGAACTGGCCAGCATTGTCGACAAGGCTGCGCCTTCCGCAAGCCGAAGCGAGGCGATCGCCACGACGATGCTGCTCGTTTCGCCGATGATGCCGCATCTCGCCGAAGAGGCTTGGCATGCCGCAGGTTTTGAAGGGCTTGCCGCCCAGGCCGAATGGCCGCCCCACGATCCCGCACTGCTGGTGGAAGACGAGGTGACCATTGCCGTGCAGGTGAAGGGCAAGCTGCGCGATACGCTGACCGTATCCAAGGGCCTCGCCAAAGATGAGCTGGAGTCGCTTGCGCTGGCATCCGAGAAGGTGCAGCGTGCAGTCGACGGAGCTCAGATACGCAAGGTGATCGTTGTGCCGGACAGGCTGGTCAATCTCGTCATATGAAGCGGATTTTCGCCCTCCTGCCGCTGGCTCTGGCGCTTTCGGCGTGCGGGCTGCAGCCGATGTATGCGGGCGGCTCCGACGGTGTAGTGGCGCGCGGCCTGTCTTCGGTCGAAGTGCCGGCCATCGAAGGCGAAGCGGGCTGGCTGGTCCGTAACGCTCTGTGCGACCGGCTGGGCGACTGCGATGGCGGCGCGCAATACCGTCTCGATGTCAGGCTGGACGATCAGCTGGAAGGGCTCGGCCTGCTGACCGACGATACGATCGGGCGGGAGCGGCGCACCCTGCGTGCCCGCTATCAGCTGGTCGATAATGGCAGCGGGGAGATCCTGCTGGATGCGACCGCGGGATCGGATGCCGGTATCGACGTGGTGTCTTCCGAATATGCCACGATCGCCGCGGAGCAGACCGCGCTGGAAAACCTTGCGCGCGATGTGGCGGACCGGATCGTGACGCGGCTGGCGCTGACCTTGCGCCAGGATTCGTGAAGGCGACGCAGCGCGATTTCGCGGGCACAGCCCCGCGCGCGGCGCAGCAATGCAAGATTTTCTTCTTCTGCGGCCAGGATGAGGCCGGGGCTTCGGCCGCGGCCGCCAAGATCGCCGAAATGCTGATCGATCCGGGAGAGCGCGTGGAGATGTCCGGCGCGGACCTGCGCAAGGATCCGGTGCTTCTGGCGGACGAGGCGCGGTCCAGCTCGCTGTTCGGCGATACGCGGCATATCTATGTGCGCGCCGCCGGGGACGAAACGCATGACGCGGTCAAGAACCTTATAGAAACGATCGATGCGGGTGAGGGTGAACCTTGCCCGGTGCTGATTGTTGCCACGTCGGCCACCGACAAATCGCGCACGGCAAAGCTGATGGAAAAGCGCGGCGATGCTCTGGTCGCGATGTTCTATCCGCCCGATCTGCGCAGCGTGACCGGCGAAGTGCGGCGCATGGGGGATGCGGCGGGCGTCCCGCTGACAGGCGATCTGGCGGAACGGATCGCGCGCGCCTCCGGGCTGGATGTGCGGCTTGCCCAATCGGAAGTGAACAAGCTGGCCCTGTATCTGGATGCCAGCCCGCAATCGCCGAAGAATGCCGATGCCGAAGCGCTCGATGCCGTGGGCGCCAAGACGGAGGAAGACGGCTTCATGTCGCTCGTGAACGCGGTCCTGTCGGGCGAGACGGGCAAGCTGTCGGGGGAGCTTCACCGCATGCGGGAAATCTCGCTCAATCCTGTCGGCGTGCTGCTGGCTTTCGAAAGGCGGGCGGCCCAGCTTGCCAGCCTGGCCGCGAAGCTGGGCGACCGCGGCGATGTCAATGCATTGCTGGAGGAAGAGACGCGCGCGCGGCGGGTGTTCTTTCGTGACAAGCGCGATCTGTCGGTGCAGCTGCGCCGCTGGCGCGGCCGGAAGCTGGAGCGGCTGGGCGTGCGGCTGATGGAATTGCATCACAGCCTGCTGACCAACAACCAGTCGGCCGAACTTCTGCTGGCGCAGGGCCTGGCCGAAATCGCGCGGGCCGCTGCGCCGCGACGCTAGGTACTGACGCTCAGCCCGGTACCTTGAACGTACCGCTTACGCGTCCGCCCGAACCGCTCGCGTCGCCATCGAAGCTCGAGAGGCCGGAACGTAGGTCGATCACCAGCCGCGCCCCGTTCAGCGTATCGCCATTGCGGCTTAGCGTAACCCCGCCCGACATGATGATCAGCCGCTTGTCGAAATCGTAGACGGCCACGTCTCCGCGTGCGGATTCGCGTCCCCGCGTCACCCGCACGCCCCCGGTCGCGTCGAGGCGCTGGATTTCCAGGTCTCCGTCATCGATATAGGCCACGGTCGTGCGCGCCGCGGTCAGCGTCAGATCGCCCTGACTGATCCTAACATCGCCCGACAGCACGACGCGGTTCTGCCTGTCCTGCAATTCGATCCGGTCGGCATCGAAATTGACCGGTGCATTGCTGTCATGCGAGCCGATCGATTGGGCAGAGAGGTGTTGCCAGCCGGCCAGTGCCGCGAAGGTGAGCGCGAACGCCACGGCCGCGCGGCGAATGGTTTGGTGGAGCATGCTGCGTGTGGGCATCTAGGGCATCCTCAGTTCGCCGGGGTCCATACGGAGCCGGGCGTTGCCGTCGAGAGTAATGGTGCGCTCTTGCAGGTCGGCGGTGATCCGGTCTGCGCCAAAGGTCCCGGCGGGGATTGCACCTTCGACCTCGCCGTCGCCCAGCAGGGTCTTGTTCGCCAGATCGATCGAAACGTTGCGCGCGACCATTCGGTAGCCATCGGCGGCAGTGAAGCTCACCAGGCCATCGATGGCGACGCGTTCCTGATCGATGTCGTAACTGCCGGAACGTGCGCTCAAAACGGCAGGTCCCTGGTCCAGTAGAATGCGCGCTTCGAGATCCTGCATTCTGACAGTCGGATCGCTCGCGGAACTCTGAACCGCCTGGCCCGCCGTAAGCGAAAAGGGCCTGCCCCTGGTATCCTGGCCGCGATACATCGCATTTTCCACACGCAGGCGATCGGGCGCGATCGCCACCTTGTTCCGGTCGAGCAGGAAGCTCACTTCCCCGCGCGGGGCCAGAGGCGTCAGTATCATCAGCGCCGCGATCACGCCGATGGCCGCAGGCAGCAGCTTGGAAAGGCGCGCAATCAGCCGGTCATGCGATCCGCCGGGCGTGGCAAACACGCGGCGATCCTTGCGCAGATTGTCGGCCTGGGTTGTCATAGGGCGAAAGTCATAGCGGGTTCGTGATGCGGCGCGGACCGTCACCGGCCCGGAATTCTCCGGTTATTGCTCACTCATGGCTGAATATGTCCTTGTCGGCCCAGCCTGCAATGTCGAGCCGTGCACGCGTGGGCAGAAATTCGAAGCACGCCTGTGCAATCTGTGTGCGCCCTTCTCTCTCCAGCCGCTCTGCCAGGATCTCCTGCAAACCATGGAGATAGCGGACGTCGGAAGCGGCATATTCCCGCTGCGCTTCCGAAAGCTCCCCCGCGCCCCAATCGCTCGATTGCTGCTGCTTGGATATATCGGCGCCCAGAAGCTCGCTGACGATGACTTTCAGCCCGTGCCGGTCGGTATAGGTGCGGGTCAGCTTGCTGGCGATCTTGGTGCAGAAGACGGGCGTAGCCATCACGCCCAGGTAATATTCGATTGCAGCCAGATCGAAGCGCGCGAAATGAAACAGCTTGGTCCGCGACGGATCGGCCAGCACGGCCTTGAGGTTGGGGGCATCGTAAGCGCTGCCCTTGGCAAAGCGCACGAGATGCTCGTCGCCCTGCCCGTCGCTGATCTGGACGACGCACAGCCTGTCGCGCGAAGTGATCAGGCCCATCGTCTCGGTATCTACGGCGACCGGGCCTGGTGCGAGCGCACCTTCGGGTAGGTCTTCTTCGTGAAAATATACAGCCATGGGGTTCCACTAGGCGTATTGGGGAAAGAGGGGAAGAGGCGCTGGCGAGTTGCAGGGCGAAGCGATAGCACAGGCTCATGGCAGACAATGCGCTTCCCGCTTCCTGGCAGCCGGCACTCGAACCTGTGCTGCAGACGTCAGAGGCCCGCAAGCTGGGTGGTTGGCTGCGTGCGCAAGAGGATTCGGGCCAGGTAATCTACCCGCCGCGCGGTGCGCGGCTGCGTGCGCTGGAGCTGACGCCGCTGGACCATGTGAAGGTCGTGATTCTGGGGCAGGATCCCTATCACGGGCCGGGCCAGGCGCATGGGCTCGCCTTCTCCGTGCCGGAGGGCGTGAAGGTCCCGCCGTCGCTGGTGAATATCTACAAGGAGCTTCACTCCGATCTGGGCGTCGATATCCCGCCGCATGGCAATCTGGAAAGCTGGGCCCGGCAAGGCGTGCTTCTGCTCAACAATGCGCTGACAGTGCAGGCCGGGCAGGCCGGTTCGCATCAGAATCGCGGATGGGAGGCGATTACCGATGCCGCCGTCGCGGCGGTGGCGGCACGGGAAGAGCCAAGCGTGTTCATTCTTTGGGGCAGCCATGCGCGGAAGAAGGCCATGCGCGTGCCGGAACTGGCTTCGAACAAGCACCATCTGGTGCTGACGGCGCCGCATCCCAGCCCGCTATCGGCCCATTCCGGTTTTTTCGGCTCGAAACCCTTCAGCAAGGCCAATGCATTTCTGCAGGCGCACGGGCGCGGCACGATCGATTGGTAACCCGAGAAGTTTGCGGAATTTGTCCGCGATCAATTTGTGCAACTCCTTAGCAAGCTATTTAAAGTCTGCTGTTGAAGGAGCGAGACATGACCATCGAAGTGAAGCCCATTCTGCCGCGTTTCGGCGCCGAGGTTTCGGGTGTCGACATCTCCGGGCCGCTCGATGAAGAAACGAAGCGGCGGATCGTCGATATTCAGAACGAATGGGGCGTTACCGTCTGGCGCGATACCGGGCTCGACGATGCGGGGCATGTCGCCTTCAGCCGTATCTTCGGCCATGTCGAGCTGGCGCCGCGCCATTCGGCCAAAACCAGCCGGATGAGCGAGCCCGAATTGTTCGACGCGTCGAATCTCGATGCAGACGGCAATATCGTCGACAATGAAAGCATCCGCCTGGCTGCCGGGGGCAACCGGCTGTGGCATTCGGATTCGTCCTTCATGGATGTCCGCTCCAGCCAGGCTCTGCTGCTGTGCCACGAAGCGCCGCCGCATGGCGGGCCGACCTGGTTTGCCGATACGCGCAGTGCCTATGAAGATCTGCCCCAGGAGATGAAGGACCGGCTTGAGGGGCTGGAGGCGACGCATTCCTATTTCTGGTCACGGCGTCGGGCGGGCTATCCCTATACCGAAGAAGAAATCGATGCGAAGCCGATCGCGCGTCATCCGGTTGTGCATGTGCATGCCGGTTCGGGCCGCAAGGCACTGTTCGTGGGTGCGCATACGCGCGACATTGTCGGCATGGACCGCGAAGAAGGCCGCAAACTGATCGACGAGCTGATCGATTGGTGCACTCAGCCGCAATATGTCTTCCCCGTCTATTACAAGCCCGGCGATATGGCGATATGGGACAATCTGTGCTCGCTGCATCGCGGCGGCGAATATGACGATACGCTGTATCGCCGCGATATGCGCCGCACGACCGTGCGCGATCCGCAGGCGGACGATACCGCGCTCGATCACTATTCGCGCATGTTTGCCGTTGCCGCTGATACGCCGTTCAATCCGGCCGAGACGACCAGGGAACGAATCCTGGACAAGACATGAAGCCCGGCCGCAAGCGATTGTTAACCACCCCTGTCCTCATGCGGCTAATCTCTTGACCCTAATACCCTCATTAGGGTCACAATGTTTCATAGTTCCGTTCTCGAGCGCGCAAGCGCGTCCACCTCTCTTGCAAAGATCATCCATTCGTTCAGCTACGCGCTTGACCTGACGGAGGGTCAGCCGGCCGGCCACTGCGTGCGATCGTGCATTATCGGCTGCAGGCTGGGTGAGGAAATCGGGCTATCGGCCAGCGAGCGCAACGATCTGTTCTATGCGCTGCTGCTCAAGGATCTCGGCTGCAGCAGCAACTCGGCGCGGATCTGGGAACTCTACCAGGCGGACGATCTCCAGTTCAAACGCGAATACAAGACGATCCCGGTCGGCCTTAAGGCGACGCTGGCCTTCGTTTTCGGGCAGACGGCGCGCGGTGCATCGCTGATCGGGCGGACCAAAGTCATCGCCAATATCTTGCGCAATGGCGAGGATATCGCACAGGAGATGATCGTTGCACGGTGCACGCGCGGTTCGGATATCGCGCGGACGCTGCGCTTCTCCGGCAGCGTATGCGATGCGATCTATCACCTGGACGAACATTGGGACGGCTCGGGCCGACCCAACGGGCTGCGCGGCCATGCGATTCCGCTCTTTTCGCGCATTGCCCTGCTGGCGCAGATCGCGGACGTCTTCCACAGTTGCGGCGGCGAGGAAGCGGCCGTTTCCGAAGTGCGTGCGCGGGCGGGCAACTGGCTCGATCCGCAGCTCGTGAAAGCATTCGAAACGATTGCGCGCGATCCCGGACTGTGGCGCGCGCTGAAGCCCGACATGGCGGACCGCTATCTGACGGTGCATGCGCCCCTGGGTGACAGTCTGCCGATCGACGAAGACTATCTGGACGATGTCACGCGCGCCTTCGGGCAAGTGATCGATGCCAAGAGCCCCTATACATCGGGCCATTCCGAACGAGTTGCCGAATATTCGGACGCGCTGGCAATGAAACTCGATCTGCTGCCCGCCCGGCGGCGCTGGCTCAGGCGCGCGGCGGCGCTGCACGATGTCGGCAAGCTCGGCGTTTCGAATGCGATCCTCGACAAACCGGCCAAGCTGGAAGAGGACGAATGGGAAGCCATGCGGGCGCATGCCATGCATACCGAAGAGATCCTGGCGCGCCTGCCGATCATGGCCGACCTGGCGCAAGTTGCGGCGGCCCATCACGAGAGGCTGGACGGCAAGGGATATCCGCAAGGGCTCGATGGACGGTCGATTTCGCGGGAAACCCGAATCATCACCACTTGCGACTATTACGACGCCCTGACGGCAGAGCGCCCCTATCGCGGGGCCATGCCGCGGGAACAGGCCTTGGATATCATGCGGCGCGACGTCGGCTCTGCCATCGATCCCGAATGCTTCGAAGCGCTGGAGCAGCTGGACTGAGATTGCCCCCATCCGTTTGGCTGTTAGTCTGACGCGATGGACGAGGCACAGGCAAAGGCACGGCTTCTGGCCCGAAAGGCCGAGCTGGAAGAGGAAGACCGGATCAGCGCGGAAGGCCGCGCGCCGGTGAAGCTGGAGCAGGACAGCGTGGGCCGCCTTTCGCGCATGGATGCGATGCAGATGCAGGCGATGGCGCTTGCTGCCGAGCGCCGCCGTGCGGCCGAACGCAAGAGAATCGAAGCGGCGCTAGAGCGCATAGAAGAAGGCGAGTGGGGCTGGTGTGTAACCTGCGGGGAAGAGATAGCAGAGGCGCGGCTGGCCCACGATCCCAGCGTGACCCTGTGTGTAGGCTGCGCGCGATAGGCGCGGCGCTTGCCGGCCCGCTCAGGCGGGCGTCAGCCCCTGTTCTTCCATCCAATCCAGGGCGCTGGTCTCTGGCCCTGATTCGTTGATTGTCGTACGCCGGACATCGCGGCGATAGGCATTGCTGAGCAGCGGCGTCGCCGCATGCATGGTGCAGCGATTGTCCCAGATCACCAGATCCCAGCGCTTCCATTTATGGCGGTAGATATATTTTTCCTGCGTGGCGTGGGCATAGACTTCCTCGACCAGCCGAAGCCCTTCGCTTTCGCCCATCCCCTTGATCCCGATACAGTGCCCGCCGACGAACAGGGTCTTGCGCCCATTGGGCATGGTGCGCACCAGATCGTGCTCGACCGTGAAGAAGGGCATGGATTTGCGCATCTCCTGCGTGATTTCGCCTTTGAGGCCGGCGTTCTTTCGGCCGATCCAGAAGTCGTGCAGGCCCACCAGGCCCTCCAGCCTCTCTTTCATCGCCTGGGGCAGATCGTCATAGGCGGCCCGCGCATCGACGAAGCACGTATCTCCGCCCGCGCTTGGCGGCGGGATTTCCACGCCCTTGAGCAGGGACCATTTGGTGGGCATCGCGTGGAAGGAGCTGTCGGTATGAAACCGCTCGGCGCCCTTGGAAAGTGTCGCTTGCGGCGAATCGTCGGCGACGATGTTGCCGTCGCGGTCGAGATTGCCGGCAAAGAACATGCCGCGCACAAGCCTGAGCTTGCCTTGCGGTGGTTTCACGCCTCTCGGGCGGCTGGGGATCTCCAGCGGGCCGAATGCGCGGCTGAAGGTTTTCTGCTGCTCGTCGCTGATTTCTGCACCCCGGATCACGAGCACGCCGTATTCGGCCATGGCATTTTCAACCAGCGTGACCAGCTCCGGCCCGGGCGGCGCGGAAAGATCGGCCCCGGTCAGTTCGGCGGCAAAGATCGGGTGTAGCGGATTGACTTGCATCGCGGTCCATCCTCCCACTGGATGCCGGCGCAGCTTACGCCCGCGGAGGGAACATGGCCATTATCAAGTGAACATGTCATCCGTTAGACGGATGCCTCGGCATAGAGCCTCTCAATGTCGTCCTTGCGGCAAAGGTCGGTGCCTGGCGTCAAAACGGCCGCACTGCCGGCGGCCATGCCGTAGCGGAATGCATCCACCGGCTGGCGCCCTGTCGCCAGGGCATAGACCATGGCTGCCAGGAAGCTGTCCCCGGCGCCCACGGCACTTTTCGCCTCGACCTCGATCGCGGGCAGATGCTGCGCACCGCCCGGCCCGGCAAGCACTCCGCCGTCGCTGCCCATGGTTACGGCGACCATTTCGGCCTTCCCGGCAGTGACCAGTTCCATCGCGGCGGTGGCGGCCGCATCGGTGCTTTCCAGCGTCCTGCCGGTCAATTGTTCCAGCTCCACCAGATTGGGCTTGATCAGGTGCAAAGCTTCGCCGCTCAGGCCCTCCCGCAAGGCGCTACCCGAAGAATCCAGCACGAATTTGATGCCGCGTTCGGCCGCGATTCGCGCCGCGCGCGCATAGAAATCTTCCGGAACGCCGGGCGGCAGCGATCCGCTGGCCACCAGATAATCGCATTGCGACTGTTCCAGGGCGGAAAGGCAGGCAAGCCATTCGGCCTGAGTGACTGCCGGACCTTCGGGCACGAAGCGGTATTCCTCGCCCTGCTCGGTTTCATGAACATTGCAGGCGATACGCGTCGATCCCGCGATCCGTACCGGGCGGCGGACCAGCTGGTGCAGGTCCAGCAGCCCGTCCAGCGCCACGCCCGTGGCGCCGCCGGAGAGGTAATAGCAACTGGCATTGCCGCCGAGCCGGACGAAGACGCGCGCGACATTGATGCCGCCGCCGCCCGGATCGTAGCTTTCGCGCGCAGTACGCAGCTTGCGGGTGGGTACCATGCGATCGACGCTGTAATCGACGTCGATCGTCGGGTTCATGGTCAGCGTGGCGATAGTGGGCATGGGTCGGCGCCCCCTGGCGTGGCTGAATTCAGCGCGGCAGCTCGCTTACGCCCATCAGCGCTTCGTCCACTGCACGCGCGCATTGGCGGCCTTCGCGGATCGCCCAGACGACCAGGCTTTGCCCGCGCCGCATGTCGCCACAAGCGAAGACCATGTCTTCGCTCGTCCGGTAATCTTCCGTGTTCGCAGCCACATTGCCGCGATCCGTCAGATCGACACCCGCCTGATCGAGCAGTCCGGCCTTTTTCGGGCCGAGGAAGCCCATGGCCAGCAGGATCAGATCGGCCTTGATCGTGAACTCGCTGCCTTCCACTTCCTTGATCTGGCCGTCGGACCAGTCCGCGCGGACGCATTTGAGGCCGGTCACCTTGCCGTCTTCGCCGACCACTTCCTTGGTCAGCACGGCCCAATCCCGGTCCACGCCTTCTTCATGGCTGGAGGAGGTGCGCAGCTTCATCGGCCAATCGGGCCAGGTCAGCAGCTTGTTTTCCTTCTCCGGCGGTTCGGGCATGATTTCGATCTGGGTGACGCTGGCGGCACCCTGGCGGTTGGACGTGCCGACACAGTCGCTGCCGGTATCGCCGCCGCCGATCACCACCACATGCTTGCCCGTGGCCAGCAGGCTGCCGCGCGGCGCGGCACGCAGTTCGTCATCGCCGGCATTGCGCTTGTTCTGCTGGGTCAGGAATTCCATCGCCAGGCGCACGCCCGGCAGTTCGGCGCCGGGAATGGTCAGCTGGCGCGGATCTTCCGCCCCGCCGGACAGCACGATCGCGTCGAAATTCTCTTTCAGGCTCTTGAAGGAGACGTCGACGCCCACTTCGGTGGAGGTCTTGAGCGTCACACCTTCGGCTTCCATCTGGACGAGGCGCCGGTTGATCAGGTGCTTTTCCATCTTGAAGTCCGGGATGCCGTAACGCAGCAATCCGCCGATCCGGTCGGACTTCTCGAACAGGGTCACGGAATGGCCCGCGCGGGCGAGCTGCTGCGCACATGCCATGCCAGCGGGGCCCGAACCGACCACGGCAACCGTCTTGCCGGTGCGCTGTTCGGGCACTTGCGGCTTGATCCAGCCTTCCTTCCACCCGCGATCGACGATGGTGCATTCGATCGTCTTGATGGTCACCGGCTGGTCGATGATGTTCAGCGTGCAGCTTGCCTCGCACGGGGCGGGGCAGATGCGGCCGGTGAATTCCGGGAAATTGTTGGTCGAATGGAGAACTTCCAGCGCGTTCTGCCAATCCCCTTCATAGACCAGATGGTTCCAGTCCGGGATGATGTTATTCACCGGGCAGCCATTGTGGCAGTAGGGGATGCCGCAATTCATGCAGCGCGACGCCTGCTCGCGCAGGCTGTCCTCGCCCATCGGAACGACGAATTCCCTGTAGTTCTTTACGCGCTCGGCGGGATCCTCATAGGTGCGATCCTGCCGGTCGACTTCCAGAAAGCCGGTTTCCTTACCCATGTTCGATAGTTCCTATTCGGCGGCCACGGAGGCGGCTTCTTCGCGCTCGGCTTCCAGTTGCTGAAGGGCGCGGCGATAATCGCGCGGCATCACCTTCACGAATTTACCCAGCGCATTGTCCCAATCGTCGAGCAGTTCGGCCGCCCGTGCCGAGCCGGTGTGGAGCTTGTGCCGCTCGATCAGGATCTTGAGCCGCTGCGCGTCGTGATAGAGCGGATCGCCCATGCCGTAATCGTTGACGTTCTGGGCGCGCTGCTGCGGCAGGCCGATGCCTTCCCGATCGCTCGGTTCCGCAGAGATCTTCTCCAGATCGACTTGCGCCAGATTGCATAGATCGTTGAAATTGCCCTCTGGATCATAGACATAGGCAATCCCGCCGGACATGCCCGCGGCGAAATTGCGGCCCGTCTTGCCGAGCACGCAGACGACACCGCCGGTCATATATTCGCAGCCGTGATCGCCGGTGCCTTCGACCACCGCGACGGCGCCCGAATTGCGGACCGCAAAACGTTCGCCCGCTACACCGTTGAAATAGGCTTCCCCGGCGATGGCGCCATAGAGCACCGTATTGCCCACGATGATGTTGCTCACCGGCTCACGCGGGGCGTTTTCGGGCTGGCGCACGATCACGCGGCCGCCGGAAAGCCCCTTGCCGACATAGTCGTTCGCATCGCCGACCAGGTCGACAGTGACACCGTGGGCGAGCCATGCGCCGAAGCTCTGGCCGGCCACGCCGGTGAAGTTGATCCGGATGGCATCGGGCTTGAGCCCGGCATGGCCGTGCTTTTCGGCAATGCGGCCGGACAGCATCGCGCCGACCGTGCGGTTCACATTGCGGATCTCGCGGTCGATCACCACCGTCTCGCCATTGTCGATCGCACCCTGGCAGGCGGCGATCAGATCGTTGTCGAGCGCCTTGTCCAGGCCGTGATCCTGCTCTTCGGTGTGATAGAGCGAATGGCCCTCTGCCGGCGGCACCTGGTGCAGCAGGCGGGAAAGATCGATGCCCTTGGCCTTCCAGTGGCCTATCGCCTTCTTCATATCGAGCCGGTCGACCCGGCCGATCATTTCCTCGACCGTGCGGAAGCCCATTTCGGCCATGATGGCGCGCAGCTCCTCGGCGACGAAGAAGAAGTAATTGATCACATGTTCCGGCTGGCCGACGAAGCGCGCGCGCAGCACGGGATCCTGCGTTGCCACGCCCACGGGGCAGGTGTTGAGATGGCATTTGCGCATCATGATGCAGCCCGCCGCAATCAAGGGGGCCGTGGCAAAGCCGAACTCGTCCGCGCCCAGCAATGCACCGATGGCCACGTCGCGCCCCGTGCGCAGCCCGCCATCGACCTGCACGGCGATCCGGCTGCGCAGATCGTTGAGCAGCAGCGTCTGCTGGGTTTCGGCCAGGCCGATTTCCCAGGGCGAGCCGGCATGCGTCAGGCTGGTCAGCGGCGAAGCGCCGGTGCCGCCTTCATAGCCGGAGATCGTGACATGGTCGGCGCGCGCCTTCGAAACGCCGGCGGCGACCGTGCCGACGCCGACTTCGGATACGAGCTTCACCGAAATGCGCGCAGACGGCTGGACGTTCTTCAGGTCGTGGATCAGCTGGGCGAGATCCTCGATCGAATAGATGTCGTGATGCGGCGGCGGGCTGATCAGTCCGACGCCCGGCGTGGAGTGGCGGACCTTGCCGATTACCTTGTCCACCTTGTGGCCGGGCAGCTGGCCGCCTTCGCCGGGCTTCGCGCCCTGCGCCATCTTGATCTGGATGTCGTCCGAATTGACGAGATACTCCGTCGTCACGCCGAACCGGCCCGATGCGACCTGCTTGATGCGGCTGCGCATCGAATCGCCATTGGGCATGGGGGTGAAGCGGTCCACTTCCTCCCCGCCTTCGCCGGTGTTCGAACGTCCGCCGATGCGGTTCATCGCGACCGCCAGCGTCGTATGCGCTTCGCGGCTGATCGAACCGAAGCTCATTGCGCCGGTCGAGAAGCGCTTCACGATCTCGCTTGCCGGTTCGACTTCGGAGATGTCGATCGGCTGTTCGGCCAGCTTGAAGTCCAGCAGGCCGCGGATCGTCAGCAGATGTTCTGACTGCTCGTTGATCGACTTGGCGAACTCTTCGTAATTCTTCGGCTGGTTGCCGCGCACGGCATGCTGCAGGCTCGCAATGTTCTGCGGCGTCCAGGCATGGTCTTCGCCGCGCAGGCGATACTGATAGATGCCGCCGACATCCAGCATATGCTTGTAGATCGGGTTGTCGCCATAGGCGGCAGCATGCCGGCGCACGGCTTCCTGCGCCACTTCGACGATGCCGATGCCTTCGATCGTTGTGGCGGTGCCGGTGAAATACTGATCGATCACGGACTGGTTGAGCCCGACCGCGTCGAAGATCTGCGCCCCGCAATAGGACTGGTAGGTCGATATGCCCATCTTGGACATGACCTTCAGAATGCCCTTGCCGGCGGCCTTGATATAGTTCTTCTGAACTTCCTTGGCCGAAAGTTCGGGGTGCTTGGACAGGCGAATCTGCTCCAGCGTCTCGAAGGCCAGATAGGGGTTGATCCCTTCCGCGCCATAGCCCGCCAGCACGCAGAAATGCTGCACTTCGCGGGCTTCGCCGGTTTCCACTACCAGCCCGGTCTGCATCCGCAGGCCCTGGCGCACCAGATGGTGATGCACTGCCGCGGTGGCCAGCAGGGCCGGCATTGGAATGCGGCTCTCGCTTTGCGCCCGGTCGGACAGGATCAGGATGTTTTTGTCGGCCAGCACCGCTTCGGTGGCGAGCCAGCACATTTCCTTGATCGCCGCCTCGATGCCTTCGGCGCCCTCGCTCGCATCCCATGTGATGTCGATCGTGGCGGTCCGGAATGCACCGTCCAGCGACTCCTCGACCGAACGAATCTTGGCGACATCCTCATTGGTGAGGATCGGTTGAGAGACTTCCAGGCGCTTATGCGTACCCGCCTCGCGCCCCAGCAGGTTGGGACGCGGCCCGATCATGGAAAGCAGGCTCATCACCAGCTCTTCGCGGATCGGGTCGATCGGCGGATTGGTGACCTGGGCGAAGTTCTGCTTGAAATAATCGTAGAGCAGGCGGCTCTTGCTGGAGAGCACGGCAATCGGCGTGTCGGTGCCCATCGAGCCGATCGGATCGTCGCCATTCAGCGCCATCGGCTCCAGGAATTTGCCGATGTCTTCCTGCGTGTAGCCGAAGGCCTGCTGACGCTTGAGCAGTGTGGCGGAATCGTCGGCCGGCGCGGCAACCTTGAGATCGACCGAGTCCAGATCTTCCAGCTTGTACTGCGCCTTGTCGAGCCACTTGGCATAGGGATGGGCATTGGCGAGTTCCGCCTTCAGTTCCTCATCCTCGACGATACGGCCCTGTTCCAGATCGATCAGCAGCATGCGCCCCGGCTGAAGGCGCCACTTACGCACGATGTCCTCTTCCTTGAACGGCAGCACGCCGCTTTCGGAAGCCATGCAGACAAGATCGTCCTTGGTTGCGCACCAGCGCGCGGGACGCAGGCCATTGCGGTCCAGCGTGGCGGCGATCTGGCGCCCATCGGTAAAGGCCACGGCGGCCGGGCCGTCCCATGGTTCCATCAGCGCGGCGTGATATTCGTAGAAAGAGCGGCGCGCCGGATCCATTAGCGGGTTCTTGGCCCAGGCTTCCGGGATCAGCATCATCATCGCATGGGCCAGCGAGTATCCGCCCGCCAGCAGCAGCTCGAGCGCATTGTCGAGGCAGGCCGTGTCGGATTGGCCATGCGGGATGATCGGCCACATCTTGTCCAGATCGGGGCCCAGCAGCTCGCTTTCCATTGTCCGGCGGCGGGCATTCATCCAGTTGACGTTGCCGCGCACCGTGTTGATTTCGCCATTATGGGCGATCAGCCGGAAGGGCTGTGCCAGCCGCCAGCTGGGGAAGGTGTTGGTGGAAAAGCGCTGATGCACCAGGCCCAGGGCCGTGACGCAGTCGGGATCGGACAGATCCTTGTAGAAGCTGCCGACCTGGTTCGCGAGCAGCAGGCCCTTGTAAACAATCGTGCGGCTGGAAAAGCTCGGCATGTAAAGCCGGGTGATCTCCGGCATGTCGTGCTTCTCAGCGAGTTCCTTGAGCGGATTCTGCAACTGCTTGCGGATCGTGATCAGCTTGCGCTCGAACGCGTCCTGATCGGGCGTCTCGGGACCGCGCGCGATCAGGCACTGGCGGATCACCGGCATCGAATCGAGCACGGCCTTGCCTAGGCCGGTCGTGTCGGTCGGCACGTCGCGCCAGCCGATCAGCGTCTGCTCTTCCTTGTCGATGAACTTTTCGAACTGTTCGACCACGAAGTTCCGCGCCTGCTCGGTTTCCGGCAGGAAGCACATTGCGACTGCGTAATCGCCGACCGGCGGCAGTGTCTTGCCTTCGCTTTCGGCCCATTTGCGGAACAGCGGATCGGGAAGCTGCAGCAGGATGCCGGCGCCGTCGCCCAGCAGCGGATCCGCGCCCACCGCGCCGCGATGGTCGATATTGGCCAGAATCTCCAGGGCCTGATTTACGATTGCGTGCGACTTTTCGCCCTTGATGTGGGCGACAAAGCCCACACCGCAGTTGTCATGCTCGTTGCGCGGATCGTAGAAACCTTGTGGCGCCGGATAACCCATCAATACTCTCGTCCTATCTTAACTCCCCAATGCGCGCCGTAAAACAGCAGCGCTTCGGGCAATGAAGCGCGACTCACCCCGCCCGCGCGGAGTAGCAAAATTGTCGCGAAATTTCCCAATGGCGACAGGAAACCTATTTTGCAACTGCGACGGGGGCTGTTTTTTGCGTCAGGCACGCGCAGAGGAGGCCCGGCAGCAAGGCTGCCGTGCTCTTGAAATGCCCTTTGTCTGCGTATTCTAGATGATTTTGGAGCGCTGTGAAAGGCTCGTTCAGCCGGCCCCGCCTGCGCGGCGGCGGACGACCAGCGGGGATGCGCCGTCCGAATCCTCTTCGGGCACCTGCTGAATGTGCATTTCGCTATCGGCCACGGTCACATGCTCGCCATCGAATCCGACCAGTTCCATCGGCTCATCGGGCGGGTGGCGGCGGACTTTCATTCCCAGAAGCGAACCGAAGCTGACATCGCCGCCGTCCTCTTCCTCTTCTTCGTCCTCTTCCTCTTCGCCGTCATCGCCGCCGGTATATTCGCGCGCATAGTCGCGAAACGCGCCAAGCGTGGGGTCGAGAATCGGTCCGTCGGCGTGTTCGTCGTCTTCGCCGAATTCGGTCTCTTCGTCCCATTCTTCATCGTCGCCGAAATCTTCGGCGGGAATGTCGCGCGAAAGGCCGGCAAACGATTCGGGCTGGGCACCCATGTCGGGGCCGATCGCCTCGTTACCGGCATGAGGCAATTCGGTTGCGGGCGGCCCGGACGCGGGTGAGTCATCCTGCCCCTGCTCCGGCGTTTCTTCAGGCTTGGCCGGTTGCGGTGCAGCAGGCTCGCGGACGACCGGTTGGGCCCAGGCTTCGGGGATATGCCAATCGTCGTCTTCGTCTTCATCCCCTTCGGGATACTCGGCGTCTTCCGGCAGGCCGTCCTGCGAAAACTCTGCAAGGTCTTCCATTGCCGGTTCGGCAGGGAAGCCGGCAGCTGGCTCGGCCGTTGCTTCCGGCTCGTCCATTTCGACCGGCTCTTCCATTTCGCCGGGCTCTTCCAATTCGAAAGACGGCGCCGCTTCGCTCTCGGCAATCGGGCCGGCATCGGTTTCCCGCTGGGCCGATTCTTCCGCTTCGGCGGGTGCTTCCGGCGCGGGTTCGCTCCGGGCTTCGGGCCTGGCTTCGCTCCAGGCAAATCTCGGTGCTGCGGATTGTCCGGCGTCCGCATCATCGCCTTCGTCTTCGCCCGGATTGGTGCGCAAGGCGGTCAGGCGGGAGAGCAGGCCCGGATCGACCGGATCAACATTCTGCGCGCGCCGGTGCGTAAGGCTTGCTGGGGGCTCCGGCGTTTCGGTTTCCTGCACGACAGGCTTGGGCGGCGGCGGAGCGGCCTGCTCCGGCGTGAGGGGGTTCGGAGTGGCACCGCCGCTTGCCAAATCAGCCAGTTCCTCTTGGGAATAGCTCAGCGGCGCATCGTCTTCCCCGCCCGAGATTTCCGGAAGGGGCTCCTGGGCGATCTCTGGGCCGATCTCTGGGCCGGCCTCGTCGGCGGGTTCTTCCGGCGGGCTCTCCTGCTCCCAATCGGAAAGAGACCCCATGCCCTTGCGGCCCGGAGTGCTCCAGATATCGTCGCCAGGCGTTTCCGTGTTCCAGTCGAAACCGGGTTCGGGCACCGGGCGCCATTCCTGAGACCAGAGATCGGATTCGCCCGTGCCGCCCGCAGAAGGGCCGATGGGCTCTTCGCCGGCCGGATCCTGGTTGGACCAGATCTCGGCATCGAAATCGCCTTGCGTGTCGTTCTGCGCCTCTGGCACCGGCCCCTGCGTTTCGAAGGCACTGGGCCCGGGGGGCAGATCGCCCCATGCGCTGTGCATGCTGGGCGGAGCCTCGAATGTATGGGCCTTTCCGAAATGGCTTTGCGGATCGGGCATCTGCGCTGTGGCAGCGTATCTGGGCAGTTCCAGCTCGCCGGCGGGCTCATCCTCCTGCTCCGGCGGCAGCCCCACGCCGGTGATCTTCGCCATGCGGTGCGAACGGGCCGGATTCGCACTGCGCCGGGCATTGGCATAGAGGCGGGCGAGGCCAAGGCCGATGCGCGCGCCGAGCAGGGCGGCGGCAAGGCAGAGCACGATGCGCGCTTCCTGGCCGATCGGGGGCACCGCGGCAGGCAGCAAGGCGGGAAGTCCGCTTGCGGAAATCAGACGGCCTATGACCGGTGCGGGTATGAGCGCGCAACCGAGCCCGAACAAGGCTGCCGCCCAGATGGCGATCATTGACGGGAACAGGCGGTGCTCGCTGATGGGAGCCGGCTTGCCGCCATTTCTGTTCGGTCGTTTGCTTGCCACGCTATTTTCAACCCTTGTACTTCGAAGCCTGCAAATCCGCCCGGCGGCCCGTTTTTCGGGCTTGCCGCAGCGCAAGGCGGGCATCCAGCACTCAGCCCTAATCGGGCTTGGTAAACTTCCTGATAACAAGCCCGATTCGCTAAAATCGCGCAGTGTGCGCCCGCAATGCCGTAACGGCAGGCTCTGGGCCGTTGCGCTGTTCGCGTCGTTGCGCCATGTTTCCCGTCGGCCCAGTAGTGAGAACGGGCCGGAAACAGCAACGGATGGATGGCGCAATGACCCCGGAGGAAATGCAGGCCCGTATCGGCGAGACCATCGGCACTTCCGAATGGCTGCTGATCGATCAGGAGATGATCGACAAATTCGCCGATGCGACCGGCGACCACCAATTTATTCATGTGAAGCCGGAACTGGCGAAAATGACTCCCTTTGGCGGCACGATCGCGCATGGTTTCCTCACCCTTTCGCTGATCCCGGTGCTGGCGGAAAAATCCGATATCGACCGGCCGGCCAATGTGAAGATGGCGATGAATTACGGGGGCAACCGGGTCCGCTTCATCACTCCGGTGCGTTCGGGCAAGCAGGTCCGCGCGCATTTCAAGCTGATCAAGATGTTCGAAAAGCATCCCGGTCAGTGGGAGCAGACGCTGGAGATCACTCTGGAGATCGAAGGCGAGGACAAGCCCGGCTACGTCGCGGAATGGATCACCCTGTTTTTCCTGTAGCGGCTCCGGGGGCAAGCAAGGGGCCAAGGAAATCGAATTCGGGGGCGAGTTTGAGGAGAGAGCAGTCCGATGCGTGACGCAGTCATAGTTTCCACCGCCCGAACGCCCATAGGCCGGGCCTATAAGGGCGCCTTCAACGCAACGCCGGGGCCGACGCTGGGCGCCCATTCGCTCAAGGCCGCGGTGGAGCGGGCCGGGATCGACGGCGCCGAAGTCGACGATGTGGTGTGGGGCTGCGCGCTGCCGCAGGGCAGCCAGACGCCGAATATCGCCCGGCTGGTGGCGCTGCGCGCGGGATTGCCGCCTTCGGTTGCAGGCATGAGCGTCGACCGGCAATGCGCTTCCGGTCTGATGGCCATCGCCACGGCGTCCAAGCAGGTCGTGCATGATGGAATGGACGTGGTTGCCGCCGGCGGGCAGGAAACGATCAGCATGGTGCAGACCAAGGCCCTGCGCGTCGAATTCGATATGGAACTGGTCGCAATGCACAACGCGACCTACATGCCCATGCTGCAAACGGCGGAAGTCGTCGCCAAGCGTTACGGCATCGCGCGCGAGGCGCAGGACGAATATGCCCTGAGCTCGCAGCAGCGGACCGCCGCTGCGCAGGAAGCGGGCCGTTTCGACGCGGAGATCGTGCCGGTCACTGCGACCATGTCCGTGACGGACAAGGAATCGGGCGAAACCAGCAGCCAGGAAGTCACGATCGAGAAAGACGAAGGCAACCGGCCCGGAACCACGCTGGAAGCTCTGGCCGCGCTCAATCCCGTCGTCCCGGGCGGGGTGATCACCGCAGGCAATGCCAGCCAGCTTTCCGATGGTTCTTCCGCCTGCGTGGTCATGGAATCCGGCCTTGCGGAAAAGCGCGGGCTTCAGCCGATGGGGCGCTATCTCGGGATGGCGGTTGCCGGCACGGAGCCGGACGAGATGGGCATCGGCCCGGTTTTCGCCGTACCCAAATTGCTGGAACGCCACGGGTTGAAGGTCGGCGATATCGGGCTGTGGGAACTGAACGAGGCCTTCGCGGTCCAGGTGCTCTATTGCCGGGACAAGCTCGGCATTCCGGACGAGCTGCTCAACGTCAATGGCGGATCGATCTCGATCGGCCACCCTTACGGCATGACGGGTGCGCGCTGCACCGGCCATGCACTGATCGAAGGCAAGCGGCGCGGCGCGAAATATGCCGTGGTGACGATGTGCGTGGGCGGCGGCATGGGCGCAGCCGGCCTGTTCGAAGTGCTCTGATCCCACTGCGCGCAGCCGGCGCCAAGTATGCGCCGGCAATGCGCGGCCTCGCTAGTGAGAAGTACTCAGCTTGCGCCGGTCAGGCGACGACCTTGAGCTTCACGCCTGCGCCGGAGCCTGGATGCTTGCGGATCCATTCCTCCACCACCGGGGCGATCTTCATCCGCCATTTGCTGCCGTTGAAGATGCCGTAATGGCCGACATTGGGCGCGAGATGATACTTCTTCATCTCCTCGGGCAGCTGATGCGCCAGATCAAGCGCGGCCTTGGTCTGGCCGATGCCTGAAATGTCGTCGCGCTCTCCCTCGATCGCCAGCAGTGCCGTGTCGCGGATACCATTGAGGTCGATCACCTTGCCGCGGTGATTGAACTTGCCGTCCGGCAGCGAATGTTCCTTGAACACGTGCTGGATGGTCTGGAGATAGAATTCGGCGGTCATGTCGCAGACGGACAGATATTCGTCGTAGAATTTCTTGTGTGCTTGCGCGCCGTCGCCATCGCCTTCGATCAGATGGTTGAAATACTGGTAGTGGCTGTTGAGATGGCTACCCAGATTCATGGCGATGAAGCCGGCAAGCTGCAGGAAGCCGGGATAGACTTTGCGTCCCGCCCCCGGATAGGCCATCGGCACGGTCGCGATCACGTGGTTCTGGAACCAGCTCATTGGCCTTTCGGTCGCGACATCGTTCACGCTGGTCGGCGAAGCGCGCGTATCGATCGGGCCGCCCATCATGGTCAGGCTGGCCGGACGGCACGGATTTTCTTCCGCACCCATCACCGCAGTCGCGGCGAAGGCAGGGACGGAAGGCTGGCAGACCGCCAGCATATGCGTGTTCGGGCCCAGAAACTCCAGGAACTCGATCAGATAGTCGATATAATCGTCCAGATCGAACGTCCCTTCGGACATCGGCACCATCTTCGCGTCCGCCCAATCCGTCACATAGACGTCCTCATTTTCGGCCAGGCGCTGCACCGTGCCGCGCAGCAGCGTCGCGTAGTGGCCGCTCATCGGGGCTACGACGAGCATTTTGGGTGCTTCGCTCGGCAGATTCGTGTGCCGGAAACGGCGCAATGCGCAGAAAGGCTTCGAAAGTACGACTTCCTCTTCCACCGGGTAGTCATGGCCGTCCGAATAGGCATGGGTAATGCCCCATTCCGGCTTGCCCCGCGGCGCATAGGTGTGTGCGAAGACCTCCAGTGCGGAAGCCACGACCGGTGCCATGCCGGCGTAACCCCATGGATTGCTGGGATTGTTCAGCGATTCGGCGACGATATCGGCCCAGGCGCTGGCCCCCGAGAGCATCGCGCGCTGATATTCGTAAGCGTGGTATAGCAAGCGATATTCCTTTGTGGTGTCCGACTCCGGCAGATCCGCGGAGGAACTTACTCATCGCAGTCTGCCCTCAATTGCACCATGTTGCAATGCAACAAAGAGGTATATGTTTCCTTGCGGGACGAGATTTTTGGGTGCCGGGGCAGCGCATAGTGCTTCTATCGCACACAACAATCGGCTAGGCGGCGCGCATGGCACGCCAACCACAGATCCGGCCGGATGTGGAGCCCGCCGATAATCTCGGCCCGCTGACCATGATCTGGCAGGCGGCGATGCGCTATCCGGGACGGCTGGTGCTCGCCGTGATGGCGCTTGTGATCACCGCTGCGGCCACGCTGGCGATTCCGGCGGGCTTCCGCCTGATCATCGATCGCGGCTTTGCCGAAGGGGGCAGCCCAGAAGATATCGGCCGTTGGTTCCGCTATTTGCTGATGATCGTCGCCGTGCTGGCCGCCGGTACCGCTTGCCGCTTCTATTTCGTCAGCTGGCTGGGCGAACGGGTCGTGGCCGATATCCGCATGGCCGTGCAGAAGAACCTGCTGCGCCTCTCTCCGGGCTTTTTCGAGGAAAACAGCCCCAAGGAAATCTCCTCCCGCATGACCGCGGACACGACCCAGATCGAGCGGGTGGTGGGCACGACCGTGTCGGTCGCCCTGCGCAACCTGATCATGGTGATCGGCGGGGTTCTCTATCTGCTCTATCTCGCGCCGCAATTGACGCTGGGGCTGGTGATCGCCGTGCCGGTCGCGATCCTGCCGATCGTGTGGTTCGGGCGCCGTCTGCGCAAGCTTTCGCGCGACAGCCAGGACAGGATCGCGGATGTCGGCGCAATGACCACCGAAGTGCTGGGCGCAATGAAGATCGTGCAGGGCTTCAACCAGGAAGGGCGCGAACATGCCCGCTTCTCCGAAGGGGTGGCCCAGACTTTCGAGACGGCGCGCTGGCGGATCCTGATGCGCTCTATCATGACGGCGATCATTATCACCGTCATCTTCGGTTCGATCACTCTGCTGCTCTGGCGCGGCGCCCTGCAGGTGGCTGCCGGAACGATCAGCGGCGGCACGATCGCGGCCTTCGTGCTCACAGGCGTGATCGTGGCCGGGGCCTTCGGTTCGCTGACGGAGGTCTATGGCGATCTGCTGCGCGGGGCCGGTGCGGCCAGCCGTCTCAATGAATTGCTGAGAGAGAAACCGGCGATTGCGCCGCCAGCGCGGCCGCAGGCCCTGCCGGAGCCCGCGCGTGGAAGCCTGGCGTACCAGAACGTCACGTTCCGTTATCCGACACGGCCGGAAGTGGCGGCGGTCCAGGATTTCTCGCTATCCATCGAGCCGGGGGAAACCGTTGCGATCGTGGGGCCATCGGGTGCCGGCAAGTCCACCCTGTTCCAGTTGGCGGAGCGCTTTTACGATCCGCAGGTGGGCAGCGTCCGGCTGGACGGTGTGCCGCTGACCAGTGCGGACCCTGCCGAAATTCGCCGCCGCATGGCGCTTGTGCCGCAGGAAGGCACGCTGTTTTCGGCCAATGCGCGCGACAATCTTCGCTACGGCGCGTGGGAGGCGGATGACGAAGCTATCTGGGAAGCGGCGCGCGCGGCCAATGCCGAAGAGTTCCTCAAGGATTTGCCGCAGGGGCTCGACACCTTTCTGGGCGAGGGCGGGGCGCGGCTTTCGGGCGGCCAGCGCCAGCGGGTTGCGATTGCCCGTGCGGTGCTGCGCGATGCGCCCATCCTGCTGCTCGACGAAGCGACTAGCGCTCTGGATGCCGAAAGCGAGCGGCTCGTCCAGCAGGCGCTGGACCGGCTGATGGAGAACCGCACCACGCTGGTCATTGCCCACCGCCTGGCGACCATCCGCGCTGCAGACCGGATCGCGGTGATGGAAGGCGGGCGGATTGTGGAGATCGGCAATCATGCGCAGCTGTCCAGCGCGGGCGGGCTCTATGCCCGGCTCGCCTCGCTCCAGTTCGACAATGTCGAGCCGGTGTAAACTGCGCGGCTGCTGGCGCGGCTCGGCCATTTAGCGATTGCATGCGGCGGCTGGCGGCCTATCTCTTTGCTTGAAAAGCTTCGGTCTTTCGCGAAATTCTCCGGGACCGGTTCGCCCTGCCAGTTAGAGGTTGTTTCATGATCCGATCCATTCTCGCCGCCGGTGCTTCGGCCCTTGCCCTTTGCCTGTCTGCCCCTGCCCTGGCCCAGGACGGCCCGGATCAGAATGGCCCGGATCAGAATGGGCCCGAGGAAACGTCTGCCCCCGAAATGTCCTTTGGCAGCTGGGGCGTGGATCCGGCCCTGCTCGATCCCGAAGTGGATCCGGGCGACGATTTCTTCGACTATGTCAACGGCAAGTGGGTGCGCGCCAATCCGATCCCGCCCGAATTCACGCGATACGGGGCATTCACCTATCTCGACGAGAAGTCCAAAAAGGATGTCAGCGCGCTGATCGACGAACTCGTTGCGAGCGAGCATGCCGAAGGCTCGAAAGAGAAGCGCATCGTCGATGCGTATGATGCCTATCTCGACACGGCGGCGATCGACGCAATGGGGCTTGCGCCCGCCTATCCCTATCTGACGAAGATCTTCCAGGCGCCCGATCTGGAATCGCTGGTTTCCGTATGGGCCGATCCGGCCATGCCGACTCTCGTGGGCATGGGCATCACGATCGATGCCAAGGATCCCGAAAGCTACATTCCCAGCGTCGGCTTCGACGGGATGGGCCTGCCGGACCGCGATCTCTATCTGGTCGACAGCGAAAAGAACCTGGAGATCCGGGCGAAATACAAGGAATATCTCACCTTCCTTCTGGGCAAGGCAGGATATGCCGATCCGGCCCAGTCGGCCGAAGCGGTCTATGCGTTCGAACATCAGGTGGCTGTCCTCGAATGGGCGCGCACGGCGATGCGCAACCGCGACCTGACCTATCACAAGCTCAGCGCGGAGGAGCTGGCCGCACTCGCACCGCAATTCCCGGTCCGGCACCTGATCGAAGCTTCGAACCTGGGCGATGTGGAATATTTCCTCGCGCCGCAGATCCCGCCGACGGAAGAGAAGGCGCAAGAGCTGGAGCTGAGCGAAGAGGCGCTGGGCGAAATCGGCGGCGGACTGCCTTCGATGATGGAGCTGGTGACCGAAACGCCGCTGGCCACGCTCAAGGCCTATCTGGCGGCGCAGTTCCTCTCGCAATATGCGGATGTGCTGCCGACCGAATTCGACCAGGCGCGGTTCGATTTCTATGGCAAGGTGCTGAACGGGGCGGAAGAACAGCGGCCGCGCTGGAAGCGTGCGCTGGAGACGACCGAATCCCAGCTCGGCGAAGTCCTCGGCAAGGCCTATGCGGAGCGCTATTTTCCGGAATCCAGCAAGCAGGCCATGGACGAGCTGGTGGAGAATCTGCGCAAGGCGCTGGCGCAAAGCCTGGAAGAAAACGACTGGATGAGCCCCGAGACGAAGGTTCAGGCCGAAGCGAAGCTGGCATCCTTCTTCCCCAAGATCGGTTATCCGGATGAGTTCGAGACATATGATGGGCTGGAAATCAGCGCCGAGGATCCGCTGGGCAATGCCGTGTCCGCCGCGAATTGGGAATGGCGCAAGGATGTTTCGCGCCTGGGCGGTCCGATGGACCGGGCCGAATGGTTCATGCTGCCGCAGACGGTAAATGCCTATTACAACCCGCTGTTCAACGAAATCGTGTTCCCCGCCGCCATCCTGCAGCAGCCCTTCTTCGGCCCCGATGCCGATCCGGCGGTGAATTACGGCGCAATCGGCGGCGTCATCGGCCATGAGATGGGCCACGGCTTCGACGATCAGGGCTCCAAATATTCGGCGTCCGGCAAGCTGGAGAACTGGTGGACCGATTCCGACCGCGAGGCGTTCGATGCGATGGGCGCAAAGCTGGCCGCGCAATATGACGAGTTCTGCCCGCTCGATGATGGGGAGACCTGCGTCAATGGCCGTCTGACGCTGGGCGAGAATATCGGGGATCTTTCCGGCCTCAGCCTGGCCTACCGCGCCTACAAGATGGCGCTGGGGGGCAAGGAGGCGCCGGTGATCGACGGCTTCACCGGCGATCAGCGCTTCTTCCTGGCATGGGCGCAGGTCTGGCGCGAAACGATCCGGCCGGAGCGGCTGCGTCAGCAGATGCTGACCGATCCGCACGCGCCCGCCGATTTCCGCGTCAACGGCCCGCTGCGCAATGTCGATGCCTGGTATGAGGCGTTCAACGTCACTCCCGATGACGAGCTCTATCTTCCGCCCGAAGAACGCGTCCACATTTGGTGATATTTTCCGGTGCCGTGCCTGGGCGGCCATGATAGGCTTGACTTGCCACTGCGCGAAGTGAAGGCCCTCACCCAGGCACTGGCCGGTTTCCTGGCCGATTGGTTTCGAGCTGGAGGCTGCCCAAGACGATGACGTTGTTTCAGCAGATTCTGATTGCCCTGGTTCAGGGGATCTCGGAATTCCTCCCGATTTCCTCTTCCGGGCATCTGATCCTCATCCCCTATATCGCGCATCTGCCGGATCAGGGGCCGATGATCGACGTCGCCGTGCATATCGGCTCGCTGCTGGCGATCATCATCTATTTCTTCAAGGATGTCAGGGGCCTGGCCCAGGGCGGTTTTGCCACCATCGGCATCGGCAAGGCGCCGGAGCAGCGGCGGCTGTTCCTGTGGATCGCGGCGGGCACAGTGCCGGCGGTTGCTTTCGGCCTGTTCCTCAAACTGGGCGGATATCTGGAAAGCTTCCGCTTCACCGATCTCGTGGCCGTCAATCTGATCGTATACGGGATATTGCTGGGCGCAGCGGACCGTTGGGGGCGACAGGTCAAAACCTATGAGGACCTGACGCTGCGAGATGCCATCATTGTGGGCGTTGCGCAGGCCCTGGCGCTGATCCCTGGCACTAGCCGTTCGGGCGTCACCATGACGGCGGCGCGCCTGCTCGGCTATCAGCGGGTGGAGGCGGCCCGGTTCTCCTTCCTGCTGGCCATACCGGCCGTGGCCGGCGCAGGCGTGCTGGCCGCGCTCGATCTGGCGGAGGCTTCCACCCAGATGCAGTGGGATGCGCTGATAACCGGTGCGATGACTTTCGTTTCCGCTTTCGCGACCATGGCTTTCCTGATGAACTTCCTGCGCAAGGCCTCGATGATGATCTTCGTGGCCTATCGCGTTCTGCTGGGTTGTGCGCTGCTCGTGCTCTTCTAGACTTGCACAGGCGCAGTCTGGAGGAGGAAGGCAGCATGGAAAAGCTCAAGGGCAAGCAATACCGCAAGCTGCTGAAGCCTCTGGAGCACGAACTGGTTTCGATGGCCCGCTGGGCCAAGGCGACCGGCGCGCGCATTCTCGTGATTTTCGAAGGGCGCGATACGGCCGGCAAGGGCGGAGCGATCCAGGCGATATCCGACAGCCTCAATCCGCGTCAGTGCCGCACGATCGCGCTTCCAAAGCCGAGCGAGCGCGAGGTGGGCGAGTGGTATTTTCAGCGCTACGTCGCCCATTTGCCTTCGGCCGGTGAAATCGTTCTGTTCGATCGCAGCTGGTATAACCGCGCCGGTGTGGAAAAGGTGATGGGCTTTGCCGACGAGCGGCAGGTCGCCGCATTCCTGGCCCAGGTCCCGACATTCGAGAAGCAGCTGGTCGACGACGGGATCTTGCTGTTCAAATATTGGCTCACCACCGATCAGGCGAAGCAGGAAGAGCGCATGGCAGAGCGGCTGGAAGATCCGCTCAAACGCTGGAAGCTATCGCCCATCGATCTGGCCGCACGGCACAAATATGATGCCTATACCGAGGCCCGCGAAGCGATGCTGGCGGCCAGCCATACGGACCATGCCCCCTGGACGCTGGTGGATTTCAACGATCAGAAGCGCGGGCGCCTCACTCTCGTGCGCAACCTGCTGGACCGGCTGCCCGATATGCATATTGAGCCCGCCGAATTGGAGCTTGAGCCGCTGGGGCACGCGCCGAAGGAAGAACAGTTCGACGTGCTGCAGCCGATCCCGTCCTATCGGCTGTAAGCAGTTATCGGCTTAGGGGGTTTCGCTTTCCGGCTGCGACCGGGCATCTTGTGCGGATTCATCTGAAGGAGCGGGGCGCGGCTGCGTAATCATTTCGGCCGCTTCGCCCAGCGCACGGGTCTCGTCCGCCGTCTGCGCGCTTGGCCCCGGCTCTGCCGGTTCTGCACCGCACCCTTGCGCGAGCAGCGCGCCGGCGAGAATCAGCGAGAGGCGGACGGGCGAAACCATGGCAAATCACCCTAAGATGAGTTCGGCGAAAGGGAAGACGAGCGCGAATAGCCGCCCGCCCCCGAACATACCGCTTAAAGACACTGAACGAACCCCTGCAGACGCGGAACGCGCTGTCCGCGGCCGCAGAGATCGTCCTATCCCGGCATTGCGGGAAATGGTGTTGCCCGGATTATTCCGCTGCGGCTTCGGCAGCGGCTTCCACGTCGGCTGCTGCATCCGCTGCGGCTTCGGCCGCGTCTTCGGCTGCTGCTTCAGCGTCGGCTGCAGCGTCCGCGGCTTCGTCGCTGGCGGCTTCAGCATCGGCGACGGGTTCTTCCACGTCCATCATCGCTTCATCGGCGGGAATCTCGACATTGTCGGCCATCGCGTCTTCCGAAGCGTCTTCGGAACTGCCGCATGCGGCCAATGCCAATGCGCCGAACGAAGCCAAAGCTATCTGTGCGTATTTTCTCATCGTTTTCCCTCTTCCAGCTCGCAGCCCTCGCGCCGATGGTCGGCGCTCCTGCGGGGGGCGCAAGGTAGCTGCCGAGCCGTGACATGCAAACGGCAAATTGAGGTTCTGCCGTCCGCTCGGCGGGCATGGGCGGCAGAACAGCGTAAAGCTCAATCGAATGCGGGCGCGTAGCCGACCACGCCGCGGGGCATTTCGCCCTTGAACGCAAGCGCGCGGTAAAAAACTGCATGCGGGCCGGGCGGTGCGAAGCCTTCCACGCGGGTGAAGCCGAAGCGTTCGTAATAGGCGGGATCGCCTTCCACACCCACGCCGCTTGCGCCGCGCTGGCGCATTTGTGCCAGCCCTTCGGCAATCAGCGCGCTCCCCACACCGCATCGCTGCCGCTCGGGCAGAACCGCAAGCGGGGAAAGCTGCACCCAGCCCAGATCGGCATTGTCGATGAGGATCGGTGTGAAGGCGATATGGCCGACGATCTTGCCCGCATCCACGGCGACCAGCGACAGCAGCAGATCGCCATCCGCGCGCAGCTTCTCCAGGATCGCCACTTCGCTTCCGTCGCTGAAGGGCATGGGGGCGAAGGCGCGGGCGACGAGCGCAGAGATTTCGCCTTCTTCGCCCGGTGCTTCCAGGCGAATTTCCCAGCCGCTCATTTCAGCAGATGCCCGGCGCTGTCGCGCTTGGTGGCCAGATAGCGGACATTGTGCGGATTGGCCGGAAGCTGATGGGGAACGCGCTCGGCGATCCGGACGCCCGCGGCGGTCAAGGCATCCACCTTGGCCGGATTGTTCGTCATCAATCGGATGGCCGGAACGCCCAGCAGATCGAGCATCCGCGCCGCAACGGGAAAGTCGCGCGCTTCTTCGGGCAGGCCGAGCCGGCGGTTGGCTTCCAGCGTGTCGAAGCCCAGATCCTGCAGGCGATAGGCCCTCAGCTTGTTGACCAGGCCGATGCCGCGCCCTTCCTGCCGCAGATAAAGCAGCACGCCCCATCCGCCCTGGCCGGCTTCCTGCGCCATGGCGTGAAGTGCTGCGTCGAGCTGCGGCCCGCAATCGCATTTGAGGCTGCCCAAGATGTCGCCGGTCAGGCATTCGGAGTGCAGCCGCACGAGCGGCGGGCGGGCGGTATCCTGCTCGCCGATGATCAGGGCGACATGTTCCCGCGTGTCGTCCGCGCTGCGAAAGGCGACGATCTCGGCATCCTCCGCCGCGGCAACGGGCAGGCGCGCCCGCGTGGCAATGGCGATGCTGGAAGTGTCGCCCAGGGCCGCGATATCGCCCGGAGCGGCCGGTTGCGGCTCACCCGCTTGTGCAGGATCGACCATGAATGCCGGCAGGATCCCGGCAAGCCGCGCCATATCCAGCGCGGCGATGGCCGTTTCCTTCCAATCGAGCGCTTCCGCCTTGAAAGGCCCCTTGAGCGGAGCGGAGAGGTCGAGCGCCGGATCGGCCAGCACGCGGGCGGAGGCGAGTTCGAATTCCTCTGCTCCGCGGATCAGCACCGGCGCATTGGGCTCTGCCGCGGCGAGCTGGTTGGCCAGTTTCAGCGTGGCGGCGCGCGCGGCAGAGATCAGCATCAGGCGGGACCGCGCCTTGCCTGCAATCGCGGTTTCGGCGGGAAGCAGGACAGGGCCACCTTCCATGGCGAGCGGCCAGCCGTGGCGCAGGGCATCGATCGCCTGCGCGGCGCGTCTGGAGGGCGAGGGACCCGGCGCTGTCAGCGCGCGAACTCCGTTATCAGCGGCACATGGTCGCTCGGCTTGTCCCAGTCGCGGGCCTCTTCCAGAATGCGGTGTCCGGTCGCAAGCCTGGCGAGTTCCGGGGAGGCCCACATGTGATCGAGCCGCCGCCCGCGATCGGAAGCGTGGCGGTCCTTGTTGCGATAACTCCACCAGCTGTAATAGCGCTCCGGCGCCTTGATATGCTCGCGCCCGATATCGACCCAGCCATGCGCGTCCTTGAAACGCTGCAGCGCCTCCACTTCGATCGGGGTGTGGCTGACCACCTTGAGCAGCTGCTTGTGGCTCCAGACGTCGGATTCGAGCGGGGCGATATTGAAATCGCCGACGATCATGGTCGGCCGGTCGACGGCATCCGCCCAGCGCGCCATGCGTTCCAGGAAATCCAGCTTCTGCCCGAACTTCGCATTCGCTTCGCGGTCGGGAATGTCGCCGCCGGCGGGAACGTAGACGTTTTCCAGGAGCATGCCTTCCAGGGCGCCGGCTTCCGGGCCGATCAGCTCCACGCCCACATGGCGCGCTTCGCCATTGTCCTGCCAGTCATACCGGGAAAATTCGCGCAGGGGAATCCGGCTGACCGTCGCGACCCCGTGATAGCCTTTCTGGCCGTGGATCGCGCGATAGGTATAGCCCAGCGCATCGAAGGCCTTGTGCGGAAAGCTTTCCTCGATCGTCTTGATTTCCTGCAGGCACAGAATGTCCGGTGCCTCTTCCTTCAGATAGCGTTCGACGATCGGCATGCGCAGGCGAACCGAATTGATGTTCCATGTGGCGATCTTGACCATGGGGGGGCTTTAGGTGCGTTGGCCGGGAGCGGCAAGCCGCTCCCTCGCGCGGCACCGGCGAAGCGGCCGTTCCCGTATGCCACCTCGGCAAGATCGCCCGATATCGCATGCAAAAGTAAAACCCCCGTCCCGGGGGCATTGGGGACGGGGGCTTCATTTCTTAGCGTTCGTCACGCTGTACAAAGCGGCCTGTTTGATAAGGCTGGGGCAACAGGGGGGAAACCCGCCTTCGAGCCGCTTTGTCCGTATCTTATACAGGCGCCCGGATTACTGCCTCATGAACGGGCGCCAGCGTTTCATCGCAAGCAGGGTGCAGCTTCATGTCGGGCCGTTTAGCCGGGACGACGAGTGGTGATTCGCGGATCGCGGAACCTGAACGTGCTGTCCTTCACGGAAATCCCGTATCGGTGATTCGAAAGCCGCACGGTGGTGCGCTGATTCTGCGAATCGAGCGCCACCCAGCTGACCAGTTCCAGCCCCCCGGGCGCTGAGGGCCGTTTCAGAAAAATCAGGGTGATCATCCCGTATTCGGGCTTGTCCGGATCGCGCACTTCGATGCTTATCACATCGGGATTGGCAGTCGCCTGCGGCTTGCCGAACTGGGCCAGATCGCGATTGGGATCGAGCAATGCGCCCAGCGGGGAATTCTTGATCGGCCAGCGCTGAACCTGGCGGACATCGTAATCGATCAGCGTCAGGGCGCGGCCATCCGCCACGATCAGCATATTGACGGCATCTTCGTATTCGAAGCGCAGCTTGCCCGGCATTTTCATGGTCAGCTCGCCGCCGATGCGCTGGCCGTTGCGGTCCGTCTGGACGAAATCGGCCTTCATCGTGGAGATTGCGCGCAGCGCTTTCACTGCCTGGTCCAGATCGGCACCGTTCTGGGCGGCCGCTGCAGGCAGTGCAGGCGTTATGGCGGCCGCAGGCAAAGCCACGGCCAGCAGGCCCGCCAGAAGCGGGCGCGTCAACGATGTACGTGTCAGTTTTTTCAGGTTCATGCCTCGTCCCTTAGTCACGAAGCATTGAACTCGCGGTGAACCCCAGAAGATCCCGGTGTTCAGCTTACTTGATCTTCGCTTCCTTGAACTCGACGTGCTTGCGCGCGACGGGATCGTATTTGCGGAAGCTCATCTTCTCCGTGATGTTCCGCGGGTTCTTCTTCGTGACATAGAAGAAGCCGGTGTCAGCGGTGGAGACCAGCTTGATCTTAACTGTTGCAGGCTTCGCCATGACGGTGTCCTAAATTTTGAAAACGGCCCGGTTCGAACAGTGTCTTCCGGGCCCGAAACAGCAAGGCGGCGTTGCGCACGCCGCCCTTTCAGGGCGCGGCCATTGCGCGAGCTACGCCGAAAAGTCAAGCTTCGGTGAGGCGGCTACCAGTCCACCTTGCCGCGATTGGCCTTCACGGCGCCGCGTTTTTTCTTCGATTGCAGCCGCTTTACCTTGCCGACCCGGTTGATCCGGGTCTTGGCGCGCTTTTTCGGCTCTTCCTGCGCCTGCGCGAGCATGTCGGCCAGGCGCGCCCGGGCGTCTTCGCGATTCGCCTCCTGCGTGCGGTAATTGCGCGCCGTCAGCACGATCTCGCCCTTGGCATTCATGCGGCTGCCCGCAAGCGCTTTCAGCCGGTGGAACACCGGAGGTGCAAGGCGGAGCTGATAGATGTTCAGCCGCAATTGAACGGCGGTCGCCACCTTGTTGACGTTCTGTCCGCCCGGGCCGGAGGCGGCGATGAAGCTTTCCTCCGCCAGTGCCTGCGCGCGCGCAATCAGTTCGTCTTCAGCCATGGCGCCATTCAATCATAGCCGGTGCCGAATCCCAAAGCCTCGAAATCGCCGGGCAGTTGGGACGTGGCGGCAATCGGCGGCTTGCCATCGCGCAGCATGACAAGGGCGGAGGCATGCAGCATGGTGCGCGGTGCGCGCCCGTCGCGCTCGCCATAGATGGGATCGCCCAGCAGCGCCGCGCCCAGCCCTTCCGCCGCATGCACGCGGATCTGGTGGGTGCGCCCCGTCACCGGCATGAACTTCACCAGCGTCAGCCCGTCTTTCACGTCCAGGCGCTGCCAATGCGTGATGGCCGGCTTGCCTTGCCGGGCGGGAATCATCCGCCAGCCTTCTTCCCGGCTGCTGATCTTTTTGAGGGACAGCTCGATCGTGCCACTCTCTTGCGCGATCTCGCCCGCGATCAGGCCGAGATAGCTCTTTTCCACCTGGCGTTCTTCGAAGGCGCGCGAGAAGCGTTTCAGCGCCTTGGGATTGCGCGCCAGAAGCAGGCAGCCGGAGGTATCCTGGTCCAGCCGGTGGACCGGCAACGGCTGGCGCCGGAAGCCGAGCCGCAGCGAATCGAGATGGTCGCTGAGCGCTTCCCCGCCGGCACGCGGCCTGTCGAGCGGGAGGCCGCCGGGCTTGTCCACCACCAGCGCCTCGCCATCCTCATAGAGGATATGCGCGGTCAGATCGTGACGCAGGATCGCAGGCGCGCGGCTCATGCCAATGCCCTGGCGATCCGCTGCATCGCCTCTTCCAGCACGGCCTCGTCGGTGGCGAAGCTGATGCGGAAGCCGTCCTTGCCGCCAAAGGCCGAAGCCGCGACCACCGCCACACCGTGATCGAGCAGATGCATGGCCAGCCCCTCATCGTCGCCGAAGCGCTCCATCCACGGAGCGGCATCGACGAAGCAATAGAAGGCGCCGTCGGGCACCGGCGTGGAGAGGCCGGGGATCGCATTGATCGCATTCACCACCAGATCCCGGCGCGCGCGGAAGCGTTCGTTCCAGTCGCGCAAGAACTCCTGCGGCCCTTCGAAAGCGGCGGCGGCCGCCGCCTGGCTGATCGATGCCGGATTGCCCGAATTGTGCGATTGCAGCCTTCCCATCGCAGAAATCAGCCAGTCGGGCCCGGTGGCAACACCGATGCGAAAGCCGGTCATGGCGTGGCTTTTCGATACGCCGGAGACGGTGCAGATCCGGTCCGCCAGATCGGGACAGAGATTGGCCAGTGTGGCATGCGGCTGCCCGGTATAATTGAGCGGCGCGTAGATATCGTCGGAGAGGACCATCACGCGCGGATGGGCGCGCAGCACGTCGCCGATGCCCAGCAGCATCTCCTCGGGATAGACCGCGCCGGTGGGATTGCCCGGACTGTTGAGCATCAGCCACTGGGTGGACGGCCCGATCAGTGCCTCCAGATCGGCAGGCGTGAAGCGGAAATTGTCCTTCGCACGGGTGACCAGCGGAACCACCTTGCCGCCTGCGAAACGGACGATCTGCGGATAGCTGACCCACCAGGGCGCAGGCACGATCACTTCCTCTCCCGCGCTGACCGTGGCCAGCATGGCATGGAAGATCGATTGCTTGCCGCCCGCACTGACGATCACGTTCTGCGGTGCCGTTTCGATCCCCAGATCGCGGCGGAAATGGAGTGCGGCGGCCTCTTTCAGCCGCATCGTCCCGGTCACGGGGGTGTATTTCGTCTGCCCTGCATCCAGCGCGGCCTTGGCCGCTTCGATCACATGGGCAGGCGTCGCAAAATCGGGCTCGCCCACCGAAAGCGAAATGATGTCCTTGCCCTGTTCGCGCAGCTCGGTCGCGCGGTCGGTCATCGCATTGGTGCGCGAAACCTCGATCCGGGCCAGCGCTTCGGAAATCTGGGGCGTGCTCATTGCGGGTCTGCTTCCGGTTCGATCAATTGGGCCTGCATCAGCCCGCGCGTCGCATTGCCGAGATAGAAGCCGCCGGCCAGATCGGCCACGCGCACTTCGCCCTCTTCGGCCTTGCCTTCCTCGATCAGATAGCGCCGCAATATGCCGGGCAGCAGGCCCAGCTCCAGCGGCGGCGTGATCAGCTTGCCGCCTTTCTCCACGAAGATGTTGGTGAAGCTGCCTTCGGTCACCAGTCCATCGTCACGCAGCAGCAGCGCTTCGCCGGCGCCCGCTTCCTTCGCCAGGTCCAGCGCCATTTCGTAAAAGGCCCGGTCGGTCGATTTGTGCCGCAGCCGCCAGTCGCCGGTGACAGTCGGCATCGGCACCAGCGCGCAGCGCAGCGGGCCATTCGGCGCAGGCGGCATCGGCCTGGTTTCCAGCGTGGTGGCGCCGCTGCGGGCCAGCAGCAGGCGCAGCTTGGCGGGCTTGTCCAGCTCGAAACACAGGGCCTGGATCGCGTTGCGCGCGGCATGCCGATCGAAGGCAAAACCCAGTTCCGCCGCGCTGGCCTTCATCCGTTCCAGATGCAGTTCCAGATGGGCGATGCCCTCTTCGGGGTCGAAGCCCATCGTCTCGATCAGGTCGAAACCGCCCGCCGCCAACCGCACGAAGCCCGCCTTGATCAGGCATTCGCGCCATTCGGACATGCCGGTGCTGTCGGCCACGATCGCCCCGCCGACGCCCAGACCGGCGGAATGGCGGCCATGCTCGCCCGGGGTCAGGCGGATGGTGCGGATCGCGACATTGAAGGCGGCATCGCCGTCCCCGTTTTCATGGGGCGGGCCGATTCGGCCCAGAGCGCCGCAATAGGGGCCGCGCGCATCGCGTTCGACCTCGTCGATCAGTTCCATCGCGCGGATCTTCGGGGCACCGGTGATCGATCCGCAAGGGAACAGCGCGCGCAGCATATCCATCGCGCCCAGCCCGTCCTGCAATTGGGCGCGCACGGTGGAAACCATCGTGTGCACCGTGGGATAGGTTTCGACATGGAAGGGCTGCTCCACCCGTACGCTGCCGGCGCGGGCCACGCGGCTCAGATCGTTGCGCATCAGATCCACGATCATCAGGTTTTCGGCCTTGTCCTTCACCGAAGCCGCCAGTTCTTCCGCCAGCGCGGCGTCTTCCCCCTGGTTGCGCCCGCGCGGGCGCGTGCCCTTCATCGGCTTGCACTTGGCTTCCCGGCCCCGGAGGCTGAAGAACAGTTCCGGGCTGAAGCTCAGCAGCCAGTGCGAACCGTCGAAGATCACTCCGCCATAGCCGGCATTGGCGGCGGGCCGGATCGCGCCGTAAAGCGCCAGCGGATCGCCGCGCGCCGCGCCGGACATCTGCATGGTCAGATTCGCCTGATAAATGTCGCCTGACCTGATGGCTTCCTGCAGGCGGTCGAAAGCCTCGATATAGGCGCCGGTCGAAAGCTGCGGCTGCATCGGCCCGATGGATAGCGCGCCGCCCGGCTGGGCATGCTCTTCCAGCCAGCGCGGCACTTCGGCGGAAGGGATGCGCCGGACCTTGTCGAACAGGCCGAACCACACCAGCGGGCCGTTGGCCCCGGTTTGCCGGCTTGCCAGCGGCGCCAGGCGCTCTTCCAGTGCCAGCCCGGCTTCGTAAGCGAGATAGCCGGCCAGTGTGGCGCCGGATTCGCGCCGCGCCCGGTCCGCCGCTTCAAGCACGTCCGAAACCTCTTCGGGCCTGCGCGCAACGAAGATTTCGCGCGGGTTCTCGAACAATTGCGCGTCGCTTGCGCCCTCTATGCGCGCGTCGTCTAGCAGGACGAAAGGTTGCCGGGTCCCCATTGCCCCTGCCTTAGTGTCTTTGGCGGTGGAGTCGAGCGCTTGACCGTCTATGCATCCTTCCGCCACATCGTTTGGCGGGCAGTGTTGGAGCGAAGCGGGTCATGAGCGATATTTTCCTGGGTCTGGGCAGCAATGGGGAGCGGCAGGTCCTGAATCTGGGACGGGCGAACCGTCACGGACTGATTGCAGGTGCAACAGGCACAGGCAAGACGGTGACGCTGCAGGGGCTGGCCGAAAGTTTTTCGGCCAATGGCGTGCCGGTGTTCGTGGCCGATGTGAAGGGCGATCTTTCGGGCATTTCGATGGCCGGATCGCCCAGCTTCAAACATGCCGACAAGCTGGAAGAGCGGGCGGCGGAATTGGGCATGTCCGATTATGCCTATTCCGACAATCCGGCGATCTTCTGGGACCTGTATGGGGAACAGGGGCACCCGATCCGCACGACGGTGAGCGAAATGGGCCCGCTGCTGCTTTCGCGCCTGCTGGACCTGAACCCGACGCAGGAAGGCGTGCTGAACATCGTCTTCCGCTATGCCGACGAACAGGGCCTGCTGCTGCTGGATCTGGAAGATCTGCAGGCGATGCTGGCCTACACCGCTGAAAACGCCTCCGAACTCAGTGCCAAATACGGCAATGTCACGCGGGCAAGCGTCGGCGCGATCCAGCGCCAGTTATTGACGCTGGACAGCCAGGGCGGCGGGCAGTTCTTCGGTGAACCTGCCCTGGAGATCGACGATTTCCTGAGCGTGGACGAACAGGGCCGCGGCTATATCAACGTGCTGGCGGCGGACCGGCTGATGCGCAGCCCCAAGCTTTACGCCACCTTCCTACTGTGGCTGCTGGCCGAACTGTTCGAATCGCTGCCCGAAGTCGGCGATCCGGAGAAGCCCAGGCTGGTGTTCTTCTTCGACGAGGCGCATCTGCTGTTTGACGATGCGCCCAAGGCGCTGGAAGACAAGATCGAGCAGGTCGTGCGCCTGATCCGGTCCAAGGGCGTGGGCGTGTTCTTCGTCACGCAGAACCCGATCGACGTGCCGGAAGAAGTGGCCGGGCAGCTGGGCAACCGGGTGCAGCATGCCTTGCGCGCCTTTACTCCGCGCGATCAGCGGGCGATCAAGGCCGCGGCGGAAACCTTCCGCATCAATCCCGAACTGGATGTCGAGACCGCGATCACTGAATTGCGGGTGGGCGAGGCGCTGGTTTCCACGCTGCTGGAAGACGGCGCGCCGTCCATCGTTCAGCGCACCCTGATCAAGCCGCCGCGTTCGCGCCTGGGCGTCGTCACCAAGAAGGAACGCGCAATCATCGGCTCGATCAGCCCCTATGACGGGAAATATGACGAGCTGATCGACCGCGAAAGCGCGGAGGAAGTGCTGGCGCAGAAGGCCATCGATGCGGCGGAAACCGCAAAGGAGGTCGAGGAAAAGGGCGAAGAGGAAGTTCGCAAGCGCGAACGCAAGTCGACGCATCTTTGGGGTATCGATTTCGGAAAAGCGGGCAAGAGTGCGGCCCGGGCTGCAGCGGGATCGGCGGTTTCCATCGCGGTTGCTGCGGCAATGGGCAGGAAATCGCGCGCCGACCCCGTGCGCACGGGTGTCAGCGCTTTCGTGCGCAATATTATCGGCGGCCTCATGCGCTAAGCGGAAATCGGCAGGCGGATTTCGGCAGTCAGCCCCGCAATCGTTCCATCTTCTGCATAGCGGTTGGCCAGCTTCAGGCCGCCGCCATGCTGTTCGGCAATGGCGCGGGCCAGCGTCAGCCCCAGGCCCGCCCCGCCGGTTTCGCGGCTGCGCGAGGCTTCGCCCCGGCGGAAGGGTTCCAGCATGGCCTGGATATCGCCTTCGGGAATGCCCGGCCCGTCATCTTCCACGCTGAGCACGGCTTCGCCCGCTTCCCGGCGCAATGAGACGCGCGCTCCGCCGGCATAGCGCAGCGCGTTGACGACCAGATTGCGTAGCGCGCGGCGCAGCCATGTGGTGCGCACGGGCAAAGCGACACGGCTGGTTTCGCCCAGCACGATGTTCTCGCCCAGATCCTCGAACTCTTCGGCGACGGATGCCGTCAATGCAGCCAGCTCCGTATTTTCGAGCGCGTCGGACGGGCGCCCGATGCGGGCAAGGGAAAGGATATCGTCGAGCGTGCGGGCAATGTCGTCGATCGTCGCGGCCATGCGTTCGCGCTCGGCATCGTTGTCGACCGATTCGATGCGGACGCGCAAGGCGGCGAGCGGCGTTTTCAGATCGTGCCCGATCGCGCCCAGCATAACGTCCTTTTCATCCAGCAGCGCGCCGACGCGCGCCTCCATCGCATTATGGGCTTCGATCAGGCGCCGCGTATCGTCCGGCCCGGCGGGCTCCAGCTCGCCTTCCGCCTCGCGCGTGCGGGCGAAGCGTTCCATCCGCGCCGTCAGGGCGGCGAGGGGGCGGGTGATCCGCCGCAGCAACAAGGCGAGCCCGCCGACCAGCACCAGATAGAGCACGATGGTTTGCATCGCGACATTGCGCAGCGATCCGGGTTCGCGTTCGGGCACGGGAAGGCGGGTGATGGTCCATTCACCTCCGGGCACTTCCTGCATGCCGGCCACCAGCATCGGCCGCTGTTCCAGCAAGGGATCGTCGCGAAAGCGCCGGCGTTCGCGCAATTGTTCCACCACGCCGGGATCGCTGCCCGCGCGCCGCGTCACCACCGTCAACCGGCTGAAGGCAAAGCCTTCGCGGGTGAGGATCTCGCCCAGACGCTGCTCATAGCCGGGGCGGGCGACGTCCGTTCCGGTGGAGGCGAAGGCCGGGCTGCGCTCCAGCGCGACGGAAAAGGGATATCTGCGGTGCGGGCCGCGTCCTTGGCTTTCCCGCCGTTCGCCTTCGTTCTGCGCGCTTCGGCCCCATTCGCGCCCCGGCGAGGCGACCAGGCGGAAGGCGGCGGCATTCAGCATCAGCTCTTCGCGCCGCTCGTCCTTCGCGCGCACTTGCAGGAAGCCGGAAATGGTCTGCGCCACCAGCAGCGCCAGCGCCACGGACAGCAGCATCTGCCCCAGCAGGCTGCGCGGCCACAGCTTCAGTTTCATTTCGCCTCCGGCGCGACCCGGCGCACGTCGCAGGCCAGCACATAGCCGCCGCCGCGCACCGTCTGGATCAGGCGCGGTTCGCGCGAATCCTCTTCGATCTTGCGCCGCAGGCGGCTGATCTGATTGTCCACCGCGCGGTCGAACAGATGCGCGCCGCGGCCCTGCACCATGTCGAGCAGCCGGTCGCGGTCGAGCACATTGCGCGGATTGGACAGGAAGGCGGTCAGCAGGCGGAATTCGGCCGAGGAGATCGAAACGAGCGCGCCTTGCGGGTCGGTCAGCCGGCGCTTCACCGGATCGAGCCGCCAGCCTTCGAATTCGTAGAGCGCATCTTCCTGCGGCGGCGGAGCGCCCCGCGCGGAACGGCGCAGCACGCTGTTGATCCGGGCGACCAGTTCGCGCGGTTCGAAGGGTTTCACGACGTAATCATCCGCCCCGATTTCCAGGCCGACGATGCGGTCGGTCGCTTCGCCGCGTGCCGTCAGCAGGATGACCGGCAAATCCTTCGCCTCAGCCAGATGCCGGCACAGCGAAAGCCCGTCTTCGCCCGGCATCATGATGTCGAGCAGGACGAGCTGGGGCGTTTCTTCCAGCAGCAGGCTGCGCGCCGCCGCGGCCGTTTCGGCCTGGCTCACGACGAACCCCTGGCGAGTGAGATACTCAGCCAGGGGTTCGCGCAAGCTTGCTTCGTCATCGACGAGGAGCAAGTGGATGGGCGCGGCTTCATCGCTCATGGATGGTTGCCTGCCCGCTCAGTTGGTGCGGCCCTGCCTTGCGGCACGGCGTTCTTCCCGCGATTGCATGCGGGCTTCGTGCATCGCCTGGCGTTCTTCCGCGGAGATCGTGCCGTCGCCATCGGCGTCGGCGCTGTCGAAGCGGGCCAGTGCGGCCGCCTTGAATTCCGCTGCGGAAATCTGGCCGTCATTGTCGGCATCGGTTGCCTTGGCCATCATGCCGTGGCCGCCGCGGCCCATTCCGCGGCCCATGCCGCCGAACTTTCCGGCGCGGTCGCCCTTGCGGCCAAATTTGCCGCCGCCGCGCCTGTCATGGCCGGAGGTGAATTCTTCCAGGCTCAGCGAACCGTTGCTGTCGGTGTCGAGCTGGGAGAATCGCTGCGCCACGCGGGCCTGGCGATCTTCCTGGTTCAGCACGCCGTCTTCATTGGCGTCCATGCGGGCGAACATCGCATCGGCGCGCTGTTCGGCCTGCTCGCGGGTGGTTGGGCCCTTCATTCGGGGGCCATCGCCGGGTTGAGCAATTGCGGCGCCGGCGACTGCCAGCGACGCGGCGGAGAGGGCTCCGCAGACTGTGAGGGTTAACTTACGCATTTTTCAGGCTCCGTTTCTTTCGGATCAAGGGGTGGAGCTGCGGGTCCCCGAGGGGGAGATGGAGGGGATGGGTAACAGGAACCTCGCAGCTCTCACCAATGGTTCTAGGCCCGTCATGTCGCGCCATTATCCCGGATCGCGCCTTTTTTGTCGCAAATTGTCGCAAGACGAAGCGGGCGTTCATCTTCGCGCAATCCACTCAGCGCGGGCGATGCTGCGTGCCCATGCCGGCCGTGATGAACAAGGCCGTTGCAGCGCCTTCGACATTCGCGGTGTGCCACGTACCTGCCGGATTGATCGCATATTCTCCCGGCGACAGGCGGATTTGGCCGTGGCTGCCATCTTCCAGTTCCTGGACCAGTTCTATCCGGCCTTCCACGCAGACGACCACTTCGGCGCCGGCCGGGTGCATTTCCCACGCGTCCCAGCTTTCGCTGAAACTGTGGAGCGACACCAGCCGCCCTTCTGCCCCGTCCGCCGCATGACGCGCGGCATAATCCATGTACCACTGCATGGCGGCTTCGCCGGACGGGAAGGCCGGTTCGATCTCGGCTGCCGCGCCAAGGCCCAGATGGACCGGGCGCTCATCCAGGCGCAGGGCGGCGGCCATCGCGGGGCGTTATCCCTTCTTGACCAGGAACACGGCCAGCTTGTTGCCGTCCGGGTCGCGGAAATAGGCGCCATGGAAGCTTTCGCCGCGCAGGCCCGGCGCGCCTTCGTCGCTGCCGCCATTGGCCAGCGCATAATCGTAAACGCGCTGCACCTCGTCCTCGCTGCCGGCGTTCAGGGCCACCATCGTGCCGTTGCCAGCGCTGGCGGCCTGCTTGTCATAGGGCAGACAGGTGGCGAAGATCGCGCCGCCGCCCGGCGTGCCCCACATCACGCTGCGGTCGCTTTCCATGATCCGCCCATGGCCCAGTATGTCCGCGATTCCGTCGTAAAAGGCGGCGGAGCGTTCAAGATCGTTGGTTCCGACAGTGACGTAGCCGATCATGCAATTGGTTCCTTTCCCTCGAGTCGTCAGGAACGTTATGAGTACAAAACCTACATTACAACCCGCGGTCGGTGAGCTTTTCCGGAGCAGCGATCGCTCCGCTCAAAGCGGCGCGCATTGCGCCTCCAGCCACGCCTTCACCTCGCCTTCAAGCTGCGGGGAGACGACGTTCCAGACCCGCGCATTGTAGCTATCCCACCAGGATTTTTCGCGCTCGGTCAGCGCTTCGACGTCGATCAGGCGGCGGTCGATCGGGGCCAGGGTCAGCGTTTCGAAGCCAAGCCATTCGCCTTCCATGCCGCCGATTTCCTGCGCTTGCACTGCGACCAGGTTTTCCACGCGGATGCCGTATTCGCCGGTTTTGTAATAGCCCGGCTCGTTGGACAGGATCATGCCCGCCAGCAATTCCTGCTCGCCGCCCGTTTGCCCGCCGCGGGGCTTCGCGATGCGCTGCGGCCCTTCATGCACTGCCAGGAAGCTGCCCACACCGTGGCCGGTGCCATGCGCGTAATCGATCCCCGCCTCCCACAGGAACTGGCGGGCGATGGTGTCCAGCTGGCTGCCGATCGTCCCTGCGGGGAAGGTCTGCATCGCCAGCGCGATATGGCCGCGCAGCACGCGGGTGAAGCGGTCCTTCACTTCTTCGCCGGGCTCCCCCAGCCCGATCCAGACGGTGCGGGTAATGTCGGTCGTCCCGTCGGGATATTGCCCGCCCGAATCGCACAGATAGACGCTGCCCGGCTCCAGCGTGCGGTTGGTTTCCTCGCTCACCCGGTAATGGACGATGGCGCCATTGGGGCCGGAGCCGGAAATGGTGTCGAAGCTGAGGTCGCGCAGATCGCCGGCCTCGCGCCGCAGCTGGTGGAGCTTCTCGGCGGCGGACATCTCGGTGACGGTGCCTTTGGGCCCTTCGATGGAAAGCCAGTGGAGGAAGCGCGTGACAGCCGCCCCGTCGCGCGCCTGCGCCGCCCGGTGCCCGTCCAGCTCGACTGCGTTCTTCACTGCCTTGGGCAGCACGCAAGGGTCCTGCGCTTCGACCACTTCGGCGCCGCCCGCTTCCAGCGCGGTGAAGATCCCGGCCACGCAATTGGCGGGATCGGCGGCAACGCGCTTGCCTTTCAGCGCCTGCAATTCGGGCACGAAATCGGCGGCGTCGCGCAGTTTCACCGCATTGCCCAGATGGGCGGTGAGCTCCGGAGTAGCTTTCTCCGGCGCGATGAACAGTTCCGCCGTCCCGTCCGCATGGGCCAGGACGTATGATAGCGCGACCGGCGTGTGATCGATGTCGGAGCCGCGGATATTGAGCAGCCAGGCGATCGAATCGAGCGCGGCGATCACGGCGGCATCGAGCTTGTCGCGTTTGAGCCATTCGGCGATCTCGGCGCGCTTTTCCGCGCTGGAACGGCCGGCGAAGCTGTCTTCATGGACCAGCGCCGGGGCAGCGGAAGGTTCCGGCCGGTCTTCCCACACGGCATCGACCGGATTGGCCTCGACCGCCTTCAGCTTGGCGCCTTTGGCCTTCAGCGCGGACTGCACGCCCTGCGCCCAGCCTTTCGAATGCAGCCAGGCATCGTAACCGATTACCGCGCCTTCTCCCGCATTCTCGCCCAGCCATTTGGCGGGGCTGGTTTCGGGCACGGACTGATATTCCCACAAATTGCCGTCCACCTGGTCGCGCACTTGCAGGGTGTAGCGCCCGTCCACGAAGATCGCCGCTTTCTCCGTCAGCACCACCGCCGTTCCCGCCGATCCGCCGAAGCCTGTCAGCCAGGCCAGGCGCTGCGCATAGGCACCGACATATTCGGACATGTGCTCGTCGGAGATGGGGATCACGAAGCCGTCCAGCCCCTTGCGCGCCATTTCCTTCCTCAGCGCATCGAGCCGGGCTTCGTGCGTTTGCATCAGCATTGCTTGCGGTCCTTTCGCCACCAACATAGGGCGGCACCATGTCCGATACCACACCCAACTCCCCAGCCCGCGACTCGCAAGCTCCCGGTTCGCAGGCGCCCACCGCTCCGCCGGTCGCGGCGAAGAAGCCCTTCACCGCCACGCATCACGGGATCACGCTGGACGATCCCTATGCCTGGCTGCGCGATCCCGCCTATCCCACGGTCGAGAATGCGGAAGTGCTGGCCTATCTCAATGCGGAGAATGCCTGGTTCGAAGCGCGGATGGAGGCCCGCCGCCCGCTGGTCGATGCGCTGTTCAAGGAGATGCGCGCCCGGATCAAGGAAGCGGACAAGTCCGTGCCGCAAAAGGATGGCGACTATCTCTACTGGGTCGAGTTCGAAGAGGGCGCCGAATACAAGAAATGGTGGCGCCGTCCGGTGGGCGCAGCGGATGACGGCAGCGCGGACCAGCTGATCCTGGACGAAGTGGCGCTGGCGCAAGGCTGCGAATATTTCCGGCTCGGCGCGTTCTCGGTCAGCATGGACGGAAAGCTGCTGGCCTATTCGGTGGACGATAACGGGTCGGAGCGGTTCACCGCGCGGGTCAAGAATCTGGAGACGGGGGAACTCCTGCCCGACACGATTCCCGGCACGCTTTCCAGCCTGGTCTGGGTCGCGGGGGATACGGGCATCGTCTACTCGCTGGCCAACGAACAATGGCGCACGGACAATGCACGGCTCCACTGGCTGGGCAAGCCGCTGGCCGAGGATATCGAGCTCTATCACGAAGACGATGAGGGCTTCCGCGTCGGCAGCGGGCTTTCCGCCAACGAGAAATGGCTGATCATTTCCACCAGCGACCACGAGACGAGCGAAGTCCGCCTCGTCCCCGCCGAAGCGCCCCTGACGCCGCCGGTGGTGGTCAAACAGCGGCAGAAGGGCGTGGAATACGAAGCGGATGAGCGCGACGGCACGCTCTACATCCTGGCCAACGACACGCATGAGAATTTCCGCCTCGCCACCGCGCCGCTTGCCAGCCCCGGCGAATGGACCACGCTGATCGAAGGGTCGGACGAATTCTATATCACCGGCTTCGACCTGTTCCGCGATTTCTATACGGTCGAAGGGCGGCTGGCCGGGCTCGACCAGATTCAGCTCAGATATTACGACGACCCGGCGCGGATCGAGCCGATCGCCTTTCCGGAGGCGAGCTATAGTGCGGGCCTGACGTCCAATCCCGAATGGGCGATGGATGTGCTGCGGCTGAGCTATGAAAGCATGGTCACGCCCGACACGGTTTACGATTATCACGTGGCGGAGAAACGCCTGGAAGCGCTCAAGGTCCAGGAAATCCCCTCCGGCTACGATGCGGACGCCTATGAAACGCAGCGGCTGGAGATTACCGCACGCGACGGCACGGCCATCCCGGTCAGCATCATGATGCGCAAGGACAGGCCCGCTGGCGGCCCGCTGCATCTCTATGGCTATGGGGCTTACGGCATCTCGATCGATCCGGGCTTTTCGACCACGCGGCTCAGCCTGGTGGATCGCGGCTTCGCCTACGCCATCGCGCATATTCGCGGCGGGGACGATTTGGGCCGCGCCTGGTACAAGGCGGGCAAGCTGGAGCGGCGGACGAATACCTTCACCGATTTCGTCGACGTGGCGAAGGGGCTGGTGGAGCGCGGGATTACGCAGCCCGGGCGGATCAGCATTTCGGGCGGCTCGGCCGGCGGCAAGCTGATGGGCGCGGTGATCAATAGCGATCCCGAACTGTGGGGCGCGGTGGTGGCGCATGTGCCCTTCGTGGACGTGCTGGCCACCATGCTCGATGCCTCGCTGCCGCTGACGCCCGGCGAATGGCCGGAATGGGGCAACCCGGTGGAGGACAAGGCCGCCTTCGAGACGATCCGGAGCTACAGCCCCTATGACAATGTGCGCGCCCAGGCCTATCCGCCGATGCTGGTGACGGCGGGGCTCAACGATCCGCGCGTGACCTATTGGGAACCGGCCAAATGGGTCGCGAAACTGCGCGAGCTCAAGACCGACGATAACGAACTGCTGCTCAAGACCAATATGGGCGCGGGGCATGGCGGTAAGTCCGGCCGGTTCGAAAGCCTGAAGGAAACGGCGGAGGAATTCGCCTTCATCCTGTGGCAGATGGGGCTGGAGGGGTGAGTTCTCCCCTCCCGCTTGCGGGAGGGGCCGGGGGTGGGCAAATTGCCTCCGTGCCCAGCTTCACCCACCCCCCAACCCCCTCCCGTGAACGGGAGGGGGAGTCATGAGCAACAGCTACACCATGACCTTCACTGCCGGGCCGGAGCATATCGACATGAACGGCCATGTGAACAACATGGTCTGGCTGCAATGGGTGCAGGATATCGCCACCGCCCACTGGGAAGCGGTGGCGAGCGCGGAGCACCACGCGGCCTATGTCTGGTTCGTGCTGCGGCACGAGATCGATTATCGCGGCAATGTCCGCGAAGGCGATACGGTGACCGCGCATACCTTCATCCCGGGTCCGCCGCAGGGGGCGCGTTTCGTGCGCTGCGTCGACTTCACGGATGCGGCCGGGAAAAGGCTCGTCCAGGTCCGCTCCACCTGGGCGATGATCGACCGGCAGACCGGGCGGCCTTTGCGGATCACGCGCGAAGTGGCCGCACCCTTCCTGGATCAGGCGAGCGCTTCGGACAGCTCCAGCAGGTCATAACCCAACTCCTCCGCCACCGGGGCGCAGGTCACCCGGCCTGCATGGACGTTCAGCCCATTGGCAAGATGCGGATTGGCCCGCATCGCGTCCTTCCAGCCGAAATCGGCAATCGCCAGCGCATGGGGCAGCGTGACATTGTTGAGCGCATAGGTGCTGGTGCGCGCCACCGCGCCGGGCATGTTGGCCACGCAGTAATGGACCACGCCCTGCTCCACATAGGTAGGATCGTCATGCGTGGTGGGGTGGCTGGATTCGAAGCAGCCGCCCTGATCGATCGCGACATCGACCAGCACGGAGCCCGGTTTCATTTCCGACAGCATGGCGCGGGTCACCAGCTTGGGCGCCGCCGCGCCGGGGATCAGCACGGCACCGATCACCAGATCCGCCGCGCGCACGCTGTCCAGCAGATTGGCGCGGTTGGAAAAGCGGGTCTTGGCCCGGCTTTCGAAATGGATGCCAAGCTTTTCCAGGACTTCCGGGTTGCGGTCCAGAATGGTCACATCCGCCCCCAGCCCCACGGCCATCTGCGCCGCGTTGAAACCCACCACGCCGCCGCCGATCACCGCGACCTTGCCCGGCATCACGCCCGGCACGCCGCCCAGCAATATGCCGCGCCCGCCATGTTCCTTCTGCAGCGCATTCGCCCCTGCCTGGATCGCCATGCGCCCGGCCACCTGGCTCATGGGTTTGAGCAGCGGAAGCGATCCGCCCGGCCCGGTGACCGTTTCATAGGCGATGGCCGTCACTCCTGCAGCGACCAGGTCTGCCGTCTGCTCGGGATCGGGCGCGAGGTGGAGATAGGTGTAGAGGATCTGCCCGCCCCGCAGCAAGGCGCGCTCCTCGGCTTGCGGTTCCTTGACCTTCACGATCATTTCGCACTCGGCGAAAATCTGCGCGGCGGAGGCGGCTATCGCCGCCCCGGCCGCTTCATATTCGGCATCTTTCGCATCGATGCCCGCACCCGCGCCGCTTTCGATCCATACTTCGTGGCCATGCGCGGCCAGTTCATGCGCACTCTCCGGCGTCAGGCCGACCCGGTATTCATGAGTCTTGATTTCCTTGGGGCAGCCAATGCGCAATTTCCGGTACTCCGTGGGGGAAGCATGCAGGAAAGCTAGGTACGCTGGATGGGCGGATCAAGGCGCGTCAGGCCGCCATCCGCCGGTCGCGGTAACTCCGCCTGTCTCGCCGGCGCGGCTTGAACACGGTCAGCTTTTCGGCCGCGATACGGTTCCGGCCGGTCACTTTCGCTTCGTAAAGCAGCTTGTCCGCCTGGGCGTAGATCTGGCGGAAGGAACTGGCGGCCATGGTTTCCGGCGTGCCTTCGACCAGCCCCATGCTGGCGGTGACCAGATGGTCCAGCCCGGGCACCTGCTGCGCAATCTGGCGGGTCAGGTTCTGGCGGATATGTTCGGCGCGGCGCAGCGCATCGGGTCCGCGCAGCAGCAGCAGGAACTCCTCCCCGCCGATCCGCGCGGACAGGGCGTTTTCGTCGGAGGGCAGCGCCTTGCCGATCGCGCGAAGCACCTGGTCGCCCACATCGTGGCCGTAATCGTCATTGATCGACTTGAAGTAATCGACGTCGATCACGCCGAAAGTGGTGAAGCCGCTGGCGCTCAGCTGGCGGAATTGCGGCTCTATCGCGCGGCGGTTGTAGAGGCCGGTCAGCGGATCGTGTTCGGCCAGTTCCTCCAGCGCGCGAATCTGCTTGAGCGCCTCGTCACGCTCCCTGGTAAGGGCGAGCAGCCGGTCGGCCACGCCGGCGGCGGTGATCACGACTTCCAGCGAGAGCGCGAGATAGAACAGGTCGTCCAGGACCTGCGGCGCACTGTAGATGCCCAGCCCGCGCAGGCTCTGTTCGATGCCGAAGGTGATGATCGGCGCCCAGGCCACTACCAGATATTTGGCGGCGCGGCTGCCGCGGCGCAGGGCCTGCGTCAGCGCGGCGATATAGGCGATGATCGGGGCCGCGAAGCCCAGTTCGAAAAGGAACGACCAGGATGAATCCATAAAGGGCGGATGCAGCGGAACCGTGCCGGAGATCAGGATCACACTGATCCCGGCCAGGCGCAGAGCGCGCCGCATCGCGGCGCTCAGCATGCCCGGTTCGATGATCTCGGCGGCCAGGAAACAGGCCATCGCGCCGACCACGGCAATGCTGATGCCCATCGTCTGGTAAATGGTGACAAGGCTGAGATCGGCAAAAGGCACGATCAACCCGCTGGAGGTCGTCACATAGGTCAGCATCATCAGCGTCAGCGCGCCGTGGAAAAGCACGAAACGCTCCCGCAAAAACGCGAAGGTCGCAATGTCGAAGATCACCGGCACCAGCAGCAGGCCCGCCAGCATCGCGAACAGCAGCAGCCTCTCGATCGGCCAGCCCTCGCCGCCCGGCTGGGTGGAAAGCTTGGCCTCGGCAAGCACTTCCGCCCCCCACGGTTCGGCTATGCGCACGACGATCGCCTGCGTATCGGCCGTTATGGGCGGCAGCGGCGCTGCGAAGAACGGGCCGCTTTCAAGCAGGGGGAGCTCGTCCGGCTGCATGCCGACGGCGCGGAGCGTGCCATCTTCCTGGACTGCGAACAGGCTCAACCGGTGGAAATGGGAAACGCGCGAGACGAAGCTTTGCGGCGGTTCGCCCGCCTGCCAATCGGCGGCATCGAAACGCAGCCAGGCGACGGGCTGCACGTCCTTCCAGTGGAAGGAGCTGCAGGTCCAGCTCTCCTTCTGCCGTTCAAGCTCGGCATAGGTCGTATTCGCCGGGCTGAAGGCATGGCAATCCGGCTGGAGCGTGGACGCAGAAGCGGGCGCTGCAACCAGCAGCGTAAAGAGCATGGCAAGCCATACCCTCAATATTTTTTGCGACCCACTCCACATCGCCGAAGAGATAGCGGCAGATAGTTGCCCGGTAGTTAAGCATTTCCGGCGGGCGTAATGCCTGGAGCGGCACCGTTTTCCGGCTCTACTGCCCAGCCTCTTCCCTGCTTTCGAACAGCGAAAGATCGATCGATTCGCCCACTGCCTTCAGCCCGGCATCGTTGCCGTGCAGATAGTCCCCCATGTGATAGCCATCGCGCATGGTCTGCGGATCTTCTGGATCGGCAAAGGCGGTGTCGAGCCGCACCACGGCGTCGAATGCGCCGCCATGCACGATCCAGTCGTTGATTGCCTGGCGTCCAGCCTCTCCCTCTTCGGTCCAGTAGCTCGCGCCCTTGTAAGGCCCGATGGGGGAGCCGATCACCTTGATCCCCTTGGCATGGGCGCGCTCGATCAGCTGCTTGTATCCGGCAATCATCTGCGCGGTATCGATTTTCGGCTGGTCCATCCCGGCGATGGGCGGCTCGTTTTCCTTCCAGCCGAACCGGCTCCCGATATCGTTCACCCCTTCGAAGACGATCATATATTTCACATGGGGCAGGCTCAGCACGTCCTCGTCGAAGCGGGCCAGCGCCGCCTCCCCCATGCCGGGGCTGAGCACGCGGTTGCCGCTGATGGCGACATTGGCGACCGCCCATTCTTTGCCTGCCTGCTGTAGCCGTTCGGCCAGCACATCGGGCCAGCGGCGATTGGCGCCGGGCGTGGAGCCGGCCCCGTCGGTAATCGAATCGCCATAGGCCACGATCGTGCCCGGCGAATCCGGCGAATCCACTTCGACCACGCTCAGAAAGGCGCGGTATTGCGCGGTGGATACAGGCTCGAACGGCTTGCCGACATGATTGCCCGGCGGAGAGACGGCCAGTTCGTCCAGACCCGTCAGATGGCAGGTGCACGGGCCGGTGCTGCCGGGCAGATAGAATTCCACTTTCAGGCGGGAAAGATCGGGCACGTCCAGTTCCACCGCATCGCTCAGGAACGGGGCGCCGCGCGGAATGAAGGCTCCGGCCTCTCCGCCGAAAGTCACACTGCGCGATGTGCCCGGGATTTCCGCGCCGGCATCGTCGATCCGCACCACGCGCGCTTCGCCAACTTCCAGCGGCGCCTCGCCATAGCGGTTGGAAAGCCGGATGCGCAGCTGCGTTCCGCCTTCGCTGACACGCAGGATCTGGCTTAGCGTGACATTTTCGAAAGTGGCGACGGCAAAGCGGCCCTCGGTGCCGAGCGGGGCATGGGGCGGTGCCGTCCAGCTGGCCACCCATTTGGCCTCGGCCGGGGCGGCCGCAGCCAGGTAAAACGTGCCTGCCGCCAGCAATGCAGTGCTGGCAATGCGCCTATTCATTTTCGTCATCTCCCGGTTCCGTCTATCTGGTCAAATCGTAGCCAGCTAGCTAGGTAAACACCATGCATTTCACCATGTCCGAACTCCCGCTGCAGGATCGTTACCGCCTGCTGGTCAACACGATCATGCCGCGCCCGATCGCTTGGCTGGCAACACGCGATGCGCAGGGGCGGAACAACATCGCCCCGTTCAGCTTCTTCAACGCGATGTGCTCGCGCCCGCCCATCGTGGGGATCGGGATCGGCCCCGACGGGGTGCGCGAAGGCAGCGAGGAGAAAGACAGCCTGGCCGCGATCCGCGAAACCGGCGAATTTACAGTGGCACTGGTGGATGAAGCCAATGCCGATGCGATGAATATCAGCGCCGTCGATTCTCCGCCGGGTGTCGACGAATTCGAAGTCGCCGGGATCGAAATGGGCGAAGCCAAGCTGGTCAATGCGCCGATCGTGGCCAGCGCACCGGTCAATTTCGAATGCAGACTGTGGCAATTGCTGGAGCCCGCACCGCATGCCGCCATCGTGCTGGGCGAAGTGGTGGGCGTGAATATTCAGGACCGGCTGCTGGGTGAGGAAGACGGCAAGATGCGGATCGATGCGCCGGCGATGCATCTGATCGGCCGCGCGCATGGCGCGGGGTGGTATATCCGCAGCAACGATCAGATAGAGATCCACCGCAAGACCTGGCCGCTCGATCCCGGGAAGGACTAGCCCTCTTTCGCGATTTGCGGGGCCTTCAGTTTCTGCATGCCCAGGCCCAGAATCGTGCCGATGCCGATGGCCAGGGTCAGATCGACCAGCACGGTCAGCGCGGCGGTCAGGATCAGCAGCGCCAGCTCCGCGCGGGGCATGGCCAGACGCTCGCCCCAGCGCCCCGGCTCGGACATCGCCCACGCGGTCAGGATCAGCAGCCCGGCCAATGCAGGCAGGGCCAGCATGCCTGCCAGCGGCGCCAGCAGCACCATCGCCAGCAGGATGATCAGCGCATGCATGATGCCGGCCACGGGGGTGCGCCCGCCGGCATCCACATTGGTTGCCGTGCGCGCGATCGCGCCGGTCACCGGCAGCCCGCCGAACAGGGGGGAGGCGATGTTGGCCGCGCCCTGCGCCAGCAGCTCCGCCCCCGTGCGGTGCGCGCCGCCGATCAGCCGGTCGGCCACCAGCGCGGATAGCAGCGATTCGATCGCCGCCAGCAGGGCGATGGTCACGGCTGCGGGGAACACTTCCACGGCAAGGTCGAGGGAGATCGTCGGCATAGCGGGCCAGGGCAGGCCGCCCGGCAGCGCGCCATAGCGGCCCTCCACCGTCGCCACTGTCGGAAGGGCAAAGACGGCGATGGCGCTGGCGACAATCACGATTACGGCGCGGCCCCGGAAATGCGGGGCGAGCCGGCGGGTGAGTGCGATGCCTGCAATCGTCGCCAGGCCCAGGATAAGCGCCGCCCAGTCCAGCGTGCCGCGCGCTTCCCACAGGCCCTGCATCTTCGGGATGAAATCGGCAGGCAGGCTCGCCGCCTGCATTCCGGCGAGGTCTTTCAGCTGGCTCAGCGCGATGACGATGGCGATGCCGATGGTGAAGCCTTCCACCACGCTTTCCGGGATCAGGCGGATCAGCCGCCCGGCGCGCAGCAATCCGCCGATCGCCAGCATGAAGCCCGCCATGAAGGTCGCAAGCAGCAACCCATCGAAGCCGTGATCGGCGATCACGCCATAGACCACGACGATGAACGCCCCGGTCGGCCCGCCGATCTGCACCCTGCTGCCGCCCAGGGCGGAAACCAGCAAGCCGCCGACCACGGCGGTGATCAGCCCGGTGGCGGGCGGCGCGCCCGATGCGATGGCGATCGCGATGCTCAGCGGCAGGGCAACCAGCGCCACGGTGAAGCCCGCCATCGTATCGTGCAGGAACTGGCCGCGATTGTAATCCGCCAGCGTGGTCAGCAGCTTGGGTTTCATTTGCCGGGTTCGGTGCCCCCGGGCGCGGCCGGGGCAGGCCGGTCATAGGGGAAGGAGGCATGGCCGGAGGAGGCGCCGCCGCCCGCCATGGTTTCGCGCAGGCGCACCCCGCGCCCGATCCCGCCGCTGGGCGCATGTTCGCCGATGATTTCGATGCCGGCCGTCTCCAGCGCGCCGATCACCTTGACCAGCGTGTCCACCGTGCCGCGCACCTGGCCTTCGGACGCTTCCATGCGCTGGATCGTGGGCAGGGAAACGCCCGCCATTTCGGCCAGCTGCTTCTGGTCGATCCCCAGCAGTGCCCGCGCGGCGCGAATCTGTTGTGCAATGATCATGCATGAACCTTGATGTATGAAACATCATTATAGGAATTCAAGGTATGATTATAAAGGCCTGATATATGCGGGGCCGATGCCCGGTTTGGAGTGGGGCTCTATTTGTAATGGCGCGCGTGGATATGGCCCTTCACTTCGCGCCGCGCGAAATACCAGCGCCCGTCTTTCAGCACCATCTCGTCGAAATATTCGCCGACGATGCCGATCTGGGCGAAGCCGCCTTCGTCCCCGGGCACGACGAACAGCGAGTTGGACTGCACCGTGGCCGTATCGGCCCCGGTGATGCGGATCGTTTCGTTGAAGAAGATATGGAAATTGGGCTGGCGCCAGTTCGATGGGTTCTTCTCGAAGATGCCGGCCATCAGCGGGCCGACTTCCGCGCCCTTCACCCCGTCGCCGCTGCCCGCGACATAGACGCCGTCTTCCCCGAACAGGGCGGAAAGCCCGTCCCAGTCGCGATTGTCGATCGTGCGGCCATATTCGATCAGCACTTCGTGGATCGCGGCGCGGTCCGCCGCCCTGCCATCCTCGTCTCGCACAGTGCCCGCCGGTGTGTCAGCCATTCAATTTCTCCCGTCTGTCAGGCGGGATTACTCAACATGATAAGCATTTGCCAGTGGGGAGTTGGAATGGGTGCGAACGTCCCCGCGCCCTTCGCCCTTCGGCAGGCTCGGGACGAACGGTGAAGGACGTCAGGCCGATGGCTGACTAGATCGGGTTCCCGTCGCGGTCGCGGAAGATTTCGCGGCGGCCGACATGGTTGGCCGGGCCCACCAGCCCTTCGCCTTCCATCCGCTCGATCCATTTGGCCGCGGTGTTATAGCCCACGCCCATCTGGCGCTGGAGCCAGCTTCCCGAAGCCTTCTGGTTCTCGATCACGATCTGGCAGGCCTGGCGGTATTTGCGCTCTTCCGGATTGTCCGACGCGGTGAACTCGTCCTCGAAGGACAGGCCGCCATCCTCGCTTTCCTCGGTCACGGCGTCGACATATTCGGGCTTGCCCTGGGCGCGCCAGTGATCGGCCACCTTCTCCACCTCGTCGTCGGAAACGAAGGGCCCGTGCACGCGGGTGAGCGCGCCGGAGGACGGCTTGTAGAGCATGTCGCCCTTGCCCAGCAGCTGCTCCGCGCCCTGCTCGCCCAGAATGGTGCGGGAATCGATCCGGCTGGTGACGTGGAAGGCGATGCGGGTGGGCAGGTTGGCCTTGATCACGCCGGTGATGACGTCGACCGAGGGGCGCTGCGTCGCCATGATCAGGTGGATGCCCGCCGCGCGGCTCTTCTGCGCGAGGCGCTGGATCAGCACTTCGATTTCCTTGCCGACCGTCACCATCAGGTCGGCCAGCTCGTCCACGATCAGCACGATCTGGGGGAGCACTTCGTAATCGAGCTGCTCTTCCTCGAACAGTTCCTCGCCCGTTTCGGGATCGAAGCCGGTCTGCACCCGGCGGCCCAGCGGCTTGCCCTTGGCGGCGGCGGCGCGCACGCGTTCGTTGAAGCCGCCCAGATTGCGCGCGCCGATGCTGGACATCATGCGATAGCGGCGCTCCATCTCCTCGACCGCCCATTTGAGCGCGCGGACCGATTTGTGCGGTTCGGTAACCACCGGCGAAAGCAGGTGCGGAATATCGTCATAGCTTTTCAGCTCCAGCACCTTGGGATCGATCAGGATCAGGCGGCATTCGCTGGGCGTGAAGCGGTAGAGCAGCGAAAGCAGGATACAGTTGAGCCCCACAGACTTGCCCGATCCGGTGGTGCCGGCCACCAGCAGATGCGGCATGGCGGCCAGATCGGCCACGATCGGTTCGCCGGCAATATCCTTGCCCAGGATGATCGGCAGCCCGCCCTTGTTGTTGGCATAGGCTTCGGAAGCGGCAAGCTCCTTCAGCGCCACGGTCTGGCGGTCCGCATTGGGCAGTTCGATGCCCATCACCGTCTTGCCGGGGATGGAGGAAACGCGCGCGCTGACCGCGCTCATATTGCGGGCGATATCCTCCGCCAGGCCGATCACACGGCTGGCCTTCACGCCGGGGGCGGGCTCCAGCTCGTACATGGTGACCACCGGGCCGGTGCGCACGGCCATGATCTCGCCCTTGACGTTGAAATCGTCCAGCACGTTTTCCAGCAGCCGCGCATTACGCTCCAGCGCCAGGCGGTCCAGCTTGGGCGCGCTGGTCGGCGGCGGATCGGAAAGCAGATCCAGGCTGGGCAGTTCGAATTCGTCGAACAGATCCTTCTGGCGCTTGTTGCCGCCCAGGGATGCGGGCTTGGGCGGCTTGGTCGGATCGCTGATCTCGGGCGGCTTGCGCGCCGGCCCTTCGGCAACCGGGGCGGGGCGCGGTTCCGGCTTGGGCTTTTCGCGCGATTTGACGAAAGGCAGCGAATCCGCGCTGGGCAGCGAAGGCGCCTTTTTCAGCGCGGCGGGAATGGTGAGCAATTGCGCCCAGTCGATCGCGAACACACGGCTGACCAGCACCACCCCGGCGATCAGGCAGGCCAGCCACAGCCCCCCGATGGTCCAGCCCTGCGCGCTTTCGGGCAGGCGCCCGGCCAGCGCCTCGATCGCGCCCTTGCCCAGCAGGCCCGTGATCCCGCCCAGGGAAGCCGGCAGGCTGCCCCCCGGCGCATCGAATGTGAGCGAAAGGACCGTGGCGAGCAGCGCCATCGCGAAGATCAGCATGCCCACGGCGCGCCACCAGCGCGCGCCATGCGGCGTTTCTTCCTCATCCGCGTCGCGCCACAGCTTGCGCCCGTAAGCATAGAGCAGCGGCAGGAACAGGATCGATACGATGCCGAACAGAAACAGCGCGCGCTCCGCCACCCAGGCGCCCGACCGGCCCATCCAGTTGGCCACTTCCTCGCCCGCGGCGGTGGAGGCGGACGGGTCCGTCTGGTGATAGCTGATCAGCGCCAGGGCGAAGAAGGCCGCGGCGGTGAACAGCAACACCGCGCCGGTCAATTGCAAGGCGCGGCGCAAGGAGCGCCGGAAGGCGGCGCGCCAGTCTGCCACGGGCGCTTTTCCGATTGCGCGACTTGCCATGTCCGGTTCCTCTGATCGGCTGCGGCGGCAGAATCGCAGAGTGGGGACTCGCGGTCAAGAATCTTGAGATTTTTGGATGTTGGGGCGGGAATCTCTTACTAGGGGGCGGCACCGGCCTTGCGGCTGGGTATCGCCTCTCAAGACCGCCGAATTCTAAGAAAGCCCATCGATCGCGGCCCATTTGGGCCAGGCGAGGCGGTCGGCGCTCTTTTGCGTCATGCCGCCCAGCGCGATCACCGGCATTTGCGCATGGCGCGCCAGCAGGCGGAAGCGCAGCGGGCCGAGCGCGGGTGCGCCTGCATGGCTGCGCGTCGGGAATGCGGGGGAAAGCAGCACGGCATCCGCCCCAATGCGGTTCGCCTCCCCTATCTCGCGCAGATCGTGCGCGGTGGCGAGCTGCAGCAGGCCCGCCCGGCGCGGATAGAGCGCGCGCGGCGCGCCATATGTCCCGTCCGCGCCCCATTCCGCCGCGGTCAGGGCGCTGTCCGCCAGGATCAGCAGATGCCCGCGCGCCTGCGCTATCCGCTCCAGAGCGCGATAGCGCGCCACTCTTTCGGCGGGCGGCAGATGGTAATGGCGGTAGATGAAGCCGCTGCCGCGCGGCAGGCGGGCCAGCGCGCTTTCCAGCGACCCGTCGTTCCGCTCGTCGGAGATGAGCCAGAGATCGGGCAGATAATCGGCGATGGCGGGCTGGCGCATGGGCATGCAGGCGTTATAGCGGCGCGCCATGGAAAGTGCAGCCACCCCCCTGGAAGACGTGCAGGCGCGCATCGCGCATGCGGCGGGCATTGCGGGCCGCAAACCGCAGGACGTCACGCTGGTCGCCATCAGCAAGACTCACCCGGCCAAACGGATCGTGCCGCTGCTGGAGGCCGGGCAGCGCGTCTTCGGCGAAAACCGGGTGCAGGAAGCGCAGGAAAAATGGCCCGCCTTGAAAGAGCGCTTTGGGAAAGAGCGCTATGATGATTTGGAGCTGCACCTGGTCGGGCAGCTGCAATCGAACAAGGCGGACGATGCGGTGGAACTGTTCGACTGCATCCATTCGCTCGACCGGCCTTCGCTGGTGAAGGCGCTGGCCAAGGCGATGGAGAAGGCAGGGAAACGCGTGCCGCTGTTCGTGCAGGTCAATATCGGCGCGGAGGAGCAGAAGGGCGGCTGCGCGATCGCCGATCTGCCAGGGCTGCTGCAGCAGGCGCGCGATGCGGATCTGCCCGTCATCGGGCTGATGTGCGTCCCGCCGCTCGACATAGAGCCCGCACCGTTCTTCGCGCTGCTGGCCAAGCTGGCGGCGGATAACGGGCTCGCCCCCGAAGAGGGCGGGAAGCTGAGCATGGGGATGAGCGGCGATTTCGAAACCGCGATCATGCTGGGAGCCACCCATGTGCGCGTGGGCAGCGCTTTGTTCGGCGCGAGGGAATAAGCGGCTAATGCGGAATTAGACGGAGTTCGACAGTTCTTAGTTGGCGTTAGATCAAAATCTTCGAGCTAACCGAGAAGTTCATCTATTGATGATGGAAGAAGTGTTGCAAGATGGCGCATGAAAGCCTTCACTGCGTCAAAAACTTCCTTTGCTTCCTCTTCTGTATATGTTGCTTTTGGGTGCATCGTTTCGTTTCGCCAAGCCTGTTTGACGTGATAAAGAGTCGCGTGCGCATGTGACCATTTGTTGCGCTCTTCCCCTTTTTCCATCTCCTCGATTTTTGAGCCAATATCGCTCAAAAGTTTCCCCCATTCCCTGTCGATCTTAGCAATACGTAGTGACTTACTGAGTTCTTGAACTGCCGCTTCCATTGCGCGCATCAAATGAAAGACAGTTGCAGTGTAGCGTCCGGTTGCAAAACATTTGCCGGCTTCCGATATGTCGTTACTTGCGTTAGGTATTCTATTTTCTACCTTTTCGCCGAACAAAGGAGATTTTGGGTTATAGTATTCATTTGCACCAGAATTTAGGCAGTAAAAATCGATATCGCCTACCTCGAAGTCTAGAACATTATTGATTTCACTGTTTAGTGATACCATTTCATTGCCCTTTATCGGGTTTTTTCTTGCCCGCAGCTTTTTGACTGCTCGGTTTGCTGACTTAGATGTTACGACTGCACCCATTGCCTTTGCGCTGGCTTCAAGCGAAGAGTAATTCTTTGCAATACTATTTCTTATACTGGTTGGGGCCTCTGTATTCCCGTCCCAATCTGCAGAACGTTGCGCCTCATTCAACACTACATCAACACGCTCTATTTGTGCGATTGCACGTACAAGATGCTTAGCTAGTATTCTTTGCATATTGCAAAATCTCGTTTTTTGATTGGATAATTTACTTATCATCTCGCGGTGTGTTTGTGTACACACCGCCGCAATGCAATTGGAACCAGCCGGCCCTTCGCTTCCCTCTTGACATAACTAACCAATACGGTTATATACGATGCCGCCAATAACCATTGGTACGTGGCAGCGGGTGTGCGGGGCGTGAATGCGCTGCGCTTCTCTCACTCCGTGCTTCGGGCCGGTGCTTCTCTGACGAGCGGGGCACGAGGGTGGACCTCAACGCTCTTCCTGTCCCTGGGATGCGCCCGCTTCATTACCGGAAGGGGCGCCGTGCCCGCCGCTTTCATGCGGCAGGCGAGGTCAGCCGACCGGGGGCGGCTCAATTGCGAGCCCTACGCTGCCCCCGCGCCCCATGCCGCAGGGCCGAGCAGGCAGGTTTCGACGCGCACCTTCGCCCGCCATTCGCAAGAGACAACAACGCGCCAAATGTCCGCTCCCCGCGGGCGCCTTCGAAGCACCGGCCCGGCCCGCTTGCCGATCCGCAGAAAGCTTCTTCCCCCGGCGTTAGCCCGGCCTCGCCAGCGGGCGTATCTGCTTGCCTTGTTTAAACGCATGGCGCGCAGGGCGGCTCCCTAAAGCGGGGGCGCGCCGATCCACAGCCACAGCGCGAAGAGCGCGGCCGCCAGCAGGCAGAGCAGGAAACGCCAGGCCGGCACTGGCTGCATGCCGCCCGCTTCCCCGGGCATGGCGCGCCTGCCCGTGACCATGGGATGCACCAGATTGTCGCGCTTCACCGCCAGATAGAACAGCACGGCCAGCAGGTGGATGCCCACCAGCGCCAGCAGCACGTTGAAGAAGCTTTCATGCCATTCGGTCAGACTGTCGGCCGTCATCACGCCCACCAGATGATTGAGCGGGCCGGTCGCCCCGTCATAGGGGTCGCCCGAAAACAGGCCGAGCCCCGTCTGCAGCAGCATCGCGCCCAGCAGGGCCAGCACGCTCCACCCGCCCAGCGGATTGTGGCCGACGATCGGATCGCGCGGCGAATTCATGGAGCGCAGATAGGCCAGCACCGTGGCCGGCCCCCGGACGAAGGAGGCAAAGCGCGCGGTGGAGCTTCCGGCAAAGCCCCACAGCACGCGGAACACAGCCAGCCCCAGCAACACGATGCCCAGCCGCATATGCCAGCCCATTTCGCCTTCTTCGGCGGTCCACCACAGGGCCGGGATCAGGATCACGAAACTCCAGTGGCAGATGCGCACCGGTAGATCCCAGATATTCACGCTGGTGCCGCTCATCCGCTCCTCCCGTATCGCCTATGCCCCTATGCCGCGCTGCAGGATCAGTCCTTGTCCAGCCGGAAATCGTCGTGACAGGCCTTGCACGAGCCGCCCAGGCCATCAACGGCCTGCTGCACGGCGGCAAGGTCTTCGGTTCCGGCGGCATCCACCAGCGTCTGGCTGGCGGCGATCAGATCCTCCGCAGCGCCGGCAAAGCCTTCCGGATCTTCCCAGATCGTGGCCAGCGCTTCGGTATCGGCGCCGGAATCGATGCCGGTGCCTTCAGGGAAATAATCCTGAATCTTGCCGGCATTGGTATGAATGGTTTCCGCATCGCCCGCAATCGCGGCGAAATCGGGCGCTCCGTCTTCCAGCTGCCCGCGAATGGCCTTGAAGGCATCGCCGATGGCTTCGAAATTGTCCTGCCGCTGCTCGATCACACTGGCCTCTGCGCTGCTCACGTCCGCCGCTTCTTCGGGAGCGCCGCCGCATGCGGCCAGCGAAAGGGCGAGAGCGGAAAGGATAAGGGGGGAATGAAGCTTCATAGACGTATACGTGCCTCCGCGATGGGCCCGCCAGGGGCCGGTTGAATCAGGGTAGGGCCTTTGCAGGGGCCACACACGCAGGATGAAGCAAGGGCTCGCAAAAGCAAGCCTTGGCTGCATTTTCGAAAACGCGAACAAGCTTCGCCGCCGGTAGGCGACGATGCGCGCCGGGACGCTCCGATCAGGCCAGCGCCTTTTCCACCTTGGCCTGGGTTTCGTCGCTGGCGGCTTCCAGCAGCCGCTTCTCGATCGCTTCCAGCCGGCTTTCCGACGTGACCTTCTCGCCCAGCGCATCGGTGACATAGAACGTGTCCGCCGCGCGCTCGCCATAATTGGTGATATGCGCCGAATTCACCATCAGCTGGCTTTCGAACAGAGCGCGTGCCAGGCGGTTGAGCAGCGCCGGGCGGTCGCGCGCATTGACCTCGATTACGGTGAACCGGCCGGAGGCCTTGTTGTCGAAATAGACCTGCGGCTTGACGTTGAAGGTGGAAGCGCGGGCATGCGGCAAAGGCCGCTTGGCGAGCTGCGGGACCAGTTCGATCTTCCCGGCAAGCGAATCCTCGATCGCGGATTTCAGCCGGTCGAGCTGCGCCTCTTCGCGGAAGGGGCGGCCGATCGGATCCTGGACCACGAAATTGTCGACCGCCTTGCCCATGCGCGTGGTATGGATGCGCGCGTCCAGAATATTGCCGCCGGCCAGATGGATCGCGCCCGCCACGCGGTAGAACAGCCCCGGATGATCGTCGCCGATCACGGTCACCAGCGTGGCCCCGCGCGCGGCGTAATATTCGCAGTGGATCGAAAGCTTGTGCTCCAGCTTCTTGGCGGCGGAATAATGCACCAGGTTGAGCGCGATGATGTCTTCGGGCTCGGCAATCCAGTAGGAATCGTCGAAGCGGTCTTCCAGCTCCTCGATGACATGGGCCTTGTCGCCCAGCATCCCGGCGACGGTCTTCTTCTTATCCGCCACGCGTTCCTCGCGGCCGCTGGCCTTGTGGCCCAGCCGCAGCGCCTCTTCGGCGGCGGTGTAGAGCTGGGAAAGCAGCTGGCGTTTCCAGCTGTTCCAGATGCCCGGGCCCACCGCGCGGATATCGACTATGGTCAGCAGGCTCAGCAGCCGCAGCCGCTCCACGCTCTGCACGTCGCCGATGAAATCCGCGATCGCCTTGGGATCGGACAGGTCGCGTTTGAAGGCGGTCGCGCTCATCGCCAGGTGATAGCGCACCAGCCAGGCAACCAGCTCCGTATCGCCGTCCGACAGGCCGAAGCGCGGGCACAGCTTCTCCGCCACTTCGGCGCCCAGCACCGAATGGTCGCCGCCGCGCCCCTTGGCAATGTCATGCAGCAGGACGGAAGCGTAGAGCGCGTTGCGGTGCGAAATCTGCGGCAGGATCTCGGTGGCGAGCGGGTGGTCCTGCTGCAGCTCCCCCCGCTCGATCTTCGCCAGCAGGCCGATCGCGCGGATCGTGTGCTCGTCCACCGTGTAATGGTGATACATGTCGAACTGCATCTGCGCGTTGACGCGGCCGAAATCGGGCACGAAGCGGCCGAACACGCCCGCCTCGTTCATCCAGCGCAGCACCGATTCCGGATCGTTGCGGCCTGCCAGGACCTTCATGAACAGGCTGTTGGCGCGCGGATCGCTGCGCACATCGTCCTTGATCAGAACCGCATCCCGGCTGGCGATACTCATCGTTTCGGGATGGATTTCGTAGCCTTCTTCCTCCGCGATCTGGAAGATCTCGATCAGCCGCACCGGATCCTTCTGGAACCAGTTGTCGCCCGGCGCGGCGATCTTGCCGCCGAACACCTTGTATCCCTTGACCATGCGCGCGCGGGCGCGGAACCCGGCCAGCAGGCCGCGCGGGGTCTTCTTGGCGAATTGTTCGTCCAGCTGGGCCAGGAAGATGCCCGACAGGCTGCCCACGCGTTTTGCCTGCAGGAAGTAATATTGCATGAAGCGTTCGACCGAGCTCTTGCCCGGGCGGTCGGCAAATTGCATGCGGCTGGCCACTTCGCGCTGCAGATCGAAGGTCAGGCGGTCTTCGGGGCGGTTGGTGATCGTGTGCAGATGGCAGCGCACCGCCAGGAAGAATCCTTCGGCCCGGCGGAAGGCGCGATATTCGGCGCGGGTGAACAGGCCGACTTCGACCAGTTCGGACGCGCTCTTCACCTTGTGGATGTATTTCCCGATCCAGTAGAGCGTCTGCAGATCGCGCAGGCCGCCTTTGCCTTCCTTGACATTGGGCTCCACGACATAGCGGCTGTCGCCCACCCGCTTGTGCCGCTCGTTCCGCTCGGCCAGCTTCTCGGTCACGAATTGGCGTTCGGTGCCCGCCACCACATCGGCGAAGAAACGGCTCGCCGCTTCCTCGTAGAGTTCCTGGTCGCCCCACAGATAGCGGCCTTCCAGCATCGCGGTGCGAATGGTCAGGTCGGTTTTGGCCATCCGCACCATTTCGTCCACGGAGCGGCTGGAATGGCCGACTTTCAGGCCCAGATCCCACAGCAGATAGAGGATCGCCTCGATCACCTGTTCGCACCAGGCGGTCTGCTTGCCGGGCGTCAGGAAGGCGATGTCCACATCCGAATGCGGCGCCATTTCGGCCCGGCCATAGCCGCCCACGGCCATCATGGAGAGCCGCTCCCCCGAAGAGCGGTTGCTCACCGGATAAAGGTCCGCGATCACGTGATCGTGCATCACCCGGATCAGCTGGTCGGTCAGGAAGGCGTGGCCGGCCGTGATCTCGTGACCGGCGGAAGGCTTTTCGGACAGGCGCTTGTCCAGTTCTGCGCGCCCGGTGGCCAGCGCCGCCTTGAGTAGCTCCACGATCTGCGGCCGGGCCTTGGACGCGCCGTGTTCGGCTACTGCCCCGGCGATGTCCGCTGAAAGCTTGCGGCGGTCGATCACCGCGCGCTGATTGGGAATCTTGATTGCGCTCACCTGCTTATCTGTTCCTTACCCCACAGATAGAGCCGAATAAATTTCGTGCAACGCGGGAGGGAAGGATTTCATGGCGCGCAGGCAAAGCATTCCCCCTGCGGAGTGCCTGCTCTTTCGCCTCGGCCCGCGCTGTGCCACAAGCGCCGCCTCTGCCGACACGGGCCGCGAATTTCTAAAGGGAACACCACGTGCTGTCACTATTGGCCGCTGCTGCTCAAGACGCTCCGATCTACTGGATCGACCTGGGATTGCGGCCCGGCATCGATCTCGGCTTCTTCACCCTGCGCTATTACTCGCTGGCCTATATTCTGGGCATCGTGCTTGCCTATTGGCATGTCTCGCGCATGCTCAAGGCGCCCGGCGCACCGATGGCGCAAAAGCATGCCGACGATCTGTTCTTCTATTGCACGCTGGGCATCATCATCGGCGGCCGCCTGGGCTATGCGACCTTTTATCAGCCCGGCCTGTGGGCCGATCCGGGCAGCCTGCTCAAGCTGTGGGAAGGCGGGATGAGCTTCCATGGCGGCGTGATCGGCGTGCTCTGCGCGATCGCCTGGGTCGGCTGGCGCGGCGGGCTCTCCTTCCTGCGCGTGTGCGATTACATCGCGGTCAATGCGCCATTCGGCATGCTGCTGGGGCGGATCGCGAATTTCATCAATGGCGAGCTGTGGGGCCGCCCGGCGGACGTGCCCTGGGCGATGGTGTTTCCCGGCGCCGGGCCGCTCCCGCGCCACCCATCGCAGCTATACGAAGCGGCGCTGGAAGGCCTGCTGCTGGTGATCGTGATGCTCTATGCCTTCTGGCGTACGCGGGCGCGCTACCGCCCCGGCCTGCTGGTCGGGCTGTTCACCTGCGGCATCGCGGCGGGGCGCTTCACAGTCGAATTCTTCCGCGAACCCGATGCGCAGCTTGCCGAATTCGCGATGGAAACCGGCCTGTCCATGGGCCAGTGGCTGACCATCCCGCTGTTCCTGCTCGGCCTGGCGGTGATGGTCCGCGCGCTGATCAAGCCGCCGCTCGCGTCAGGGCTGGGCACCGGATACGCCGCAGGCAAGACTGCGTGAGTGACGAAACGGGCGGCACTCTGAAGGCGCGGTTCCGCCGCCTGATTGCCGCCACCGGGCCGATCGGCGTGATGCATTATATGGGCGAGGCGAATGCCCGTTATTACGCTGCGCGCGATCCGCTGGGCACGGCGGGGGACTTCATCACCGCGCCGGAAATCAGCCAGATGTTCGGCGAACTGCTGGGCCTGTGGCTGGCGGATATGTGGCACCGCGCAGGCGCGCCCGCCAGGGTCCATTATGTGGAGCTGGGGCCCGGGCGCGGCACGCTGGCCAGCGACGCCTTGCGCGCGGCGGCCAAGGCCGGGCTCAGCCCCCAAGTGCATTTCGTCGAAACCTCCGATGCTCTGCGCGATATTCAGCGCCAGGCCTTTCCCGGCGTGCGCTGGCATCACGATCTTTCCACGCTGCCCGCCGATGCGCCGATCCTGCTGATCGCCAATGAATTCCTGGACGCCTTGCCCATCCGCCAGCTGGTGAAGACCTCCGGCGGCTGGCGGGAGAGGATGGTGGCGCTGGAGGATGACGGCTTCGTCTGCGTCGCGGGAGAAAAGCCGATGGATGCCGCCATTCCCGCAGCGCGGCGCGATGCCGCGGAAGGCACGATTGTGGAGACGTGCCCCGGAGCGGCTGCCGTGATGCGCGAAGTGGCGGAGCGGCTGGCCGCGCAAGGCGGGGCCGCGCTGTTCGTGGATTACGGTTACGCAGCGCCGCAGACGGGATCGACGCTGCAGGCGGTGCGGGCCCACCGCAAGGTCGATCCCTTTGCCGATCCGGGCGAAGCGGATCTCACCGCGCATGTCGATTTCGCCGCCATGGCCGATGCGGCGCAGGCGGGCGGGGCGCGCTGGCTCGGCACGGCGCCGCAGGGCGCGTTTTTGCGGGGCTTGGGGATCGAGGCGCGGGCGCAGGCTCTGGCCGCTGCAGTGCCCGCTCAGGCGGCGGAAATCGGCGCGGCGTTGGAGCGGCTGGCGGCGCCGGAACAGATGGGCGAGCTGTTCAAGGTGATGGGCCTCGCCGCGCCCGGCTGGCCCGACGGGGCAGGCTTCGCAGCCGAAACGGCGGCGCAATCGGGCAAGGGCGGACCGGCATGAGCGAGACGGTGCTCAACGTCATGCAATATTACGGGGCCGCGGCGGCGACGCTGGCGGCCCTGTTGGTCTCGCTCAATCTCGGGCGGCGCTGGACCGGCTGGGCCTTCGTGATCTTCACCACCTCTTCGGTGGCGCTGATCGGCTGGGGCTTCCTCAATGACGAGGGCGAGGGGATCGCGATGCAGAATGTCGTGCTGCTCGTAATCAATATCGTGGGCGTCTATCGCTATCTGATCGCCAAGTCGGCGCGCGGCAAGGAGCCTTAAAGCTCTTCGGCTTCGATCATCGGCAGGGCCCGCTGCTCCTGCGGCACTTCGCGCGGATCATCGCCCTTCACCCAGTCTTCCAGTGCCTGAATGTCGCTTATGCCGATCGTTGCATCGCGCTGCGCCAGCAGCAGAGTGAAAGTGTCCCCGCCGCCTGCCAGGAAGCTGTTGGTGGTCACCCGGTAATCGGCCGCCATGTTGAGCGGCCGGCCTTCGAACTCGATCTGCACCACGCGGTCCCCCACCGGGCGGCTAGTGTCGAACCAATAGGTGAAGCCGGCAGACGGGGTCAGGTGCTGCTCGGGCCCTTCCGCGTCGAAGCCCTGTTCCAGCATGGCCTTGATCTCGGCGCCGGTCATGGTCTGGGTGACCAGCGTGTTGTCGAAAGGCTGGGTCTTGTAGAGATCGCCGAAAGTCAGCGATCCGTCCTGGGCAGGCTGCAGCGCGGCGCGCACGCCGAAGGGGTTCATGAAGGCGATCTGCGCCCCGGCATCGCGGGTTGCAGCCAGCTGCGCATCGGCGATCAGATTGCCGGCGCTGCCGCCATCCGCCCCGGTTCCCTTGAGCGCGGGGCCGAGGATCGCGCCCACGCGGCGCTGCGCGAATTGCGCCGCTTCCTCCACATACATCTCGACATAGCGCTCGACGTCCTCGCGCGGTTCGAACGTCTTGAACAGGGGCGAATTCTCGGCCAGCCCGCGCGATGCCATATAGGGCTCGGACTGGACGATCACATTGCGCGCCTGCTTTGCGATCACTTCGTCGCCGGCGGCATCGATGGTCAGCGTGATGTCGGTGACGAGTTCGCCATAGACCCCGGCGCTGGTCAGCAGGAAGGGGCGCGAAGGGTCGATCTCGCCATAATCGCAGACATAGGCCCAATGGGTATGGCCGGAAACGACCACGTCCACTTCGCTGTCCAGCCGCGCCAGGATCGGCAGGATATCGCCCGACAATGCCTCGCAGCCATTGGGATCGGGAATGCCGGCAGTGCGCCCGCCCTGATGCAGCAGCACGACGATCGCGTCCGCCCCCTGCTGCTTGAGCTGCGGGATGGCGCGATTGATCGCCTCCGCCTCGTCGCCGAAAGCCAGCCCTTCGATCCCGCCAGCGGCCACCAGGCTGGGCGTGCCTTCCAGCGTCAGCCCGATAAAGCCCACGCTCACTTCGCCCGCGCCGCTGCCGAAGCGCTTGATCCCGGTGGCGGGAAACAGCGTGGTTCCGTCCTCCGTATAGGTGCTGGCCGAAAGAAACTGGAAATCGGCCCCGGCGAACTGTTCCACCTGGCACGGTTCGCGAGAAGTATATTGCTCGCACCCGCCCGTCTGCTTGCGCAGCAATTCCTGCCGGCCTGAATCGAATTCGTGATTGCCCACCGCGTTGAAGTCCAGCCCTATGCGGTTCATCACCCCGATGGCCGGTTCGTCCAGAAAGATCGAGGACGCGATTTGCGAAGCGCCGATCAGGTCCCCGGCGGAAACCACCGCATGGTTGGGATATTGGGCGCGCAGGCTGTCCACCGCGCTGGCCAGCCAGGCCGCACCGCCGGCGGGCACGCCGATAGTATCGCCCTGTTCGTCGGGGACTTGTCCGGCGGGCACGAAAACGGACTGTTTCGGCGGTTCCAGCGCGCCGTGGAAATCGTTGATCGCGATGATCCCCACCGTCACCGGCAGCGATGGCTGCGGGCTTGCCTCAGGCGCCTTCTGCCGGACGGTGAGGATGCCCTGGTCATAGCTCGCGGCGCAGCCGCCAAGCGCGATGGGGAGAAGGAGAGAGAGAAACAGCCGCTTCATGCGGCCTGTTTCCTGCAATTGCAGCATTTCCGCAAGATGACGTTAAGGCCGCGCCCGGCATTCGGGTGGCAATTCGCTTTGTCGGATAATCTGCGCCGCCGGTCGCTTTGCGCGGAACCGGCCGGGCTCAGGGGGATTTTTGCGATGTCGGCCGCCTCATAAGATGGAGAAAATCCATGTCACCGAATGAAATCATGATCCTTGCCGGTATCGGCGCGGCGCTGCTCGTCGCCATCGGCATATGGTTCGCCTTGCGCCGCAAACACAGCGAAACGCTGCGCGAACATTATGGCGAAGAATATGACCGGACATTGGAGACGCATCACAGCCGCTCCGATGCGGAAGCCGATCTGGAAGCCCGCGTGAAGCGCGTGCACGAGCTGGAAATTCGCGGTCTCTTTCCCGGTGAGCGGGATCGTTATTTGCGGGAATGGAACGAGCTCAAAGGCGTCTTCGTGGACAGCCCGGCAGAGGCCGTGCTGCATGCCGACCGTCTGGTGACCGAAGTGATGGTGACGCGCGGCTATCCGATGGGGGATTTCCAGCGGCATTACGAAGATCTGACAGTCGATCACGGCGACGTCGCGTGCCATTACCGCGATGCCCATGCAATCTGCGAAAAGCAGACATCGGGCTCCGCCACCACGGAGGAGCTGCGCCAGGCACTGCGCCATTACGAGGCGCTCGTTACGGTGCTGATCCGCGAAGGAGAGCAGCGACGCGGCGAGGAAGAGGGACAAGTGCCTGTTTCCCGCGGAAGCACGCCGGAACGGCCACTGGCCGTCTAAGCGGATGGCCATCTAGGTGGATAGAGGGGACGTTTCCTGTTCCTGCACAATGCTCCATGCGGCCAGGAACAGCCCGGCGACAAGCGGCCCCAGCACAATGCCGGAAAGGCCCAGGGCGGCGATCCCGCCCAGCGTCGTCACCAGGATCATCCAGTCGGGAATGCCCGTGTCCCGCCCCACCAATAGCGGACGCAGCAGATTGTCGGCCATGCCGATCACGGCGACCCCGGAAACCACCACCAGCACGCCCTGCCAGATCGCCCCGGTGGCAAGCAGATAGACTGCCACCGGCACCCAGATCAGGGCCGGGCCCAGGGCGGGCAGCAACGAAGCGATCGCCATCAACACGCCGAACAGAATCACCGAGGGCATGCCCGCGATCCAGAAGGTGATCGAACCCAGTGCGCCCTGCACCAGCCCGACCACGACCGAGCCCTTGATCGTGGCGCGCACGATGGTGAGGAATCTTTCGGCCAGGCGGCCGGCAATTGCGCGGTCGAGCGGCAGCGAGGCGATCAGCGCGGGGCCGATGCGGGCGCCGTCGCGTAGCAGGAAATAGGTGACATACAGGCCTACGCCGAAAGAGAGTACGAAACCGAAGGCGCTTCCGCCGACCTGGACGGCCTGCTGTGCGATCAGCCCCACGCTCTCGCTGGCGAATTCCTGCGCACGCTGTTGCAGATCTGCCAGATTGCCCCAGCCCGAACTGTCCAACGATGCGCGCAGGCTTTCGGGCAGCAGAGCCGTGATCTGATCGAACCAGCTGGCGATGTCGATCCGGCCTTCGCGAAAGGCCAGGAACACATTTGCCGCCTCTTCCACCACCATGCTTGCGATGACGATGGACGGCAGGACGACGGCGAAGGTGATGACCAGCAAGGTCGCCACTGCAGCGCTGTTCTCCCTGCCCGGCTGCCGGGTAAGGAACCAGCGATAGAGCGGCTGGAACATGATCGCTGCCAGGGCCGACCACAGAAGCGGGTTGGCAAAGGGCCAGACGATGAACAGCAGCGCGGCAGAGACCAGCACCAGGAACAGCAGGAACCCGCCGCGTTCAAGCCCGCTCTCGCCGCCCCCCACGGCCACTACCTACCCAAGGCCACTATCTAGATGTCCAGATTGGCGACGTTGAGCGCATTCTGCTGGATGAAGTCGCGGCGCGGTTCCACCACGTCGCCCATCAGGCGGGTGAAGATTTCGTCCGTCACGTCGGCATCTTCCACCTTCACCTGCAGGAATTCGCGGTTTTCCGGATCCAGCGTGGTTTCCCAAAGCTGTTCCGCATTCATCTCGCCCAGCCCCTTGTAACGCTGCACGGACAGGCCCTTGCGCCCGGCGGCCAGCACGGCCTCCACCAGCTGGGTGGGGCGCATGATGGCGTTCTCCGCCGTGATGACGGGGGCATCATCCTCGCCATCTTCGCTTTCGCTTTCTGCGTCTGCGGTGGTGCCGCGGACAAGGCGCGAAGGCGATGAATAGAGCTCTGCCTGCTGCGATGCCAGGCTGTGAAGCTTGCGCGCCTCGGCGCTGGTGAGGAAGTTTTCCTCCACTTCATAGACGTCCGTCACGCCGCGCCATGTGCGCGAGACGATGATCGAACCGTCATCGCGCTGGCTGGCTTTCCATTCGGCTTCGAGATCGCTCATGCCCAGTTGCCCGGCCGCCTTTTCCAGCGCGGCATTCATGCCGGCCCGGTCGGATTGCAGCGCGGGGTTGAGCGCTCCGGCGATCGCCAGCGCTTCCACCGTCTGCCAGTTATATTTGCGCGGCACGAAGGCCAGCATGTTCTTCAGGCGTAATGCGTGCTCCACCAGAGCTTCCAGCTCGGCGCCGCCGCGTGCCCCGCCCGCAGTTTCCAGCACGCGGTGCTGCAGCCCGGTCTGGACCAGATGGCGGTCCAGCGCGGCCTGATCCTTCAGATAGACCTCGCTGCGTCCCTTGCTGACCTTGAACAAAGGGGGCTGGGCGATGAACAGGTGCCCGGCCTTGATGATGTCCGGCATCTGCCGGTGGAAGAAAGTCAGCAACAAGGTACGGATATGCGCGCCGTCCACGTCGGCGTCGGTCATGATCACGATCTTGTGATAGCGCAGCTTTTCCAGATTGAATTCGTCGCGCAGCCCGGTGCCCATGGCCTGGATCAGCGTGCCGACTTCCTTGGAGGAAATGATCCGGTCGAAGCGCGCACGTTCCACATTCAGGATCTTGCCGCGCAAGGGCAGGATCGCCTGATACTGGCTGTCGCGCCCGCTCTTGGCCGAACCGCCTGCAGAATCGCCCTCCACCAGGAACAGCTCGCATTTGGATGCGTCGCGCTCGCGGCAGTCGGAAAGCTTGCCGGGCAGCGAGGCGATATCCATCGCCCCCTTGCGGCGGGTCAGCTCGCGCGCCTTGCGCGCCGCTTCGCGGGCGGCGGCGGCATCCACGATCTTCTGGATGATAATCTTCGCATCGGCCGGATTTTCTTCCAGCCATTCGGTCATCTTTTCGCCCATCAGGCTTTCGAGCGGCTGACGCACCTCGGAAGAAACCAGCTTGTCCTTGGTCTGCGATCCGAATTTCGGATCGGGCAGCTTGACCGAAACGATCGCGGTCAGCCCTTCGCGCATGTCTTCACCCGACAGTGAAACCTTGTCTTTCTTGATCAGGCCGGAAGCGGACGCATAATTGTTGAGCGTGCGGGTCAGCGCGGCGCGGAACGCGGCCAGATGCGTGCCGCCGTCGCGCTGCGGGATGTTGTTGGTGAAGCACAGCACGTTTTCGTAATAGGAATCGTTCCATTCCAGCGCGACGTCGATGCCGATGCCGTCGCGTTCGGCCGAGATGGCGATCGGATCGGCAATCAGCGCCTGCTTGTTGCGGTCCAGCCAATTGACGAAGGCACCGATGCCGCCTTCGTAGAACAGATCGTGCTCCGCGATCTGTTCGTGGCGCCGGTCGCGCAGCAGGATGCGCACGCCCGAATTGAGGAAGGCAAGCTCGCGGTAGCGGTGCTCCAGCTTGTCGAAATCGAACTCGGTGACGTTCTTGAACGTGTCGGAACTGGCCATGAAGGTCACGCGCGTGCCCTTCTTCAGGCCGTTCCTGTCGCCATTGCTGTCGACCGGCGGGGCATCGCCTTTCTCTTCGAGCGGAGACACGGCATCGCCATGCTCGAAGCGCATCCAGTATTCCTTGCCGTCGCGCCACACCGTCAGCTCGAGCCATTCGGACAGCGCATTGACGACAGACACGCCCACGCCGTGCAGGCCGCCGGAAACCTTGTAGGCATTGTCGTCCGAAGTGTTCTCGAACTTCCCGCCCGCATGCAGCTGGGTCATGATCACTTCGGCGGCGGAGACGCCTTCTTCCTTGTGAATGCCCACCGGGATGCCGCGGCCATTATCCTCCACGGATACCGAACCGTCGGCATTCAGCTCGATCAGCACCAGGTCGCAGTGCCCGGCCAGGGCTTCGTCGATCGCATTGTCGGACACCTCGAACACCATGTGGTGCAGGCCCGAACCGTCGTCGGTATCGCCGATATACATGCCGGGGCGTTTCCGCACCGCGTCCAGCCCTTTCAGGACCTTGATGCTGTCTGCGCCGTAGTCGGGCGAATTGTCCGTATTTTCAGGTGTCTCTGCCATATCGATCATATAGGGATTGCGGCGGCGATTAGAAAGCTTTTGAGCGCAAGTTCCACAGGCTTTTGGCGTCTTGACGCAAAGCGATTAAGGGATCTGCGATGCTTGTCACCCTGCTTGTGGTTCTGGCGGTTTCTGCTGCCCTTTTGCTGGGCGCGGCCTGGGGAATTTTCGGCACTCTGCACAAGCGCAAGGAAGGCTTCCTGATCGCGCTGGCGGGCGGGGCGCTGCTGCTTTCGGTGGTCAGCGAACTGATCGAGCCGGCGATCCGGGAAAGCTCCGTCTATATGGCGATGGCCGGCGTTCTGGCGGGCGCGGCGGTGTTTGCCGCAGTCGATTACTGGATCGACGAGAAATGGGGGCCTGAATCGGGCGGCGGACTGCTGGCGGCGATCACGCTGGACGGCGTGCCAGAAAATCTCGCGCTGGGCGTCGCGCTGATCGGCGCGAAACCGCTGGAAGTGGCGGCGCTGGCGGGATCGATCTTCCTGTCCAACCTGCCCGAAGCGGCAGGCGGTGCGCGTCAGATGGCCCAGGGCGAGCACTCCAAATGGCGAATCATGGGAATTTGGGCGGCCACGGCGGTGCTGCTATCCGCGGCGGCTCTGGCAGGCAATCTGCTGCTGGCAGGCGCCAGCCCCCATTTGCTGGCCTTTATCCGCTGCTTTGCAGCGGGGGCTGTGGTTGCCAGCCTGGCGACCGAGGTGTTCCCCCAGGCCTACCGGGAAGACCGGCACTGGACGGGGATCGCCACGGCCATGGGCGTCGTGCTGGCATTCCTGCTGAGCGAACTGGCCAGGGGTTGATCTGTTGCAGACAGGCCGGCCAGGGATGGAATGGCCAGGGATGAAAGGGGCTCAGAACTTGAATGGCAGGGCGTCCAACGCAAAACGGCCGCCCGATGGGCGGCCGCGCATTCTTGCCGATATGCAATTTTCTCAGGCTCAGAGAGTCCAGATCATCGGCGTGGGCATAGGTATGCTCGCCGCGGCCCGCACATACATATCGAGTATCTTTTTCACAAACACGATCATGGTGTCCTCCTTGTTCAAAGCGGTCACCTTCTCGGTCATCCACCTCTTTGCTTATCTTGCCTGCCATATGATTTCAGCGGGCTCTTGCTGCAAGTGCGAAAACTTCGTGTGCAGTTGCGAAAAACTCAACGACAAGTTTCAGCGCTCGGTAATAAAAATGCGTGTCCTGGAAATTCCAGAAAGAGCATTCGCAAGGATCAATGGCCTTCTACGCTCAAACTTTCGGCGATCAGACGATCGCGGAGCTCAGCAGCAGGCCGCTGGTCGAAGCGGCAGCCAGAAATACCAGCACGTGGCTCGTAACAGTGCGCATTGTTTTTCTCCTTATTTTTAAACACTTCCTGTGGACACCCAGCCCCAGAACTTCCACGCGGCGCAAATGGTCTCCGTCTCTCGATGCTGCAAGTGCGAAAAATTTGACCGGTGTTGCGTATTTTGCAACCAAGTCGATTGTTGGTAACGCCAGGCGATCTGCACCGTTCCATGGGCGCTATCTGGACAGGCGATGCAAAGCGCGCCTAACGCAGCCCCATGGACGCAGCGCACCTTCCCGATTCCATCCTCATCGTCGATTTCGGCAGCCAGGTTACCCAGCTGATTGCACGCCGCGTGCGCGAAGCCGGGGTCTATTCCGAGATCGCGCCTTTCAGCATGGCCGAAGAGGCGTTTCACCGGCTGAAGCCCAGGGGCATCATCCTGTCCGGCTCCCCGGCCGGCGTGCCCGAGGAAGGGTCCCCGCGCGCACCGCAAATGCTGTTCGAGGCCGGAATCCCGATCCTGGGCATCTGTTACGGCCAGCAGGTGATGAGCCACCAGCTCGGCGGCGAAGTGCGCCCGGGGCACGAGATGGGCGATGGCGGCGAGTTCGGCCGCGCCTTCCTCACGGTGACCAAGGATTGCGTCTTGTTCGACGGCTTGTGGAAGGTCGGCGAGCGCCATCAGGTGTGGATGAGCCATGGCGACAAGGTCACGCGGTTCGCCCCCGGCTTTGAAATCGTCGCGGTTTCCGACGGCGCACCCTTCGCGGTGATCGCCGACGAGGAGCGCAAGTTCTACGGCACGCAGTTCCACCCCGAAGTGGTGCACACGCCCGATGGCGCCAAGCTGATCGCCAATTTCGTGCGCCATGTCTGCGGGCTTGCGGGCGATTGGACGATGGCTGAATTCCGCAAGACCAAGATCGGCGAAATCCGCAATCAAGTGGGCGATGGCAAGGTGATCTGCGGCCTGTCGGGCGGCGTCGATTCCGCCGTGGCAGCCGTGCTGATCCATGAAGCGATCGGGGAGCAGCTGACCTGCGTCTTCGTCGATCACGGGCTGATGCGGCTGAACGAAGCGGAGCAGGTCGTCTCGCTGTTCCGCGACCACTACAATATTCCGCTGGTCCATGTGGACGCGGAAGACATGTTTCTGGAAGGGCTGGCAGGCGTCACCGATCCGGAAAAGAAGCGCAAATTCATCGGCGGTGCGTTCATCGACCTGTTCGAGGCGGAAGCCTACAAGATCGGCGGGGCGGATTTTCTGGCCCAGGGCACGCTCTATCCCGACGTGATCGAAAGCGTTTCCTTCACCGGCGGGCCTTCGGTGACGATCAAGAGCCACCACAATGTCGGCGGCCTGCCCGAGCGGATGAATATGGCGCTGGTCGAGCCGCTGCGCGAATTGTTCAAGGACGAAGTGCGCGAACTGGGGCGGGAGCTCGGCCTGCCGGAAATCTTCGTCGGCCGCCATCCCTTCCCAGGGCCGGGCCTTGCCATCCGCATTCCTGGCGAAGTGACCAAGGAGCGCTGCGATATCCTGCGCAAGGCCGATGCGATCTATTTGGACGAGATCCGCAAGGCCGGGCTCTATGATGCGATCTGGCAGGCTTTTGCCGTTTTGTTGCCGGTGCGCACAGTGGGCGTGATGGGCGATTCACGCACATACGATTCCGTTTGCGGCCTGCGCGCCGTGACCAGCACGGACGGCATGACGGCGGACATCTATCCCTTCGATGCGGCGTTCCTTTCGGCCACAGCCACCCGCATCATCAATGAAGTGCAGGGGATCAACCGCGTGGTTTACGATTACACGTCGAAACCGCCGGGAACCATCGAGTGGGAATGACAGTTTAGGTTGCCATACCACACCCGCCACATGCGGGAATCGCTCCTGCACCTTTGACTCGCCGGCGGGTCAATTTTCTGTAGCATTGCTGCCGATGGGTGTAGGCCAGTGTCCTATTATGACGCAGGCTATTGTAATTCATATGGAATTACTGCTCCGCTCGTCGAATAACAGTTGTGAGAGGTCGCCGAAAAACTATGCAAAAAAGCGGTCGCAATAATGCCGGAGGGCGGGCGCAACTGGGCTTTTACAATGTCTAGTCGTCGATTTGGACGTATGATCGAAAAAACAGCGAAATTGATTACTCCGCCAATAATGTGGCGTGGCGGCAGCAAAATCTATTCGATGATGCACAATCCGTCGTCGAACTTGTTCAAGGGCGACTATTCGCTCTACAAATCTGTTCTCGGCGATACGAAGATTTACGGTGAATATGGCTGCGGTGCATCCACCGAATGGGTTCTGGCCAATACAGACGCCTCCGTCTTCGCTGTCGATGCTTCCCGCGAATGGATCGATTCCGTCAAAGGCGGCATAGCCGAGGACGAAGCCCGCAAATTGGAGATCCATCATGTCGATCTGGGCGAACTCGGCGAATGGGGCCGCCCGGTCAGCTATGCCCGGCGCGACAATTTCGCGCATTATACGGACTGGCTGTGGGAACAGGACGTCAAGCCCGATACCGTCCTGGTAGACGGGCGGTTTCGCGTCTGCTCGTTCCTCACGGCGCTGAAAAATGCCGATCCCGGGACGAAGATCATTTTCGACGACTACGTGAACCGCCTCTATTATCACGTGGTCGAGGAATTCGTGCCGCGCGAAGACGTCTGCGGCAGGCAATGCCTGTTCATCGTGCCGCCGCACGAGCAAATCGACTACGCCCGGCTGGATGCCGAGATTGCGAATTTCCGCCACGTGATGGACTAGATCGGCCCAAGCCGGCGCCGCAGCCCGTCTTATCCGCCTTACCAGGCGTTCCCTGCCTCTATCGCCCTGACTTCCGCAGGCGAGCTCTTGCGGCCCAAGGCGTCGTTGCGGTGGGGGAACCGCCCGAATCGCGCGACCATGTCATGATGCGCGGCGGCAAAGCGGCGCGTGAAGCTGTCGCCCAGCGCGGTAAAATAGGCCAGGGAATGGATCTGGTCGGCCTTATGCTCGCTATGCATCAGCGGCATGGCCAGAAACTGTTTTTCTGCCCGCGCAAGCCCGCTGTCCCATCCGCGCGCCAGGAATTCGCGGCAGATCGTCCGCGCCAAGGGATCGAATGCGAATGCGCGCGGGGTGCCGCGATAGAGATTGCGCGGCACCTGGTCGAACAACAACACGGCCGCGCGCGCGGTCAGCGGGTCTTTCAGAAAGTCGTCGGCCGGACGCGGCCACAGGCACAGCAGATCCGGTTCGAAGCGGGCCTTGAGCGCCGCATCGACATGCGGCCCGCCTCGAAACCAGTCATTCTGCGAAAGCTTGTGGAACCAGAAGTGGAGCAATTCGGCCGCCCAGCGGCGCGTTGGGGCGGCCATATGCAGATTTAGCCTTCGTTTTTGGTATAGGGCACGAAATCGTCAAGGAACACCACGCCGGTCCTGAAACCGGTGCTCTGGTCGATCGTGTACATGATGTCATTCGTGCACAGCTGGCTACCCATTGTCCGCTTGATCACCAGCACGTCCCACGGGCTGAGATCGCGCGGGTTGGATGGCCTGGCGACATAGATCGTATTGCCGCGATCATAGACGACGGCGGTATGGTCGATCACTTCCAGATCGTCACGGCCCATGGTGTTAATGCATTTCACAGGCTCACCAGCGGTGCGGCCTTCGAGCATTTTCGCCAGCCTGGCTTCACCTTTTTCCGCGCGGGTTTCCGCGCTGGCGACGGTGCCGGTGGCAGCAAGGGCGGATAGTGTAATTGCAGCGATTATCTTACGCATAGGGTTTCTCCCATTTGAATGGGAAGCTTATTACGCTGTTTATCCTGAACGCATGCTGACGGAGAAAGTATTGCATCGGACAGTCTAATCCTAGCCCGTGCCGCCAACAGTAATTCCGTCGATCAGCAAGGTCGGCTGGCCAACTCCAGCCGGCACGCCCTGCCCCGCCTTGCCGCACATGCCGATGCCGGGATCGAGTTCCAGATCGTTGCCGATGCCCTTCACCCGGGTCAGCACGCTGGGCCCGTCGCCGATCAGCGTGGCGCCCTTGATCGGCGGCCCGAGCTTGCCGTTCTCCACCTTGTAGGCTTCGGTGCAGGAGAAAACGAACTTGCCCGACACGATGTCGACCTGCCCGCCGCCGAAGCTCTTGGCGAAGATGCCGTTCTTCACCTGGCCCAGCAATGCTTCCGGATCGTCTTCGCCCGCGCGCATGAACGTGTTGGTCATGCGCGGCATGGGGGGATGGGCGTAGCTTTCGCGGCGGCCATTGCCGGTCGGCTCCATCCCCATCAGGCGGGCATTCAGCCGGTCCTGCATATAGGTCTTGAGGATCCCGTCCTCGATCAGCACGGTCTCGCCGGTGGGCGTACCTTCGTCGTCGATCGACAGCGAACCGCGCCGGTCGTTGATCGAACCGTCATCCACCACGGTAACGCCGGGGGCGGCCACGCGTTCGCCGATGCGGCCGGAAAAGGCGCTGGTCCCCTTGCGGTTGAAATCGCCTTCCAGCCCGTGCCCCACGGCCTCATGCAGCAGCACGCCCGGCCAGCCGGGGCCCAGCAGCACGGTCATCTCGCCTGCAGGCGCGGCCACGCTTTCCAGATTGGTCAGCGCCTGCGCCAGTGCCTGGTCGATCACGCCGTCCCAGGTTTCCTGCTGCAGCAGCTGATCGTAGAGATAGCGCCCGCCCATGCCGTAAACGCCGGTTTCCCGCCTATCGCCTTCCTCCGCCGTGATCTGGACATTGAGCCGCACCAGCGGGCGGATATCGGTTGCCATGAAGCCGTCCGCGCGCACGATATCGACTACGGACCAGCTGCCCGCCAGGCTCGCCGTGACCTGCGCAACGCGCGGATCGCGGGCACGCGCCGCGGCATCGATCGCCTCGAGCAGTTCGACCTTGCGCGAAAACGGCACCAGGTCGAGCGGGCTGGCATCGGTGTAAAGGTGGCGGTTGCTCTTGCGCGGCGGCGCGGAATGCGGCCCCTTTGCCGGATCGAGCAGCTGCAGCGTTTCGCCCGCACGGGCAATGGCGGCCGCGCTGATCTCGTTGGCATGGGCAAAGCCGGTCATCTCGCCGGAAACGCCGCGCAGGCCGAAGCCCGAATCGCGCGAATAGTCGGCCGTTTTCAGCCGTCCGTCATCGAAGGCGAAGCTCTCCGTGGCGCTGAATTGCAGATAGAGTTCGCCATCGTCGCAGCTCTTCAGCGTCTCTGCGGCAAGGGCCTGGGCTTCTTCGGGCGAGAGCTTGCCCTCGCCATAAAGCAGGGCGCGCGGATCTGTCAGTGTCATGCAGGCCAATATAGGGCCTGTGTCGCATCACGCCAGAACGCATTGCCGAAGCGAGCAATCGGTGGGGCTGCGTGGTTGCAGAACCGGACCGTCTGCCAACGACCCGTTGCGGACATGCACGTTAGAATGGCTCAATGTCTGAAACTGGGTGGGAAGCTGACCTTCCGAGTGCTAGTACTCGAGAAAGGAGGCTTGAATGGATGTTCGTGCACTATGTTCTGCAATAGGCGTGGCGGTGGCGGTTACCTTTTCCGCTCCTGCTTTCGCCCAGTCATCTGGGACCCAGCTTGAGCGTAGATGCGATGATTTCGGCTGGCTGCTGGGCACCTGGACTTCCTACAGCCCGTGGGGCGATCACACTGACCCCACTGGCGGAACATTGGTATTTACATTGTCCGCTGATGGCGGCGTGGAAGGGCGGCTGACCAGCCTCAACCAATATACCGAAGAGTATGGCTACCAGCCAGGCATGATCGTTTTTCGCGGCTTTCGCGAGGTATTCCACTATGGCCCGGACGGCACCACGCAGCATGAATCGCGCGATGGCGAAATGTTTGTCATTGACGTTACAGCCACCTACGACCCCGAACAGCAGCGAGGATATTGGGATCCCAGCGTAATTGGCATTCGACCGGAGTCGGGCTTTCTGTATCTCAACCCGACCGGAAAATCGCACCTGAGCGGGCATGGCGAATGGCGCAAGAAATCTGGGCAGACACAGTCAAACGCACCGGATCCTTGTGCGCCACCGCAGGTTCAACAGCAGGTAAGTAGCCAGGAGCAACAGCAAGATCAGGAGGACGCCCAGCCCCTTCAGAATGGTATCGAATATCCGGACTGGCGCACGCTGCTGGAACGCACGAAGGTTGATCCGCCCGCGCTGTTCAGCCCGCTGGCACCTCCAACAGACGAATGCCTGCAAATCGTCGATGGGCGTGAGGAGAGGCCATCCAACTGGCTGACGCGGCATCGCACGACACAAGACCAATTGACCCAGTTGAGCGGATATGGCGAGCTGCTGAGCCAGCCTGATCTCGACCCAGCGTCTAGGGCGTCGCATGCGCGCAGCTATCTGCGCGTACTGAAGGACGTGCTGGACGATTATCACTCCCTGCATGCCGCGCGGTTGGTCGAGCAGGATGCCGGACGTCGCCAGATGTATTCCGACAAGATCGGGGCGATCGAGGAACAGGTGCAGATCAGCGATGAAACGCGTCGTTTCTTGCAAGGGTGGGTCGCAGGCAAGCCCTTGCCCGATGATGTGTTCGAACAGATCGGGGGAGTCGTCCTCAATCCGGCAAGCGACAGCAGCTTGCCCGAAGATCAGATGCAACCTCTCACGCAGGAGGAAATCGACCAGCACTACCAATGCATGATCCCGCCGCTTGTGGTCGCTGATCCGTTGGTGCCATCGGGAGGTGAGCTTGACGTGCATAGCGTACGCAACGAACAGCCGCCGGGCCTGTATCCGCAGCGGCAGGATGTCGATACCCTGACGGAGGAGGCGAGGGGAGCGGCAAATGCGGTCCGCGAAATGGCGCCGGAAGATCCGATCCGCCCGGCGCTGGAGCGGCTCTATTCGCATTACCATCGCAAACTTCGCATCCAGCAGGTCGGCTTCGCTCATCTCGCGCTCGATCAAACCGCGACTAGCGCTGATCGGGATCGCTATGCGCAACAAGCGCGCGATATTGGCCGTGCGCTGGAGGCTCTGCCAGAACCTGCTTCCCCGCCGCGCGCGAGCTTTGGCGGCTTCAACGTCTTCGACACGGTAACGCCAGGGCCGGAAGATGATCCGGCACTTGTCGAACGTTTCGGCCCGAGCAACCTACAAGACCTGATGCGCCGAATTGGTAACGGAAATGCCACTGAGGCGAGCGCCGATGCGCTGCTGGGATCGGCGCAAATGGGCGAGCTGGCGGAATGGTTCCGGGACAATAGCGGATATGTCGACAAGGTAGAGTATGACGAGGATGAGGGCTATCTGAAGGTCACGCCTAACGACATTGGCATCGCAGACTTCGGAGGGAGCCAGATCAACTAGACGCCTTCATTCGCGTGTCGGCACCGGATCGAGGGGATGCGGGATGGTGAGGATCGAGGAAACCGGCACGCTTGGCCCGGAGATCGGCCCATTGGCGGCCGAAGCAGGCAGCCAGGGCTTTGCCTTTATGGAGCGGTTGCAGCGGGATTGGGCCGCCGGGGCGAACCGCTTCGATAGGGAAGGCGAAGCATACTACACGGCATTGCTGGATGGCAGGTTGGTCGGGATCGGCGGGCTCAACCAGGATCCATATCTCGGTGATCCCGCAATCGGGCGTGTGCGGCATCTTTATGTTCTTGCCGACTTTCGCAGGGCGGGCATTGGCCGCGCGCTGGTGGATCGGATTGTCGCGCGAGCCAGGGAATGCTTTGTGCTGTTGCGCCTCAGGACAACGACACCTGCTGGGGCCATGTTTTACGAAAGGCTGGGCTTCCACGCGGTAGAGGGCAAGAACGTCTCGCATGTTCTGGACCTTGCCAATCCGGACGTACCGCGCTTCGGCTAGGTCTCAAAGCTCAGGTTTCCGGGCTGGCGCCTTCGGAAATGTCGGGCAACTGGGACTGGTCCGCACCGTCCGCCGGGCCGCCCTTCAGGATGAAGCGCCGGTCGCAATAGCCGCAATCGACATAGCCATGCTCGTCGATCTCGAGATAGACGCGCGGATGGCCCAGCGCGGAAGAGCGATAGTCCGCGCCGCCGCGAATGCCCGCTGAACCGTCGCAGCTGACGCGCGTGGTTTCGACCAGAGTGGTTTCGGGTGGTGGAATCATGCTGCGCTGCAACTACCGCCACAGACGCGGTTCTGCAACCGGGATTGCATGCCTGGCCGTTATAGTGCTGAACGTATCGCCCTCTTTACGTCACGCCATTGGTGGCCCAATGGATGCCAGCTATGAGCGAGAGTGATGCAGCAATCTCGATCCGGGACGTGGTCAAGCGCTATGCCCCCACCGGATCGGAAGACGGTGACGGCAAGCTGGCGCTGGACGGCGTGAGCCTGGATGTCCCCCAGGGCGGAATATTCGGCCTGCTGGGGCCCAATGGCGCGGGCAAGTCCACGCTGATCAACATCATTGCCGGAATGGTCGTGAAGACGTCCGGCCAGGTGAGCGTGTGGGGCCACGATATCGATGCCGATATGCGCAACGCCAAGGCGTCGATCGGCATCGTGCCGCAGGAAATCGTGTTCGATCCGTTTTTCACGCCGTTCGAGGTGCTGGAGATCCAGGGGGGCATGTGGGGCGTCGCCAAGGCGATGCGGCGTTCCGAAGAGCTGCTGAAGGCGGTCCATCTGGAAGATAAGCGCAACGCCTATGCGCGGACATTGTCTGGCGGCATGAAGCGGCGGCTGATGGTGGCCAAGGCGATGGTGCATTCGCCGCCGATCCTGGTGCTGGACGAGCCGACTGCGGGCGTCGACGTGGAACTGCGCCGCCTGCTGTGGGAACTGGTGTGCGAGCTCAACGATAGCGGGGTGACGGTGGTGCTGACCACGCATTACCTCGAAGAGGCGGAGCAATTGTGTGACCGGATCGCGATCATCAATCACGGCCGGCTGATCACCAACAAGCCCACGCGCGAACTGGTTTCGATGATGAGCGAGAAGATCGTCGCCTTCACGCTCGACCGCGATATCGAACATTTGCCGACGCATCCCGCCTTCACCAGGACGGCCAAGACCGGCGAACGCATGATCGAGATTACTTTCGATACCGAAAAGGTGAATACCGGCGAAGTGCTGGCCCTGGTGCAGGGGCAGGGCTTCGGGATCGAGGATGTGACGACGCGGGAAGCCGATCTTGAAGATGTGTTCGTCCATCTGACCAGCGCGAAAGAGGCGGCGTGAACATAAGGGCGGACCACGATGTCCTCGTCATCGGGTCCGGCGCCGCGGGGCTGACGGCGGCATTGACGCTGGCCGAAGAATGCAAGGTGATCGTGCTCGCGAAGGGCAAGCTTACTTCGGGCTCCACCGCCTGGGCGCAAGGCGGGATCGCCGCCGTGCTCGATGCAGGCGACACGTTCGAGGAGCATATTCGCGACACGATGGTGGCGGGCGCCGGGCTCAACCGGCTGGAAACGGTCGAATTCGTGATCGAACGCGCACCGCAGGCGATCGCCCGGCTGGTCGAACTGGGCGTGCCCTTCAATACCGAAGGGCCGGACCTGCATCTGACGCGCGAAGGCGGGCATTCGCACCGCCGCATCGTCCATGTTGCCGACGCTACCGGCTGGGCGGTGCAGACCGCGCTGCTCAAGGCCGCGGAGGAACACCCCAATATCACCTTGCTGCCCAACCGCAGCTGCATCGATCTGATCACCGGCAAGCATGAACAGCGCTATTCGGGTTCGGGAAGGGTGTGGGGCGCCTATGCGCTCAATGAAGAAACCGGCCGGGTAGAGGCGCATCTGGCCCGGGCGACGATCATGGCATCGGGCGGGGCGGGGCGCGTCTATCAGTTCTCCACCGCGCCGCGCGGCGCCACGGGGGACGGGATCGCCATGGCCTGGCGCGCCGGGGCGCGGGTCTCCAACATGGAGATGATGCAGTTCCACCCGACCTGCCTTTACAATCTGGAGGTCAAGAACTTCCTGATCACGGAGGCGGTGCGCGGTGAAGGCGGCCGCCTGATCAATCCGCGCACTGGCGCGCGCTTCATGGAATATTACGATGCCAAGCGGATGGAGCTGGCCCCGCGCGATGTCGTCGCCCGTGCGATCGACGCTGAAATCAAGCGCCTCGGGCTCGATTTCGTGCATCTCGACATTAGTCACAAGCCGCCGGATTTCGTGCGGGAGCATTTCCCGACGATCCATGAAAAGCTGCTGACGCTGGGCATCGACATGACGCGCGAACCGATCCCGGTGGTGCCCGCGCAGCATTACACATGCGGGGGGATCCTGATCGATCTGGCGGGGCGGACCGACCTGCCGGGCCTCTATGCGGCGGGCGAATGCAGCGAAAGCGGCCTGCACGGCGCCAACCGCCTGGCATCCAACTCGCTGCTGGAATGTTTCGTGTTCGGCGCGGCGGCCGCCGAAGACATTCTCGCCAATTGGGACCAGTTCGACGCGCCGCCGGCGATCCGCCCGTGGGACGAAAGCCGGGTGACCGATTCCGACGAAGAGGTGATCATCAAGCAGAACTGGACGGAGATCCGCCGCTTCATGTGGAACTATGTCGGGATCGTGCGCACCACCAAGCGGCTGGAACGTGCGCAGCACCGCATCAAGCTGCTGACCGACGAGGTGGAGGACTATTACGGCCATTTCCGCGTCACGACCGACCTGATCGAGCTCAGGAACCTGCTGCAATGCGCCGGGCTGATCGTGAAATCG
>JAUHYZ010000003.1 GCA_030426245.1 Alphaproteobacteria bacterium | reverse complement strand
CCTTGATCCGCGCGATCAGGAGCTTCTGGCTGAACGGCTTGGCAATGTAATCGTCGGCCCCCATCGCCAGGCCGGCGGCTTCATCGCGCTCGTCATCCTTGCTGGTCAGGAAGATCACCGGAACGGGTGAGGTTTCGCGCAGACGACGCAGCAGCTCCATGCCGTTCATGCGCGGCATCTTGATATCGAACACGCCCAGATCGGGCGGATTGTCGCTCAGCGCCTTCAGCGCGGATGCGCCGTCCGTATAGACGCGCGTTGCAAAACCTTCCGCCTGCAGCGCGATGGAAACACTGGTTAGGATGTTGCGGTCGTCATCGACCAGCGCAATCACCTGGCGCGTGTCAGTGGCCGATGCGCGCTGATCGCAATGGGTCGTCTCGCCGGTGTCTTTGGCCATACGGCAGGTGAAATCCCGATGAAACTTTCGTAAGGGATTAGCGGGATAGACAAAAATAGACAACGCGTTTGGCGATTCATGCTGCATCGCGAGTGCGGTAAAATATTGGGACAGGCTGACATTTTCGCTTGATTCTGGGCAAATTGACGGAATGCCATCAGGCGACTATTCGCAAGCTAATTCCTGAGGCTTGAAGAATCAGGGCAAAAATGGCCCGAAATTCTTATGGGAGATCACTTTTGACGGACCCGAAATCGACTATTGAAATTCCTTCCAATGCGACTGTGCATTCCAATCTGGGAACTGCCCAGCTTGTCGAACATGCAGTAAACAACGGGGAAGGGCGCCTGGCCGCGCACGGCCCGCTGGTAGTCGAAACCGGTAAGCACACAGGCCGCTCGGCGAAGGACAAATTCATCGTTCGCGATGCGGAGACGGAAGACACTGTCTGGTGGGGCAATACCAATGTCGGAATGGATCCGGCCCATTTTGCTGCACTGAAAGAAGACTTCCTGAAGGCGCTTAACGAGAAGAAAAAGCTCTACGTGGCGGACCTCTTCGGCGGTTCGCAGGCCGAACATCGTGTGAACGTGCGGGTGATCAACGAACTGGCCTGGCACAATCTGTTCATTCGCACCTTGCTGGTGCGCCCCGAAGCGGCGGAGCTGGAAGGCTTCGATCCGGAATATACGATCATCGACCTGCCGAGCTTCCGTGCCGATCCGGAGCGGCATGGATGCCGCACGGAAACGGTGGTTGCCGTCAACCTGTCCGAAAAGCTCATCCTGATCGGTGGGACTGCCTATGCCGGCGAAATGAAGAAGAGCGTCTTCGGCATTCTCAACTATCTGCTGCCGAAGAAGGGCGTGATGCCGATGCATTGTTCGGCCAATATCGGCCCGGACGGCAAGAGCGCGGTATTCTTCGGCCTGTCCGGCACCGGCAAGACGACACTTTCGGCCGATGCCAGCCGCACGCTGATCGGCGATGACGAACATGGCTGGTCCGATACGGCGGTCTTCAATTTCGAAGGCGGCTGCTATGCGAAGATGATCCGCCTTTCCGAAGAGGCAGAGCCGGAAATCTATGCCACCACGCGTATGTTCGGCACGGTTCTGGAAAATGTCGTGATGGACGAAGCGACGCGCCAGCTCGATTTCGACGACGCCACGCTCGCGGAGAATTCGCGCGGCGCCTATCCGATCGATTTCATTCCCAACGCTTCGGAAGAGAATCTCGGCCCGGTTCCGGCCAATGTGATCATGTTGACGGCCGACGCCTTCGGCGTGCTGCCGCCGATCGCCAGGCTCACGCCCGATCAGGCGATGTATCACTTCCTGTCGGGCTACACCGCGAAGGTCGCCGGCACAGAGATCGGTGTGACCGAGCCGGAAGCCACCTTCTCAACCTGCTTCGGTGCGCCGTTCATGCCGCGCCACCCCAGCGTCTACGGCAATTTGCTGAAAGAGCGCATTGCTAAGGGCGGGGTTTCCTGCTGGCTGGTCAACACCGGCTGGACCGGCGGCAAATACGGTACCGGCAAGCGGATGCCGATCAAGGAAACCCGCGCATTGCTCAACGCTGCGCTGGACGGTTCGCTCAACAATGCGGAATTCCGCAAGGATCCGAATTTCGGCTTCGATGTGCCCGTGGCGGTGGGGGGTGTCGATAACTCGATCCTAGATCCGCGTTCCACCTGGGCGGACAAGGACGATTACGACCGCACGGCCCAGAAGCTGGTCCAGCTGTTCGCGGACAATTTCGCGCAGTTCGAAGACCATGTGGATGAAGGTGTGCGCCAGGCAGCGCCCGTCGCCTGAGAATTATCGGATGGAGAGGAGGAAAGGGGGCGCCGGCGGTGCCCCCTTTCTGATTCAGGCGCGATGTAACCATCAAAACGTGCGGGTTGTGCTGCGCCTGTCATGCGCCTGACAAAATGCTTGCGTCATCTCCGTGTTGGACCATGATGGTCATGTCATTGTCCGCAGATGCAAGGATAGGAAAGCAAACATGAGCATGTTCGACACCCTTCTGAAGAATATCGGCGGCGCGCCTGACGATGTGGCCAATCTCGCAAGCCAGCTCGGCATCGATCCCGAGATGGCGGAAAAGGCGATTGCTGCGCTGGGCCAAGCCCATCAGATGGAAGGCGACACGGTCAAGGCCGCCGCGGCCAGCACCGGCCTGTCATCAAGCGTTCTCAACCAGATCGTGGAAGCGATCGGCGGGGAAGGCTCGCTGATGGAGTTCGCGAACATGCTCGACCGCGATGGCGACGGCAATCCGTTGAACGATGTAGCCGGAATAGCGAAGAACCTGTTCGGCAATAGCTAGCAGCCGCTCAAGGCTGCGAAACAATGCAGGCCGGGCATGTGGCCGGGGCCAATCGAGAGAGGACAGCCAGATGAAACTAGCGCGACCAATTGCTGCAGCCGGCCTGATGGCTGCTGTAACGCTCACGGTGCCAGCGGCGGCCCAGATGCAGCCACTCAGCGAACCGGTGATTGCGCATCCCGATCCGGAATCTCTGTTCACCAGTTCCGATCCGAAACTGCACCGCAATAAGCAGGCCGCGCTGCATATCGTGCGGGAACTGCTGCAGTGCAATCAGTGGGACCGGGCGGACGAATGGCTGACCGAACGTTATATCCAGCATAATCCCTTCGCGGCATCGGGGCTGGACAATGTCGTCGATTTTTTCGTCAACGTCGCAAAGCGGGAGCCCACGCCGACTTGCGACACGCTGGAGACGCCGATCGTCGCGGTTCAGGCGGAAGGCGATTTCGTGACCGTTCTGTTCGTGCGTGAATTGCCGATCCCGGGCGACCCCGACGGCAAGACCTATACGACCACATGGTTCGATAGCTGGCGCTTCGTGGACGGCAAGGCGGACGAGCATTGGGATCCGGCTGTGCTTCCGCCTGTGGCGGACGATCCGGCGGAATAGGTGCGCCGGCCGGGGAGCGCAGCCTTCAGGCCGCTTTCCCGCGCGAGCGGGCAACTTGCCGTTCGGATGCGGCTTGGTCTTCGTCAGCTACAGCTATAGCCGCTTGAATGGGGCTGCTTTCCTGCCAGTGATTGGCCAGCAGGAAGTGCTCGCCGATTTCCCGCCCGGTTGCCACCGATAGAGCGGCGCCTTCCTCTTTGGCCTGATACATTAGCTGATCGGCGCAGCGCAGTTCGCGGTCGATCGAGCGTTTGCCGGGCTCCAGTATCAGAACGCCGACACTGCATTGCAGGCCGTCGGCGAACTGGCTGGTGGCCTCATTCATGGCGCGGTGCAGCCGCTTTGCCACGGAATGGCCCGAAGCCTCGTCGCGCACCGCCATATAGACGATGAATTCGTCACCGCCCATGCGTGCGAATATGTCGTCCTTGCGGATGGCTTCCTTCACGCTCGAAGCGAAGGCCAACAGGCTTTCATCCCCGCGCTCATGCCCTTCGGCATCGTTGAGCCGCTTGAGCCCGTCGAGATCGGCATAGGCCAACAAGTGCCATGTGCGCGCTTCTTCGATGGTCCCGGCAAGCTCGAAAAAGGCCTTGCGGTTGAGCGCCCCTGTCAGAGGATCGGTGCGCGCAAGGCGCCATTCCCTTTCGCAGGAGGCCCGCGCATGGGCGAGCAGCAGAATGACCACCAGAGCCGGCGGCGCGCGCATCATCACGTCCCACAATGTGATCGCTTCGTGATAGGGATAGATGGCGCCGCTATTGGCGAAGTAGCTGAAGCCGACGGCTGCCAACAGCCCGCCGACCGCTTCCTTCAGACCCAGGGCCCACGCTGCCAGTCCCAGGAAGCAGAGATAGAGCGGCCCGACCCAGATCCTGTCTGCGGTCAGGACATCGAGCAGGCCGACAAAAACCAGTCCTCCGGAAAAGACTATCCATGCGACCGGTCTGGAAATGCGGAAGGCGAGGCTGCGCCGCTCGGCGAAGCCGCTCTCCACCCGCGCGCGCTGTTCCAGAGGAATTTTCGCTCCCATGCCCAGCCCATGGCAGCTTAGCCCTAATTTGCAGTTAACTTTTGCTCGAGACAGTGACATCCGGGGCCGCAAAGCCGCGGAGACGGGGCCTTTGCCAGCTAGAAGACCTTGTCGAAGGCCGCTTCCAGCCGGGCCAGGCTTGCAGGTACATCCTTGAGCTTGTCGAGCCCGAACAGCCCGAGCCGGAAGCTCTTATAGCCGGGCCCTTCGTCCACCATCAGCGGTACGCCGGCGGCTATCTGCATGCCCAGGGCGGCAAACTTCTTGCCGTTCTGCAGTTCGGGATCGTCCGTGTAGCATACGACCACGCCCGGTGCGCCATAGCCGGGAGCGGCAACCGACTGGATCCCGCGCCGTGCCAGCATGTCACGCACTGCGTTGCCTTGTTGCCACTGCGCGTCGCACAGCCTGTCGAATCCGATTTGCTTCGTTTCCAGCATCGCATCGCGGAAGATGCGCAGCGCGTCGGTGGGCATCGTGGCATGATAGGCATGGCCGCCGTTCAGATAGGCTTCCATGATCGTGTTCCATTTGCCGAGATCGACGGCGAAGCTGGTGGAGGTGGTTTCGCGGCATCGTGCAAGTGCGGCATCGCGCATCATCACCAGTCCGGCAGAAGGCGGCGCTGACCAGCCTTTTTGCGGGGCGGAGATCAGCACATCGACGCCGGTCGCTTCCATATCCACCCAGGCGCAGCCCGAGGCCACGCAATCGAGCACGAACAGGCCGCCTACCGCATGCACGGCATCGGCGATCGCACCCAGATAATCCTCCGGCAGGATAATGCCGGAGGCGGTTTCCACATGCGGTGCGAACACAATGGCGGGTTTTTCCGAGCGGATCTGCGCGACGGCCTTTTCCAGCGGGAAGGGGGCGAAGGGATCGTTATCGGCTTCACCGACGCGCTGCGCCTTCAGCACGATCTCTTCGGCCGGGATGGAACCGGCATCGAAGATCTGGCTCCAGCGGTAGGAGAAGAAGCCGTTGCGGATCACCATCACCTTGACGTCGGTGGCGAACTGACGGGCCACGGCCTCCATCGCGTAGGTGCCGCCGCCGGGCACAACCACGGCGCGCTGTGCCTTGTAGACGTCGCAAAGCGTCTCGTGGATGTCGTGCATCACGCCCTGGAAGGCCTGGCTCATGTGATTGAGCGAACGGTCGGTGAAGACGACCGAATATTCCAGCAAACCGTCCGGATCGATATCGGGGCGCAGGGCAGGCATCTGTTTCTCCTCTTTGCGCGGCTGGCTGTTTCACAGCTTCGATAGCAAGGCAATTACCGAAATGACATTCCGGCGCAGGCGATACGCTGCAGGCCTATCCCGCGCTTGCGATATAGCGGCCGACGTTCTTTGCCAGCACGTCCAGCGGCACATTTCCGCCCATGACCACCGTATCGTCGAACGCGCGCAGGTCGAACGCATCGCCCAACGCGGCCATTGCGCGGGACCGCTGGCGGATCATTTCGCTATGGCCGATCTTGTAGCCGCAGGCCTGGCCGGGCCAGCTGCAATAGCGGTCCACCTCCGGCGTGACTTCCTCCAGCGAGTTGCCGTTGGTGTTGTGGAACCATTCGATCGCCTGCTGGCGCGTCCAGCGCTTGGCATGCAGCCCCGTGTCGACCACCAGGCGGCAGGCGCGGAAGGCCTGATCCTGCAGATAGCCCAGCCGCCATTCCGGATGGTCCTTGTAAGCGCCCAACTCGTCGGCCAGCTGCTCGGCATAAAGCGCCCAGCCTTCCGAATAGGCACTGAAGGACAGGATAGAGCGTATCAGCGGCAGCTGATTGGCATAGTCCCCCTGCCACACATGGCCGGGGATGGTCTCGTGATGGACCAGGGTGGGCAAGGTATAGGTACGGTGCAGATCGGTGGTCCGCAGGTTGATCCACATCTTGCCCGGTATGCTGCCGTCAATCGAACCCGCACCGCCATAAGCCATCGGGGCACCGGGCTCTTCCGATAGCGGCAGACGGCGCACTTCAAGATTGGCATCCACCAGCGTCCCGAAGGCGCGCGGCATCTGTGCCCTGATCCAATCGATCCGCTGTTCGATGAATGCGATGATTTCGGCGCGGCCCGGATCGCCTTCGGCAAATTTGTAGCGCGGGTCTTCCGCCAGTTGCAGCATCCGCTGCCCGACGGAGCCGCTGGCATAGCCGATCCCCTTCAGGATCGCGTCCATTCGCCCATGGATTTCGGAGAGTTGCTGGCGCCCCATTTCATGGATCTCGTCGGGGCCGAGATCGGTCGTGGTCGCCGCCTTCAGCGCCCAGCGATACCATTCATCGCCGCCCGGCCGGGCCCACATCCCGGCATCGGAAGTCGCCTCAGCGCGCTGAGCGCGCAATTGCACAAGCTGGCGTTCCAGCGCCGGGGCGACGGAATCGCTGACGATCCTATTGGCGCGGGCTTCCCAATCTCCCGGAATGCCGCCGGTTTGGCTGGTCAGGGAATTCACCAATGCGCCGCCTGTGCGTGCATCGGCGAGCGAGCTTTCCATTTGGGCGATGGCTTTGTCGAGCAGGAAATCAGGCGGGACCATGCCCATGGCAGTCGCCGATTTCAGCCGTTCCAGTTCACCGTCCAATATGCCGGGATAGGCGGCCAGGCGGGCCAGATAGGCTTCGGCGTCCTCCCCGTCATTCACGGGATGATCGCTCTCCAGAAAGCGCGGTACGTCGATATAGGCTCCGACATTCTGGATCACGACATAGGGCGAGTTACGCCAGCCGCCGACCGAGATATCGCCATAGGGCAGGGCAAGGCCTTCCAGCGCGGTGGAATAGGCGCTCTCAACAACCTCGATGCTGGTCAGCGTCACGGGATCGAGACTGGCCGTGTCCAGCCTGCGGACGCGGGCCAGATCGCGTTCCAGCGTTGCTTTCAGCCGGGCAATTCCCTTGGGCGAGACATCGCCGAAACGGCGGCGCAAATCCGCGTGCTCTCCTGTATCGATGCCCAGGCCGGTCGCAGTGGAAGGCGACAATTCGATGAGATTCCAGGCCACCTTCTCCAGCAGCGCATTGGCCGCCGCGCTGGCTTCGTTCTGCGCCGATGCCAGCTGGGCGCCGCGCGGGGCGCAGCCGGCAATAGCAAGCGAGGAAAGCCCTGTGCCGAGGCCCGAGAGAAACTGGCGGCGGGACGGGTGCAGGAAGTCGCTTGGGTTCATCCGCTGTCTGTGTCGTGCCGGGTGGATGCTGTCAATTTGCTGCTTGGCGCTTTCCTGCATCGCCAAAGCGGGCTAGGCCGCCGGCATGCTCGATGTCGTTCTTTCGCTGCTGGTGCTGGCTGCCATTGCCCTGCTGATCGGGGCATTCGTGTTGTGGCGCAGGGGCGGCACGACGAAGCAGGCAGGGCTGATGGTGATGCTGGCAGTGGTCATGATCGTCAATGTGCTGATCTGGACATTGCCGGATGCCGAGGGCGTCGCGCCGGTCGAGCGCGCGGAAGAGCTGAGCGAGTAGCCGCCCGCCGCTTCGGGCAGGCGGCACTCAGACATTCGATCAATCGGGCGATCAGTCGGGAATCTGCCAGCGCACGGAGCTGGTATAGGTGCCGACGATCTTGTCGCCATTGCCATCGATTGCCGGCTTGAAGCGCGCGCGTCGCTCGATCTTGGCACAGGTGGCCTTGTCCAGCCCCTGATGGCCGCTGGACGTCACCGCTTCGCAGCTTCTGACCTTGCCGTCCGTGCCCACGACCACGCGAAAGGTCGTGGTGCCTTCATGCCCCAGGCGCAGGTCACGCGTGGGATAATCGGCATTGGTAACCCAGCGCGACGTGTCGTTGGCCGGAACCGGTTCCACCGCTTCGTAGGCCGAACCGACGGGTCCGGGCTTCTCCGGCAAGGTGACGTAGATCTGCGTTTCGACCTTGGGAAGATCGAGCTCGGCCGGGGGCACCGTGGGCAGCGAATTCCCGAGTTCGATCGGCCTACTGGGCGCGGTAATAATGGAATTATCCGTCTGGTTCGGCTGATCGGTTGGGGGCGGTGGCGGCAGTTCCTTGGGTTTCTCTACTGCAAAGACGGTGGCCTTGAGAGGCCCGTCTTTCGCGATCTCCACAATGTCCACTGCAAATCCATAGGCAAGCAAGGCGGCTATCGCTGCGTGGATCCCTCCCACCGTGGCGATGGAGGCAAAACGGGTGCTGCCGCTGTGAGTATCTGCATAGGCCATGGCACACTCTCCTTTCGGGCCGCCCTTGTTCTAGGGGGTAGTCGAGTAGCTGCGGGCGGCCGCATTTATGTTATAACATTACTATAGAGCTGCTGGGAGGGCAAGCGTGCGCGTAACGGTGCGGAGTCCGGTTGTCCGCCGCATGAGAATGGCGCTCCGCGTCTCGCGCGCATTGACACGAAGATTAGCATCCTCATTATTAACGTGAGAGAAGAGGATGCATATGTACGACCCCAGCGACCCCAGATCGACATTGAAGAAAAGTTCGGAAGCGGCAAACCTGCCTCCGCCCGTCGATTATGCCGACGAGGAACTGATCGAATTCCACCAGGTCCCGCCCCAGGAAAGCGGCCCGGGTTTCAAGACCTGGTATGGCCGCGGCCAGAACTTCGTCCTGTCCTATACGGAGGCGGAGCCGGGCACAGTGCTGGAGCGCAAGGGCCAGCCCGACGAATATATGGCCTTCTTCCCGGAAGAGAAAACGGTCGTCGATATCGAAACGGCCAATGGCAGCGCCAGCGATGTGAGCTACAAGCTGGCCATCATCCCGCCGGGGGACAGCAAGATTACCGTGAAGGAAGGCGGGCAAATCATCCGCCTGTTCGGCGCGTTGGCGCCCGATCTGTGCGAGAAGTGCCATAATGCGGATAGCTACGTAGAGCCGCATCCCAATATTCCGCCGATGCAGAACTGGCCCGATCCGCCCGAGGGTTTCAAGCTGCGGCTCTACCCGATGGATGCGCAGAACCCCTCAGGCGGCTTCATGCGGCTCTATCGCTGCACCAATCTGATGATCAATCTGTTCCCGGTGGTGCATGTGGAGCGCGATCAGGACAAACTGTCACCCCATTCGCATGACGATTTCGAACAGTGTTCCCTGACATTGCAGGGCGACTACCGGCATTATCTGCGCTGGCCCTGGGTGCCGAAGCGTTCGATTTGGCGCGAAGACAAGATTATCGACTGCTCTTCGCCTTCGATGACGGTGATCCCCTCACGCGTGGTCCACACTTCGATCCCGCTGCCCGATCCGCCGTGCCATCTGCTGGACATCTTTTCGCCGCCGCGCCTGGACTTCTCGCAGAAGGAAGGCTGGGTAATGAATGCGGACGAGTATCCAATGCCGGAGTGATACAAACAGAACAATCGATGAGAGGATGAACCAATGCGTGCAGTGGGGCTTTACGAATATGGCGGTCCGGAAGTCCTTCAGCTTCTCGAGGTGCCGGAAACTCACGCGGGCGAGGGCGAAGTAAGAATCCGCATACATGCGGCCACCGTCAATCCCACCGACGTCGGCGCGCGCGACGGCCGCAGGGCAGACTATCAGAAGGACACGCCGCCGCCATACGTTCCGGGAATGGAGGCGGCAGGGATAATCGACGAAGTCGGAAGCGGCGTGCCCGACAGGCTCAAGCTCGGCGACCCAGTTGTGGGCATTGTGGTGCCGCTCGGCACTCACGGAGCATATCGCGAGCAGATTGTCCTGGATGCGCGATCGGTCGTGCATGCTCCGGCCGGGGCGTCTCACTTCGAAGCGGCAACGTTGCCGATGAACGGCCTGACTGCCCGCAAGTCGCTCGATGAACTCGGCCTCACCGAAGGGCAAGTGCTGGCTGTCACCGGAGCGGCCGGCGCGTATGGCGGCTATGTCATTCAACTCGCCAAGGCCGAGGGGCTGACGGTCATTGCAGATGCGTCTCCTCAGGACGAAGAGCTTGTTGCATCGCTTGGCGCCGATATCGTGGTCCGTAGAGGGGACGATGTGGCATCACGCTTTCGCGAGCATTTTCCCGAAGGCGTGGACGGGCTCGCCGATGGCGCCGTTCTGAACGAGAAGGCAATTCCCGCAGTCAGGGATGGCGGCGCGTTTACGTCGCTTCGCGCCTTTATCGGCGAGCCGCAGCGCGATATCCACTTCACTGCCACCATGGTCCGTTCATACGTCCATGAGTGGGAAAAGCTGGATCGGCTCCGGCAACAGGTCGAGAACGGAGAGCTGACACTCCGCGTGGCGGAAGTGTACCCCCCGGAAAAGGCGCCCGATGCGCATCGCAGGCTCGAAGCCGGTGGCACCAGAGGCCGCCTGGTTCTGGGATTCGGACCGGATTATCTTCCCTAGGCAACCGTCAGGGTCTGGCTTCGGCATGACAACACCCGAATGTGTTCCATCGAACCAAGCAAAGCCGGCTTCTGGCGAGTGTCCTGGTAGGTTCCGTTGGCGCCCAATTGCGGATAACACCTACTCCCCATTTCGTCATTCCCGCGAAAGCGGGAACCCAGTAAGCCGAAGGCATGCACAGCGAATTTGCGCCGTCGGTCTATTTGCTCGCCTCACGCCGTAACGGCACGCTCTATCTCGGTGTCACGTCCGATCTGCCTGCCCGCATTGGGAAGCATCGCGATAGCCAGTTGCCCGGCTTCACTCGCGACTACGGCGTTAGAATGCTCGTCTGGTTCGAGCGGCATGCCACGATGGAACAGGCGATCGTGCGGGAGAAGCGAATCAAGAAATGGAACCGCGCCTGGAAACTCGAGCTGATCGAGCGGGACAATCGCGACTGGCGTGACCTTGCCGAGGATTTTGGATTCGAGAAGTCGGCCTAGACTGGGTTCCCGCTTCCGCGGGAATGACGAGTCTTGGAATGACCGCTTTCCACCAACAGCCAACACTCTTGAGCCTGACATATGTCAGCAGGCCGCCGAAGTAGCCTGCTTCCTCAGTGGCGAAGTGCGATCAGGCGGCCGGCCGCCTTACTTGATTGGGCAGTCGGGCGAGAGCCGGAAGTCGAGATAATTGTCCACCGACAGCATCAGTTCCTCGAGCTCGTTTTCGAAGAAGTGATTGGCGCGCGGAATCTCGTCGTGATGGATCGTGATGTGCTTTTGCGTGCGCAGCTTGTCGACCAGCTTCTGCACCGCCTGCGGCTGAACCACGGTGTCGGCCGCGCCCTGGACGATGATGCCCGATGCGGGGCAGGGCGCCAGGAAGCTGAAATCGTACATATTGGCGGGCGGTGCCACGGAGATGAAGCCGCGGATTTCCGGGCGGCGCATCAGCAGCTGCATGCCGATCAGCGCGCCGAAGCTGACGCCTGCAATCCAGGTGACCTGCGCTTCGGGATGGATCGACTGCACCCAGTCCAGCGCCGATGCGGCGTCGGAAAGTTCGCCCACGCCATTGTCGAAACTGCCCTGGCTGCGGCCCACGCCGCGGAAATTGAAGCGCAAGGTGGCAAAACCGCGATCGACGAAGGTCTTGTACAATCGCTGCACGATCCGGTCATTCATCGTGCCGCCGCTCTGGGCGTGCGGATGCAGGATCATCGCCACCGGGGCACGGGGGCGGGGGGCTGGCTGGAAGCGGCCTTCGAGACGGCCTTCGGGACCGGGAAAGATAACTGATGGCATGTTCGGCTCTGAAACAATGATGTTGGATGCGCGTCTGGCGCGCAAGAAGTTGGGGGCTATATAGGGAGAGTCCCGAATTTCGCAATTGCCGAGCGCCATCAGTCTCTTGCCGACACGCATTTATCTCGATCACGCCGCAACCACTCCGATCCGTCCGGAAGCGGAAGAGGCCCTGCGCGAAGGGCTGTCGCTGTGGGCCAATCCCTCCAGTCCGCATGCCGAGGGGCGCAAGGCGCGTGCCGCGCTGGAGGATGCGCGGCAGCGCTGCAAGCGCGTGCTCGGCTGGGAAGGGGAACTGATTTTCACCGGCGGGGCGAGCGAAAGTGCGTCCATCGCGCTGTCGCGGGCAAAGGGCGGGGCGCGCTTCGTCAGCCAGGTAGAGCACGATGCCGTGCTGCAGGCTGCGCCGGATGCGGAACGGCTGCCAGTGCGGGCCGACGGCGCGCTCGACCTGGACGAGCTGGCCGATGCGCTGGAAGGGCAGAATGCGCCGGTGGTCGCGCTGCAGGCGGTCAATTCGGAAACCGGCAATGCGCAGGATCTGTCCTCGGCGGCGGAGCTGGTGCGCGAAAATGCGGGGCTGCTGCTGGTGGATGCGGCGCAGAGCGCAGGCAAGTTCCCGCTTCCCGAAGACGCGGATCTGGTGATCCTATCCGCGCATAAGTTCGGCGGGCCGCCGGGTATCGGCGCCTTGCTGGTGAAGGATTTCGCCCTGCTGGAGCCTTCCAGCGGGCAGGAGCGCGGCTATCGCCGGGGGACCGAGAATTTGCCCGGTGCGTTGGGTATGGCTGCCGCGCTGGAGGGCTGCCAGCAGCCTTATCTCGATCCAGAAATCCTTGCGCCGATTGCCGAGCGTCTGGCTCCGGCAGTGCAGGAACTGGGCGGTTTGCGGTTGGCGGAGCGGATCGCCCGGCCCACGCCCTATATCGAGGCTTTGGCCATGCCCGGAATGTCCGGCAGTGCGCAATTGATGCGCTTCGACATGGCGGGTTTTGCGGTCTCGCAGGGCAGCGCCTGTTCTTCCGGCAGCCTGAAGCAGAGCCATGTGCTGCAGGCGATGGCGCTGGAGGAAGAGATTGCTGCGCGCACGATCCGTGTCAGCTTCGGCTGGAACACGACGCGCGAGGAAGTGGACGCGTTCGTGGATCAATGGATCGACATGGCGCGCCAGGCGGCGGAGAAAGTCGCATGATTTATCTCGACCATCAGGCGACCACACCGCTCGCGCCGGAAGCGAAGGAGGCGATGCTGCCCTGGCTGGGCGGGGCGGATTCGCTGGGCTTCGGCAATCCGCACAGCTCGCATCGGCTCGGGCGGCAGGCTGCGGCGGCCGTGGAGGTCGCGCGCGATCAGATTGCGGCGCTGCTGCCCGAAGGTGGCCGCGTGATCTTCACCAGCGGCGCGACCGAAGCGCTCAATCTGGCAATCAGGGGGAGCCGGGCGGGACGCGAAGGCGCGTCCATGGCGATCTCTGCGATTGAGCATTCCGCCGTGCTGCGCACCGTCGAAGCGGTGGCAAGCGAACTCACCCTTTTGCCGGTCGACGATCAGGGGCTGGTCGATCCGCAAGTGGACCTGCCCGGCGATGTGGGGCTCGTCTCCGTCATGCAGGTGAATAACGAGATCGGGACGATCCTGCCGGTCGATGCCCTGGGCAAGCGGGCGCGGGCTGCAGGGGCGCTGTTCGTGTGCGATGCGGTGCAGGGGGCGGGCAAGATCGCGCCGCCCCAGCATGCGGACATGATCGCGATTACCGCGCACAAAATGTACGGTCCCAAGGGAATTGGCGCGCTTTGGGTGCGAAATGGCGTGGACATCGAATCGGTCGTGACCGGCGGCGGGCAGGAGCAGGGGCTGCGCTCCGGCACGCTCAGCCCGGCTCTATGCGCGGGTTTCGGCGCGGCGGCCAAGCTTTCTCTTGAATGGATGGAGGCGGACGGTGCGCATATGCAGGCGCTGTGGGCGCGGGCGCGGGAACTCTTCTGCGACTGGGCCGTGAATGGCAGTGTGGAATGCCGCTGGAAGGGCAATCTCAACATCCACCGCGAAGGGATCGACGTTCCCCGCCTGATGTCGGATGTGCGCGATGTGTGCTTTTCCGCCGGTTCGGCCTGTGCCAGCGAGGAGAAGAAGCCCAGCCGCATTCTGGGCGCGCTGGGCCTGTCGGAAGCGCAGTCCAAGGGCTCGATCCGCCTCGGGCTGGGGCGGTACACGACGCTGGAGCAGCTTGAAGAGGCAGCCGGCAAAATCAACCGCGCTGCAATAGCGCAACTTTAGAAAAGATAGGTCCGCCGGGTATGGTCAAGGTCACTTTCATCACCAGCAAGGGCGACAAGGTGGAAGCCGAAGGCGCCGACGGCACCTCGCTGCTGGAACTGGCACAGGCTGCGGGCATGCCGCTGGAAGGAACCTGCGAAGGGCAGATGGCGTGCTCCACCTGCCATGTGATTGTAGATCCCGAATGGTTCGGCCGGCTCAAGGAGGCGAGCCACGAGGAAGAGGACATGCTGGACCTCGCCGCGGCGGTAGAAGGGACCAGCCGGCTTTCGTGCCAGATTCTGCTGAGCGAAGAGCTGCACGGACTGGTCGTGCGCATTCCTTCCATCAGCCACGATGCGCAGGCTTTCTAAAGCGCCCTTCGTGCCGTCACGAGCTATGCCGCCTTGGCCAGTGGTCTTTGCTTGACCGCTTCGATCAATGCGTCCGAGAAGGCAGGGATGTCGTCGGGGCAACGGCTGGTTATGAAATTGCCATCGGTAACGACTTCGCGGTCGACGACATTAGCCCCGGCATTCTTCAGGTCGGTTCGCACCGAAGGCCAGCTGGTCACAGTCCTGCCTTCAAGAATGTCGGCTTCCACAAGCAGCCAAGGCCCGTGGCAAATCGCCGCAATGGGCTTGCTTGCCATGTCGAACTCGCGAACGATCGCCACTGCGCGCTCGTTCATTCTCAGGATGTCGGGATTTATTTGCCCGCCGGGCAGCATCAGCGCGTCGAAATCTTCGACATCGACATTTTCGACCGTCTGACCGACTGCAATGCTCTTCCCCCAATCGCCGCCGTCCCAGCCGCGGATCGTGCCGTTTTCTAGGCTGACGACAGTTGTTTGGAACCCCGCATTTTCAAGTTTCGATTTCGGTTCGAACAATTCGGACTGCTCGAAGCCATTGGTGGCGAGAATCATAATCTTGTGGGGCATATCGGTTCTCCGTTGTTTGCCTACATGACACCAACGGGCGGCGGATTGCTGACGTTCCCCCTTTTGGCACGGCTCGCCGCAGCGGTCGAAGGGACCAGCCGGTTTTCGTGCCAGATTCTGCTGAGTGAAGAGCTGGACGGGCTGGTCGTGTGCATTTCCGCCGTCAGCCATGACGAGCAGGCCTTCTGAGCGGATCGCCCCTTCAGTCTGTGGTCCGTCAGCCTATCGAAAGGCGGTCGATCACCTTGGCCAGGCGGCTGCGCACTTCCTCGGCAGCCAGCTTGAGCTTTGGATTGTCGATCGCTTGCATGGAAGCGACCGGATCGATCGCGGCCACCTCCGTCTTTCCGTCATCCCGGCTCTGAACCACGACATTGCAGGGCAGCATTGTCCCTACCTTGTCTTCGACTTCGAGAGCCTGATGCGCCAGCTTGGGATTGCACGCCCCAAGGATCGTGTATGGCCGGAAGTCTACTCCGATCTTCTCTTTCAAAGTCGCCTGGATGTTGATTCGGGTGATAACGCCGAAGCCTTCTTCCTTCAGGGCAGCCTCGGTCCGCGCGATCGTATTCGAAAAGGGCAGATCGAGAGTGGTCGCAATGTAATAGGTCATGCCTGGTTCTCCGGATCGGTAAGTCTCCAAAATCCAATTCCTCTCTTAGATATCTAACGGATGGGGAAATTGCGAGCTTGCCAGCTGTCCTAGACCCATCGCCGGTGATAGTGCCCTTGGCATGGCTACGACCACTGACGACGAATCAACCGATCCCTTTGACGCGATTGTCGACGCGCCTTTCGATTCCGCGCTTTCGGAGCGCTATCTCGTCTATGCGCTTTCCACCATTACAGCTCGATCGCTGCCCGATCTGCGCGACGGGCTGAAGCCGGTTCACCGCCGCCTGCTATGGGCGATGCTGCAGCTGAAACTCGATCCGTCCAATGCCTATAAGAAGAGCAGCCGAGTAGTCGGCGATGTCATCGGCAAATACCATCCGCACGGCGATTCCGCTGTTTACGATGCCATGGTCCGTCTCGCTCAGGATTTTGCGCTGCGCTATCCGCTGGTCGAAGGGCAGGGCAATTTCGGCAATATCGACGGCGATAATGCCGCGGCCTATCGCTACACCGAAGCGCGCCTGACCAAGACGGCGATGGAGCTGATGGCGGGGCTGGATCAGGGCACCGTCGATTTCATCCCGACCTACAACAATGAGGAAGAGGAGCCGGAGATATTCCCGGGCCTGTTCCCCAATCTGCTGGCGAATGGCTCCTCCGGCATCGCCGTGGGCATGGCGACCTCCATCCCCAGCCACAACGTCGCGGAGATCGTCGACGCCACGCTGGAGCTGATCGACAATCCGCATGTCGAACATGTGCGTCTGATGGAGCTGTTTCATGGGCCGGACTTCGCCACTGGCGGTGTCATCGTCGACAGCCCGAAATCGATTGCCGATGCCTATGAAACGGGGCGCGGCAGTTTTCGCGTGCGCGGCCGTTTCCATGCCGCAGAGGCCGAAAAGGAGGAAGACCGCGAGGCCGGCATCGAACGGCTGGGCGGCGGGCAATACCAGCTCGTGATCTCCGAAATCCCCTACATGGTGCAGAAGGGCAAGCTGATCGAGCAGATCGCGCAGCTGATCGCCGACCGCAAACTGCCCATTCTGGAAGATGTGCGCGATGAGAGCGACGAGCAGATCCGCATCGTGCTGGTGCCCAAGAGCCGCAATGTCGATCCGGAGCTGCTCAAGGCAAGCCTTTATAAGCTGACCGATCTGGAAACCCGCTTCGGGCTCAACCTCAACGTGCTCGATTCCACGCGCACGCCGATGGTGATGGGGTTGAAGGAGCTGCTGCAGAACTGGGTGACCAGCCAGATCGGCATCCTCCAGCGCCGCACGCAGCACCGGCTGGACAAGATCGCGCAGCGGCTGGAACTGGTCGAAGGCTATATCGTCGCCTTCCTCAATCTCGACCGGGTGATCGAGATCATCCGCAACGAAGATGAACCCAAGCCGGTGATGATGGCGGAATTCAACCTGACGGATCGCCAGGCCGAAGCGATCCTCAACATGCGGCTGCGGTCTTTGCGCAAGCTGGAGGAAATGGAGCTTCGCCAGGAGCGTGACGATTTGCTGGCCGAGCGCGAAGAACTGGAAAAGCTGCTCGCTTCGCCTGCGCGCCAGCGCACCCGGCTCAAACGGGATCTTGCCGCCCTGCGCAAGGACTATGCCGAAGATACGGCGCTCGGCCGGCGGCGCACGACGATTTCCGAAGCGGAACCGACTGTCGAATTCAGCATGGAAGCGATGATCGAGAAGGAGCCGGTAACGGTGATCCTATCGGCGAAGGGCTGGATCCGCGGTGCGCGCGGCCATGTTGCGCTGGATCAGGATTGGAAGTTCAAGGAAGGCGATGGGCCGGCCTTCGCCGTGCATGCGCAGACGACGGATAAGCTGCTGATCGTGGCGGATAATGGGCGCGTCTACACGCTCGGGGCCGACAAGCTGCCTGGCGCGAGGGGCTTTGGCGAGCCGATCCGCACGATGGTGGATATCGATGCCGAAGCGGGCATTGTCGCGCTGCTGGTGCACCGGGCAAAGGCCAAGATCCTGTTCGCATCCAGTGCGGGCAAAGGCTTCGCTGCCGAAATGGACGAGCTGCTGGCCGAAACGCGCAAGGGCCGACAGGTCGTGAATGTGAAGGGCGGGGCGAAGCTGGCCGTCGCGCGGCCGGTTCCCGAAGGGCACGATCATGTCGCCGTGGTGGGCGAAAACCGCAAGCTGGTGATCTTCGCGCTGGACGAATTGCCACTGATGACGCGGGGCCAGGGCGTGACCTTGCAGCGCTATCGCGATTGCGGGCTTTCCGATGCCACTACGCTCAATCTCGAAGAGGGGTTGAGCTGGGAAATGGGCGGCGAATCCGGGCGCACGCGGACCGAGAAGGAAATCCATATGTGGAAGGTCGCGCGCGGTGCTGCCGGGCGCCTGCCGCCGCAAGGTTTCCCTCGCGACAACAAGTTCTAACGGAAAAGGCCGGAAGCGATTTCTCGCCTCCGGCCGTTTCGTTTCATTCAGGATGCGATCCCGTGGCTGGCTTAGCCGCCGCCGAGTGCCGCCTTGAGCTGCTCGTCGGTGAAGCGCAGCGCCAGGCCGCCATCCGCATTGACCATGAACTGGTCTGATGGGAAAGCGATCGGGCCGGTTTCGCGTTCGACGACGACCGTACCGTCCTCGCCGATTTCCTTCACGGTGCCGACGGCAACGCCATCCGAAGTAGCGACTGCGGCGCCGGCGACGAGGGCTTCGGCAACAGCTGCGGCAGCTTCCTGACGCGGAGCAAGTGCGGCGTTAAGCTGCTCTTCGCTGAATACCAGCATCGCGCCGCCATTGGCGTCAGTGGTGAACTGGGTGCGCGGCAGGGCAATTTCGCCCGCCGTGTTGTGCACCAGAACCACGGATTCGGTGCCGGTGACGGTACCGACCGTGCCGACAACAACACCGTCGGAAGTGCTGACGGGGGCGCCGGTCACCAATGCAGCGGCCAGCGCGGCTTCGGCTTCCTGGGTCGCCTGAGCGATTGCGGCGTCGAGCTGCTCCTTCGTCATGCTGATGATGAGCTGCTCTTCGGCGTTCCGGCCAACGGCATTGGCAGGCAGAGTGGCCATGTTGGTGCCGGTATTGATCACCACATAACCTTCACCCGTTTCGGCAACTGGGCCTACGGGGTTGCCTTCCGGCCCATAGACGGTCGCGCCTACGGTTACTTCCACCTGCGGCGCTTCGGCCTGAGCGTTCACCGCCGCCGGGACACTTGCTGCTGCGAGCAGTGAAGCAGCGATCAGTCTTGAAAATCTCATCAATTTACTCCGTAACTTCCAAACCAAAAAATTCTCACGCCCGGATAAGGGCGAAACCCTGCGCGAAAACACGCAAGAACGGGAAACGAGCGCGCGGTTGGCAAAAATAGCCGGATGCGCATGGTCAAGATCCGCAGCATTGCCGGCCAGAGGCCCGCTTGACGGAACGGTTAACGTTCCAACGCTCGCCGATCACACTGGGTCCCTCCTGGAAATCCAGTGCTCGCAATATGTCGCTGCCACCTTTTCCATCAAATGGAGAGGTTGGCAACAGCCATTGCCTAGCCTTTTGCCGATGAAGCGGCGATGAAGCGCAGAATGGGGTTTTGTTCAGGAGCCGAGCAATTCGGCCAGAATGGCCTCGACGCGCGCCCTGCCGGGAAAGCCTTCCTCGATCCAGCGCGCTTCCACCCGGCGCAGCATACGGGCGACCTCAGGCCCCTTGGCGACGCCGCGCTGAACGATCTCGCCGCCTTTCAGCGGGAGTTCGGGAATTTCCCAGCCTTCCAATTGCCCAATAGCCTGCCCCTCCAGCAACAGGCGGTCGATCGCGCCCTGTTTTCCTTCGCGGTAGGCCAGGCCCCGCGGATTGGCGGCATCGCTTGCCACACGCTCCGCCGCGCAGGTCAGGCGCGCGCGCTGCTGTCGCGACAGGCGCAGCCGGGCGGCCACGGTTTGCGCAACTGGCGGGGAAGGCGGAAGCAGGGCGGCCATCCGGCGGATGGGGTGGGGCACCGTCCCCGCCGCTTCCTCGGCCGCAATCAGCCGTTCCAGCACGGCAATCGTCGGGCGCGTCGCTTCGGGCAGCACAACCTGAAGCACGCCATTTGCATGCATCCTGGCAATCGTGGAGCACGGATCCGGCAGGCCGAGCAGGTTGAGCAGTTCCATCGCCACGCGTTCGCGCGAGAGTCCCTTGAGCGTGGATGCAAGCTCTGCGCAGGCCTGCTCCGCCTCCTCATCCAGTTCCGATCCGAAGCGCGCCTGGAACCGGTAATACCGCAGGATGCGCAGGTGATCTTCGTGAATGCGCTGGCGCGCGTCGCCGATAAAGCGCACGCGCCGTTTGGCCAGATCTTCCCGCCCGCCGAAATAGTCGTGAATCTCCAGCGTCTGCGGATCGGCAAACAGCGCATTGATGGTGAAATCGCGCCGCGCGGCGTCTTCCTGCCAATCGCTGGCATATTCCACGGTGGCGCGCCGTCCGTCCGTCGCGACGTCGCGGCGCAAGGTGGTGACTTCCACATTCCCGCCTTCGAGCACGGCGGTAACGGTGCCGTGGTCGATCCCGGTGGGGACGGTCGTGATGCCGGCACGCTTAAGCCTGCGCATGACGTCCAGCGGCTCCAGCGGAGTGGCGCAATCGACGTCCTTGACCTCTTCGCCCAGCAGCGTGTCGCGCACGGCGCCGCCTACCCAGCGGGCATTGCCGGGCCCCAGCGCCTCTGCAAAGCGTGCCAGATCCGCGCGCTTCGTCCATTCCGCCGCAGGCAGCCGCTCAGTCATCGGCCAGGCCTTTCCCCAAGCCTTCCCCCAAGCCTTCCCACGCCATGCGGTTCGAAAGGTTCTCTATGATCGCGGCGGTCACGCCCCAGATCCTGTGCCCTTCCCAGACAATCTCCGTGAATTCGCGCGTATGGCCGCGGAACTCGCCCCGCTTGCGTGACCGGTTCGCAGGATCGAAGACATAGCGCAGGGGCGCTTCGAACCAACCGGAGACTTCTTCCGGATTCGGCGTGATCGGCAGGTCCGGCCGCATCAGGCCGAGAACCGGCGTAATTTCGTATCCGCTGCCGGTCACGAAAAGGTCGCTGGTGCCGATGATCGATATTTCGGCAGGCTGGATGCCCAGCTCCTCATGCGTTTCGCGCAGCGCGGCGGTGACGGCGTCCTCTCCGTGGTCCAGTTTGCCGCCCGGAAAGGCGACCTGGCCGGCATGCTGGCGCATTTCCATCGGGCGGTGCGTCAGCAGCAGGCCGGGTTCGGGCCGGTCGGTGACGCCGATCAGCACGGCGGCGGGACGCGGGCGGCCCGGCGGCGCGAAAACCGCATCGTTGCGGAGGCCGGGCAGCTCGTCACCGTGCCCTTCCTCGAAAATCCGCGTCAGTTTGTCCAGCAGCAGGCCCATGCAGGAGCGTTGCCAGATCAGCCACTATTCGCCAAGTGGCTCCGCCACGGGCCCAGCGCGCCTTTTGCCGGGAGCACCGCGGGATTGGCGGCACGAACCAGTAACCTGCCGGGGTCCCAAGGGCCGGGCAGCGTCCATCCAGCGGTCGGCGCGTCGGAAAAGCCGAAGAAGCGCCCGTAATAGTCTGCATCGCCGATCAGCACCTGTGGAAGCGGCGCACGCTCGTCCAGCGCGGACAGCATCGCCAGCATCAGCGCCTGGCCGTATCCTTCATTCTGTCGTTCAGGGATCACGGCGACCGGGCCGACCATCAGCATGGGGTGCTGTTTCCCGTCTTCGTCTTCAAGGGCGACCGGCCAGACCTGAATCGTGCCGACCAGCATATCGTCTTTATCCAGCGCGGCGAAGCTGAGCGCGGGCAGCCAATCGGTGCCTTCGCGCACCTTATAGGCCGTGCGCCCATGGCGATCGGAGCCGAAGGCGCGGTCCAGCACTTCTTCGATCATCGCCGGTTCGACCTGGTCGAGGGGGATCAGTGTGGGTTCAGTATCGTCCATGGGCCGCGCGCCGATAGGCGAGGGCGCGGGCCCATGCAACGAAAAGTCAGGATTTCGGCGTCAGCTTAAGCAGCTTGCTTTCCGGTCCGTCGGTGACGATCCACAGGGCGCCGTCGCTATCTTCGGCAATATCGCGGATGCGGCTTTCGAATTCGTAACGTGCCACTTCCTGCGCATCTTCTCCATCGATCTCGACGCGAACGATCAATTGCGGGCCCAGGCCGGTAATGAGGGCATCGCCTTGCCAGCCGGAAAACAGAGAGCCTTCGTAGAACAGGAAGTCGCCCGGTGCGATCACCGGAGTCCAGTTCACTGCCGGGCCGGCCAGGTCGGGACGGGTCGAATGGTCTGGAATGGGATCGCCGTTGTAATGGACGCCGCCGGAAACCAGCGGCCAGCCATAATTCTGGCCCGGCTTGACCAGGTTGAGCTCGTCTCCGCCGCGCGGGCCATGCTCCACATCCCACAGGCGGCCTTCCTCGTCGAAATCCAGGCCCAGCACGTTGCGGTGGCCGTAGGACCAGATTTGCGCGCTGACGCCGCCGCGGTCCTCGAACGGGTTGCCCGGGGCAGGTGTGCCGTCGGGTAGCAATCGCAGGATCGTGCCCAGATTGTTGGAGAGATCCTGAGCTGGATCCTCCTTGGCGCGTTCCCCGCTGGAAACGAACATGTACTGCCCATCTGGGGAGAAGGCGATGCGGTGGGAGAAATGCGCCCCGCCTTCCACTTTCGGGGTCTGCCGCCAGATGACCTCCAGCCCGTCGACCTTGCAGGTGTCCTGCTCTTCGCAGATCAGTTTGCCGCGGCCCAGTACCGCGCCGCGCGTTTCACCTTCACCGGCTTCGACCCAGCTCAGATAGATGCGCTTGCTCTCGGCATAATCGGGGGCGAAGGCGATGTCGCCAAATCCGCCCTGGCCGCCATAGGAAACCTCCGGCAGGCCTTCCGAAACCGTACCCAGCCTGCCATTAGACGGCTGGTAGAATTTCATCGTGCCGGCCTTCTCGGTGACGAACAGGTTGCCGGTTCCAGGCTCGAATGCGAGTCCCCAGCCTTCGTCCAGCGATGCCATCTCCTCGATACTGAACGGATCGGCGGAGGTGTTTTCCGGCTCGGTGCCGTTTCCTGTGGGTGCCGGCGTACTGCAGCTTGCGGCCAGCAGCAGGGGCGAGAATAAAAGGGTGCGAAAGGCGGGTTTGGAAACGATCATGCTCTCTGGAAGTCCTCATCCTGATTTTTCGGTTCGGCTTGGCTGCGAAAGCCTCGTCGCAGGTGTGGACGAGGCTGGCCGCGGCCCGCTGGCTGGACCAGTTGTGGCGGCTGCTGTCGTCCTATGCAAGCCGCGACCTGCAGGTCTCGACGATTCGAAGGTGCTGACGGCCGCGCGCCGCGAAAAACTGGAAGCGAGCATCAAGGCGCGCTGCGCATGGGGCATCGGTGTGGTCGATGTCGAGGCGATCGACCGGCTGAATATCTTCCAGGCCACCATGCTGGCCATGGCCCAGGCCGTGGGGCGGCTCTGCCACTGTCTGGATGCGGAGCCGGGCGAAGTGCTGGTGGACGGCAATCTGACCCCGGCCGGGCGGCACGAAGAATGGCGCTGGAATGCGCGGGCGGTGGTCGGCGGGGATGCGCTGGAACCATGCATTTCGGCGGCGTCGATTCTCGCCAAGACATATCGCGACCGCCTGATGGTGGAAGCGGCGCGGGACCATCCCGGTTTCGGCTGGGAACGGAACAAGGGCTATGGCACGAAGGAACATCTGGAGGCGCTGCGCCGCAATGGGCCGACGCCGCTGCACCGGCGCAGTTTCGCCCCGGTGGCCCAACTGACGCTGTTGTAGCTTGGATCAGTCGCGGCCGCCCAGCGTGGCGACGACCTCGCGCCGCCAATCGTCGCTCTCGATCCGGCGAAGCAGGGCGATATCGATTTCTTCGCGCAGCGGGCTGCCCTGGGGCAGCGCTATGCCGTAATCCTGGCGGCCGAACGTGCCGGGAAGCAGCTTCAGTTCCTTGCTGCCTGCCGAGCGCACCATGTAGCGCAGCAGCGGCTCGTCATAGACGAAAGCGTCGATTTCGCCTGCGCGCAATGCAGCCAGCCCGGCTTCCACGCTGTCATAGGAAGTGAAACCGACCCGCTCGTCCCGCAGCCATGCATCGCTTGCCGTGCCTTCGATCGATCCTACGGCCACATCCGGCAGATCACCTGGCCCGGAGACTGCCCCGGCGAGCCGCCCGGTGGTCAGCGAGGAGGCAATCATGCCGGTGAAGGTGGAGATGATCAGAATGGCCGCGAACATCCAGACCAGGGCCACGATCTTGCCTGCGGGCGTGCGCGGCGCCTTGTCGCCATAGCCGACCGTGGTCATCGTAACGGCGGAAAACCAGAAGCCGGATCCGATGCCTTTCGCTTCGCGCGGGAATTCTTCGGAATTGGTTTTTCTTTCCGCCAGCCAGAACAGTACGCCGACGAACAGCAGCAATGCCGACAGGGCAAGCACGGCCTGGAGGAAATCCCAGGTGAAGAAGTTCTGCAACAATGACAGCCAAGCCGTAGGCGATTTTTGCACCGCGATGCCGAAGCCGGTGGTGAAGAAGGGCTGCGTGAAATCGACTTGCTCTTCGCGCTGCGAAGTCACCGTCAGCGCGCCGACGCTGGCATCGTATTCGCCCGCTGCAAGGCCATCGACCATCTCGGAAAGCTCGGTCTCGGTGAAGCGGTATTCGAAGCCGCGGTCCTCCGCGATGCCGCGCCACAGGTCGATCGCCAGGCCGTGCCATTCGCCGTCTTCGCCCTTCATGGCGAAGGGCGGCGCTTCGCGCGTGGCGATGTTCATTTCCCCGGCAGGGGCCGCGGCATGGGCCGGAAGCGATGAAAGCGTGGCTGCCAGAAGCAGGAAGAAGGCAGAAATCAGACGGGCGAGTTTTCTGAATTGGCAGGCCAAACCGGCATTTCTCCATGATCTGCTTTGCATGCGCAGCGAGCGCGATGATGCGGCAGCATAACCTAGCCGAGCGAAATCTGAACCCCCACCAGCGCGGCATAGACCAGCAGGATCGCCACGCCTTCAAAACCGATCCCGCGCCGGTCACGCATGATGAGCCCCATCAACAGGATTGCAGTGATCACGATGCTGCCCGCGATCATCAGCGCGTCACGCGCGGGAATCGCGTGATAGATCGAGCCGCCGCGATAGGCCGCATCGGACAGGCTGAGGAACAGCACGTCGAATGTGTTGCCGCCGATGATGCCGCCGACGGCGAGTTGCAGTGCGCCGCGCCGCACGGCCGCGAGCGTGGTCACCAGTTCAGGCAGCGAGGTCGCCGTTGCGGTCAGCAGAACACCCACAACGGTCTGCGAAATGCCGAAGCTCTCCGAAATCTGTGCTCCGGTAACCGCGATTGCATAGCCTGCGCCGCCCAGAACCAGGACCAGCGCAGTGAATTTGAATGCCAGCCGAGTAATGCTGGAGGCATCGCCGGGCGGCTCGTCCGGCACGTCTTCGCGGGTCTTGTCGGTGCGCTCCGGCCGCCAGCTGGGTTGCCGCCCCAGGCGCACGGTGGTGCGGGCACCGAAGAGATAGACTGCCACCAGCACCACGCTGACCGGGTGGATCTGCCAGATCGCGAAAGGCGGCGTCAGATAGGCGGCCAGGGCGAGGCCAAGCACCAGGATCAGCGTTGTCGCCTGCAGCAGGTTCTTCGCATCGGCCGCGGCATGTTCCAGATTGGCGTGGCGGTAGGCGAGATCGGCCACCACCAGGAAGGTGGTCTGCACGGCAATTCCGCCGATGGCGTTGGCTACGGCCAGCGAAGGCATGCCGCCCCATGCCGCGGAAACGGAGGCCACGGTTCCGGAGAGAGATGTGCTCATGCCCAGCAGCAGCCCGCCGACCACCGCCTCGCCCAGGCGCGTATGATCGGCAATGCGATCGGCCAGCTGCGTCATTTGCACGCCGCAAATTCCGATCACTGCCGCCGACAGCAGGAACAGCCCAATGGCGACTTCAATCGAGAACATGATCGTGCTGCAGTGCCAGCCTCCCAGGATTGGAAGCCCCGGCGGCGCCTATCGTTCCGGATTTTTTGCGGATCACAGGCGTGATGGTGCGATCGGTCCGCTCAAACCTCCGGGAAAGCTTCGGCCCTCAGCTGCCCGATATAGTTGCGGGCAAACTGCTCCAGCTGTTCTGCGGAAGGAGGATCGGATTGTTGGGCTTCGTGCCGCCCGGCTTCTTCCTGGCCGCTCATGAGTTCGTCGCGGCTGTTGACGCGGGGGTAGGGCACATCCGGCAGCGGTACGCCCAGAAACTCGCAGAGCGGGCCCCAGCCTTCGCGCGCGGAATAGACCAGCAAGCGTTCGGGCGGCACCTCATCGATGACCGACTGGTTCCAGCGCTTGAAATAATCGGTCATGAATTCGCGTTCGTCGATGCGGTCGCCGAAATCGGAATAGACGGTGCTTTCGAAAAATTCGCTCAGGGGGCCGCCGGCGAAGGTTTCGCGGTGCGGCTTGGAAAAGATGGTGGCGTTGACGGAATCGAACCAGTTGTCGGCGTCGCGTACAGTCAGAATGACCTTCGCTTCGGGATAGTAATCCGCCAATTCGCGCCAGAAGGTGCAGGCCGGATAGTCGCAGGTGGAGCGGTAGCCTTCGAAAATCGCGTCCCAATCGGCATTGCCCTTGGCGGCCTCGATCCACAGGGGGAGATTGCGCCGCGCCCCGGCAAGCGCCTCCGACATGTGGTAGCACGCGCCGAACCCCAGGCGTTCGAGCGCGAATTTGAGCGAGAATGTGCCTGTCCGCCCCAGGCCCGCTCCGATCACCTGCAATGCCATGACTTACCTCCCTCAATCCATCCTGGCGGGTGGATTAGGGCAATATCGGGATCGCCGCAGCAGATTTCTGCGTGGAAATTTCCGCCAGAGTCCTTGGCGCAACACCCCCATATATCGAGTCCCCGCAGCCCGGGCGGACTCCATATGCGGTGTGGGACTCGTTTCGTTCTCATGGGGCTTAGCGCGGTGTTAACCATGATCTGCGACATTTCCTGCTTGACGCGGGACTCCCGGGGACTCAACCTGTGGATAAGTCAGGGGGTTGGTAAGTGGAAACATTGCTGAAAAAGCCGCGCGCGGTGGCAAGGACAACTGTGGCCGAGGCGGTAGATTTGCCCCTGGGCCAGATACTCACGGGCGATTGCGTGGAGGCGATGCGTTCGCTCCCCGATGCCTGCGTGGACATGGTCTTCGCGGATCCGCCTTACAATCTCCAGCTCGGCGGGGACCTCAACCGGCCCGACGGCAGCCATGTGAACGCCGTGACCGACGATTGGGACCGCTTCGACAGTTTCGCCGCCTATGACGCCTTTACCCGCGAATGGCTGGCAGAGGCGCGGCGCGTGCTCAAGCCCGATGGCTCGCTGTGGGTGATCGGCAGCTATCACAATATCTTCCGCGTCGGCACGATCGTACAGGACCTGGGCTTCTGGATCCTCAACGACATTGTCTGGCGCAAGAGCAACCCGATGCCGAATTTCCGCGGCACGCGCTTCACCAATGCACATGAAACGCTGATCTGGGCGAGCATGGGTGAAAAGGCGAAATACAAGTTCAACTACACGGCGATGAAAACCCTGAATGACGAGCTGCAGATGCGCTCCGACTGGGTGCTGCCGATCTGCAGCGGCCAGGAAAGGCTGAAGAAGAACGGTACGAAGGTTCATCCCACGCAGAAGCCGGAATCCCTGCTGTACCGCGTGATGCTGGCCACCACCGACAAGGGCGGGGTTGTTCTGGATCCCTTTTTCGGCACGGGCACGACCGGGGCCGTCGCCAAGCGGCTCGGCCGCGAATGGATTGGCTGCGAACGCGATACCTCCTATTGCGATGCGGCGCTGGAGCGGATCGAGATGGCGCTGCCGCTGGATGAAAGCGCGCTGCAGACTATGCAAAGCCGCAGGAACGCGCCGCGTGTGGCCTTCGGTGCGCTGGTGGAAGCAGGCATGATTGCGCCCGGCACGCCGCTGTTCGACAAGAAGCGCCGCTATGCCGCCTCCGTCCGGGCGGATGGCTCCGTCATGGCGGGCAAGGAAACGGGTTCTATCCATTCGGTGGGCAAGAACCTGCAGGGCGCGCCCAGTTGCAATGGCTGGACCTTTTGGCATCTGGAGCATGAAGGCGAAATCAAGCCGCTCGACGCATTGCGCCAGCTTTATCTCCTCGCCATTGAGGACTGATGGCACAGATCTACATTTGGCCGACCGGCTTCGTACCCAGTCCCCAGTCGGTTGAAGGCGATGCGATCCGGCTCGCCGGCGGGCTGGTTTACGCCAATGAATTTTCCGTCATCCTGACCGAAGCAGGGCAGGTCGTGACCAATAGCAGGGTCACTGCCAGGCAGATGGACACGGCGCTGGATGCGCTTCCGACCGAGCTGGAGGCCGAAGGCAGGGCGCAATGGGCGAACCTGCAGAAGGTCCATGCACCGATGCAGCTTGGCGTGCAGGGCGGCGGAGAGCGCACCATCCGCTTCGATCAGCCGCAAGTGATGGGCATCCTGAACGTTACGCCCGACAGTTTTTCCGACGGGGGCAAATTCCTGGACGATCCGCAGGTGGCGGGCGATCATGCCGCCGCGATGCTGGAAGGCGGCGCGGCGATCATCGATATTGGCGGCGAAAGCACGCGGCCTGGAGCCGCCGCCGTTTGGGAAGGGGACGAGATCAAGCGCGTCATCCCCGCAGTGGAGGCAGTGGCGCAGATGGGCGCCGCGATCAGTGTCGACACCAGGCGCCCCGCGGTGATGGAGGCCGCGCTGCAATCGGGCGCGCATATCATCAATGACGTTTCAGCCCTGCGTTTCGATCCGCGCAGCATCGAACTGGCATCGTCTGCCAAGGTGCCGGTGATCCTGATGCACGCGCCGGGCGATGGCCAGGATCTGCATGCCGACGGGGCCTACGGCAATGTCGTGTTCGACGTGTTCGATTCCCTGGCGGCGCAGCGCGACCGAGCGATCGCGGCGGGGATCGCACCTGAACTGATCATCCTCGATCCCGGCATCGGCTTCGGTAAGTCGCTGGCGGACAATCTGGCGCTATTGAACGCCTTGCCGCTGTTCCATGCCTTGGGTCAGCCGATCCTGCTGGGCGCCAGCCGCAAGCGGATGATCGGTGCACTGTCAAAGGAAGCGCCCGCGCATCAGCGGCTGGGCGGTTCGTTGGCCTTGGCGCTAAAAGGCCTGGATGCAGGCGTACAGCTGCTGCGCGTGCATGACGTTCCCGAAACCGTGCAGGCGCGCAATGTCTGGCGGGGCATGCGCGATGCCGCGCTCACCGATTTCAGCACTCTCCCGGGCGCATAGGGGGGATCTAGAGCGAGAGCCCGCCATCGCTGGAGAACACCGCGCCGGTGATGTTGCGCGCTTCTTCCGACAAGAGATAGCCGATCAGCCCGGCGATTTCTTTCGCTTCGGCGAAGCGCTTTAGCGGCGTGGTCGAAGCCGCCTGGGCAAAGGCCGCTTCGCGCCCCTGATCTTCCACCAGCTGCATGAAATTGGGGTCGGTTTCGTAGATCGGCGTATCGACGCCGCCCGGCGCCACGGCGTTCACGCGGATACCGTGCGCGGCATTCTCTGCCGCCGCGATCTTCGAAAGATGGGCAATCGCCGCCTTGGAGACGGCATAGGCGCCGCTGCCGGGAAACGCCTTGATGCCGGTGACGGAGGAAGTCAGCACGATGCTGCCGCCATCATGCTTCAGCATGTTGCGCAGCACGGCCGCCAGCGTGAGGAAGGATCCGTCGAGATTGACGCCCATCAGCCGGCGCCATTCGGCGAAAGGCTGCTCGGCAATCGGCGCGCCGGAGGCAATGCCCGCATTGATCAGCGCAAAGTCGATTTTGGGAGATTGCTCCTCAAGCCCGGACCAGAAATCGGGATCGCCGACATCGCCGAGCTGCAGCGTCGTTTCGCAGGACAGATCGAGCGCCTGGAGCTTTGCTTCATCGCGGTCGATCAGAATTAGATGCCCGATATCGCGCTGTGCGAGCCATTCGGCAGTCGCCGCACCGATGCCCGACGCGGCGCCGGTGATCAGCGCGGTGCGCCCCGAAAAAGAGGAAATGTCGGTCATCCAAGGCTCCCAATCCGGCCGTTCCCATTGGCCTGGCGTCGCCCTAGCCAAGCCAGGCCATGCCGCCAAGCGGGACGTGCCGCGATGCGGGAAATGATTGCGGGCCGGGAGGAAGAGGCGCTTAGGCCGCGTCGTTATCGATGCCCAGATCGCTCAGCTTGCGGTAGAGTGTGGAGCGGCCGATGCCCAGGTGGCGGGCGACTTCGGTCATCCTGCCGCGATAATGCCTGATCGCCAGGCGGATCACATCCGCCTCGATCTCTTCCAGCGGGCGCAGATTGCCGTCGCCGACAGTCAGCGCGTCCCCGTCGCAGAACACGGCGGCGCGGAACAGGACGTTGCCGTGCGCCTGAGCCAGCCGCCTACCAGCGCCCTCAGATCGTTATCACCACCTTGCCGAAGTGCTTGCCCGCGCCTTCATATTCATAAGCTTCGATCGCCTCTTCGAAGGGGAAGACTCGATCGATCACTGGATGAATGTCGTTCGCGGCCATGGCCCGGTTCATCGCTTCGAATCCTTCGCGGCTTCCGACATTGATCTTGGCCAGCATTCCCCACCGGGGCAGGCCGACGGGCGGCTGCTTTTCGGCTGCGGCGAGAAAGCCGATAAGCTCGATCATCCCGCCGGTGGCAAGCGATCGGTAGGATCGCTCCAGCGTGCCTGCGCCGCCCACTTCGATGATGTGGTCCACGCCGCGTCCGTTCGTCATGTCGCGCACATTCCGGTCCCATTCGGGATGGGTGAGGTAGTTGATGGTGTGATCGGCCCCAAGCGTTCTGGCGCGCTGGAGCTTTTCATAGGAAGACGAAGTGGCAATGACACAGCATCCTGCGGCCTTGGCGAATTGCAGGGCAAAGATGGACACGCCGCCAGTGCCGAGAGTCAGCACCGATTGGCCGGCCTTCATCTTGCCGGCGACGACCAAGGCGCTCCAGGCCGTGAGGGCCGCGCAGGGCAGGCATGCAGCTTCTTCGTATGAAAGAAAGGCCGGGACCGATACGGCGTCATCCTGATTTAACACCACCTTTTCGGCGAGAACGCCTTCCACCCCCGGTTGGCCGAGCTGTTCGTATCGGTCGTCTTCATATGAACCGCCATACCAGCCGCGGTTGAAGGTGCCGATCACGCGGTCGCCCACTTTGAAGCGGGTGACCTCTTCCCCCACGGCAATCACTTCGCCCGCACCGTCGGACAGGGGCACGGTATCGCGCTCCATCGTCAGGTTCATATATTTGTTCTGCACGATCACCTGATCGCGGTAATTGAGCGAGGCGGCGCGCATGCGCACAAGGATGTCCTTGGCGCCGGGTTGCGGATCTGGCCGTTCGGCCAGTTTGAGATCGCGCGGGCCCTTGGTGCCCTTGACGACATGCCAGGCTTTCATTCCCATCGGTGCGGCCCTTCCTTCAGAACGTAATTGCGATTTTGCCGAAGTGCTGCGCCTTCAGCATGTATTGATAAGCGTCTATCGCCTGTTCGAACGGGAATGAGCGATCGATCACCGGCTTGATGCCGTTCTGGGCAATGGCGCGATTCATGTCCTCGAAGTTTTCGCGGCTGCCCACCGAAATACGGTTCAGCCTTCCCGATCGGGGCATGGCGGGCGGGGGTACTTCATCCACATCGGCCAGGAAGCCGATCAGGCCGATATGGCCGCCGATGGCCAGGGCCCGATAGGATTGCGCCAGCGTGCCGACGCCGCCGATCTCCACGATCTGGTCGACCCCGCGCCCACCGGTCAATTTGCGCACGGCGGAGGCCCAATCGGGCGTCGTGCGGTAATTGATCAAATCGTCTGCGCCGAGCGCCTTCGCGCGTTTGAGCTTTTCGTCCGAGGAGGATGTCACGATCACGCGGCATCCAGTGGCCTTGGCGAATTGCAGCGCAAACATGGAAACGCCGCCCGTCCCCTGAGTGAGGACGGTCTGGCCAACCGTCATTTGGCCCATATCGACCAGCGCCGTCCAGGCGGTGACGGCGGCGCAAGGAAGGCATGCCGCCTCTTCGTAAGACAGTTCATCGGGGATGCGTACGGCGTCTTCCTGGCTTAGAACCACCAGTTCCGCGAGCATCCCGTCCGCGCCTGGCTGGCCCCTGGATGGCCTTGGGAAATCGCCGAAAACACCCCCGGCCCAGCCCAGATCGTAGGTGCTGGCGACCCGGTCTCCCACGGCAAAGCGCGTCACGCCGGGGCCGATGGCGATCACTTCGCCGGCGCCGTCCGAGCATGGAATGGTGTCGGTTGTGGCCTTGCCTGCGGGATGGCCGTCACGGGCAATCACCTGATCGCGATAGTTCAGCGAGACCGCATGAAGGCGAACCAGGATTTCACGCTGGCTGGGCACCGGATCGGGCCGTTCTTCCAGTTTCAGATCGGCCGGGCCGGTCGTCCCGGGTTTGATGAAATAAGCGCGCATTGGGCATCCTGCTCGTGATTATCGTTTGGCAGGAGAGTGAACGCGATAAATACCGGCGCTCAAGGTAGTTCTTCTTGGTTCGAGACCAATCGAGTTTGCTGCCCGCGAAGGGGCATTGCAGGCGGTGTGCCGAATTCGTCTGCGAAGCGCTTCAAATCATTGCACAAGCCGGCAATCGAGCTTGCAGGGCCTCAAGCGGTCATACGCGCTGACCAACGTCGCGCGAGCAGCCCGATCAGGCCGCGTCGTTATCGATGCCCAGATCGCTCAGCTTGCGGTAAAGCGTGGAGCGGCCGATGCCCAGGCGGCGGGCGACTTCGGTCATCCTGCCGCGATAATGCCCGATCGCCAGGCGGATCACGTCCGCCTCGATCTCTTCCAGCGGGCGCAGATTGCCATCGGCGGTATAGAGCTGGATGCCGACGCCTTCATGCGATGAATATTCGTTATTGTCCTGCGGTTCGCCCAGCAATTCCATCAATTGCGGGAAGTCGCCGGCAGTCAGCGCGTCCCCGTCGCAGAACACGGCGGCGCGGAACAGCACGGCCTGCAGCTGACGGACATTGCCGGGCCAGTCATAGGCCGCAAGCAGCTTCAGCGCGCCGTCGGTGATGCCGAGCGGGCGCAGCCCCGGCTGTTCGCCGATCTTGCCCAGGAAATAGCGGGTCAACCCGCCCAGATCGCCCAGCCTGTCGCGCAGGGCCGGCAGCTCGATGCGGGTCGCGGCCAGCGCGGCGAAGAGTTCGGGATTGAATTCGCCCGTTTCCGCCAGCGGTGCCAGCGGAACATTGCTGGCCGCGATGATGCGGATGTCGGTGCGGAAGCTGTGCCGCGCGCCAACCGGGCGGATGGAACGGGTGGTGATCGCTTCGGCCAGCCGGTCCTGAATGGATTTGGCCAGGCGGTCGACATCGTCCAGCACCAGAGTGCCGCCGTCGCAATGTTGCAGGGCGCCGATCTGGCGGTCGAACGCGCCGGGAAAGGCGCCTTTTTCATGGCCGAACAGCGCCGATTCCAGCGAACTGGCCTGAATGCCGCCGACATTGACGATGCGAAACGGTGCGCGGGCGCGCGGGCTGGCGGCATGCATGGCGCGCACCACCATTTCCTTGCCGGTGCCGCTTTCGCCCACGATCAGCACATTGCCGTGGCCGCGCGCGGCCTTGGCCGCCTTGGCCAGCGCCGTGCGGAAGCGCGGAGCGGTACCGATCATGGATTCGAAATCGAGCGAGCCGGCCAGCTTTTCGGTCAGCGGCTGCAGCTCGTTGCGCGGCGCCTCTCGGGTCGTCGCGCTACGCAGTGCCTGCATCAGCCGATCGGGCGCGACCGGCTTGACGAGATAATCCGTCGCGCCTGCGCGCATGGCCTCCACGGCCAGCAGCGGGCTGGAACTGGTGGTCAGCATCAGGATGGGCAGGGCCGGACGGCGCGATTTGAGTTCTGCGATCAGGGCGCAGGCATCGTCCCCCGGGACCCACTGGTCCAGGATGATCGCGGATAGCTGCATCCCTTCGCGCGTGCCCAAAGTGGCGATCGCGGTATCGGAATCCTTGGCAACCAGCGTGCGCCAACCCTCGCGTGAGGCAAGCGCCGTTATCAGCCGGCTCTGAGCCGGCTCGTCGTCAATCAGCATCAACAGGCGCTGTTCCGGCTCTGTCATCGTTCCCCACTGTCCAAGTTTGGCACGGACAAGGATTTAACCGATGCGGGTAAAGAGCTGATTAAGCCTGTTGCAGAATGCGTAACTATCTGGCCTCAACCGGCAAAAGCGGCCTCTTGAGTGGCGGCAAATTGGGCGCTAGACCGGCAGGAACAGACATTTTTCCAATTCACGAGCAGGGACATCATTCATGGAATCGGCAAACGACATGCAGGCAGCCAACAAGACCTATGAAAGCTTCATAACGCTGCTGAAGTGGTCCACACCGATCATCGCCCTGATCGCACTTGGAGTTATCGTCATAATTTCCTGACATAAAATGACTGGGAGAGGAAATGCGGATCGCCGTTTTGAAAGAGCGAGCCGCGGGTGAAAATCGAGTTTCTGCAACGCCGGAAACGATAAAGAAGTTCAGCGCGTTGGGGGCTCAGCTCGCGGTGGAAAGCGAAGCGGGACTTCGCGCGTCGATCCCCGATTCCGCCTATGTGGATGCCGGTGCCGCGATTGGCGATGCGGCTTCGGTTATCAAGGATGCAGACATCATTCTGGCCGTGCAGGGCCCCGATCCGGCTTTGCTGGCAGGGGCGGCGCCCGGCGCGATGCTGGCCGCCGTGCTGGACCCGACCGGGCAGCGCGCGCGTGTGGACGCCTATGCCGCCGCTGGGCTGGAAGCGCTGGCGATGGAATATATGCCGCGCATCACCCGCGCGCAGAGCATGGATGTGCTCTCCAGCCAGTCCAATCTTTCCGGCTACAAGGCCGTGATTTCCGCGGCCGAGCAATATGGCCGCGCCTTTCCCATGATGATGACGGCCGCCGGCACGATCACTGCCGCGCGAGTATTCGTGATGGGCGTCGGCGTGGCGGGCCTGCAGGCGATCGCGACCGCGCGGCGCCTGGGGGCGCAGGTTTCCGCCACCGATGTGCGCTCCGCCACGAAGGAACAGATCGAAAGCCTGGGGGCCAAGCCGATCTTCGTCGAAAGCGTCGCCGGGATCGAGGGCGAAGGCACAGGCGGCTATGCCACGGAGATGAGCGAGGAATACCAGAAGGCCCAGGCCGAGCTGGTTTCCAGCCATATCGCCAAGCAGGATCTGGTGATCACCACCGCGCTGATCCCGGGCAGGGCGGCGCCCCGCCTGATCAGCGACGAACAGATCGCCAGCATGAAGCCGGGCAGCGTGATCTTCGATCTGGCCGTCGCGCAAGGTGGCAATGTGGAAGGCTCCGTGCCTGACGAGGTCGTGGAGAAGCACGGCGTGAAGATCATGGGCTATTCCAACACGCCCAGCCGCCTGGCTGCCGATGCTTCGGCACTCTACGCGCGCAACCTCTACAATTTCTTCTCGGCCTTCTGGGACGAGGAAGCCAAAAAACCGGTCCTCGACGAGGAAATCGGCGATGCCATCCGGCTGACGCAAGGCGGAAAGGTGGTCAACGAACGCCTGTTGGGGTGAGGGAGAGAGTAAAACATGGATTTCGTTTCGATCCTGTCGATCTTCGTACTGGCCTGCTTCGTGGGCTACTACGTCGTCTGGTCCGTCACTCCCGCACTGCACACACCGCTGATGGCGGTCACCAATGCCATTTCCAGCGTCATCATCGTCGGCGCGCTGATCGCCGCGGCTGCGGCGGGCAGCCCGGCGGCCAAATGGCTCGGCCTGGCAGGCGTGGTGCTGGCCAGCGTCAATATTTTCGGCGGCTTTGCCGTCACCGAACGCATGCTGGCGATGTACAAGAAGAAGGAACGCCCAGCCCCCAAGGATGACGGGGGCAAAGGCTGATGCTGGCTCTTCTTGCTTCGGGCGCCGGACACGCCGCCGTGAGCCCGTGGGTTCCGCTGGCCTATCTGGTTGCGGGCGTGTGTTTCATCCTTGCGCTGCGCGGGCTGAGTTCACCTGCCAGTTCGCGCAGGGGCAACCGCTTCGGCATGGCGGGCATGCTGATCGCGGTAGTGACGACGCTGGTGACGCACGATGTCGCTAGCTTGCCGGAAATCGGCGCTGCGATCCTGATTGGCGGATTGATCGGCTTCGTGATTGCCCGGCGCATCGCGATGACGGCCATGCCGCAGCTCGTCGCGGCGTTTCACAGCCTGGTCGGGCTGGCCGCCGTGCTGGTGGCAGCGGCGGCTTTCCTCAATCCCGGGGCGTTCGACATCTTGGGAATGGACGGCAATATCCTGACCGTCAGCCGGGTGGAAATGGCGCTGGGCGCGGCCATCGGCGCGATCACCTTTTCCGGCAGCGTCATCGCCTTTGCCAAGCTCAACGGCAATATGTCGGGCGCGCCCATTCTGCTGCCCGCGCGGCACCTGATCAATCTGGGCACGCTGGTGGCCATCGTGGTCATGGTCGGCGCGTTTGCCGTTTCCGCCAATGCCGGTCCTGGCGAGAACGCACTGTTCTGGATCATCCTGGCGGCGGCCTTCGCCATCGGTTTCCTGCTGATCATCCCCATCGGCGGGGCGGACATGCCGGTCGTCGTTTCCATGCTGAACAGCTATTCGGGCTGGGCGGCAGCCGCGATGGGCTTCACGCTGCACAATACCGCGATGATCGTCACCGGCGCGCTGGTCGGCAGTTCCGGCGCGATCCTGAGCTACATCATGTGCCGGGCGATGAACCGCAGCTTCATCTCCGTGATTGCAGGCGGTTTCGGCGCGGAAAGCGGCGGCGATGCGGGAGAGGCCAAGACGGACCGCCCGTGGAAACGCGGCAGCGCGGAAGACGCCGCCTTCCTGCTGAAGGAAGCGAACCAGGTGATCATCATTCCCGGCTACGGCATGGCCGTGGCCCAGGCGCAGCACACTCTGCGTGAAATGGGCGATCTGCTGAAGGAAGAAGGGGTAACGGTGAAATACGCCATTCACCCCGTGGCGGGGCGCATGCCCGGGCATATGAACGTGCTGCTGGCCGAGGCCAATGTGCCCTATGACGAAGTGTTCGAGCTGGAGGACATCAACAGCGAGTTCGCCCAGACCGACGTCGCCTTCGTGATCGGGGCGAACGATGTCGTGAACCCCGCGGCCAAATCCGATCCCTCCAGCCCGATTTTCGGCATGCCGGTATTCGATGTGGGCAAGGCCAAGACGGTGTTCTTCATCAAGCGTTCGATGGGCGGCGTCGGCTATTCCGGTGTCGACAACGACGTATTCTATATGGATCAGACCATGATGCTGCTGGGCGACGCCAAGAAGATGGTCGAAGAAATCATTAAAGCCTTTTAGGGCACAACACGCGGGATTTATCGCGCCGTGCTTGATAATTTCGCTGGGCGCGGGCATCCCTCCGCCTGTCTCGACCATGTTGGGAAAGGCGGCGCTAACCCCGCTGCCGCTGCATCAATCGGGCATCGCGCGGCGACAGTAACGGCAAAGGGTATCAGCGTTGAGAAAACTCGGCCTAATCGGCGGAATGAGCTGGGTCTCCACCAGCACCTATTACGAACATGTCAATCGGATCGTACAAAGCAGGGCACCTTCCCCGGCGAGCGCGCCGCTGCTGATCGAGAGCCTGGATTTCTCGCTTCTCTATCGGATTACGGAGGATAGCGGCTGGGACGATGCCGCGCGCGTGGTGACGGAATCGGCCAAGCGGCTGGCCGATGCGGGCGCAACCGCGCTGATCATCGGGGCCAATTCAATGCACAAGGTGTATGACGATGTGGCGGCCGCCGTGGATATCCCGATCCTGCATATCGCCGATGCGGTGGGCGAAAAGATGAAGGCGGACAAGGTGAAGACCGCCGCGCTGTTCGGCACGCGCAACGTGATGACCGAAAGCTTCTATCGCAAGCGGCTGGTCGCGCATGGGGTGGATTTGCTGGCGCCGGACATGGCCAATGTCGAGCGGCTGGACCGGATCATCTATGACGAGCTGATGCACGGCAAGGTCACGCGCGATGCGCAGCGCGCACTGAAGTCCATGATCGTGGTGAAGGAACAGGAAGGGGCCAAGGCGATCGTTCTGGCCTGCACCGAACTGGACATGGTGGTGGATGTGGATGCCAATGTCCTGCCGATCTACGATTGCACGCGCATCCATTCGCAAAAGGCCGCGGACTGGATCCTGGGGCAATAGCTACGGGGACACCGGCCGGCCGCCTGTTGCCATCGTGCGGCAGCTTGCCTAAGCCCCCGCCCGAATGACGAGCGCAAGCATTACCCTCGCGCCTTACGCTTCCGATCCTGCGCAATCGCGCGGGCGCGAATTTCCTGAGGAACGCGCCGGCGCGCGCGGCCCGCGCAGCGCATTTCAGCGCGACCGGGACCGGATCATCCATTCCATCGCTTTCCGCCGGCTGCGGCACAAGACGCAGGTGTTCATCGCGCCCGATGGCGATCATTACCGGGTGCGCCTGACGCACAGTATCGAAGTGGCCCAGATCGGGCGGGTCGTGGCGCGGGCGCTGGGGCTGGACGAGGATCTCACCGAAGCGCTGTGCCTGGCCCACGATATCGGCCATCCGCCCTTCGGCCATGCGGGCGAGAAGGCGCTGGACGGCGCGTTGGGGCGCCACGGGGGCTTCGATCACAATGCGCAGTCGCTGCGCACGCTGATGCGCCTGGAAAGCCCCTATTGCGACCATGAAGGGCTCAATCTGAGCTGGGAAGTGCTGGAAGGGCTGGCCAAGCATAACGGGCCGGTGACGGAGCCGGGCTGGGCGATGGAGGAAGTGGACACCGCCATTCCGCTGGAGCTGCATCTGTGGCCCTCGCTGGAGGCGCAGGTGGCGGCGATTTCCGACGACATCGCCTATGACAATCACGATATCGACGATGGGCTGCGGGCGGGCTTTCTGGTGCTGGACGACCTGCTGACTCTCGATTTCGTCGCCGATCTCTGGCGGGAGGTCGAAAACCGCTTCCCAAACGCTCCGCGGGACAGGCAACTGCGCGAACTTGTCCGGACTCAGATCGGAGTGATGGTGAACGATTTGCTGGAAGCCACGCGCAGCAACATCGCCGATATCGGATCCGTGAAGGAGGTCCGCGAAGCGGGCAGGGCGCTGGCCTGTTTCTCCCCCGGTTTCGCCGCGCAGGAACGGCAGCTCAAGCGCTTCATGTATGACCGGCTCTATCTCCATGCCGATCAGGTCGAAACGGCGGAGCGGGCACGCAATGTAGTCGCGCGGCTCTATGCGGCCTATACTCAGGATGGATCGCTGCTGGCAGATGGCTGGCGCGAGAGCCTGCCGGAGCAGGAACCGCAAAGGAGCCGGCATATCGCCGATTTCATTGCGGGCATGACCGACCGCTATGCGATCGATCAATATGCCAGGATCTTCGGCAAGGTGCCGATGGGGCTGTCGAACGTATGAGTGCCGCGATGTCAAAGCAGGCCGGATCCCGCACAGGCGGGAAAGAGCAGGCCAATCCGCCGCCGCCGCGCGAACCCGTCCATCTGGGCCTGGTCGGTTCGACGGGGCTGGTGGGCCGCGCGGTGATGCAGGAGCTGATCGGGCGCGAGGATTTCGATCTTGTCGCCCTGTCCCGGCGGGAGATTTCCCTGCCGCACGGCGTGCGCATGCAGATGCGCCTGGCCGAACCCGAACTGTGGGGCGAAGCGCTGGCGGCGACCCGCCCCGAAGTGATGATCTGCGCGTTGGGCACCACCTGGACCAAGGCGGGGCAGGATGAAGAGGCGTTCCGCGCCGTGGACGAAAAGCTGGTGCTGCAGGTTGCCGAAGCGGCCAAGGAAGCGGGGGCCTGGCACTTCATCTTCGTGTCCTCTGCCGGGGCCAATCCGCTGGGAAAGACGCTTTATCTCCAGGTGAAGGGCGAAGTGGAGGCGGCACTGGCCAAGATGCGCTTCAAGCGGTTGGATATATTGCGCCCCGGCATTATCCGGGGGATACGGCATGACGATATCAGGCCGGCAGAGGGGCTGGGGCGCCTGTTCAGCCCGCTTGCCGACCTTTTCCTTCAAGGAAGCAATCGGCGTTTTCGGTCGATTTCGGCTGCCACTCTGGCACGGGCCATATTAGGGCTGGCCCGGGAAAAAGCCGGAGGACGTTTCGTGCACGATCATGACTCGCTAAAGCGCGCTGCGCACCGTTTCGAAGAGCCGCTGCTCAGATGAAACAGTCGGCCCCGCCCGCGCTGCGCAACCGCCAGCCCATCGCCGATATACTGGAAGGCGAGCTGCCCGAAAGCGGCCTCGTGCTGGAAGTGGCCAGCGGCACGGGCGAACATGCAGTCTATTTCGCCCGCGCGTTTCCTTCTCTGCAATGGCAGCCGACCGATCCGGACGAGACTGCGCTCGCTTCGATCGCCGCATGGCGCGCGGAAGAAGGGCTGGACAATGTGCTTGAGCCGCTGATGCTCGATGCCGCATCGCCCGACTGGCCGGTGAGCGCAGCCGATGCGATGCTGTGCATCAACATGATTCATATCAGCCCGTGGGAGGCGAGCGAGGGGCTGTTCGCAGCGGCCGGACGGCTGTTGCCGCAAGGCGCCCCGCTGGTGCTCTATGGCCCGTATTTCGAAGATGCGGTGGAGCCGGCCGAATCCAATCTGGCGTTCGACCGCAGCTTGCAGCAGCGCAATCCGGACTGGGGCATTCGCCGGATCGAGGATGTCGACGCGCTGGCCGAAAAGAACGGCTTGAAGAGAATGCGGCGGGCCGAAATGCCCGCCAACAATCTCACGCTCATCTATCGCAAGGTTTGAAAGGCTTCAGGCGCGATCAGGAGTTGATCGCCTCTTCTCCGGCCTCGCCGACCGATTCAATGTCGTTGCCCAGGCCCTTGACCGTGTTGCACGCCGAAACGGTGATAGCCAGCGCGCCCAGGCTGACTGCCAGTACCAATTTGCGAACCATCGTACTTTCCTTATCTTGTCCTTATCGGGACGGTGGATCCCATAATCGTTTGCCTCGGTTCCGGTTCCGTCAGTCCGAAGCGACTCTGACCGGCCGTGCAAGCCGGTGCTCCCGCCAGGCGATGGTGATCCCCGCCGCGACGATCAGAGGCGCCCCGAGCCAGGTGGAACCCGGTGGCAGCCTTTCCCAGATAATCCAACCGTAGAGCGTTGCCCATATCAGCGATGAATAATCCATCACAATTACGCTCGCCACGCTGCCGAAGCGCAGGCTGGCGGTGAACAATAGCTGGCCCAGGCCGCCGATAACGCCGATCGTCATCAGCAGCAGCCAGTCTTGCGCGCTGTGCCCGGTCGCCACGAAAGGCAGGAACAAAGCCGCCATCGGAGTGGTGGTCACCGCGAACCAGAAGACGATCGCGATCGGCTTGTCCGTGCGGCCCAGATCGGCAACCTGGATGGAGATCAACGCGACCATGAAGGCGCCGCTGAGCGCGATTGTCGCGCCCAGCAGCGGGATGTCCGCGCCGCCCGGGCGCGCAATGATCAGGATGCCCACAAAGCCCAGCAGCACCGCCGTCCAGCGATAGGGGCCGACCCGTTCGTGCAGCAGCATGGCGGAAAGCACCACGGCGAAGATCGGCGCAGTGAAGGTGAAGGTCGTCGCTTCGGCCAGCGGCAGCATGGTGACCGCCAGGAAGTTCAGCACCATGCCCCCGGTGCCGTAAACGCCGCGCTTGGCATGGGTCCACGGGCGATCGGTCTTGAGCACGGAAATGCTGCTGGTGGCCATCACCCAGGCCAGCACCATCGGAATGCTCAGGCCCTGGCGCCAGAAGATAATCTCCGCCAGATGCACGCCGCGTTCGGATGCCAGCTTAACCAGCGCTGCCATGGTGGCCAGCGCCGCCACCCCTGCGATGCGGATTACGAGCGCAAGCAGGGGTCTGGATTGGTGCGCTGCATCATTCATTGCGCCGCCTTAAGCAGGATTGGCCTGCGATCAAGCATTGCGGTGAAGCTGGGCCATGGCCATATCGCGCCGCACGATGCTGCATGAGCCCGACGCCATCCGTTTTGCCAGCGACGCCACGCTGTCTGCCATGTGGGGCGCCTTGCTGCTGCTGGGCGCGCTGATCGCCTTCTGGGCGGAGCAGCGGCGCACGAAAAGGCGCGATATCGACCGGGTGGGCTGGGTGCCCTGGACGAAGATATTCTTCATTTGCGCCCTGATCGGGCTGACGCTGCTGATGATGGGAATCACCGGTTGGGCCCGGCCGGACATGTAGGCACCGGTACAGTTGTCATGTTTCATGGCAGATCGAGACGCAGCTCCGCCAGCACGCGCCGGCTTTGCGAATACATGAAGGCGCCGTTGGAAAACACCATCCAGCCATAATCGTCCAGCACATTGGCAATCTGCAGGCGCACCAGGGCCCGCGAATTGCCCAGATCGAAGCGGTAACGCATGCCCAGATCGACGATTTCGCGCGCCGGGGCGGAGAGCGTGTTGCTGGCATTGGCCACGCGCTCCGAAAGGCTTTCAACGCTGACGTCGAAGGAGAAGGGGCTTTCGCCCTCGTCGAGCCGCCAATCGAGATTGACCGCGCTGCGCCGCCGGATGCTGGCGATCGGGCGGGGGCCGATCGTACCGTCTTCCACCAGTTCCCCGCTGATCGTCGCATCGAGCGAGACATGGCCGAGAACGAAGGTCAGGCCCGGTCTCAGGCTGCCTGCAAGGCTGAGTTCCAGGCCCCTGCTGCTGGAATCGCCCAGCTCGCGATAGAAGGCGTTTCTATCGACATTGTAATAAGGCTTGGTGATCGAAAACACGCCGGTCACCAGGCTCAGATCCGGCGTCAGCGCATAGCGGATGCCGAGATCTGCCTGCTGGGTGCTGATGGCCGGCGGGGCCGTGCCCCGGTTGACCGCGCTGGAAGGCGCAACGGGGACTTCCTCGAAGCCGCGAATATAGCCGCCATAGGCGGAGAGCCGCGGCGTGAAACTGTAGGTACCGGTAACACTGCCGGTAATCGGATTGTCGCGCGTAGTGGCCAAAGAAGAAGCCCCGACAAAGTCGACCGTCTTTTCATAGCGGCCGGCAGACAGCGCGACGTCGAGCGAGAAGCGCTGCGGGCGCGTCAGCGAATAGCTGATCCCCAGATTCCCTTGTCTTACTTCGTCATGGTCCTGCGGGCCGAATTCGAATTCCGGCTTGGGCCGCTCGTCGGCGAAAAGCAGGCTGCTTTCGCCCAGCGGGATGCGCTGTGCCCCGCCGAACCGCCTTTCGCCATGCCTTCCGCGCAAGCTCAGCGAAATCCGATGCACCAGATCGGCGCCGCCGAAGGTCCGCGTCACCCGCAATTCGCCCGACAGCATGCGATCGCGATTGTCGGCATCCGCGATCATCACGCGGTTGGGGGTGGTGCCGTCGGGGCGCATTTCGGCAATCAGGTCCGTGAAGGTCAGCGGCGTATCGCGAATGGCAAGGAACGACCCGGCTTCGACCAGCCAGGCCCCCATGGGCAGCTTGGCCACGCCGCCGAATATGGAGCTGCGATTGTCCCGTTTGGACCAGCTCTGGCCGATGGTCATTTTGCGTTCGATCTGCGGGGGCAGATAGTCCCCGCCGGGAAAGATCGAGGGCGGCGTTTCGTCGTCATAAAATCGCACGGTTCCGCCAAAGCCGGTAATGCTGGCGCCTGAATAGGGCCGCCAGACCAGCCCGCCGGCGAAGCTGTATTTCAGGAAGTCCCCGCCTTCATGCCGGTTCTGCGCCCGGAAGCCTGCGGCGCCGAAGGCTCCCAAGGAATCGCTCAGCCTGATCTGCGCCTCGCCATCGGCAACCAGCGAGCCGAACTGGGCCCGCTTGAAGCTGAGTGCGAGTTGGTCGCTCTCGCCGCTGACATTGAGCTGATAGTCGACGATGCCGGTCGGCGCGGGGAAGGAATAGCCTTGCGCGGCGATGCCCACGCGGATGGTGCTGCTGCGCATCAGGCGGTCGGGCAGGCGGTCGATCGGTGCGTAATACAGGCCCTCGATCCGGGTGTTGCCTGCATCCACCGGGTCGAAGCCGCGCACATCGCCTTCGCTGTATATCCCGATGCTTTCCGAGCCAACGGAGATGCCGAAAGCGTCGCTGGCACTGGCCACGGCGTTGTCGTCCACGCCTTGCGCGGCTGCCTGAGCCGGGGCGAGGGCGAGTGCAGCAAGGGGGAAGATGGCTCGCCACCGATACGTAACGGCCATTGTCAACTCCCCTTGCTAGCAAGCTATCAAGGTGCATGGCGCCCGAATAGATGTCAACGAGGCTGATAAACAAGCCAGGCCATTGCGCGGGGGCCGCAAAATTTCGATGGACATTCGCATCAACGAGGAGTAGCCGCCCGCGCGCCCGGCCAATCATGGATGTTGGGCATTTTCAGGAAACGAAAATGAAAAAGACTGCATTGCTCGTCGCATTGGCTTCGGCTTCTTTCGCGCTGGCTGCATGCCAGGGTGAAACTGCAGAAGCTGCAAATCCGGAAGCCGAAATGGCTGCCGAAGCTCCTGCCGAAGTCGCGGAAGTACCTGCGGCTGCCGAGGAAGTCGTGACCGATCCGGCGCTCGACGCTGCCGAACCGGCTGCCGACGCTGCCGAGGAAGTTCCGGCTGACGACACCGAAGTGATGTAATCGACCTCCCCCCACGGAGGCCGAAACGGGGCGCGCAAGGCAGGTGCTTTGCGCGCCCTTTTCCTTTCGCCAGGCAGCAGGGCCCTATTGGGGATTGGTGCCTTTCGGGGCCGTAATCTCCATCCGGTGCACATGGTCCCCGATGGCGCAGGCAATCGCATTTTCCGTTTCGATCACAAGTTCGGGCACGGCAGTGGCGGTCACGTCGATCCGGTATTTGCCGATCTCGCTGGTGCCGAACTGGATCAGGGCCAGGGGCGCCACCGGCTTGGCGGTGCGCTTCTTCTTGGGGGCGGCGGCCGTTTCCTCGACGGACTTTTGCGCAGCGTCCGCAATCTCCTGCAGCTTCGCCTGTTCCGAAAAGAGGTTCCGGTTCGGTTCGAAAGTCAGGCGGAAACTATGCGGAACCCGGCCTTCGGTCTGGCTCTGCGCGCGGACGGCTCCGCCGAACAGCAGGCTGTGCGGCAGCACGATCTTGCGCCCCGTGGGCACGAAGGAACCGTCGCGCTGTTCCAACTCGTTCAGCCTTGTCGCCAGCAGATTGTAATCGATCACTTCGCCCCGGCTGGTGCCGACATGCACATAATCGCCCACGGAATAGGCGCGGGTGAAGGTACGCAGCGCGGAGCCGGAAAGGCACAGGATCAGTTCCTTCGTCGCCACCACCAGCGCGATGGCCACCGCCGTCAAGGACAGGGCGAAGGTCCGCAATTGCGGGGCCCAGATCATGATCAGGCCGATCAGGGCGACGATCAGCAGCAGATTGCGGACATTGGCCGTCCATCGCCGCACCACTACATCCGGCAGATTGTCGCGCGATTTGATCCACCGCCCGGCCAGCAGCCACAGCGCCAGCAGGAACAGCAGCAACCCGGCCGAAGCCAGAATGTCGGGATTGTAGATCTGCGATCGGAAGAATTCGGTCATGCTACCTCGCTGGATTGCCCGGCCATTCTAATTCGTGGCGGGCGCGGCAGCCAGCCCATGGCTACATGAAAAAAACGGGTTTCCTACACGCGCCGAATCTGCCTTAACCTCGCGGATGAAGAACTATCCTCCCCGATCGCTTCGCCGGGCGCGGCATGTGCGCGTGCCGGCATTCTTTCCCGTTCCGCTGCGCGGCCGCGCCGATGGCTGGACGCCCAGACGCCAGGCGGACTTTCTGGGTGCCTTGGCGGAAACCCGCTGCGTCACGCTGCCGGCGCGGCGCGTGCGCATGGCACGGGAAACCGCCTATCGCCTGCGCAGAAGGCGCGGCGGGGAGAGCTTCGCTGCCGCCTGGGATGCCGCGCTGGGGCGGGCAAGGGATATCCCGCGGAAGGTCACAGATGGGGAGAGTGCCCGGCGCGCATTCGAAGGATTGCTGAAGCCGCATTTCTGGCACGGCAAACATGTTGGCAATCAGAGAAAAGCCGATAATTCCGCGCTTCTGGCGCATCTCGCGCAGCTCGATCGCGCACTGGCAGGCGCCGATGCGATCGGCGGAAGGTCACAGAGTTTCGGTGCCCGTTTCGCGTCAACCCAGGAGGCCGCTCTGGAACAGCGCTTCCTGCGCCATTTGCGGAGGCGTTCCAGTGGGTGAGGTGCTGAATTGGTGGCCAGGTTTATGGATGCTTGTCAGGAAACGGCCCCGGCCCGCAGGGCCGCAAGGCCGAACGGCCGCCCGCAGCTTGTCCAGTGCTCGCTCAGGAGGGTTTCAAGTTCGAAGCCGCAGGCTTCGCACGCCTGTCCTGAGCGGCTGCCGCAGGCTGGCAGCCGAAGGGCGCGAATGCGCGCCCGAGCTTATGCGAGGAAAGCCAAGCGGACCGGATGGTCCGCGCCCGGCGTTTGAGGGCGCCTGCCTTAAAGGCAGGCTTCCAAGTAAGCCTGGTCGAAGCCGAACTGGCGCGCCTTTTCCAGCGTGTAGGGCCGCAGGCCGGAAGACTGGTGTTCGCCCAGGATCTTGCCGTCTTCGGTCTCGTCCAGATATTCGAACTTGAACAGTTCCTGCGTCACGATCACGTCGCCTTCCATCCCGATCACTTCGGTGATGTTGGTGGTCCGGCGCGAACCGTCGCGCAAGCGCTTCACCTGCACGATCAGGTCCACCGATTCCGCGATCTGGCGGCTGATGGCCTCTTTCGGGATCTTGATGTCGCCCATCATGATCATGTTTTCCATACGGCCCAGACATTCGCGCGGGCTGTTGGCGTGGAGCGTACACATGGAGCCATCGTGGCCGGTGTTCATCGCGGCGAGGAGGTCGAAACATTCCGCGCCACGAATTTCGCCCAGGATGATGCGGTCGGGGCGCATACGCAGGGCGTTTTTCACCAGGTCGCCGATGGTAATCGCGCCCTGGCCTTCAAGGTTCGGCGGGCGGGTTTCCAGCGGCAGCCAGTGCGGCTGCTGCAGGCGAAGCTCGGCCGCGTCCTCGATAGTCAGCACGCGTTCGCCCGGGTCGATCATTTTCGACAGGGCGTTGAGCATGGTGGTCTTACCCGAACCGGTACCGCCGGAAATGACCACATTCATGCGGCAGGCGCCTGCAATCTTCAGCGCGGTGGCCATCTTCTCGCTCATGGAACCGAATTCCTTGAGCATGTCGATGGTGATCGGCTTTTCGGAAAACTTACGAATGGAGATCGCGGTGCCGCGCAGTGAAAGCGGCGGCACGATCACGTTCACACGAGACCCGTCCTTGAGGCGGGCGTCGGCCAGCGGCGTGGTCTGGTCGACGCGGCGGCCGACCTGGTTCACGATGCGCTGGGCGATCTGGAACAGGTGGTTCTCGTCGCGGAAATGGATCGGCGCCAGCACCAGCCGGCCGCCTTTTTCGATATATGTCTGGTTCGGCCCGTTCACCATGATGTCGGTGACGTCCGGATCGCTCAGCAGCTCTTCCAGCGGGCCGAAGCCCAGCAATTCGTCGATCAGGACCTTTTCCAGCGCGAATTGCTCGCGCCGGTTCAGCGTGACCTTCAGCTCCGCCAGCACCTCCAGGATGATCGGGCGGAATTCTTCGGAAAGCTCTTCCTTGGAAAGGGTGGCCGCGGCTTCGGGATCGACACGTTCCAGCAGGCGCGGAAGAACCTGTTCCTTGATCTTGTGAACGCTGGCTTCGAAGCCGTCACCCTTGTCCGTCGTTTCGGTAACCGCATTGGCGCGGTCGGCCAGGCGGCTCATCGCATCGGGCTTCGCATTCGGCTGAGCGGCGCCCGGCTCTTGGGGTATCGGCGTGTCGGAGGGGATGGGCGGGAACTGGTCGTCGCCTTGCTTGGCGGCGGGATCGGCGGGTTTAGGCGCCATGCCGCCTTTCATGGGCTTGGCAACGCCGAAGGATGGCCGGGCCCCCGGCCCGATTCCGCCCATGCCGTTTTTGCGTCCGAATGCACTCATGCGCTGTACCCCAAGCCCTACTTGAATTGACCGGCCTTCGGGAAAGCCGGGCTTAACTCTCGTGATCAGACTTGGTGAATAAAGTGCGAACCTTGATTTTCTCTAAATGGGACAGGGAAAAGTCGCTAGAAACGCGTCAGTGGCCGTTTGACGGGTACGCAGTCGGGCAGGCTCACGGCCTTTTCCTCCGCATGGCGGCCGACGACGTAGAGATGATAGTCGATCCCGTCATAGCCTGCGGGGATCGTTACCAGAGGCGCCAAAATGTCTTCGGGAAGGCCGGTAATCGTCAGATCGCTGACCAGGTAGGATCGCCCGTGCCGCTCGATCTCGCTGCGCAGAAAGGCTTCAAGCCGCTTGCCATCGAGGAGATTCGTTTGGTGATCCCAGCGTATGAAATCCAGCATGCAGTGCTTCTCCGGCCGCTCGAACCGCATTCCCGAAAGGGCAGCCAGACCGGAAACACGCCAATCGGGCACGATCATCCAATGCTTGCCTTCCAGCCCGCGTTCGCGGATTTCCGCGACCGCCAGATGCGCCGTGTCGAAGGGCCGCGTCAGGGCGATGGCGGCGGTTCCCATTCCGCAAAGTGCGATTACCACCAGCCATACGCGAAATGCGCCGCTCGGCGCCGCGCCCTGCGTGCGCGCAAGCCAGGTCAGCAGGATCAGCAGCAGGGCAACCAGCATCAGGTGCCGCAGCCCCAGCGGATAAACGGCAAGGCTGAAAGCCAGCGTCAGCGCCAGCATGCCCAGCAGCATCAGGCGGTGGAACGGATTGTCGCGGGTGGCCAGCCAGCACAGGAGGATGAAACCGATCCAGGCGAAAGTGGCGATGGGCTGGGCCGGGGTGTTCCATTGGGGCGCAATGCCGCCTTGGAACGGGATCAGCAACTCGCTGAGTTTTACCAGCCAGTAGAAAAGGATTTCCATCGGCCCCAATTCTCTGCCGATACTGGCCGCTGAGATCATGTCAGGCGCAGGGAAGACCGTCCATGCGGCCAACAGACCGCATACGAACCACAGCGCCATGCCCGGCCACCACAGCCCTTTTTCGCGCCATTTGAGCAGCACGAAAATCCCGGAGATCACGCCGAACAGGAAATCGCAGAACGGCAGCAGCGCGATGACCAGCCAGATCCAGCGGCTCCGCCAGAGCGCAACGGCCAGGACCAGCAGCATCACTCCCATGGTTTGGCCGCGGGAAATGGTGAGGAAATCGAACAGCAGGAACTCGCTGAGCACGATCAGCAGCCGTTCGGCGCGGGTGAAGGGGCTGGCGAACAGGATCAGGCACTGGGTGGGAATGGCGAAGAGCAGCGCGGCGACCCACAGCGTGTCCAGCGGATCCATGAGATGGGCGAGCGCGCGCAGGATCAGGTACCACAGCGGCGGATGCCCTTCATAACGCAGCCATTCCAGCAATGTGGCGATGTCCGGCGCCTGCACTGCCAATTGCAGTGCCTGATATTCGTCGGGCCAGGGCCAATGGGTGAGGATCAGCGCAGTTTGCAGTGCGAGCGCGAGGATGGCCAAAGTCCACCACGCAAGGGGGCGGGAGAGTATTCGGTTGCTTTCCGCGAATGCGGCTCCCGCACGATCCTTTAGGTTTTGGAACAAGGATCTTCTCGCGCAGTCGGACGGCGACACGATCAATGCCATGCAGATCTCACTTCACTCGTAAATGGAGGAATCTCGGTTCGCTGGTCTTAGTGTGCCTGGCTCTCCGTTGTTGCACTGGCATGGTGAATAACTCGCGCTACCACTCACGTCTCATCGGCGCGTTAATCTTTCGAAAGGTATCTGTTGGTTAATATCGCGTTGTTATCCGAATGGGAATGGAGCACGCAATGCAGACCGTAAAGCGCTCGTACGTTGAATTGATGCATGCAGTTGCCAATCATTGGCCGCTTGCAGCGTTGACCGAGCGGGCAGGCGATAGTTGTCCTTATGGTTGGCGGCGTTGGGCTGCTTCGCTTTTTGCCATATACGATACGAAGCGAATGGTCGCGCTTGGTTTGCCATGGTGGAATGTTGCGGCCACCCGTGAGGTCGAACAATTTTTGGCATTGAGGCCTGGCGCTAGGGTCTTCGAGTTTGGAACTGGTGCCAGCACAGCTTGGCTCGCGAAACGCGCTGACGAGGTCGTATCTGTCGAGCACGATATCGCCTTTATCGATGATTTTCGTGAAATGCTCGCGCCGTTGGCCAATGTTACATTGATGGAACGGTCGATCGAAAGCGATGGCGAAGCGTATATCGGCGCGATTTCGGAAGCAGGCGGTCACTTCGACCTAATCGTGATCGATGGCCGTTTCCGCGGAGATTGTCTTAACGCAGCCACCAAGCACTTGGCCCGAGGAGGTTTGGTGCTGTTCGACGATTCAGGGCGCAAACGCTACCGTCCTGAGATCGAGGCCTCTGGTCTATCCGAGGTTCAGCATTTCGGCCGTTCGTTCTGTGTTCCATACCCAGACTATACGAGCTTGCTTACCCGCCGTGTCTGAAAATGGCATTCATCGTCTACGCGGCATCTTGGTCAAGAGTGCTGGTATTGCGTTACTCGTATTGTGCCTTGTTTTTCTTGGCAGGGCACTTGCGCAGCTTGACCTTGAGCGCCTGGTTGAGACGATGGGATGGAACGAATGGCTTGTGACAGGGCTTGCAGCAATTGCCTACTCTGGTTGCTTAGCCTTGCTTGCCCTCGCATGGTCGGCAATGGCAGCATGCGATAGGGAAATCCGACCAATCGAAGCGATTGCAATTTACGGTCCAGGCGTTGTTGCGAAGTACCTTCCCGGATCGGTGTTGCAGTATGCTTCGCGTCAACTGATAGGTTCGCAACATGGAATGCAGCATGGGGCCATGGCGAAGGCTAGCCTGTTCGAAGCAGTCTTGCATGTCATCGTGTCTCTGGCGATTGCCTTGCTGTTAATCGCAGGCGGCGGTTTCACCGTGCTTGCAGCATGCTTCACAGTTGCGGCAGTAATCGCGCTTCGTCCGTCAAGCAGGCAGATCGCTGCAATCTCATTGCAATTGCTGTTCTTCTGCGCATTTGCGGCGATTGTTGTTTTCACTGGATCGATAGGCGTAAGTGCCGAAGATCCAGAGCGCCTCGCGGGCCTTTTCCTTCTCGCTTGGGCTGCGGGATTTCTCGTCCCGATAGCGCCGGGTGGTATCGGTGTGCGCGAAGCTGCATTTCTGGCCATAGCAACTCCGTTTGAAACGGTGGATGCGATCATGCTTGTGGCGTTGTTGACCAGGTTGGTGACCATCGCGGGAGATGGAGTGATGGGCGTTGTTGGCTACTGGGCGGCTGCTTGGCTCGCTCGGCGCGAAAAAATGCAAGCGTCCGGGTAGCAGTCGCGTTGCGTCCATTCGATGTCGGCTCCTAGTCTATCCCTCAGGGCGTCAAAACTTTCAGGGTGCAATGCTCGCGAGAGATAAATCCAGTCAACGGAAGTTGGCACTGGAACATCTTCGCCGGAGAAATAACGATAGGCTCGCTGGATATCAGGATAGGCAGCGGCGTAGTCTGTCGCTCGTTCAGTTCCAACGTTAGTCCGGCCTGCGAGCACAACGCTCCAACTGTCTCGGCTTTTGAAGTCGGACATGTATGGTTTCTCGGGATACTGCCAGACTCTGTCTAGTCTCGAGCTCCGCTCGCGTAATTTAGACAATACCTGCCGGTCTGCAGCCGGGATCACCGTTGTATAGCGATCAGTTTGATTGCCGTGCCACACAGACCGAAGTGTTGCAGATGGCATTGCCAATATTATGAGCAATACTGTAGCCAATGTAAATTTCAGTAACGTTCTCCTACCTTGCTTTAATGCATTGGCAAAGTAAAAGGATCCAACTATACAGATACCAATTACTGGTAAATTTATAATTCTGATTCGTATCTCTTGAGCAATTCGTGGCTCGAATATAACCTCGATCAATATGGCAAGAGCAAAAGTAATTATGCACAAAAGTATGCCAAAAGCCTTTGCTCTTTTCTCTGTCTCGGTCTTTGGGGGCCAGCGATGAAACAAGAACAATGCCATCAGCAACGGCAAGCCGCAGACCTTCAGCACAACGACAAGTGAATTGACTGCATGATCAAACGTCGTGCCTTCACGTGACCAATTCGCGAGTGCTGGACTTTCAAGCGCTGAATTTGCGTGATCAAGCTGAATTACACCGAGCAAGAGAACCAGAGCGCCGGAAATAATTGCCATGACGAATAGTTCCAGAATCGCGGAAAATTGACGTCTAAACAGTTCGAACAAGCCATAGGCAAAAAGCAATGCAGCTCCGAAGAGGCTCGAGACAACAAGAAGAGCGGACATGCCTCCAAGTGCGCAACGGCGTAGAACTTCATTCTCACTCGTTTGAGAGCTAACAACAATAGTGGCCCAACCAAGAAAGAGTGAAAGTGCAAGAGCATGTTGTGGTATGTATAAGGCAAAGCTCAAGAAGGGCGGCCCCACAGGCGCCACATTGTTGTAGAGCAACGTATCGATGCCATGCATGAGCATCAGAAATCCCGTCTCAAGCGGGGCGGTGACTATGCTCGCGACTATAACCGATATGGCCGCGGGTAGGGGCTGGATTCCAATCGAGCGGATGAGTCCGTAAAAGGTCAGCCATAGGGCACTGCTGTAAACGAAGTTGCTTACGTAGAGCGCAGTCCAAGCGTTTCCTCCGATCGCCGTTCCTGCTCCCGGCAAGACATAGCTCAACCAGTAATAATGGAGCGGCTGTCCATTGCCGAAAATGTCACGAGCGGGGAGTCCGTAATCCGCGATCGCGAATGTATGCCCGATGTGCTTGAACCAGTCGGCATTGTACCACGCATGCACACGCAGCGAACCGTTCGGCATTTCTGTGATCGATATCGAGTATATTGCCGCACTGTAAATCGCGGCAAAAAGTACAGGCGCGAGAGCTGACCATTCCAATCTTGGTATGGCCCAATTGTGACGACGTGCACTCCCAATGGCCAAGAGTAGAAGAACGAGTGATACGGGAAGAAGAGCAGCAGCTGGCAGTTGCATGCCAGAAAAATGATAAAGAGCAACACCGAGAAGGGCGGTTGCCAACATCGAGATGACCAAAGAAGCTACGGCTGCCGCGGCTAGGCAAGCTGTGTCCAGCTTTGCTCTTCCGCACAATGCGACGCCAGGCGCCATTGCCGCAAGTGCGAAGACCAGCGTCGCTAGAGCCGAAAGCATGATCCCTCCAAACCCTTAAAAACAGCGTTAACCAATTCTTTCCCTGGAGCCTCTAGCAACGGGCAATCGAAACTGGGGGCCAATAATGTCATTTGACGCGCCGATCGATCCAATTGTCGCTACCTCTCTCGAACTGAGCTTCGTCGTGCCGTTTTATGACGAGCGCGAGAGCCTGGAGATCCTCTACCGAGAAGTGGTCGAGAATTGCGAGGCATTGGGCAAGAGCTACGAGATTATTTTCGTGGATGATGGCAGCCGAGACGGCGGTGACGCGGTGATACGCGCGCTGATGGAGCGCGATCCCAGTGTCAGCCTCATCCGGTTCCGCCGGAATTTCGGCAAGTCTGCAGCGCTCTCCGCCGGTTTTGCCGCCGCTCGTGGGCAGACGGTCTTCAGCATGGACGCCGACCTGCAGGACGATCCTTCCGAGATCGGCAACTTCCTTGCCGCTTTGGCCGAAGGGGCCGATTTGGTTTCAGGCTGGAAGCAAGTTCGCAACGATCCGATCGACAAGACATTGCCTTCCAGGCTGTTCAATGGTGCAGTAAACAAGGCGTTCGGACTGAAGCTGAATGATCACAATTGCGGCTTCAAGGTATACCGGCGCGAGGCTCTGGACGAACTCAATCTCTATGGAGAACTGCATCGCTTTGTGCCCGCATTGCTGCATTCGCGCGGCTACAAGGTGGCGCAAATACCGGTCCAGCACAGGGCGCGCCAATTCGGCAAATCGAAATTCGGCGCCAAGAGACTGGTCAAAGGTGCATTGGATCTCCTGACGGTATGGCTGAATACACGTTATGGTGCTCGGCCGCTTCACCTGTTTGGCGGTGGAGGATTGGTACTTTCTTCAGTCGGCTTTGCCATCCTCGCATATCTATCGCTTATGTGGTTCGCAGGCTACGGAATCGGTGATCGCCCGCTTCTGATGCTGGGAATGCTTCTGGTGTTGTTCGGTGGGCAGCTGATCACGGTCGGCTTGCTGGGTGAATTGATCTTGCGCCGCACGATTGCGGAAAACGACAAATACTCGGTTTGCGAGAGGAGCGGCGCGGCCTTCCGCAGGGAACTGCCTGTCTCCATCCTTGCCGGAGCACCTCCAAGAGCCTAAGCCCGCCTCCCTTTATTAGGAGGCTTTCACGTTGCATAACGAACGCGCTGGCCTGCTGTGGGTGCTGGCCGGTTTCTGCACGCTTTCCATCGGCGATGCGATCGTCAAGGGCATGCCGGGCATGTGGCCTGCCGCGGCGATGGTCGCGACGCGCTATGTCGTCGGCACGATGCTGCTGGGCGCGCTGCTCGCCTCGCGCGAAGGCTTAGGTGCGCTCGCGCTGCCCAAGGCGAAGCTGCAATGGCTGCGCGGCATCGCAATCAGCTTTTCCGCGATCGGCATGTTCATGGCCGTATGGATCATGCCGCTGGCCGAAGCGACGACGATCGCCTTCACCCAGCCGATGATCACGGCCATCCTGGGCATGCTGTTCCTGAAAGAGCGTGCCCACGCATCCACCTGGATCGCCACGCTGATCGCCTTTGTCGGCGTGGTCATCGTGCTCAGGCCCAATTTCGAGGCGGTCGGCTGGGGCGCACTGCTGCCGCTGCTGGGGGCGGCCGGCATGGCCGTGACGATTATCGCCAATCGCGCGGTGCATGGCAGTGCCAGCGTGCTGGCGATGCAATATTACATGTCCGTCACCGCCATGCTCTTCCTCTTTTTTGCCGTGCTTGCCGGCCATTTCAGCGGGTTCGAGCCGTTCGAAATGCACTGGCCGCATTGGAGCGTGGTGGCCCGCTGCGCCTTTATCGGCGTTTCGGCCAGCTTCGCGCAGTGGTTCATCTATATGGGCACGGCCAAGGCCGGTGCGGGGACGGTGGCACCCATGACCTATGGCCAATTGCTGATGGCCATCACGCTGGGCGCGATCTTCTACAGCGAGTTTCCCGATCTCGTCGCCTTGCTGGGCGCGGCGATCATCATCGGCGCGGGCCTGTATCTGTGGTGGGACAAGCGGCAGAGGCCAGGCGCGCCTGCCTGAAGGGGTGGGGCGACTTGCGGGGCGAAACAGCGTATACTGCCCCTATATGAGCGATGAAAGGCGGATCTGCTGGCTGTGCCTGCGCCCGCTGGGGCGCCGCGTGCAATGGCACCACACGATCCCCAAGGCGAAAGGCGGGCGCGAAACCGTGCCGGTCCATCCCATTTGCCACCGCGCGATCCATGCCAATTATACAAATGCGCAGCTGACCAGGCTGAAGGGGTCGCGCAGTGCCTTGCTTCTGGACGAAACGCTGGCGAGATTCGTCGTCTGGGTTTCGGACAAGCCACCGGATTTCCACGCCCCTACACGCACCCGGCACTAGGCGCCCTTGGCGTTGCGGCACGCGGCGATTGCCCGCCGGGCGGTGCGGCCCTAGGCTGGCATGCGGGCGGCAGGGCCAGGCACGGGCGCTCTGCGCGAAGGAGGGATGGACAAGAGGATGTTTGCGCAGATCAGGCCGGATAATGGCCGCACAGCGTTGATCGAAGACGGGCGTACGATCAGCTATGGCGAGCTGGATGCGGCCTCCCGACGGTTCGCCGCCGGCCTGCTGGGCGGCAAGGCGGATCTGGAGGAGGAGCGGATTGCCTTCTTCCTGCCGGGCAGCGCCGACTATGTCACCGCGATGCACGGCGTTTGGCGGGCAGGGGGCATTGCCGTGCCGCTCAACACCGGTTCCGCGATCCCCGAGCTGGAGCATTACCTTGCCACCGCGCGGGTCACCCGGCTGGTGGCGCGGGCGGAAGACTGCGCGAAGCTGGCCGAATTGTGCGCGGGCTGCGGCACCGAGCTGATGGATGTCGCCAAGGTGGGCGGGGAGGAGGCGGCCAGCCTGCCGGACCTGCCCGAAACTCGCCGGGCGATGATCCTGTTCACCAGCGGCACCACCAACAAGCCCAAGGGCGTCGTTTCCACCCATGCCAATATCCGTGCGCAGATCATGGCGCTGATCGAGGCGTGGGAATGGAGCGAAGAGGATGCGATCCCGCTGTTCCTGCCGCTGCACCATATTCACGGCATCATCAATGTGCTGGGCTGCGGCCTGTGGGCAGGCGCGGCGGTGCATCTGTTCGGCAAGTTCGACATGGAGCGGATCGGGCGCGGCGTGGCTGCGGGCGATTACAGCCTGTTTATGGCCGTGCCCACGGTCTATGTGAAGATTCTTCAATATTTGGAAGGGCTTGAAAGCGAATCTGCGCAAGACATCTGCCGCGGATTCGGCGCGATGCGGCTCAATGTTTCGGGCTCCGCCGCATGCCCGGTGCCGCTGTTCGAACAATGGCGTGAGCGTACGGGGCAGGTTTTGCTGGAACGCTACGGCATGACCGAGATCGGCATGGCGATTTCCAATCCCTATCGCGGGGAGCGGCGCGCGGGCCATGTGGGCCAGCCTTTGCCGGGCGTGGAAATCCGCCTGGTGGATGACAATGGCGGTATCGTCGATGGGGAGGGGCAACCGGGCGAAATCCATGTGCGCGGCCCGGCCGTATTCCTGGAATATTGGGACAATCCGCAGGCCACGGCTGAAAGCTTCACCGATGGCGGCTGGTTCCGCACCGGGGACATGGCCGTGCTGGAAGATGGCTATTACAGGATCATGGGGCGCAGCTCGATCGATATCATCAAGTCCGGCGGCTACAAGCTGTCCGCGCTGGAGATCGAAGGCGTACTGCTCGATCATCCCTCGATTGCCGAAATCGCCGTGATCGGCGCCGAAGACGAAATGTGGGGGGAAGCGGTGGCCGCCTTCATCGTGCTGCAAGGCGGCGCGCAGCTGAACTTCGAAGAGCTCAAGGCATGGTGCGACGGGCGGCTGTCTTCCTACAAGGTGCCCAAGCGCGTGCAGTTCGTGGAGGCGCTGCCGCGCAATGCGATGGGCAAAGTGACCAAGCCGGATCTGCGGAAGCTGCTGTGAAGCTGTGGCCGCGCGCGGCGGTTGACACGAAAGGCGCAGCGAAACATGTGTGATCTTTGAAAATAAATACCTTTTATCAATATTATAAAAGGTATTCCTTCCAAATACGTGTGACCTTTCGCACGCCGGAAATGTCACCTTCCGACAAAATGCGTCACCTTGCGCGTGCAAAGCGTAAACTTGCCGGGAAAAGCGCAACCTTGGCAGAAAAGTGTCGCCTTGCCGGGCGAAAGCGTCGCCTTGGTGCGCGGCGGGGCATCGTATTGCGCATGGGGGCAAGGGTAATGGGCACGGCTTCATCCGCAAGGTTAAGGCAGATTTCGCGCATGTAGGAAACCGGTTTTTGCCGGACGGGCGGCGGTGCTCAGCCGAACCTTTCTTCCCACAGCGTGCCCCAATGTTCGGCCAGCGCGCCGGGCTCCTGCGCCAGCAGGCGGTCGATGCCGGGCCAGGCCCGCTCTTGCAGGATCACCCTTTGCCGCCGTGCCAGGACATGCGCGATCTCCACATCGACTTCGCTCTCGGCCGACACGGGCTGCATGGCGATCGCCTTTTCGAAGACGGAGAGATCGTGATGGGCGCCCAATATGGAGGACACCTCCTTCGCCTGCCGTGAACGCGCGCGCATGTGATCGGGCCAGATGCGGCGCAGCAGGCGCGTATGGTACCAATGATATTTGATGCGTTTGCGCAGCGTATGATAATCTTCCGGCGCGTCGCTATCGCGCGCCTGGTCGGCCGCTTCCCGGGCGCGGCCATAGGTCTTCATCAGGCCGGGCGCCATGGCGTGCCATCCGGTTTCCTGCAATTCCCAGCCGCGCGCGCGTTCACGCCCTTCCAGCAGCCGCGCGCGGCACTCTTCGAGACGCGCAGAAACGTCCGTCTGATCGATCAACTCGCTGCGATCTTCTGTCAGCCGTTTGCGGATCTTGCCCATCCTGCGCCGGTCGACATGCTTGCCGTAACGCTTCGCCAGATCGTCATAGGTCAGTTGCAGAACCTTCGCGTCGCGCAGCCCCGCAAGCAGGCCGGCCGTGTCGCGAAATGCAGCATTCTCGCTGGAGTATTCGGGGAATGCAGGGCGCACCAATCGGATCAGGCCGCGCAGCTTCTTGCAGCGCTTGCGGATGTCATGGACCGTGTTTTCAAGCTCGTGGCGCTGATCGATCGAGGCAATGGCCTGATCGATCTGGTCTCTGGCTATGCGGTGCACAGCGTGCTCGACCGATTTATCTCTGCGACGAAATCGGAATGCCATTCGTGTTTCTTCGATCCGGGAAGGTGAGGTCTGAGCTTTCAGAGCCGTGCCAGACAAGGCTCCGCTTTACGGGCAAAGATTAGGCGAAGGAACCGCGCAAAACCAAGCCTACAGCAGGGCGTCATCGAAATGTCACATTTCGGTGGCCGCTGCTGCGTCGCTATCGCATCATGTCAGGACTTCTTCGAAGCCTTCTTCGACTTTTTCGGCTTCTTGCGATCGGCCTTTTTGGGTTTGGCGGGCTTGGCAGCCTTCGCCGGCTTGGCCGTTTTCGGGGCTTTCGGAGCCTTGGCGGCCTTGGCTGATGTGAGGACCGCTTCCGCCAGCCGGCGCACTTCGCCGACCCTGGGCTGGAATTGCCGGGCCAAAACCGCCTTGGCCAGGGCCTTATCGGAAAGCTTCGCCCGCTCCTCTTCGGCGATGGCTGGCCTGGCGGCGCCAACTGGCCGTTGGGGCGTGATCGGCACGACCGTGCTCTCACCTGATGCCAAAACAAGATCCTTTCCGATTTCTGCAGGGGCGCAGTTTGCCCAGGCGGGCCGCGCGTGCAAGCAAAGTGTCATACTGTAATGCAACTGTCACACTTGATGGGCCCGCTATCGCTCCGCCCCGCCTGCGGCGCATTTAACCTTACACCGCGTTAACCGTTTTATCAGGCTTCACAGCTAGTTGGACGGGCTTGCGCCGCATTTTTTGAGGTCTGGATGACGGGGTCCGCATTGTTCTTGAAGAGCTTCCTTGCGCTATCCGCTGTGCAAGGCGGCGCGGCCAATGCCGCCGCCCCATCGCAGGCGGCCGAGGGGCTGGCCCCCCAGACATTGGCCCACCAGTATCAAAGCCTGACTGCCGCCATCGACATGGTCTGGGTGCTGGTTGCGGCCGCGCTGGTGCTGATGATGCAGATCGGCTTCATGCTGCTGGAGGCTGGCTCCGTCCGCACCAAGAACGCGATCAGCGTCGCCCAGAAGAACCTGCTGGACTTCGCCTTCGCCACAATATCCTTCGCGGTGCTGGGCTTCGGCCTGGCGTTCAGCGCTTCTTCCGGGTGGCTTCCGATCGGATCGGACGGCGCCTTCTTCGCGATGAGCGGCCTTTCCGGCGCCAATGCGAGCTTCTTCATCTTCCAGGTGATGTTCTGCGGTACCGCGGCCACGATCATTTCGGGCGCGGTGGCGGAACGTATGCGCCTGCGTGCCTATGTCGTGCTGTGTGTGATCATGGCGGCGTTGATCTATCCGATATTCGCCCATTGGGCCTGGGGCAATGCGCTGGTGGCATCCTCCGGCGCGTTCCTGGCCAATGCCGGTTTCGTCGATTTTGCAGGGTCCACCGTAGTGCATGCTACCGGCGGCTGGCTGGCGCTTGCGGCCTGTCTCGTTTTGGGTGCGCGGCAGGGCCGCTTTACCGATGGCATACCGATGCGCATCGGCGGACATAGTGCAGTGCTGGCTTCGGCAGGCGCGCTGTTCCTGTTCGTGGGCTGGATCGGCTTCAACGGCGGATCGACCCTGGCGGTTTCCGATGCAGTGCCCGGCATTATCCTCAACACCATCATTGCCGGTTCCGCCGGCGGCGTGGCGGGATACGGGCTGATGTGGTTTGGCGGTGCGATGCTGCCCGAACGTGCAGTCAACGGCATGGTCGGCGGGCTGGTGGCGGTTACTGCGGGCTGCCATCTGGTGGACCCGATGGGGGCCCTGGTGCTGGGCGCCACGGGCGGGTTCTGCGCCAATGGCGCGAATTATCTGCTCGAAGCGCGCCTCCGGATCGATGACGCGGTGGGCGCAGTGGGCGCGCATGGCGTGGCCGGGGTTATCGGCACGTTGGGGCTGGCGCTGCTGGCGCCTGCCGAATTGCTGCCGGCCGGTTCGCGGATGGACCAGTTCCTGGTGCAGGCCGCGGGCAGTGCCATTAATTTCGTCTGGGCCTTCGGGGCCGGGCTGGTGCTGATCCTGGCGATCCGCCCGTTCATCGTTCTCCGGGTCACTGCAGAGGAAGAGGCCGCGGGCCTGAACGTGGCCGAGCACGGGGCAAAGCTGGGCACGGACCATATCCAGGCGGCGCTGGAATCGCTGATGCAGTCCGAACCGGATGGGCCGAGCCGGCTGGCCGTGGAATCGGGCGACGACAACGAGGATCTTTCGACCACGCTCAACACGCTGATGGACAAGCTGCAGCAGGCCGAAGTGGAGCGCTTCAAGGAAGCTCAGGCGGCCCGCAACGAAGAGGAAGCCCAGCGCCTGATTGCCTTTGGCGAAGTGGCATCGGAAAGCATCTTCCTGATCCATCAGGGCCGGATCCACAGCGCCAATGCCTCCGCAGCGGCGCTTTTCCGCACGGATGTGGAGCGCCTGATCGGCCGCGCGCCTGCCGATCTGGTGCATGGCGATATGCGCGCGCAGATGGCCGAATGGCTCGAGGCCGGAGACGATTCCCTGCGCAAGACGCGCATCCTGCGCAATGACGGGCATGAAGTGCCGGTGGAGCTGCGCTTCCGCCAGATCATGCTCGACGGGCACCAGGTGCTGGTGCTGCGCATGACCGATCTGAGCGAACGCGAAGAGGCGCAGCGGAAGATCTATCATCTCGCGCTGCACGATACGCTGACGGATCTGCCCAACCGCGAATTGTTCAACCGCCGCCTGGACGATGCGCTGGCAAAGCAGCATGAAGGCTATATCACCGCGCTGCTGCTGATCGATATCGATCACTTCAAGGACATCAACGATCTGCATGGCCACCCTTCGGGTGACCTGCTGCTGACGGCGATTGCAGAACGCCTGCTGAGCGGGGTTCGCGGATGCGACACGGTTGCGCGGCTCGGCGGTGACGAATTCGCCATAATCCACACCAATATCGCCTTCCCCAACCAGGCGCTGGATCTGGCCTATCGCGTGCTGAACCTGATCGGCCAGCCTCTGACATTGCCGACCGGAACGGTCATCATGCCGCGCGCCAGCGTTGGCATCGCAATGTATCCGCAGGATGCGGACAACGCTCAGGTCCTGTTCCAGAATGCCGATCTGGCGCTCTACACCGCGAAGAATCAGGGCCGGAACAGTTTCTTCCAGTATCGGCCGCAAATGGGCCGTTCGCTGCGCTTGCGGCAGGAGCTGGAGCAGGATCTCTCCCAGGCCGTTTCCAGGGACGAGCTGCAACTGCTGTTCCAGCCGCGCGTGAGCCTGGCCAGCGGCGAGCTGACCAGTTTCGAGGCGCTGATCCGCTGGAGCCGCGAGGGCAAGCTGGTCTCTCCCGACGACTTCATCGCGATCGCGGAGGATTCCGGCCTGATCGTGGAGATCGGCAAATGGGTGATCGAGAATGCCTGTCAGGCGGCGGCGCAGGAACTGGGCAAGGCCAGTGTCAGCGTCAATGTCAGCCCGCGGCAGTTCCAGGACAAGCATCTGATCGAAACCGTGGCCCAGGCGCTGGAGACGAGCGGGCTGGAACCTTCGCGGCTGGAGCTGGAGATCACCGAAAGCGTGCTGATCGATGACGACCAGCTCGCCAGCCGCACATTGGCCGCACTGCGCGAATTGGGCGTGCGCGTGGCGCTCGACGATTTCGGGACCGGCTATTCCTCGCTCAGCTATCTCACCCGGTTCAAGTTCGACACGATCAAGATCGACCGCAGCTTCGTGCAGGCGGAGGACGAGCGGACGCGCAATGTCGTCCGCTCCATCTTGCGCATGTCGGCAGAGCTGGGCGCGGCGGTTGTCGCCGAAGGCGTCGAGACGATCGAACAGCTGGAACGGGTGGCCGCGGAAGGCTGCGACGAAGTGCAGGGCTTCCTGGTTTCGCACCCTGTGCCGGTGGCAGAGGCGCGCAAGGCCATGCTGAGCGGAATCTGGAGAGCGGCGATTTCCCGCAATGTGGCGTAAGCCCTGCGGCCGGCAATAGCTGCAAATGAAAAGGGCGCCGCTATCGGCGCCCTTCGCATGTTCCGGATTGGTTTCCCGGCAGGTAGAGGGCGATCAGCCTTCCACCTTCTCCGCCAGAACGGTCAGCCCGGCATCGCCGACTTCGGCAAAGCCGCCGCGCACCTGGATTTCCTCCGGCTGGCCGCCTTCGGTCTTGTACACCGTCAGCGCGTCGTCGCGGATGGTGGACATCACCGGGGCATGGCCTTCGAGCACGCCGAAATCGCCTTCCGTACCGGGGACGACCACCATGTGGACATCCTCCGACCGGATGAGCTTTTCCGGGGTTACGAGTTCAAAATGCAGTGGCATGTGCCTTACGCGTCCTCTGCCAGCTTCTTGGCTTTTTCGACGGCTTCTTCGATCCCGCCGACCATGTAGAAGGCGTTTTCGGGCAGGTGATCGTATTCGCCGTCCACAACCGCCTTGAACGAAGCCACGGTGTCTTCCAGCTGCACGAATTTGCCGGGGATGTTGGTGAACACCTCGGCCACGTGGAACGGCTGAGACAGGAAGCGCTGGATCTTACGCGCACGGGCCACGGTCAGCTTATCCTCTTCGGAAAGCTCGTCCATGCCCAGAATGGCGATGATGTCCTGCAGCGACTTGTATTTCTGCAGCGTCTCCTGGACCTTACGGGCCGTTTCGTAGTGCTCCTGGCCGACAACGCGCGGTTCGAGAACGCGGCTGGTGGAATCCAGCGGGTCCACGGCCGGGTAGATGCCCAGCTCGGAGATGGCGCGGCTCAGCGTGGTGGTTGCGTCCAAGTGCGCGAAGGAGGTTGCAGGTGCCGGGTCGGTAAGGTCGTCCGCCGGCACGTAAATGGCCTGCACCGAGGTGATCGAGCCCTTGTTGGTGGAGGTAATGCGTTCCTGCAGCTGGCCCATGTCGGTGGACAGGGTCGGCTGATAACCCACGGCCGAAGGAATACGGCCGAGCAGGGCGGACACTTCGGCGCCTGCCTGGGTGAAGCGGAAGATGTTGTCCACGAAGAACAGCACGTCCTGGCCTTCCTGATCGCGGAAATATTCCGCCATGGTCAGGCCCGAAAGCGCCACACGGGCACGGGCACCCGGAGGCTCGTTCATCTGGCCGAAGACCAGCGCCACCTTCGAACCGTCGGAAGTGGCATTGCCGTCCGCGTCCTTGGCGATAACGCCTGCGTCCAGGAATTCGTGATAAAGGTCGTTACCTTCGCGGGTCCGTTCGCCCACACCGGCAAACACGGACACGCCGCCATGGCCCTTCGCGATGTTGTTGATCAGTTCCTGGATCAGCACGGTCTTGCCCACGCCGGCACCGCCGAACAGGCCGATCTTGCCGCCCTTGGCGTAAGGTGCCAGCAGGTCGATCACCTTGATGCCGGTGACCAGAATGGCCGCTTCGGTCGACTGGTCGACGAATGCCGGAGCTTCGGCATGGATCGGTGCGGACATGTCCGAATTCACCGGGCCCATCTGGTCGATCGGATCGCCCACCACGTTGAGAATGCGGCCCAGCGTCTTGGGGCCGACCGGCACCGTGATCTGGCTGCCGGTGTTGGTGACTTCCTGCCCGCGGGTCAGGCCGTCCGTGCCGTCCATGGCAATGCAGCGCACGGTGTTTTCACCGAGGTGCTGCGCCACTTCCAGGACCAGCTTGGTATCGCCGTTCTGCGTTTCGAGCGCGGTGAGAATTGCCGGCAGCTCGCCTTCGAAGGCGACGTCGACGACAGCGCCAATCACCTGCGCGATGGTGCCGTTGGTTGTCTGGTTGAGCACGGGGGCGGTAGCCATGTTCGTTTCCTTGACTGTGATCTATTACAGCGCTTCCGCGCCTGCGATAATCTCGATGAGTTCGGTGGTGATCGCGGCCTGGCGGCTGCGGTTGTACTGAATGTTGAGCTTCTGAATCAGTTCGCCGGCATTGCGCGTCGCATTATCCATCGCGGTCATGGAAGCGCCTTGCTCCGAAGCGGAGATTTCCAGCAATGCGCCGAAAATCTGGGTGTTGAGATAACGCGGCAGCAATTCGGCGAGGATTTCCTCCTCGTCCGGCTCATATTCCACGGCCGCGCCGCCGGAACCGGCATTTGCGTCTGCCGTGGCCGGAACGGGGATGATCTGCTGATCGGTCGGTTCCTGAACCAGGGCCGATTTGAAGGTGGCGTAGATCAGGTGGGCAACGTCGAACTTGCCGCTGTCATACATTTCAACCAGTTCGCCGGCTATCTTGCTCGCCTCTTCGAAACCGGGATCGCGCACTTCGGATGTGTCGAAATTGGCAACGATCTTGTCGGGAAAAGCGCGGCGGATCGGCGCGCGGCCTTTCCGGCCGACGAGATAGAAGGCCACTTCCTTGCCTTCGGACTGGAGCGCCTTGGCCTTGGCCACCGCCGCTTTCACGACGTTGGCGTTCAGGCCGCCGCACAGGCCCTTGTCGGTATTCACCACCACCAGCAGATGGCGGTGCGTGCTGCCGGTGCCGGCCAGCAGCTTGGGCGCGCCTTCGCTCCCCACCACCTTGCCGGCGATGCTGGTCATCACGGCCGCCATGCGTTCGGCATAGGGGCGTGCAGCTTCGGCAGCGGCCTGCGCCTTGCGCAGCTTCGCCGCCGCGACCATCTGCTTGGCCTTGGTGATCTTCTGGGTTGATCTGACCGAGTTGATCCGGCCCTTGAGTTCCTTAAGCGAGGCCATGCTGGCTCCCTGTTAAGTGTGGCTCAGGCGAAATGACTGGCGAAAGCGTCGAGCGCCTTGACGGTCTTGGCCTTCACGTCGTCGCTGAAATCGGCGGTTTCACGGATTTCCTTCAGAACGTCCGCATGATCGGAACGCATGAAGTTCAGCATGGCTGCTTCATATTCCGTCACGCGGTCCAGCGGCAGGCTGTCGAGATAGCCGTTGGTGCCGGCGAAGATCGTGACCGTCTGCTCTTCGAAGGGCAGGGGCGAGAATTGCGGCTGCTTGAGCAGTTCGGTCAGGCGCGCACCGCGGTTAAGCAGGCGCTGGGTCGCGGCGTCGAGGTCCGAACCGAACTGTGCGAAGGCCGCCATTTCGCGGTATTGCGCCAGTTCCAGCTTGATCGAGCCGGAGACCTTCTTCATCGCCTTTGTCTGGGCCGAGGAGCCCACGCGGCTGACCGAGAGGCCGACGTTAATTGCCGGGCGGATGCCCTGGAAGAACAGGCCGGTTTCAAGGAAGATCTGGCCATCGGTGATCGAAATCACATTGGTCGGAATATAGGCCGACACGTCGCCCGCCTGGGTTTCGATGATTGGCAGGGCGGTCAGCGAACCGGCGCCATTGTCCTCGTTCATCTTCGCCGCGCGCTCAAGCAGGCGGGAGTGAAGATAGAACACGTCGCCCGGATAGGCTTCACGGCCCGGAGGACGGCGAAGCAGCAGCGACATCTGACGATAGGCGACGGCCTGCTTAGAAAGGTCGTCATACACGATCACGGCATGCATGCCGTTGTCGCGGAAGAACTCGCCCATCGTGCAGCCCGTATAGGGTGCGAGATATTGCAGCGGGGCCGGCTCCGAAGCGGTGGCGGCGATGACGATGGAATATTCCATCGCGCCGTTTTCTTCGAGCTGGCGGACGATCTGCGCGACCGTCGAACGCTTCTGGCCGACCGCGACATAGACGCAATAGAGCTTCTTGCCTTCGTCGTCGCCGGAATTGACTTCCTTCTGGTTGATGAAGGTGTCGATCGCGACTGCGGTCTTGCCGGTCTGACGGTCGCCGATGATCAGCTCGCGCTGGCCGCGGCCGATCGGAACCAGCGCGTCGATGGCCTTGAGGCCGGTCTGCACCGGTTCGTGCACCGATTTCCGGGGAATGATGCCCGGTGCCTTGACTTCGACACGCTTGCGTTCGCTGCTTTCGATCGGGCCCTTGCCGTCGATCGGGTTGCCCAGAGCGTCGACCACGCGGCCCAGCAGGCCCTTACCGACGGGAACGTCCACGATGGTGCCGGTCCGCTTGACGCTGTCGCCTTCCTTGATGTTGGAGTCGGATCCGAAGATCACGACGCCGACATTGTCGGCTTCAAGGTTCAGCGCCATGCCCTGGATGCCGCCGGCGAATTCGACCATCTCACCGGCCTGCACCTTGTCCAGGCCGTGAATGCGGGCGATGCCGTCACCCACCGAAAGCACGGTGCCGACTTCGCTAACCTGGGCCTCGGTGCCGAAACTGGCAATCTGGTCCTTGATAACCTTGGAGATTTCTGCGGCGCGAATTTCCATGTTCAGCCTTTCAAAATACCTTTTGGCATCGAGCCTTGTCGGCCTCAGCCCTTCATCGCGTGGGCGAGACTATTGAGACGGGTACGGATCGAGGAATCGATCCGCTTTGAACCAATGGTGACAACCAGCCCGCCGAGCAGGTCGGGGTCGACATTGGCGCGGATTTTTACATTGCGGCCTTCACGCGCCTTCAGCTTGTCCTGCAAGGCGGCGATCTGGTCGTCGCTCAGCGCGTGCGCGCTGGTGACTTCTGCGGTCGCTTCGCCGCGTTGGGCGGCAGCGATGGTGTTGAATGCACCGATGATCGCCGGAAGCTGGGACAGCCGGCGATTTTCCGCCAGCACGCCCAGGAAGTTCCGGGTCAGGGTGTCTAGCGAGAGAAGATCGGCAAGCGCGCCAACCGCCTTGCCCAGATCTTTGCGGCTGACTTCAGGATTGCGGATCAATGCCGAAAGATCGCTCGATTCGCTGAGCGCATCGCTCAGCTTGTCGAGGTCGGTTTCGACTGCACTGACAGTGCCGGCCTCGGAAGCGAGGTCGAACAGGGCAACTGCATAACGCCCCGCAAGGCTAGCCTGAATACCGGCGGAAATTTCCACGCGCGAATATCCTTTTGGGTCCGAAGAAACGGAAAATACGTACCAGCCGAATAACGCCCTGAATGGGGCCCTCCAGCAAGGTTGGCGCGCGCCTAGCATCGGCTTCAGATTGATGCAACCCGAGTCCAGAATAACTTGCCTTGCGGCGGGCAATGTCCGCGAAAACCGCCCGGCCTGCTTACGGCGTTTCGCTGCAATTATAGATCAGCCGCTCATTGGGCTGATCTGGCAGGATCGAAGTGATCGCGGCCTGGTTTTCACCCAGGGCGCTGGCCGCTTCCGGCCCCATGCCGCATTCGGGGGCTTCATATTCCGCGCGGGCTGCGCGCGCTGCCGCCATGTCTTCATGGCCGAGCAGGAAACGCTCTACCTGATATTCGCGTTTTTCCGGATCGTAGGTGCTGACGGAAACCGCCGCTTCTGTCTGGGGCACGAAGACGCGGAACCATTTGTCGCCCGAGAGGCCGTATTGCGTGCGCGAATTCACACAGCCGCTATCGTTCCAGGTCAGCGGGATGTCGTCGGTCTTGCCGGACGTGATCCGGCTGCGGTCGACATTGACGATACAGATCATCTCGCTCGCTGCCGTTTGGTTTTCCTGGCCTTCCTGGCCTTCCTGGCCTTCCTCGCCGTCGGGCGGGGTGATCACCCCGGTCGGCGCCTCTTCGGCTTCGCGCGCCTGCTCGCCCAGTATGCTGGACGCGCGATCATCCACTTCCTCGAAACCGGGGCGGGCCAGCCAGGCGATCAGGGCCGCCATCAGTGCGGCGCCTGCAACCGCCAGGGCGATCTTCATCTTCAACGATTCCTTGTCGCCGCGCAGCTGATAGGCGGCTCCGCCCGCGGCCAGTGCCGTGATGATCAGCAGCAGGGAGAGCATCATGCGGTTGTCCCGCTCCGAAATGATGGCCAGCTCCGCACTGCGCCGCGACCGGTCGATCCGCTGCAATTCCTCCATCCGGTCCGCTTCCTGTTGGCGCATGGACGCAATCCGTTCCTGTTCGGCACGGGCGCGTTCCTGCGCGTCGAGCTCCGCGATGGAGCGGCAGGGCAGGCCGTTGACCTGGGCGGTGATGCCGTTGGCGATCAGGAAAGGCAGCAATTCGCGCGTGGAAACGGCGAAATAGAATTCCGCATCCGCGCCGCCCGATTCCGCGCCGAAGCTGTTCACGCCCACCACTCGGCCGCAGTCGTCCAGCAACGGGCCGCCGCTGCTTCCCTGGCCGATGGGCGCGGTGTGCAGCAGCGTATCGAATTCACGGCTCGGCCGCCTGCCCGAGAGATAGCCGCGGCTTTTGACCGGGGGCTGGGCAGTGAAGATGTCCCGGATCGTCAGGCCCTGCGCGCGGTCCACATTCATCGGATAGCCGACTGCCGTGATGTCCCCCGAATCCGTGCCGCTATTCCCGGCAATGGTCAGCACCGGCAGGTTCATGGCCGTGGTCGTGGCAATCAGCGCCAGATCGTTGCGCGGGGAATAGGCGGCCAGGCGCCCATAGATGGCATTGCCGCCATCGGAAGGCACGATCCCGATCGACAGGTTCCGGTCCGCCTGGGCCGGGCCGACGACATGCGCGTTGGTCACGATCCGCTCCGGCGTGACGGCAAAGCCCGTGCCATGGGCGACCGGATAGAGCTCGCCGTCCTCTTCCTCGATAATCACGATGCGCACCACGCCTCGCGCGGCGGCGTCGATATCGGCCGGGTCCGCATGGGCAGGCGCGGCCAGGGCGGCCAGCAAGGCAAGCAGGCACAGGCGGATTGCGTGGTGAATCATGATCTTGGCTGGGGCTCCTTCGATGCGCGCTTTTCGCCGCCAATCGCTTTGAGCGCAAGAATCGGGACGCAATAATTGCTCGGCGGCTCTATGTTGCTTGTCATGAAGATCGACGATCCCCGGCAATTGCGGCGCATGCAGGCCGCATTCGCAGCGCGCGACCGCGCGGCGGACGGGCAATTCGTCGTCGCGGTGACCAGCACCGGCATCTATTGCCGGCCCAGCTGCCCCGCGCGCCGTCCGAAGCCGGAGAACACACTCTATTTTGCGGACGAGGCCAGCGCGCGCGAAGCGGGCTTTCGCCCCTGCAAGCGCTGCAAGCCGGACGAAGCAGCGCGGGACGAAGCGGCCGTGCTGACAGGGATCGAGGCGATCCGCACGGCCGAGGGCCCGCTTTCACTCGATCGGGTTGCGGCCATCGCAGGCTATTCGCCTGCGCATTTTCAGCGCGTGTTCAAACGGCAGACCGGCCTTTCGCCGTCGGCCTATGCCCGGGCACTGAGAGAAGACCGCGCGCGCGAGGCGCTCTCTTCGGGAGCGCGCGTGAGCGATGCGATCTACGATGCCGGGTTCGAGGCGCCTTCGCGCTTCTATGAAGGGATGCAGGGGAGATTAGGGATGACGCCTTCGGCCTGGGCCAAGGGAGGGCAGGGGGTGACGATCCGCTGGGCGGTGGTAGAAACCTCGCTTGCCCCGATGCTGGTCGCCGCCACGGATAAGGGCGTGTGCCGCGTGGCCTTCAATGAAGGAAGGGAGCAACTGGAAGAACGCTTTCCCAACGCCGCTCTGGCTGAGGGAGGGGAGGAATTCGAAACGCTGTTGGCGCAGGTGATTTCCGCCGTCGAATTGCCGGGCACGGGCGCGGACATTCCGCTGGATGTGAAGGGCACGGCCTTTCAGGAGGCTGTGTGGCGCGAATTGCGCCGGATTCCGCCGGGCGAAACGCGCAGCTATTCCCAGATCGCAGCGGCGGCCGGAAAGCCCAAGGCGGTGCGCGCGGCCGGCTCAGCCAACGGTGCGAACAATGTCGCCGTGCTGATCCCCTGCCACCGCGTAGTGCGCAGTGACGGATCGCTGGGCGGCTATGCCTATGGAGAGGAAATCAAGGCCGAATTGCTCCGGCGCGAACGGGAAAGCTGATCGGCACGCCGCCTGCGCGTCTGGCGGGCGGCAGTGCAGCCGTAATGGCTATTGGTTTTCAAGCCTCGAATCGGCCTGACGCTGCTTGATTGCCTTGCGTTCGATATCGAAGGCCTTGAGGCGGTTGGCCATCTTGCGCCACGCATCTTCCGAACGACGGGCTGCGTCCCGTACATTGTCCAAGGTGGCATTGTCCGCCGCGGCGGCAGCTTCACGCGCGCGGGTATTGCAGAAATCGTAAGTCAGGGCCAAAGCGTCTCTCCTTGGAGGGGAAGGGTGCCGCCGGAGCGCGGCGCCTGTGCGCCATCGCTCCGGCGGAACTGAGAGGCTTAGGCTGCGGTCAGGTTGATCGCCGATTCCTTGCCGTTGCGGCCCATTTCCACTTCGTAAGAGACGCGCTGGTCCTTATCGAGCGTCTGCATGCCGGCTGCCTGCACGGCAGAGATATGCACGAAGCTGTCCTTGCCGCCGTCTTCCGGTGCGATGAAGCCGTAGCCCTTGTCTGTGTTGAAGAATTTTACTGTGCCGATGGGCATAATCTGTTCCTTTCAAGAACGTGTCCTCCTGCCGCGGAATTGCAGCATGAGCGTGCGTCAAGTCGTCAATTGAAAGGAAGTCGTCGTCAGCGAACTGACTCGGCCAGCCTAATGCCGCCAAGTCGAACTTTCAGCGCCGAAACCCGTCGCAAATACAACGTCAGCGCCGAGGGTGTAGCAGACTTGGGCCGCTTGACCTAACTCTTTATGGGTTTTGCCTTTTTCCGCTGCTCTCCAAAAGGTCGTCCGCACGTGCAAATGCGCCCGAACGGCCGCGCTCCGGACCTACTCGAGGCAATTTGCGCCTATTGATGCAGATAGACGGCCCGCTCATGGCTGAAGGCCTTGAAGCCGAAATAGCCGTGATAGCTGCCCATGCCGCTCTGGTTGACTCCGCCGAAGGGCAGATTGTTTTCCAGATAGTGCGAGAAAACGCCGTTCACCGTCACGCCGCCGGATGAGGTGCGGTTCAGGACCTTACCGACATTATCCTCGCTTTCGCTGAACACATAAAGCGCCAGCGGTTTGTCGCGCGCCTCGATATAGCCGATCGCCTGATCGAGATTGTCATAGGTCATCACCGGCAGCAGCGGAGCGAAGATTTCTTCCTGCAGGATCTTCATCTGCGGGGTGACGCCGGTCAGCATGGTGGGATGCACGGTGAGGTCTTCCTCGTCGAATTCGCCGCCCACGGCCACGGTCGCGCCTTTTTCCACCGCATCGTCGAACATGCCTTTCACGCGGGCGAAATTGCCTTGGTTCACGATCTGGGCAATGGCTTCCTTCTTGAAGCGGCCATCATCGTCATAAAGATTGGCATCGACATTGCGCTTGAAGGAATCGACCAGCGCGTCCTGCTGATCCTCCTTCACGAACACATAGTCGGGGCAGATACAGGCCTGGCCGCCGTTGAACTGCTTGGCCCCGGCCAGTGCGGCACCGATCGCCTCGACATTGGCGCCTTCGTCGATGATCACCGGGCTCTTGCCGCCCAGTTCCAGCGTCACGGTGGCGAGATGCTTCGCCGCAGCTGCCATCACGATCTTGCCCACGCGGGTACTGCCGGTGAAGAAAATGTGGTTGAAGGGCAGTTCCAGCAGTGCCTCTGCCACGCTGACCTCGCCTTCGAACAGGGCGACCTCGTTCTCGTCGAAGGTTTCCTCCACGATCACCTTGGCGATCCTGGCCGTTGCCGGGCACAGATCGGTGAGCTTCACCATGCAGCAATTGCCCGCGGCGACTGCGGCGGCGAGCGGCCCGAAGGTCAGGCCCAGCGGGAAGTTCCACGGCCCCAGGATCAGGCACACGCCGCGTGCTTCATAGAGGATCTGCGCCTTGTCCTCAGGATTGCTGGACGGGGTGACTTCGGTGGGCTTCATCCACTCTTCGACATTGTCGATATTGCGCTGGATGTTGCCGACGATGTTCAGCACTTCGGTCACGCGGATCTCGCCTTCCGGCTTGCGCGTATCTTCCTGCACGGCGGCCACGATATCGTCTGCATGAGCTTCCACGGAAGCTTTCAGCTTCTCCAGCTTCGCCTTGCGCTCTGCGGCGGTGCTGGCTTTGACGTCCCACTGATGCTCCTGTTGCAGCGCAAATATGCGGGCAATTTCCTTGGAGACATCCTGGGCGGGGGCAGTGGCTGTGGACATAAGGCATCCTGTCGGCTGTTCGAGTTGACTTTGTCCGCCTTTTAGAATGGTCGGCGGCAACAAGACAAGGACTGTCGGCGCCCAAGCCATTCGAAGCTGTGGGCCTAAACGAAGCTGTAGGGATCGATATCGATGCCGATGCGCACCCCTTGCGGGAATTGCAGCGCCCCCAGCCATTCGCGGATCACGTTCTGCACTTCGGCGGAGCGGCGGGCATTGATCAGCAGACGGTAGCGATAGCGCCCGCGCAGCAGCGCCAGCGGGGCGGGGGCGGGGCCCAGGATCGCGACATCTTCCAGCACGGGCCGGGTGCCGCCGATCGCGCGGGCGGCCTCGCGCGCTTCGGCTTCGTCCTCGCTGGATACGATGATCGCGGCCCAGCGGCCGAAGGGCGGGGCGCCGGCATGGCGGCGCGCCTCGGTTTCCGATTCGTAGAAGGCATCGCGGTCGCCCGATGCCAGCGCCGCGATCACGGGCGCTTCGGGATGGCGCGTCTGCAACAGGACTTCGCCTTTCTTGGCCCCGCGCCCGGCGCGCCCGGCCACCTGGGCGATCTGCTGATAGGTCCGTTCCGCCGCGCGCAGGTCGCCGCCTTCCAGCCCCAGATCGGCATCGACCACGCCCACCAGGGTAAGCTCGGGAAAATGGAAGCCCTTGGTCACCAGCTGCGTGCCCACAATCACGTCGATCAATCCTTCTTCCGCCTCGGCCACGAATTTCGCGGCCTTTTCGGGCGAGCTCAGCGTGTCGGACGTGGCGATGGCAACGCGCGCCTCGGGCAGCAATTCGGTGACTTCGTCCGCGATTCGCTCCACCCCCGGGCCGCAGGCGACCAGGCAATCGCCTTCGCCGCATTCGGGGCAGGCATCGGGAATTTCCGTCTCATGCCCGCAATGATGGCAGGACAGGCGGCGGGAAAGCCTGTGCTCGACCAGCCAGGCGCTGCAATTGGGGCATTGGAAGCGATAGCCGCAATGGCGGCATAGCGTCAGCGGCGCATAGCCGCGGCGGTTGAGGAACAGCAGCGATTGCTCGCCCTTGTCCAGGCGGTCCTTGAGTTCCTCGACCAGGGCGGGGGCAAGCCAGCGCCCGCGTTCGGGCGGTTCCTTCGTCAGATCGATCGTGCCGATTTCGGGCAGGGTCGCGCCGCCGAAGCGGTTGGGCAGGTCGATTTTCTCGTAGATTCCGCTTTCGGCCATTTGCAGGCTTTCCAGCGCGGGCGTGGCGCTGGCCAGGATCACCGGAATCTTCTCGAACCGGGCGCGCATCACCGCCACATCGCGCGCATTGTAGCGCACCCCTTCGCCTTGCTTGAAGGAGATCTCATGAGCTTCGTCCACCACGATCAGGCCCAGCCGGGCATAGGGCAGAAACAGGGCGGAGCGCGCGCCCACCACAACCTGCGCCTCGCCGCTGGCAATGGCGCGCCACGCGCGGCGGCGCTCGGTGGATTTGAGCGAGCTGTGCCAGGTGACGGGCGGCACGCCGAAGCGATCCTCGAAACGGCGCAGGAAAGCCTCGGTCAGCGCAATCTCGGGCAGCAGGACGAGCGTCTGCTGATCATTCCTGAGCGACTGAGCGATCGCCTCGAAATAGGTTTCCGTCTTGCCCGATCCGGTCACCCCGTCGAGCAGGAAGGGCGCAAAGCCGCCTTCCTTCACGGCGCCAGCGAATCTGTCGGCGGCTTCCTGCTGCTCCGCGCTCAGTTCGGGTTCGGCGAAATCCGCTTGGGCGCGGGGGAAGGGGCGGTCGCAATCGACCTCGACCGGTTCCAGCGCGCCGCAATTGACCAGGCCGCGCAGCACGCCTTCCGAAACGCCCGCGAGATCGGCCAGCTCGCGGATCGTGGCCTGTTCCCCCTGAAGCGAATCGAGCGCGACCGCGCGCTGCGGGGTCACCCGTTCCGGTTCGATGCCCGATAGCCGGTATTCCACCATGGTTGCCGGGCCTTTCAGCGCACCGCCGCTGGAAAGCACCATGCGCGCAACGGCGGCGGGATGGGCGCAGTAATAATCCGCCGTCCATTCGATCAGGCGCCTGAGCTCGGCCTTGAGCGGGGGCACGGGCAGCCGCCCGACAATCGGCCGCAGCTTGGCATCGGGCACTTCATCGGCCGGGAGGCGTTCCTTTTCCCACACGATGCCGATGATCTGGCGTGGGCCCAGCGGCGCGGCGACGACAGTGCCAGGGGGAACGTCCGTCCCCTCCGGCACGCGGTAGTCCAGCGGACCCAGTGCTGAATTGAAGTGGAGGAGTCTGATGCGGTTCATGATAGTGCCGCTTTAATGGTCGCCGCAGCCATGCGCGGCAAGTCGCAGAGGAAAGGGAGTTGGCATGATCGGTGAAAATATGGGTGCGGGCGGATCGCTCACTTCGCGGCGGACCTTCCTGGCCGGCACGGGTACGGCCGCCCTGCTGGCACTGCCCGCCTGTTCCAGCTTCGGCGGATACAGTCTGGTGGAGGCGGTGCGCCGCCTGTTGCAACTTTCTTCCGAACGGGCCTTCGCCTCCTTGCTCGCGCCCAACGGCTTCTGGGACAATCAGCTCGCCCGGCTCGACCTGCCCGATCTGCTCGGTTCGCGCGGCGGCGTGATCGCCGGAATTCTGACGTCCGTGGTGTTCAAGGACCGGCTGCAGCGCGCCTTCAACAATATCGCCGCCGACGGGGCGGAGCGTGCCGCGCCGATCGTGGCCGATACGGTGCGCACCATCGGGATCGACAACGCACTGGCGATCCTGAATGGCGAGCCCACGGCTGCCACGTCTTTCCTGCGCAGCGCGATGGCGGGCAGCCTGGTGGAACTGATGGTGCCGGAGCTGGGCAATGCGCTGCGCGTCTCTCAGGAGCCGCTGGTGGGCGAATTGCTGAGCGGTCTGACCGGTGTGGACGTTTCCGCGCTGACCCGCGACTTTGCAGAGGACGTGGACGATGCAATCTGGGGCGAGATCGGCCGCCAGGAGGTCGACATACGCGACGATCCCGCTTCTACCAACGATCCGGTGCTGACGGCGGTTCTGGGGACGCTGTGATCTCGGGACCGGCTCGCGCGCGGTTGGAGAAGCGGCCACGGGGTGGCTTCGCTGCGTGTGGGCGCATATAGCGGATTCGAATCCCAATATCCGTGCCTGAGGATGCATTATGAAGTTCTTCGTCGATACTGCCGACACCGCCGAAATCCAGGATCTGGCCGCCACCGGCCTGCTGGACGGTGTCACCACCAATCCCAGCCTGATAGCGAAATCGGGCCGCGACTTCATGGAAGTGACCAAGGAAATCTGCGGCATGGTGGATGGTCCGGTCAGTGCCGAAGTGGTCGCGCTGGATCACGAGACGATGCTGAAAGAGGCGGACGTGTTGCGCAAGATCGCGGACAATGTCTGCATCAAGGTGCCACTGACGATCGACGGGCTGAAGACCTGCAAGGCGCTGACCGGCGAAGGCACGATGGTGAATGTCACCCTGTGCTTTTCCGCCAATCAGGCGCTGCTGGCGGCCAAGGCGGGCGCGACCTTCATCTCTCCCTTTATCGGCCGGCATGACGATAATGGCTTCGACGGGATGGAACTGATCGAGGACATTCGCCTGATCTACGACAATTACGATTTCTCGACCGAAATCCTTGCCGCGAGCATTCGCCACCCGGTCCATGTGCTTGAAAGCGCGCGGATCGGTGCCGATGTTGCCACCATGCCGCCGGCCGTCATTCGCGGGCTGTTCAAGCATGTGCTCACGGATAAGGGGATCGAAGGTTTCCTTGCCGATTGGCAAAAGACCGGGCAGGCAATTCTGAAGTAACAGGCCGCAGGGCCGCAAGCAGACTTATAGAGTAATCTTGGCAGACGAATCCCCTCTCGACCGTTTCAAACAGGCGCTGACCGGCACGGCGCGGGCCATCGCGCGCGAGCCGGAGCTTGAAGTGACCTGGACGGCGGACGCGCCAACGGCGCAGGGCGATTCCCTGCGCGTGCCCATGCCCGGGCGCATTCTGCCGGTGGAACAGGCGATGGAAGCGCGCGGCTTTGCCGACAGTTTCGCGCTGCGCCTGCGCCATCACAACGATCGGCTGCATTCGCGCAATGCGCCAGACGAGCCGAGCGCGCGTGCCTGTTACGACGCAGTGGAGGCGGTGCGGTACGAGGCGCTGGGCGAAAACAATTATGACGGCATGCGCCGCAATCTGGCGGCATCGCTGGATGTGAAGATCGCCTCCGATCCGATTACGCGCGCGGAAAGCGCCGAAGACGTGCCGATGCAGACCGCGCTGGCTTTGATGCTGCGCGAAAAGCTGACCGGCCAGCCGATTCCCGATGCCGCGCGCGGCGGGGTGGAGATGGTCCGCGAATTCGTGGAAAGCCGGACCGGCGACGATTTCGAACGGCTGGCGCTATCGATCGACGATCAGAAGGCGTTCCAGTCGCTCTCGCTCGACATGCTGCAGCATCTGGAACTGACGCGCGGCGAGGAACTGGACCAGCCGGCTGATGAAGGCGGCGAGGAAGAAGAAGGCCAGGACGAACAGGACGACGGCGAAGACGAGCAGGAAGGCAGCGAGCAGGAAGAGACCCAGGAAGTCGCCAGCGAAGGCGGCGAGGGGGACAGCGACAGCGATAGCGATGAGGATCTCGGCCACGAAGAAGAGCTGAATGAAGGCGATATCGGGGATGACGGCGAAGAAGGCATGATGCCGGTCCGCCCGAACCGCCCCTGGACCGACGACCCTTCCACTTTCGATTACAAGGTCTTCACCGAGGAGTTCGACGAAGTCACCGAAGCGCAGGAACTGTGCGACGAGGACGAGTTGGCCCGCCTGCGCGCCTATCTCGACAGCCAGCTGACCGGGCTGCAGGGCATCGTCACCAAGCTGGCCAACCGGTTGCAGCGACGGCTGATGGCGCAGCAGAACCGCAGCTGGGATTTCGACCAGGAAGAAGGCTTGCTGGATGCTGCCAGGCTGGCCCGCGTGGTCGTCAGCCCGGGCCATTCGCTGTCCTACAAGGTCGAACAGGATATCGAGTTCAAGGATACGGTCGTCACGCTGCTGATCGACAATTCCGGATCGATGCGCGGGCGGCCGATTTCGATCGCGGCGATCAGCGCGGATATTCTGGCGCGCACGCTGGAACGCTGCGGCGTGAAGGTGGAGATTCTGGGCTTCACTACACGGGCTTGGAAGGGCGGCCAGAGCCGGGAGAAATGGCTATCCGGGGGCAAGCCGCCGAATCCCGGGCGGCTCAACGATCTCAGGCACATTATCTACAAGAAGGCCGATGAGCCGATGCGCCGCGCGCGCAGGAATCTCGGCCTGATGATGCGCGAAGGCCTGCTGAAGGAGAATATCGACGGCGAGGCGCTGCTCTGGGCGCATAGCAGGCTGCTCGCCCGGTCGGAGGATCGCCGCATCCTGATGGTGATTTCCGACGGTGCGCCGGTGGACGATTCCACGCTCAGCGTGAACACGGCGGGCTATCTGGAACAGCATCTGCGCAAGGTGATCGACTGGATCGAGAAGCAGAGCCCGGTCCAGCTCGTCGCCATCGGCATCGGCCACGACGTGAACCGCTATTACCGGCGGGCCGTGACGATCATGGATGTCGAACAGCTTGGCGGCACGATTATCGAGCAGCTCGCCGGTCTTTTCGAAGTGGACTGAGCAGAGGTGCAAGAAAAGCTGGGGCCGGCGCAAGCCGTCCTTGGTGGACCTTGCCGCGCGATAGGGCGATAGCTTCGCCCCGTCATGCTCTGGGTACCCGTAACCATTGGTGCTGCCGTGGCGCAGCTCTTGCGCAACGCCCTGCAATCGGGGCTGACCGGCACTGTCGGCACGCTGGGCGCCACGCTGGTGCGGTTCCTGTTCGCGCTGCCTTTCGCGCTGGCCGCCTATGCAATGGCGATGATCTTCACCGATGCGGTTTCGCCCGGCTATCCGCTGGCCATGCTGGGCTGGGCGTTTCTTGGCGCCGTGGCCCAGATCGGCGGTACGGCGCTGATGCTCAAGGCCATGCATCTGCGCGGCTTTGCCGTCGCCTATGCGTATATCAAGACGGAGCCGATCCTGATCGCGCTGGGCGGCTGGTGGCTGCTGGGCGACCAACTTCCGCTGCTGGCCTGGGCCGGAATTCTGATGGCCACGGCGGGCGTCGTCTGGGCGGCGCTGCCGGCGCAAAAAGGGGCGGCGGGCTTCAAGCTGGCGGCCGGGCCGCTGACGCTGGGAGTCGGCGGCGGAATATTGTTCGGCCTGTCCGCGCTGGCATTCCGCGCGGCAATCCTGGAGCTGGGCGATATTTCCGCCTGGCTGGCGGCGCTCCACAACATGACCTGCGTTCTGACTATCCAGACCGCGCTGCTGCTGGGGTGGCTGTGGTTCACCGATCGGCAGGTGATCGGGGCGACCTTCCGGGCATGGAAGCCCAGCCTAGCGGCAGGTTTTACCGGCTTTCTGGCAACGCTGTTCTGGTTCACCGGGTTCGCGCTGACGGCCGCGGCCAATGTCCGCACGCTGGGTCTGGTGGAAATGCCGATGGCGGCGCTGATCAACCGGCGTGTTTCGGGCAAGTCGCTCAGCCTGCGCGAATGGTCGGGAATCGTTCTGGTCGTGGGCGGAATTGCCATGCTGCTGGGCGCGGCCGCCGAAACCTGACTTGACCCGCCGGCTCCCCGCGGGCCAAGGCGCGCCGAGCACGAAGGCTTAGGAGGAGGGAAGCCGGGTATGAGCGCAATGACTGTTTCCGAAGCGGTGGCGACGCGCCGTTCGGTGCGCGTCTTTCAGGACAAACCGGTCCCGCTGGAAGTGCTGCGCGAAATTCTGGACAAGGCGCGGATGACGCCTTCGGGCTGCAATATTCAGCCGTGGCAAGCGATCGTCCTGGCTGGGGAGCCGCTGAAGGAATTGCAGGACAAGATGCGCGGGCAGCCGTTTCAGGACCCGCCGGAATATGACCAGATGACCGTTCCCGGCATGCCGGAATATGCCCCGCGACTGCATGATATCAGCGCCAATTTGTATTCGTCCATGGGCATTGCCCGCGAGGATAAGGCGGCGCGCGAAAAGTTCGCGGCCACCAATTTCGACAATTTCGGCGCCCCTGCGGTGCTGTACTGCTATTTCGCGCGCGAAATGGGCGGGCCGCAATGGTCGGATATGGGCATGTGGCTGCAAACGATCATGCTGCTGGCGCGCGAGGCGGAGCTGGATACCTGCCCGCAAGAATCGCTCGCCTTTCATGCCCGGATCGTGAAGGATCATCTGGGGATCGATGACGAGAAGTATCTGTTCTTCTGCGGTCTTGCATTCGGCTATCGCGATCCCGATGCACCGGCCAACAACTTTTTCCGTCCGCGCCTGCCGCTAGACGAACAGGTCAAGTTCAGGGGTTTTTGAACGACGATGCCGAGTGCCGCACATCTCAAGCTGTTCAACAGCCTGACCCGCCAGCTGGAAGGGTTCACGCCCGTTCACGAGGGGCAGGCGCGCGTCTATAGCTGCGGGCCGACCGTTTATAATTACCAGCATGTCGGCAATATGCGCGCCTATGTCTTTGCCGACACGCTGGGCCGCGTGCTCAGCTGGAAAGGCTATCGGCTGACCCATGTGATCAACATCACCGATGTTGGGCATCTGACGTCCGATGCCGATGCGGGCGACGACAAGATGGAGAAAGCGGCCGCCGCGCAGGGCAAGTCCGCCTGGGACATCGCGCGGCACTATCAGGAAGTGTTCGAGGCGGATCTGGCGCGGCTCAATGTCCGCAAGCCGGCCCATCCGCGCGCCACGGATTATGTCGAAGCGATGATCGAATGGGGCAAGGCGATCGAGGAAAAGCACTGCTACCGCCTCGATAGCGGGCTTTATTTCGATATCTCCACCGTGCCGGATTACGGGCGCCTGGCGCGCGCCAGCACCGATGACGGGGAGGGCCGGATCGATACGGTGGAGGGCAAGCGCCACCAGGCCGATTTCGCGATCTGGCGCAAGACGCCCGAAGGCGAGACGCGGCAGATGGAATGGGATTCCCCCTGGGGCAAGGGTGCGCCCGGCTGGCATATCGAATGCAGCGTGATGAGCGAGCAATTGCTGGGCCATCCTTTCGACATTCACACCGGCGGGATCGACCACCGCGAAATCCACCATCCCAACGAAATCGCGCAGAACCAGGCGCATGGCTGCTCCGCCGACAGCGGTGCGCGCATCTGGATGCACAACAACTTCCTGGTCGACCGCCGGGGCAAGATGTCCAAGTCCTCCGGCGAATTCCTGGTGCTGCAGACGCTGGTGGACCGCGGCTTCCATCCGCTGGCCTACCGCATGATGTGCCTGCAGGCGCATTACCGCAGCGAACTGGAATTCAGCTGGGAAGGGCTGGCTGCTGCCTTCACCCGGCTGAAGCGGATGGTGATGGCGGTGGAAAGGCTCAAAGCCCGGCTCGCCCAGAAAGAGGAAGAGCAGATTGCGGAGCCGCTTGAAGGCTGGACCTATATGGACGCGCTGGACGAGCTGGGCGGAGCGCTGAGGCCGATTCTGGTGCGCTTCGAAGAGGCGGTCTCGGAAGATCTCAACACGCCGGTGGCCCTGACGGAGCTGGAAGAGCTCCTCTCGCTCAAGAAGATGGACCCGCAGGAAACCCTGCTGGCGCTGGCCGCAATGGATGCAGTGCTGGGGCTGGACCTGCTGACGCTGGAGCGGGCCGATCTGCGCGTCCGGCCCAAGGAGGCCGAGATCACCGAAGCGGAAATCGAAGAAGCGCTGGATCGGCGCAAGGCGGCGCGTGCAGAGAAGGATTTCGCGACATCCGACGCCATTCGCGACGAGCTGGCAGCCAAGCTTGTGGAAGTCATGGATGGCGATCCGCTCGGCTGGGACTGGAGATTGAAAATTGACTGACAAACCCGTCATCGTGTTTCCCGAAAAGCACCGGGCCCTGCTGGAGCCTCGCCTGCCCGAAGGCGTGGAGCTGCGGACCTTCACCGATCTGGAAAGCGCGATGGAAATTGCGCCCCAGGCCGATATCGGCTGGTTCGAGGACTTCAAGCAGGGCCTGATGTTCAAGGCTTCTGCTGCGGCGGAGAACGCCAAGTGGATCAACTCGTCCGGTGTCGGCATCGATGCATTCGATACCGATCTGATGCAGGAACGCGGGCAGATATTCACCAATGGCGTGGGGCTGAGGTCCGATACGATTGCCGATTTTGCCGTCATGGGCGTGCTGAATATCGCCAAGCGTTTTGCCGATATCGTGCGCATGCATGATCGCAGCGAATGGGCCAGCGTGCCCAAGGGATCGCGCAGCCTCTTTGGCAGCAAGGCGCTGATCCTTGGCTATGGGTCGATCGGGCGTGCAATCGGCGACAGGCTCAGCGCTTTCGGCGTCGAGGTGACCGGTGTACGGCGTACTCCCGGAAGCGACCCCAGGGAGATCGGACCGGACGACTGGCGCCCTAGGCTGGGTGAGTTCGACTGGATTGTGGTGGCCGCGCCCGGAACTGCCGAGACGGAGCATGTCCTGGGCGCTGCTGAATTCGCTGCCATGAAACAAGGCACCGGCATCGTGAATATTGCGCGCGGCAGCCTGATCGACCAGGCGGCGCTGATTGCGGCGTTGGAATCCGGGCATCTGGACGGTGCCGTGCTCGATCCCACCACGCCGGAACCGCTTCCCGCAGACGATCCACTATGGAAGGCGCCGAACCTGATCGTCACCGGCCATGTGTCGGGGGCGGGACAGAGCGATTCCCTGCAGCGCGCGGTCGAACGGTTCCTCGTCAATCTGGATCACTACCTGAAAGGCGAGCCACTAGAATACGCTGTGGATTTCGTCCGCGGCTATTGAGGCAAAGCAATCGGTTGGCAGCGGAGCTGCAAGGCAGGCAGATAGCTGGAGAATTGCGAACGCTACCGCAGGGGGGAGCCCCTGCGGCCGCGCTTCGATGCTGCGTTAGGTTACTAGGGCAGAGAGGTCCTGCCCATTGCCGCTTCAGACATTGTGATCGGCAATGATGCTTTTCACGCGCGGCTCGGTTTCGGCCATCGTGTTCCTCACGCAATCATATTCGCTCGATAGGTCACGCTGAATCGGATAGACATCTTCGATCCAGTCGCAGACTTCCTTGGCGGCCATGTTCACGCGGGTGTTGAACTCTTCCTGCCCGGCCTCTGTCCGCAGATTGAGATCGTCGTAATAGACCACGGCCGACGCGGTAATCTGCCGCTCCTTGCCGATCAGGTCGGGATCGGGGTCGGTTTCGACTTGCGGCGCCAGCACAGTGATGGCTGCGCGAGTATCCATCTCATCGTGTTTGTGGTTATCGGCAGCTGCGCTCGTCAGAGGCGCGCCGATCAGGGTTCCAGCAATAAGGGCGGTTGCTAATTTGGAACGGGGCATTTTGCTTCCTTTCCGGTCTTTCAGTTCATGGCCCTCCCGTGTCCCATCAACGGCTCGTCTCGGCGCGTGTTCCGAATTTGTCGGGAACCGCATGCTGCGAAGCGGAGTCAAAGTTGGCGGGATGCAGTCAAACTGCCGGTTCAGCCCGCGTTACAGATATGTGTCCGAAATGCATGACCGACCGATGTGACCAACCGTAAGAACGGGAGGGATATGATTTCACCTGATGAATGCCGCGCAGAGCGCAGAAGACTTGGACTGACACAGCAAAGACTCGCAGATGCTGCGGGGACAAGCCGTTCCACCATTCGCAATTTCGAAGGCGGGCGGACTACTCCTTCTGCATCGCTGCTCATGAGCATCGAAAATGCCCTCGAACTGGCGGCGCTGCGCTTCGCTCGCCGCGGAAACCTGCCTCGCGAATGCAGGCCCAATTGAATACAGGCCCAGTTGACCGCCCTCAATTGATCGGCCCTAATTGAAAGCTGCTTGAGCGCGCGGCGCATCACGCATCCTCCAGCAGCAGCAATTCGACGGCGACGGCAAGGCGCGGCTGCGGCGCCAGCGTGTGATCGACCTCCATCACGCCCGCATCGGCCACCAGCTGCCCGGGAATCGCGAATTCATGTTCCGCCAGCGCGGCGATGAAATGTTCGCCAGCCTCCACGCCTTCCGCGCCTTCGAAAAGCAGTTCCAGCCTGTGGCGGGTGCCGGCAAAGGTCACGCTGGCCCAGCTGCGTTCCTGGTGGCTGGCGAAACGCGCATGTCCGCCGGCCAGTGCCTGAAGCGCATCGCGGACATGATCTGACATGCCCCTGCGGCGCGATTTCGCCGGGCGGGGGAAGGGGGAAAGTTCAGCCTGCATGATGCGTTCCTCCAAATTCGTTCATGAAATGTTCCACTCGTCTTTCCATGCGAATGCCCGGCTCCCGGCCATTGCGCAGCTCGCGCACCAAGCCCGGATCGCGAACGGCGAGCCGTCCGAACTTGGTCGGCGTCATTCCGGTGTGGCGCAGGAATTTCTCGATCTTGCGTATCAGCATCCATCACTCCTCTTGCACGAATCGTCTGAGAGGGTGTTCGCCTCCGAAAACCTACTTGTCTAGGAAAAATACTACGTGTAGGAAGGGGTATGGCAAAACGTGCAGGAAATGGACAGTTGGACCCGCGCAAGAGGCTCGCCGATCTGGCGGAGGCACAGGGCGTCAGCCTTGCCTCCCTCTCCCGGTTGGTCGGCAGAAATGGCACGTATCTGCAGCAGTTTATCACCAAGGGCAGTCCGCGAAAGCTGGCCGAGGACGATCGCCGGATCTTGGCCGAGTTTTTCGGCGTCGCGGAAAGCGAGCTGGGGGGCGGGCCGGAAAAATCCTATGATTCGGCGCCCGTCGCGGCACGCTCGGGCTGGGTCGAAGTGCCGCGCCTTCCGCTGGGTGCGTCGGCCGGCCCCGGTGCAATCGCCGCGGAAGAAACGCCGTTCGACAGTTTCCGTTTCTCCGCCCGCTGGCTGCGCGAACAGGGGCTGGATCCGGCCATGCTCTCGGCCATTCTGGTGGAGGGAGACAGTATGGAACCCGTGCTGCGCGACGGGGACGAGATTCTGGTGGACCGGACACCGCGCGCCTTGCGGGACGGTATCCATGTCGTGCGCCTGGGCGAGGCGCTGCATGTCAAACGCGTCCAGGCCGGGAGGCCCGGCACGCTGACGCTGATCAGCGCAAATGCTGCCTATCCGCCGATCGAGGCAACGCTGGACGATGTCGACGTCATCGGGCGGGTCGTGTGGAAAGGCGGAAGGCTCTGAAGCGGCTGGCGCTGCGTCCCTCGATTGGCCTATCTCGCAACAAAGGGTTCAATCGACAATCGGGAGATGGAGATGCGTAGAATGGCGATGAAGGCGCTTTTTGCAGGCGTGGGGCTGGCACTTGCGATGCCCGCCGCCCATGCGGAAGATCTTGAGAATACGCTCAGCCTGCAGGAACTTTCGGACCGAGAGCAGATTCGCGGCGTGTTGCTGGAATATGGGCGCGCCTTCGATGAGAGGCGGCTGGAGGACTATGCCAATCTGTTCGCGGAAGAAGGCGAATGGGTCGGCGGACCGACGACCGCGCGCGGCCCCGAAGGTGTCCTGGAAATGGTGACCCGCGTAGTCGCGGAAATCCCGACTGCGCCGGGGCGGCGCAATTTCCACGTCATGACCAATATGGCCGTCGACGTAGAGGGAGACAGCGCCACCGCATGGTCGCGCTTCTCCTTCTACGTTGCCGGAGATGACGGCAAGCCTGAGCTGGCCACATCGGGGACTTACGACGATCAACTGATCCGCACGGACGGGGGGGAATGGAAATTCCTGCGGCGTCAGCTGACCGGCGATATTGCGCCCGATCGCTAGAAGCGACCGGTGCCGGACCGGGCGAGATCCCGGGCCGGTGGATTTGGATTTTCAACCAGCTGGGCGAGCGGGTATTGAGACTGAACCTGTGGGGTCGGAAATACCGGCCCGCCCATGCGCGGCCAACGCGGCTTCAGTGATGCGTCGCCAGAGCGTTGTCGTTCAGATGCGTTCCGCCATCCGGGGCGAACTGCTCCTGCCAGCTGCGGAATTCGCTCCGGCTCATGCGATAGCGTTCCATCGCGTTACCAAGGGTTATCACGCCTGCCTGCACCGCATTCACCACGGCGGCCTTGCGCGTTTCATTCCATCTTGTGGCGTAAGACTTCGGAAGTTCCGAAGCGATTGCATTAAGATCGTCATTCAAAAAGGAAACATTGTTCATCATGGGGCTCCTTCGCTTGCCCCCCCGTCACGTGAAAGATTGCCGGATTCACCTAACTGGAACTTGCCAAAGATGGTTAATATCGCCCAAGCGAGCCCCGGCGGCGTTAGCCTGAAAACGGCCATTCGCTTCGTCTTTCCCAGCCATCGGGCTGTCTTGCCGCGCGATGGGCCGCGGCCCCGCCCGCATCTTGCCTGAATGTCATTAGGGGGCTAATTATTGCGCCTGAGCGACACTTTTTGGGAAGGATTCGCACGTGGAAGTCAGGAAATTGCATCCGCTTTTTGCGGCCGAGCTGATCGGTGCGGACCTCTCCGATCCTCAGAACCAGGAACTGATCGATACCGTGGAAGATGCCATGCGCGAATATGCCGTGCTGTGCATTCGCGGGCAGGGCCATATCGACGATCAGCAGCAACTGGCATTCGCCCGCGCATTCGGCCCGCTGGAACTGCCGCCGGGCAATAATGCGCAGGGCGCGAAATCACGCATTGCACCGGGCCTCTATTCCGCTTCCAATCTCGATGCGAATGGGGAGATCCTGGCGCTGGATTCCCGCAGCGCGAAGATCAACAAGGGCAATGAGCTGTTCCATGCCGATTCCTCCTTCAACGACATGCCCAGCAAATGGTCCATCCTGCGCGGCGTGATCATCCCGCCGGAGCGCGGCGACACCCAGTTCATCGATATGCGCGCCGTCTACGAAGCGCTGCCCCAGGCTATGAAAGACAAGATCGCCGATCTGAAGGCGGAGCACAGCTATGCCCATAGCCGCCGCAAGGCCGGGGCGGATGCCGATGACAACCTGCCGATGTTCAAATACATGCGGGCCGTCCAGCCGATGGTGAAGCAAAGCCCGTCCGGCCGCCCGTCGCTGTTCGTCGGCGCCCATGCGGAACGTGTGATCGGCATGGATGAGGCAGAAGGGGTGACCCTGATCGAGGAATTGCTGGCTTTCGCAGAGCAGCCGCAATTCATCTATTCGCATAAATGGCAGCCGGGCGACATCGTGATCTGGGACAATCGCTGCACGCTGCATCGCGGCACCGAGTTCGACTATCTGCGCTACAAGCGGGATATGCGCCGCGCCAATGTCAACGAATATGGAGAAGAGCGCTGCGCCATTCCGGCCGAGGTGCTCACCCAGCACTATCAGCAGCTGAGCAAGGCCGAAGCGGCGAACTGAAGCCCTTGCAATCCCGCAGGCGCATCGGCACCTATTCGCCATGCCCGAAACACCAGCCGCTCAGCCCCCGACGCCGCCGATGCGCGCGGCGATCATTCCTGTCACGCCGCTCCAGCAGAATTGCTCCCTAATCTGGTGCACCAAGACGATGCGCGGGGCGCTGGTCGATCCGGGCGGCGATCTCGACAAGCTCAAGGATGCGGTGCGCCGGGCCGGGGTGACGCTGGAAAAGCTGCTCGTCACGCATGGCCATATCGATCATTGCGGGCAGACCGGCGTGCTGGCGAAAGAGCTGGGGTTGCCGATCGAGGGCCCGCAGGAGGCGGATCGCTTCTGGATCTCGCGCCTCGATGAAGACGGGCGGCAATGGGGCCTGGCGGGCGAAGTGTTCGAGCCGGACCGCTGGCTGGAAGACGGCGACACGGTGACGGTCGGCGAAGTGGAGCTGGAAGTCATCCATTGCCCCGGCCACACGCCTGGCCATGTGATCTTCTTCAACCGGCCGACGCGCTTTGCCGTTGTCGGCGATGTGCTGTTCCGCGGTTCGATCGGGCGTACCGATTTCCCGATGGGCAACCATCAGGATCTGCTCGATTCGATCACTCAGAAGCTCTGGCCGCTGGGCGATGTCACTTTCATCCCGGGGCACGGCCAGGTCAGCACTTTCGGGCAGGAGCGGCGCGACAATCCGTTCGTGGGGGACGCTGCGATCGCCGCGTCCTGAGGCCTGACCGGCTTAGACCACGCCGGCCGCGATCAGCACGGCATAGACTGCCAGCCCCAGCAGGGTGAACATGGTGATGGCCACGCCGCCGCTGCGCAGCTTGTTGCCTTCCGGGCTGTCCATCCCGATCGCATGGGCCACCCGTGCCAGCAGGTAGATCCCGGCCACGATCGACAGCCAGTGGCCGCCATGCCCGGCAAGCTCGATTCCCGCGATCAGCAGCAGCACGAAAGGCGTGTTTTCCACGAAATTGGCCTGTGCGCGCATGCGCCGGATCAGCGCCTCGTTTCCGCCGTCGCCATGCAGGATATTGAAGTCGATGCGCAGCTTGCTGACACGCAGCATCAGCCACATGGCAATCAGCGCGGCGGCAGCGCAGGACGTCAAGCTTACGGGAAGTATCATCGCCCGATTGTCTCCCTCTCCAGGCGGTATAGGGCTAGGCCGATCCGCCAGCCCTTGCAACGTTCGCGAAATCCGGTATAGGGCGCGCCTTCACGCCGAACTGCGGACCCGGTTGCAGTGCAAGTGTGCGAGTTTGCGCGCCACTTGTACAACACAGAGGCTTCGCCTAGTGCGGCTTACGAACCGATTGAGATTATTTGAGGAACAGGTGACGCAATGGCTGTCCCCAAGAGAAAAGTAACGCCTCACCGTCGCGGCAATCGCCGTGCGCACGATGCATTGAAGGCCGAAGCATTCCACGAATGCTCCAATTGCGGCGAGTTGAAGCGCCCGCATAACCTTTGCACGCATTGCGGCTATTACAACGGGCGCGAAATCGTCGCGGTCGGGCTCTAAGCCGGCCTGGCCGGGGAACGTCGCATGGATTTGCCGCGTATCGCGATCGATGCGATGGGCGGCGACGTTGGCGTTCGGGTGATGGTGGAAGGCGCCGCGCTTGCGCGCCGCCGCCACGACCGGTTCCAGTTTCTGCTTGTCGGTGATGAAGCGCGCATCAAGAGCGCGCTCGACAAACATCCAAACATGCGCGGGGCATCGGAGATTCTCCATGCCGAAGACGTTGTGGCGGGCGATGAGAAGCCCACCCAGGCGCTGCGCCGCGCCAAGACCACTTCGATGGGCATGGCTATCAATGCGGTGAAGCAGGGCCGTGCCGGGGCCGCCGTCAGCGGCGGCAATACCGGCGCGCTGATGGCCATGGCCAAGCTTTCGCTGCGCACCATGCCGGGGATCGACCGGCCCGCTCTGGCGGCGCTTCTGCCCACGCTGGGCGACAATGATGTGATCATGCTCGATCTGGGGGCCAACACCGATTGCGACGCGCGCAATCTGGTGCAGTTCGCGATCATGGGGGCTGCCTATTCGCGGATCGTGACCGGGCTGGAAGCGCCCAGGGTGCGCCTGCTGAATATCGGCACCGAAGAGAACAAGGGGACGGAGCATCTGCAGCAAGCTGCCAACCGCCTGCGCGGTGCCAGCGGCCTGACGATGCAGTTCGAAGGCTTTGTGGAAGCGAACGGGCTTTCGCGCGGCGATGTCGATGTTGTCGTCACCGACGGATTTTCGGGCAATATCGCGCTCAAGGCCGTGGAAGGCACGGCCCGTTTCGTGGCCGATTTGCTGCGGCGCAGCTTTCAGAGCTCGCTGCGTTCCAAATTCGGCTTCCTCGTCAGCCGGCCGGCGACGGAACTGCTCAAGCACCATCTCGATCCGAACAATCACAATGGCGCGGTGTTCCTGGGCCTGAACGGCGTGGTGGTGAAGAGCCATGGCGGCGCGTCGGCCACTGGCGTCGCCAATGCCGTGGCAGTGGCTGCGCGGCTGCTGGAAGAAGAGATTACCGGCCGTATCACGGCCGATCTTGCCGAGCTGGGCGAAGAGCGCCTGCGCGACGGCGAAACCAATGGGAAGATTGCATGATCCGCTCGGTGATCAAAGGCACCGGCTCGGCCTTGCCTGCACGCAAGGTCACGAATGAAGAGCTGGCCAAGACCGTCGACACTAGTGACGAATGGATCGTGGAGCGAACCGGCATTCGCAGCCGCTACATTGCAGGCGAGGGGGAGACCACCTCCACGCTGGCGACGCTGGCCGCGCAAAGGGCGATGGATGCCGCCGGGATCGGACCGGAAGATGTAGATCTGATCGTGCTGGCCACGGCGACACCCGACCAGACTTTCCCGGCCACGGCGACCACGGTTCAGGCCGCTCTGGGATGCCGCGGCGCGGCCTTCGATGTGGCCGCGGTCTGCTCCGGATTCATCTATTCGCTAGGCGTTGCCGATTCGATGATGCGCAGCGGATTCGCGAAATGTGCGCTCGTCATCGGTGCCGAAACGATGAGCAGAATCCTAAATTGGGACGATCGCACGACCTGCGTTCTGTTCGGCGACGGGGCCGGCGCGGTGGTTCTTCAGAGCGAAGACGTACCCGAAGACGGGCCCGGCATATTGCTGACCAAACTGCATTCCGACGGGCGGCACAATGGCCTGCTCCATACCGACGGCGGGCCTTCGACCACGGGCACTGCCGGCAAGGTGCAGATGCGGGGGCGCGAGGTGTTCCGCCATGCCGTTGTGAACCTGGCCGAAGTGCTTCAGGAAGTGCTGCAGGAATCGCAGTTTTCTGCGGAAAATATCGATTGGGTGGTGCCGCATCAGGCCAATGCCCGCATCCTGGAAGCGACTGCCAAGAAGCTGTGCCTGCCGATGGAAAAGGTCGTGGTTACAGTGGATCAGCACGCCAACACGTCGGCTGCTTCGGTTCCTCTCGCGCTGGACCTTGCAGTGCGCGACGGGAGGATCAAGCCGGGTGACCTCGTCATGCTGGAGGCGATGGGCGGCGGTTTCACATGGGGTGCCAGCCTGCTGCGGATGTGACGGATCGGGATCGGTGTTGAATCGCCACCAATATTGCCAAGTTCCCGCAAAGTGTTAGGTTGGAAATGAGGAGGGAAGTCTGTCCGGTAAAGAAGGGCGATAGGGGCTAACCGATGATGCGTTCTGTAGGAACTTTGACACGTGCCGATCTAGCGGAAGTCATTAACCGCAAGATGGGGCTTTCGCGCGCTGAATCTCTGGCAATGGTCGAATCCATTCTCGACCATATGAGCGACGCGTTGGAGCGCGGCGAGAACGTCAAGATTTCAGGCTTCGGTACATTCCTGTTGCGCGACAAGAACGAGCGTATCGGCCGCAATCCCAAGACGGGGGTTGAAGTTCCGATCACGCCGCGCCGGGTGCTGACCTTCCGCGCGAGCCAGATTCTCAAGGATCGGATCGCGAAGGACTGATTGTTGGGATTGGACCGTTTTGACCGACTCACGATTTACAGATGGCAAAGATGCCGATGCGTTGCGCACGATTGGTGAAGTTGCGCGCGCGCTTGGAATAAAGCAGCATGTTCTGCGCTATTGGGAACAGCAGTTCCCGATGCTCAACCCTCTCAAGCGCAGCGGCGGACGCCGCTATTACCGCTCCGAAGATATCCGTATCGTCGATGAGATCGACCGGCTGGTAAACCAGGAAGGCTACACGCTGAAAGGCGCGCGTCTTGCTCTGGAAGGCGGCAAGGGGTCCGATCAGGATGGCGAGGGTTCCGGCCGTTCGGACATCGTTCCGCAATTGAAAGCCATCCGGCGCCGTTTGGCCGCCGCTCTCGACTGATCCATTTGCCGGCGGCTTTCAGGGCCGTTTGCCAAAGCAGCTTTATCGCGGGCCGATCATTTCCGGGCCAAGCTCGGGATCGAGGTCGCGCGGGCGCGCCAGATGCACGATGCTTCCGCAATCGGGGGCGATATCCGACCAGTCGTCAATATCCAGCTCGAGCACTGCGAAGGTCGCAGTGGGATATTTCTCGGCCACTTCGTCGAACAGGTTGTTTTCAGCCTGCGGTGAAACGAGGTCGAAAATGAGATCGTGCAGGCCCGGATTATGCGCGACGAGCAACAAGGTCTGGGGATCCCCTTCGACCGCACGCAGCAGATCCATCAATGTGGCGGAGCTGGAAAGATAGGCCTTGTCCTGCCAGTCGACCTTCTCGCCGGAGCTGTCGTCGATCCCGCTGGCCTCCAGCGTCCTTTTCACGCGTTCGGCCGGGCTGGCCATGATATGCGCCCAGTCGACGCCGTGGCTACGGATATGGTCGCCCATCAGCGCGGCACCGCGGCGGCCACGCGCATTCAGCCCGCGGTCGAAATCGCGCAGGCCCATGTCATCCCAATCCGATTTGGCATGGCGCAGCAAGCCAAGCAGTTTCACAATGTATTATCCCTGGTCAGGCAACCCCGTTCGCGCCGGGTATCGTTTCCTTGTTAGAAACACCGGCAGCGAGGCGTTGTAAAGCCTCATCAAGTGTCAGACGGATTACAGGTGTCCCTTTTGGGAACGCACTCAGCAGCCGGCTCGGAAAGGCGGAGGACAGAACCACGAAATGGCCCCTGTCCTGCTTCGAACGGATCAGTCTGCCGAATGCCTGGGCCAGCCGGGCCCGGATGATCCGGTCGTCATGAGCGGAACCGCCGCCGGTTCGTTCCTGCGCCGCTGCGCGCCGCGCACGGTGGAGGATGGAAGGCTTGGGCCACGGCACCTGCTCCATCACCACGCAGCGCAGCGAATGGCCGGGGACGTCCACGCCGTCACGCAATGCATCGGTGCCGAGCAGCGATGCGTGGGGATCGTCCCTGAAGATGTCCACCAAAGTACCCGTGTCGATCGGATCGACATGCTGGGCATAGAGCGGCAAGCCCTCACGGGCGAGCCGGTCCGCAATCCGCCCATATACGGCGCGCAGGCGGCGAATGGCGGTGAACAGGCCCAGCACGCCGCCCTCGGAGGCCTCGATGATCCGCGCATAGGCGCCGGCCAGTGCCGGGATGTCGCCTTTCTTGATATCGGTGACGATCAGCACTTCGGCATTGTTCGAATAGTCGAACGGGCTTTCCTGCTCGGTCACTTGCGGCGCCGCGCCGGTCCATGGAGCACCCGACCGGGTGATCGCGCTGTCCCAGTCATCCGCGTCCTTCAGCGTCGCACTGGTCAGCATGACCCCGTGGGAAGGCTCCAGAACGACTTGCGCGAATGGCTTCATCGGATCGAGGAAGCGGCGGTGCAGGCCGACATCGAATTCGCGCGCATCGGAGCGGTCGACCGCGAGCCAGTCGACGAAGTCGGGATCGGGCGCTCCGCCCAGGCGGCTGAGCAGCGCCTCCCACGCGGACAGCATATCGACCCGCCAGGCCAGCGAATAGCGGGCGCCCTCGATCCGCGCGCGGCCTTGCCCGTCGAGCCAGTCGGGCGCGTCTTCCAGCAGACCTTCCAGGCGCGATCCCAGGCGGATCAGCGGGGTGCGGATTTCGGCGAGTGCGGACTGCGCCTGCTGGGCCAGTTCCACGAAATTTCCGTCCAGCTGGGCGGCTTCGGTTTCGATGCCATATCCCGCTTCCTGCCCCTTCAGCCCGTTTGCGCTTTCGTCGCGGGCATAGGTCAGCGCACGCACGCCCGACAGCAGGCCTTCGATCGGGCCGGAGGGCATATTCTCCGCGATCCGCTGCAGCCAGCCTTCGCCCGGCAGTGCTTCTGCCGCATGGCATGCAGCGGCAATCGCCTTGCCTCCTGCCTCGTCATAGGAGGCAATATCCGCCAGCCGCGCCGCCAGACCGCGCCGCCTCCCGCGCGATCCGCGTTCCGGTCCCAGGATCCAGCGTTTCAGCTCCACGCATTCGCGCCCGGTCAATTCCGCGGCAAAGGTCGAATCCGCGGCATCGAATACGTGATGCCCCTCATCGAACACGATGCGGGTGGGGCGCTGCGCATGATCGCGCCCGCGGGCGGCGTTGACCATCACCAGCGCATGGTTGGCGATGACCAGATCGGCCTGCGCGCTGGCCCGGCCGGCCCGTTCGATGAAACATTTGCGGTAATGCGGGCAGCCGGCATAGACGCATTCGCCGCGCTGATCGGTGAGCGAGCGGATCGCGCGGTTGCGGAACAGCGTGCCGAGCCAGCCGGGCAGGTCGCCGCCGATCATGTCCCCATCCTGCGTATAGGCGGCCCAGCGCCCGACCAGCTGCGCCAACACCGCTGCACGCCCACCGAAGCCGCCTTGCAGCGCGTCTTCCAGATTGAGCAGGCAGAGATAGTTTTCGCGCCCCTTGCGCACTACGACGGGATGAGAGCCGTCGCTGCGCGTGGCGGGCCATGCCCGGCGGCTTTCGCCCCTGAGCTGCCGCTGGAGGTTCTTGGTGAAGGTAGAGACCCATACCGTTCCGCCCGACTTTTCCGCCCAGAGGGAGGCTGGGGCGAGATAGCCCAGCGTCTTGCCGATGCCCGTGCCCGCCTGGGCTAAGAGCAGATGGGGAATGCCTTTCTTCGCGCGCGGTGCGAAGATTCCCGCGGCCTGCCCGGCATAGGCGCGCTGCCCGGGGCGCTGCTCCGCATCCTTGCCGGTGAGCGTTTCCAGCCGCGTTTCTATCTCTTCCTGCCCGAGCGCGACCTGCGCGGGCTGCGGCCGCTCCGGTGTCTCGTCCCATTCGGGCAGACGCGAAAACAGCCACTTCTCGCCGCGCTGCGGCTGGCGGATATGCGGCGCGGCCACCTGCGCCCAGGGCCAGCGCAACTTCGAAAGCGATTGCAGCACGCTCCATGCGCCTTCGCGTTCGCGCCACTCTTCGCTTTCGCAGGTCTCCAGCAGCTTGCCCGCAGCCACTTGCAGCAGGGCGGGCACTTCATCGTCGCCTTCGGGCTCGGTCAGGCTCAGGGCATGGGCCAGCCCCTTTGGCGTCGGCACGCAGAAGCGGGCCGGGTGGATGAAAGCGAACAGTTCCAGCAGGTCGAGCCCCGAAAGGTCGGGATAGCCCAGGCGGCTGGTAACCAGCGGGGCATTGAGGATCAGATGCGGCGTGTCGGCGGCTGCCATGATCGCCTCACCCTTGCCGACAGGACGCGTGGAACCGTTCGCTGCTCTCAGCCAGCTCCCGGCGTGGCTGGCATGAAGTGCGGGAAGGGGCAGGGCAGGCGGATCGGAAGCCATGCCCCTCTCCTAGAACGGAGTAGGAACAACGGGCAAGCGCGGAACGGCACACTTCCCCGGAGAGATGGCCGAAAAAACGATTCCGGGCGGCCGATCCGCCATGCGGCTTGTCGCAAGCTTTAACCGTATTAACGCTAGTGATGTCTATAAAAATATACAAATATCAGAAGGTTATGGGTTTCATGAACAAATAGACAGGGGAACGCTATTTCAGGATGGAGCATTTTGTTGAGGCTATGAACAAGTCAAAGCTCTCAACTCGTTGTGCCGTTTCCGCGATTGCCGCGGCGATGGCCTTGTCCCCAACCTTGGCGCCCGCTCAGGACGCAGGAACGACTGCGACGTCACCGGCGATGACGAACCCGACTGTCGTCGTACCGGATGCGCAGCCCACCATTGTGCCGGTGGTCCCGCAAGGCGAAGCGCCTTCGCAGAGCGCGACCGGTAACGCGCCCAGTACTTCGACCAATACAGGCCCCTCCGCTCCGGTGGCCGCGCCTGAAAGCCTCTCACCCCTTGCCACGCCATCGTCGGACGGAACGACGACTACGCTCACTCCCGATTTCACTTCCGATCCTGTGGTCCAGGAAGCTGAGGCCGCGCCTGTACCGACGAGCGAACCGGCAGCCCCCGCTGCAACCACCGCGGGTCCGGAGCCTGCTACGGCAGAGACTGCCGAGCTGGCAGCGAATGAGCGGAGTACGGCCTCCGCGGCGCCTGTTACGGCGAACCCTGCCACTTCCACGGCAGGGGGCGGCACAGGCGAAGCGCCTGCCCATAATGAAGCGATGAGCGAATTGGTGCCTCCTGCCCCGGTTCCGGCGGCGGTGCCTGCCGAGACGGCCAGCGATCCGGTCGTCGAACCGGCGGAGAACTCTTCGAGCGATACGGTGCTGACCGCGCTGGCTGCCCTGATCGCGATTGGCGCCGGTGCCTGGGCTGTCCTTGCAATGCGCCGCCGCTCTCCCAAGGGGCGTTACGTCGCGGAGAAGGTCAAGCCGATGCCCGTTGGCGAACCCGAGAGGGAAGAACAACCTGCGGCATCGCAGGCGGCCACACCGGTCCCGCTGCATACGGCTCGCCCGGTTGCCGCACCTAAGCATGGGGCCGCAGTGGCCCTGCCCAAGGCGATGCCGGCCACTTTCGAGGAGCGTGACAGCTTGCTGAAGCGGATGGTCGAGGCAAAGCCGGACCGTGCCAATCCCTTCCGCTCACGCAAGGCGCGGCTGCGCCGGGCGCGGCTGATACTTCAGTCGCTCGGCCAGAAGTTCGATCGGCGCGATCCCTGGATCGATCTCAGCCAGTATCCCGATGTGTGGCCCGAGCTTGCCCAGCGCAGAACGGCACGGGCAGCCTAAGACATATCCGCCTTCGGTGCGTTGAGCACGCGAGGAGGGCGGCCGCAGCAGCGGTCGCCCTTTTCGTATCGTCAGCGGCGGCCATCGCGCTTGCTGGCTATGTTGAACGAGCGGCTGAGTAATGACCGCAGGGCTGCCGGCAGGGAATTGTTTAGATAGCTAAGTTATTGCGGCCTTGCGGAGGAGAGCAGGCATGAGCAGCTTTGGACGCAAGGGGCTGAGGCCCGATATGGCGCCGCCAGCCCGGCCAAAGCCGTTCGGCAGGGCGCAGGATTCGCTATCCTCATCAAGTGTAGAACTGGACCAGGACGAGATGGCCGCTCTGCGCAATGCCTTCATCGCTTCGGAGCGCGCGCGCCAGGCGCAGCCGGCTCAGCGGGCAGAAACCGGCGGTTCGGCCGGCGGGGCGGGGCTTGGAATATCGGCTCCTCAGGCAGCGGCCCATATACCGCGCAGCCGCCCGGAACGCAGTATGGCGCTGGCCTATGTCCTCTGGTTCTTCCTCGGCCAGCTATCGGCCCATCGCTTCTATCTGGGGGCAGGGCGATCGGCATTGATCCAGCTGGGCCTGTTCTTCTGCAGTCTGCTGATCTTCTTCCTGGTACCCGTTCTGGGTGCGGTCGGGCTCATCGCCTGGGCGCTATGGCTGCTGGGGGACGTTTTCCTGATCTCCGGCCTGCACAGGCGATATTCGCAGGAAGTGGATCCCCGCGCCGTATTTGCCTAGGCCGCTGCGCCGCAGCGCAGGGCCCAGGCATCGGTAACGCTCAGTCGATCAGGCGGCGTCCTTCGCGGAGCCTGCGATCGGCACGTCTTCCTTGAAGGTGTGCGTGATATAGGGGAAGGGGATTTCGATATCCGCTTCATCCAGCGCCTGCTTGATGGCGAAGACAACCTCGCTCTTCACACCAAGATAGTCGTTGCCGCCCGTATCGGTCCAGAACCGCACCAGGAAGTCCACCGAGCTGGAATTGAATTCCTGTGCATAGACATCGACGCCCTTGTCCGTGTCGACACTCTCCAGGGCTTCCACCGCCTTGCGGATCGCAGCTTCGGCCGTGGACAGATCCGTATCGTAGGAAACGCCGATCACGATGTCGTTCCGGCGGACCGGCACATCGGTGATCACCTTCACCGGATTCTTGAACATCATCGAATTGGGCATCATGATCAGTTCGCCGGAGAACTGGCGGATATGCGTTTCGCGCAAAGTGATCTTCTCTACCGTGCCCAGAATGCCTTCGCTTTCCACGACGTCGCCGATTTCCATCTTGTCGCGCAGCATGATCAGCACGCCGGCCAGGAAGTTCTCGAAAATGTCCTGAAAGGCGAAACCGATCGCAACGGCGCCAATACCAAGTCCGGCGAACAGGCCGCCCGGGCTTAGTCCCGGTATGACCACCGTTGCGGCGATCATCAGGCCGACAATCCATGTCGCAATACGCGTCAGAGTCTGGATCAGGTTGCGCAGGTCCTGCCTTAGCTTGGTACGTTCGGTCAGCTTGCCCACGATACGCACAGCAATGCGCACGGCGATCCATGTCAGGATGACGATAATCAGAGCAATGACCAAATTCGGAATTATCGCCACGGCTCCATGAGCCATGGACGCGACTTTCTCGTTCAGTGTTTCAATGTAATTCAATGGATTGTCCCCTTGTCTCCTGACCTAACTGAAGAGTTCCACATGGGTTCCCCAGGGCAAGCTTCTCCCTTGCGCAAACCCGCGCGATCCGCGAAAGCGCGCGGGCAATGACCGATAACGCACTGATAGACGCTGCCCGCACTTCCAAGGCCTGGCCCTTCCAGGAGGCCCAGAGGATCGCGAAGCGGTTCCCCGATGGCAAGCGCGACGCTGATGGCAATCTCGTGCCGGTGATATTCGAAACCGGATATGGTCCTTCGGGCCTGCCGCATATCGGCACCTTTCAGGAGGTGCTGCGCACCACGCTTGTGCGGCGTGCCTATGAAGTGCTGACCGGCGGGCACCCGACCCGGCTGATTGCGTTTTCGGACGATATGGACGGTCTGCGCAAGGTGCCGGACAATGTGCCGAACCAGGAACTGATGGCGGCCAATCTGCATCGTCCGCTCAGCCGCGTGCCCGATCCGTTCGAGAAGGGACATGCCAGCTTCGCCCATCACAACAATGCGATGCTGCGCGATTTTCTGGATCGGTTCGATTTCGATTACGAATTCGTGGCGGCGAGCGATGAGTATAATTCCGGCCGGTTCGACGATGCGTTGAGGAACGTGCTGCGCAATTTCGGCGCGATCATGGATGTGATGCTGCCGACATTGCGGGAAGAACGCCGCAAGACCTATTCCCCCGTCCTGCCGATCAGCACCAGGAGCGGCCACGTGCTGCAGGTGCCGATCGAGGTCGTCGATGCGGAAGCGGGCATCGTCCGGTTCGAGGATGAGGGCGAAACGGTCGAACAATCGATTCTGGGCGGCCAGTCCAAGCTGCAATGGAAGGTCGACTGGGCGATGCGCTGGGTGGCGCTGGGCGTCGATTACGAGATGTGCGGCAAGGACCTGACCGACAGCGTCACGCAATCGGGCAAGATCGCGAAGATCCTGGGCGGGCGGAAGCCCGAAGGCATGATCTACGAGCTGTTCCTGGACGCCAATGGAGAGAAGATTTCGAAGTCGAAGGGCAATGGCCTGACGATCGAGGAATGGCTGACCTATGGCAGCGAGGAAAGCCTGGGCTTCTACATCTTTCGCGAACCCAAGAGCGCCAAGCAGCTGCATGTCGGGGTAATCCCCAAGGCGGTCGACGAATATTGGCAGTTCCGCGCCAATCTCCCCGATCAGACAGTGGACAAGCAGTTGGGCAATCCGGTGTGGCATTTGCTGCGCGCCAATCATGGCGATCCGGCCTCTACCGAAACGCCGGGGGCGGGCGATACATTGCCGGTAACCTTTGGCCTGCTGCTCAATCTGGTAGGCGTGCTGGGCACGCATGCCACGCATGAGCAGGTGTGGACCTATCTCGGCAATTACATCCACGATCTCGATCCTTCCCATCATCCGGATCTCAACGCGTTGATCGATTGCGCGCTGAACTACAGCCGCGATTTCATCGTGCCGACGCTGAACAAGCGCGCGCCGGAGCCGAACGAGGCGGAAGCCTTGAAAACGCTGGATGTCCTTTTGGCCGATTCGCCGGAAGATACGGCGCCCGAAGAACTCCAGACCGAAGTCTACGAAATCGGCAAGGACGAACGCTTCGGTTTCGAAAGCCTGCGGGACTGGTTCCGGGCATTGTACGAAACGCTGCTCGGTTCTTCGCAGGGGCCGCGCATGGGCAGCTTCATTGCGCTTTACGGTGTTGCCAATACGCGCAAGCTGATCGCCGAAGCGCTGGAACGCGCCTAAGCTCTGGCGGGTTCAGCGCTCGGCCTTGCGAGCTATCCCCATTTGCGGGTGCGGTACCATTTGGTGATGATGTATTTCACGCCCTTGATCACCGGCAGCCCTGCATGAAGGGTCCATTCGTTGGGCATGCCCTTGTCGGTCGCATTGTTCCACACCAGCAAGACGCCGGTTTTCGGCGTGATTGAAAGGCCCAGGCTGGGAAAATCGGTGGTGCCGCCTTCCTCCACCTCGTTGAGGAACACCATCGCGGTATAGCTGCGCTGCCCGCCGCAGCTGCTTTCCGTTTTCCAATAGCTGCTCTTGGGATGGAACCAGTCGTAGTGGGTCTTGAATTCCTGCCCTGGCTGATAGCGTTGCCCCTGCACGGTCTCGCCATATTCGGGCGGAATGCCCAGCAGATCGTCCATCCGCCGCTGGATCTTCATGACGAAGGGATCGTAAGGGTCGACATCGCCGGAATAGCTGGAGCGGAAGGCCGCCGCATATTCGGTGTCGAACGCTTTCGAAGGTTCCGCCGTATCGTCGATCAGGGTGATCATCTTGGCGCATTCTTCCGCGCTCATGAAGTCGCCGATGGCGTAGATTTCCGCCTTGCCGCTAGAGATTTGATAGGCGTCGGGATTCGCGGCAAGCCGTTTGCGGACCAAGGTCCCCAGGCGGGCGAGAGCGGCCTTGTCCGGTATCCTGGCAGGGAGATCGAGCGCGGTGCGTTTCATCGTGTGGCCCCGTCATGGCGTATCGGTAAGTGAGCGGCAAGGGGGGAGGCAGCGTGAATCAGCAAGGCCCCGCCCGAGGGGCGAGGCCTTGCGCTGCCGGTCCACTCTTACCGGCAGATATCGTTCTCAGGACCTACCAGAAGAAGTCGTAGATCACGTCGACCACTTCGCCGGAATAGGTGTCCACCAGCAAGGCGTCGTCATAATAGCGGACCCAGCGATAGGGACCGTAGGCCGGCGGCAGGCGGTACTGCCACGGATCGTCGATCCAGTAGCGGCTCGAATAGAACAGCGTGTCCAGATTGAAGCCGATCGACAGCCTGCGATAGGACCAGCTGCGATAGGGCGAATAATACCGTCCCAGCCGGTAGATGTTGCGATGCGCGCGGCGATGATCGTGCCAGTTGTAGCGATTGTTGTCGCGCCAGCGGCGGTCCCAATGGCGATGGTCGCGGTCGTTGTCACGGTATCCGTCGCGATAATTGCGGTCGCGATAGGTGCGGTTCCGGTCCCGGTCGGCATAGGTTCTGTTGCGCCGCTGCTCTGCGCGCAAGCGGTCGCCTCTGTTGTTGGTAGCGTTCGGCTCGCGATAGCCGTGTTCCCGCGCCGTGTTCGAATAGATGCCGCGGCGGCTGTTGTAGTCGCGGTCACGATCGCGGTTGCCGTCACGGTCCCGGGCATTGTCTGCGCGCTGCCCGGCGCGAATCTGTTCGTTGCGTGCCACGCGGTCGCCGCGGTTTTCGATGCGGTTTGCGCGTTGTTCGCTTCGGCGGTCGATCTGGGCGGAGCGGCGGTCGCCCTGACGTTCGACCCGGGCGGGTGCGTCGTTGGTGCGGCGCTGAACGGCTGCGGCGCGTCTGTCGCCCTGACGTTCGACCCTTTCGGCGCGGCGTTCGCTGCGGCGCTCTATTCTTTGGGCGCGATCGTTGCCTCGGCGTTCGATCCGGTTTGCGCGATCGCTGCGGTTGCCGCTGCGCTGAGCAGAGGCGCGCTCCCCGCGATTGTTCCAGCCATTATTGCTCTGCGCCGATAGTTCGGCGGGAAGCGCGGCCAGGGCAATGGAAGCGGACAAAGCCGCGAGCCCACTTGTCTTGAGCAGTTTCTGAATCTTCACGCGGCATCTCCTTCCGTCATACCGCCGAGCTAATGCAGCTCGTTTCTGTGAAACGGTAGGTAGCCGAATCGCCCTGTCACATTTCTGAACCGAATTGCTGTCCTCCCGTTCAGGTTCAAAGGCGGTTTTCTGTACAAGTTCCTTGTGGGCGCACGGATTCAGATGATTGCTGGACCAGCCGAAGCTGCGCGGTTACTCGCTCCGCCATGGATTTCCGCGAGCGCATAGGCAGACGCCTTTCGAGCCTGTTTCCGTCGAAGGAACTGCGCCTGGAGGATTGGAACCGCCGCTTCGCGACGCTCTTCGGCGCCCTGATGGTAGGGGCGCTGGCCCTGATCTTCGCCAAGGCAGGCGATCTCGCACATGAAGCCTTTCTGCATTTGGGATCCAAGAACCCCTATATTCCTCTCGTCCTGACACCGGCCGTTTTCGCCATCGTCGCATGGCTGACCGGCAAGGTCGCATTGGAAGCGCGCGGTTCGGGCATACCGCAAGTGATTGCCGCCAGCCGCGATCCCTACGGGCAGGAAGAACAGGGACTGATGTCGATCCGCGCGGCGGTCGCCAAGCTGGTGCTGACGGTGGGCGCGCTGTTCGGCGGTGCATCGGTCGGGCGCGAAGGGCCTACGGTTCAGGTCGGGGCGGCCGTGATGGTTGCAGTCCATAAGCTGTTTCGTGTGCGCGTGACGCCGGGCGTGCTGATCGCCGGCGGCGCGGCAGGTGTCGCGGCGGCGTTCAACACCCCGCTTGCCGGGATCGCCTTTGCGATCGAGGAACTGGCCGTCGCCTACGAACAGCGCGTGGCGGTGTTGGCGATGGGCGCAGTGATGATCGCGGGCCTGACCAGCCAGGGCATTGCGGGCGACTATGTCTATTTCGGCCATGTGGAGGCGCAATTGCCGCTCGCAACGGTGCTGATCGCGGCGCCGCTGGCCGGCATTGCAGGCGGGATCGCCGGCGGCCTGTTTTCCCGCATGTTCCTGATGCTGCGCGGGCCGAACGGACGCTGGACCGCGATCCTGCGAAGGCGCCCGGTCTTCACCTCTATGCTGTGCGGTCTGGTCGTGGCCGTGATCGGCGTGGCCAGCAGCGGGGCAACCTGGGGCACCGGCTATGAGCCGACCCGGGCCATGCTGGAAGGCGCAGATGGCGAGATGTGGTTCGGCCCGGCCAAGATGATTGCCACGCTCGCCACCAGCGCCAGCGCGATCCCCGGCGGTATCTTCGCGCCTTCGCTGGCCGTCGGTGCGGGCTTCGGCGAATTGCTGACACCGCTGTTCGAGCCGGAGCAGGCGGGCGCGATCGTGCTGCTGGGCATGGTCGGCTATTTCGTCGGCGTGGTGCGCGCGCCGCTGACCGCGGTGATCATCCTGGCGGAGACAACCAGCAGCGCCAGCATGATCCTGCCGCTCTTCGCCACGGCCCTGATTGCCGATTGGGCGGGCGCGATGGTGTGCAAGCGGCGGCTCTATCATGCGCTGGCCGAAGGCTTCATGCCGCAGGACAAGCTGAAAGGCACTCAGGAGACGGAAGAGCCGGACGTGCCGGATGTCCCGCCCAAGGACAGAGACGGCCGCTAGCGCCGCTCGAAACCGGCAAGCTCCCCGGCCTCGCATTCCTGCTCTTCTATGCGCTCGACCCGCGCGGCGGGCGGCCCGGACTGCATGCGCTGGATCATGGTGCGCGCCGCATGCTCCTCACCCTGTAGCAGCGCCGCGACCGTGCCGTCCGGCTGGTTCTTGACCCACCCGGCAAGCCCCAGCTCGCGTGCACTCTGCACCGTCCAGTCGCGATAGAACACGCCCTGGACCCGGCCATGGATGATGAGGCGCAGGGATATCCTGCGCCCGGTCACCGCGTCAGCTTCTTGTAGGCCAGCCTCGTCGGGCGGTCCGCCGCGTCGCCCAGGCGGCGGCGGCGGTCTTCCTCATAGGCTTCGAAATTGCCTTCGAACCATTCGACATGGCTGTTGCCTTCGAAGGCCAGGATATGCGTCGCCAGACGGTCGAGGAAGAAGCGGTCGTGCGAGATTACCACGGCGCAGCCGGCGAAATTCTCGATCGCGTCTTCCAGCGCGGCCAGCGTTTCCACGTCCAGATCGTTGGTCGGTTCGTCCAGCAGCAGCACGTTGCCGCCTTCCTTCAGCATCTTGGCCATGTGCACGCGGTTGCGTTCACCGCCCGAAAGCTTGCCGACATTCTTCTGCTGGTCGCTGCCCTTGAAGTTGAAGGCGCCGACATAGGCGCGGGTGCTCATGTCGTGGCCGTTGACCTTCATGTAATCCAGCCCGTCGGAGATCTCCTCCCAGACATTGTGCTTGTCGTCCAGATGGTCGCGGCTCTGGTCGACGAAGCCCAGATGGACGGTGTCGCCGATTTCCAGCGTGCCCGTATCGGGTTGTTCCTTGCCGGTGATGATCTTGAACAGGGTGGATTTACCCGCGCCGTTCGGCCCGATCACGCCGACAATGCCGCCCGGCGGCAGCATGAAGGACAGATCTTCGAACAATAGCTTGTCGCCATAGGCCTTGGAGATGCCCTTGGCCTCGATCACCTTGCTGCCCAGCCGTTCGGGCACCTGGATGACGATTTGCGCCTTGCCCGGCTTGCGGTCGCCCTGCGCTTCCTGCAACTGCTCGAACTTGCGGATACGCGCCTTGCTCTTGGTCTGGCGCGCGGCAGGCGTTTGCCGGATCCAATCCAGCTCTTCCTTCAGGGCCTTGGTGCGGCCGGATTCCTCGCGTTCTTCCTGGGCGAGACGCTTGGCCTTCTTTTCCAGATAGGTGGAATAGTTGCCTTCGTAGGGGAAGTATTTCCCGCGGTCGATTTCCAGAATCCATTCCACCACATTGTCCAGGAAGTAGCGGTCGTGGGTGATCATCAGCACGGCGCCCGCATATTCCTTCAGGTGGTTTTCCAGCCATTCGACGCTTTCGGCATCCAGATGGTTGGTCGGTTCGTCCAGCAGCAGGATCGAAGGCTTCTGGATCAGCAGGCGGGTGAGGGCCACGCGGCGTTTCTCACCGCCGGAAAGACTGTCCACGCCCCAGTCGCTCGGCGGGCAGCGCAGAGCCTCCATCGCGACTTCCAGCTGATTGTCCAGCGTCCAGCCGTCGACTGCGTCGATCTTTTCCTGCAGCTCGCCCATTTCGGCCATCAGCGCATCGAAATCGGCATCTTCGGGCGGATCGCCCATCAGCATGGAAATCTCGTTGAAACGCTCGACCAGATCGGCGGTTTCGCGCGCACCGTCTTTCACGTTTTCCAGCACGGTCTTCGAGGAATCCAGTTCCGGTTCCTGCGGCAGATAGCCCACCGTGATGTTCTCGCCCGGCCAGGCCTCGCCCGTAATGTCGGTATCCATCCCCGCCATGATCTTCATCAGGGTGGACTTGCCCGCGCCGTTGGGGCCCACGATGCCGATCTTGGCACCTTGGTAGAATTGCAGGTTGATATTCGAAAGCACCGGCTTCTGTGCGCCGGGGAAAGTCTTCGTCATGTTCTTCATGACGTATGCGTATTGGGCGGCCATTTTGGGTCCTTCGGAGTCGTCTCTCGCGGGAATTGTCTGGTGTTTCAGGAGTTGCGCCGCAGATAGGCACTCGAAGGGCCAGGGGCAAGCGCGGCGAAAAGGTTGACACGAAACGGGGTGTGAAACTCTGTGACCTTCCGCGAGCCGAAATCTGTAAGTGACTGATAGACATGACTATATTCGGTATCTACTGTCACTTTGCGCTTTCCCATGTGTGACCTTTCAAAAACGGCTTTCCCGGCGCCTGTCAGGCTACGCCGCCACGCTGCCGGGCCTGCCGCTGGCGCAGCGGTGCTGCAGAACGAAGCGGTTCTAGGGAACGCAATCAGGCCAAAACCTACTTGGAAAGGGAAATCTGCAATGACCGGCGGAGTCCATGCCCGTTCTTACAGAGCGGCTCGCCCAGCTCGTCTTTGCCGGTTGAAACAAGGCGCAAGAGCACCTATATGAAAATTGCTCACGTCGCTTGCGACGGAACTGGAATGCCGATTGCGGCAACTTTTCCCTTTCACGCTTCCTGACATCGCTGCGCGGAATTCGCCGCGCGTGACGACATCGTGTGATCGCGGAAAGGCGAGTATTGGCCAAAGAAGAAGCAATCCTGATGGAAGGTGTGATCGAAGAGATCCTGCCTGACGGACGTTTCAAGGTCACACTCGACAATGAGCACCAGCTTATCGCCTACACAGCGGGCAAGATGCGCAAGTTTCGCATCCGCTCCATCGTGGGGGACAGGGTTCACGTTGAAATGACACCCTATGACCTGAGCAAGGGCCGGATCGTCTTCCGTGAGAAGACGCCGGGCCAGAGCCCGGGCGGCAAGCGCCGCCCGCGCGGATTCCGGCGATAGTTCTTTTGACAACGCCAGGCGGCCTGTCGCCGCCTGCATAGGAAATATAATGAATTTACATACGAGCGGGGCGGAAAAGCGCCCCAAGCTGTCACTCGCCTTTGGCGGGCGGCCGACAAAGGAAGAAGTCCATAACGGACACACGATAGCGGAGCTGAAAGGCATGGAACTTCGCCGCCTGGTGGCGGAGATGGTGGACTAGAACGCCGCCCGGTGCCGCACAGACAACCTGAAATTTCGACTGGCCCGAAGCTTGATCCGCCAGGGCCCCCGCAAAGAAAGACCCGCATGGACCTCAATCAGAAATACGCCGAACATCAAAAGGCCGTGATCCGCGCCTCTGCCGCGTCAGATCAGGCACTCCGCGATGCACATATGGATACAGCGATCACGATCGCAGGTCAGATCAAGGCCCATCAACGGCATTTGGGAGCTGCGGCTTCCTGCGCCTGGAGTGTGGCACAATTCGGCTCTGCCGCTTGTCTGGCCGCGATCGGCCCACGTGAAGAACTGTGACCGCTCATGCCCGTGTCAGGGACACGGGCGCATGCGAATAGGCTGAATCTTTTCGGCGATGCGTGGCAAGCGGATTCATGTGCGCCCGCACCTTTGGCAAGAATGGTCGGGGAGAGAGGATTCGAACCTCCGGCCCTCTGCTCCCAAAGCAGATGCGCTACCAGGCTGCGCTACTCCCCGACACTGTCTTGCGGCCCATTCTTGCCTCGCGCCTTGCAATGGTGGGCCCGGCAGGACTCGAACCCGCGACCTAGCCGTTATGAGCGGCCAGCTCTAACCAACTGAGCTACAGGCCCCCGATTGCGGATGGCGCGCGCCGCGCGTTAGCTTGAAGTGACTTGCAACACAAGCGATCCTGCGAGGGATTATACTTCGACCTCGGACATGACCTCGCGCACGGTGGTGGGCTTCACGCCCCGCTGTTCAAGATAGGCGAAGATACTGCGCCACCAATCATACAGCCGGTCCAGATCGTCATCGTCGCGCACATAGGGCGTTCCGCCGGGGCGCAGCGAGCTGCTGTGGAATGCAAAGACCAATAGCGGCAAGCCGTCATCCAGAGCGATGTCGATGCCGCGAATGCCATCCTCCACACTGACACCTTCCGGTGTCAGCGGGATGCGGGCGAGCAGGCCGGCTGAAGCCAGGAATTTGCGTAGTGCCGGCGAGCGCTTGATGCGCGGCCAGAGCCAATCGCCCTGTTTGCGCAGCATGCCCCAATAGACGGTTGTGGGTGGAAGCTCGAGCAGAGAGCGCGCGGGATCGAGCCAATAGGGAAAAGCCGGATGGCCGAGAAAGTTCACGCCGCCAAGCTTGCTGTAATCGTATTTCGTGCGGACCGAGCTATCCATGGCGATGCCGTTTTCGCGCAGGATATCTGCCGTGTGGGCGCCGACGCCATAGCGGCCGGCGCGGTATATTTGCGGTACGGCTTCGAAATTGCGTTCTATTTCCAGGCGCAGACGGTGGAACTTGGCAGATTCCAACTCTCGCGGCAGGTTGCCGGGGAAAGTGTTGGGGCCGCTCAATTCCTCACGATGCGGGGGATTGACCCAGGGGCGCAGCTGGATGCCCATCTCGGCGCGTCCGGCGATAACCGGTTCACGCAAGATATCTACAGCAAGCGCAGAGGTCGCGACCGGATAGTCGATCAGGTAGATCGGGCAGATGCCTTCGTTCTCGCAGAATTGCTGAAATTTGGACAGGCGCGTGAGGTGATCAAGACTGTACCCGTCGCGCTTCAACGGGGCGTTCCAGTCCGATTCCTCTTCCGTGTCCACCGTCAGTATGAAGCGCTGGCCGAAATTCTGGCGGAACGTGGCGCGATCGACATCGACGGGCGGATCGGAAATCGGTCTCATCAGCTGTGTGCGCCCCGTTCTTGTCGGTTATCAGGCGGCGCCAGCCAGTCGCTCACCCGAGTTGCCGGTCGCCCTAGCACCCTTATCCGGATTTCCCAAAAACAGCGGCAATTTCAATGTGAGTAAGTCGCCTTCGGAATAAAGATCGCCGCCTGCGGCGCGGGCTTCCGCACGGGCGAGGCGCAAGGAAAAGCCGGTGCCGAACATGCCTGCGGAGACTGCCTGTGCCTGGTTCGGCGCACTGCTGGCGAAGACGCTGTGACTTTCGCCCAGGGCGGCCGGAAGATCGGCCTGCAGCAGAATGTGCTCGCCGTCATGGCCGAGCGTGATGGAGAGAACTTCTCCCGCCGATGCTGTGCCGGCCAGCGTGGCCAGGATACGCCAGGCGAGGGATTCGGCATCGCGCTGCGTCAGTGCCAGCGGGCAGGCGGCGTCCGGCCCGGAATATTCGAAGCCGCACGTTCGCTGGCGTAGAAACGTGTCCAGCTGGCTTACGGTTGCATCGGCAATGCTGCGGAAGTCGCAGCTTCCCTCATCCAGCTCCAGCGCGCCGCTTTCCAGCTTGGCCAGCCGGTCCAGTTCGTCAAAGCCCGCCAGCATGCGTGCAGCGTCCCCTGCGATGCTCGCGGCCAGTGCGCGGTATTCATGGGGCGTCGGCCCGAAGAGTTGCTGCTGGATCAGTTCGGCGAAACCCTGGATCGCGTTCACTGGCGTACGCAATTCGTGCAGGACCTGCCGCATCCGCTCCGCCGGAGTATCGTGAGAGGCGTGAGCCTGCGGCGCGGTAGCGGCCGGGCGGCGCAGGCGCCCGCGATATCCTGTGAAGCTGCCGCCCGGATCGGCGAATAGCGGCGCGGCGTCTATCTGCCATTCCCCGGCGATGGCCGGCGCCCCTTCCAGCACCATCAACCCGTCATGGATCGGCTGGCGATATTCGAACGCCGCCAGAGTTTCTTCGTCGGCGCGTGCCGGGGCTCCGGCCTGCCGGCTGGCCAGCATGATACCGACCGTCATGGGCGCGAAGTCTCTTTCGGCCCAGATAATCCGCCCCTCTGTGTCGGTAAGAAAGTCGATGCTCCGCGCTTCGTTCCAGCCAGCATCGTCATGCAGCTCGGCCATCGGCAGCCGCGGGGCGTCGGTGACCGCTTCGCTCGGGGAGACCTGCCGGGCGCGCTGAAACGCCTCGATCCGGCGCACGATCGCGCCGATACCGTCTTCGCTTTCGCTGTCGACCTCCAGCGCGGGATCGATGTCGTAGATCGGTTCGGAGTCGCCGGCAGCATCGGCCGTGGCGGGCGTCGGCGGCAGTTCGCTCCGCGCCGTCTCGGGCTGCGGCAGTACCAGGTCGGACACGCCCAGCCGGGCCAGCAGTCTCAGTGTGCGATCCGGCAAGTCCTTGCGGTGGCGTAGCAACGCACGGGCGGGAATGGGCAGGGCCGGGATCAGAACGTCCCATTGCGCCTCGCTCAAACGGGCGACAGCCATGGCGGCGGAGGCCACAGGCAATTCCTGTTCCGCCAGAAAAGCGATCGTTTCCAGATTGCGCAGGCGCATGCCCGGCTCACGGATCATGGCGGCCCGGTGGTCCGCATCAATGGCGTAGGAAAGCGCTTCCAGCCGGGCGAAGGCCTTTCCCAGCAATTCGTCGCTCGCGCCTTCGGGCGCGCTACCGGCAAGATCCAGCAACTGGCGGTACTGCGTGTTTGCGCCGCGCTCGTTCTCAGCCTGCAGGCGCAGAGCTGTGGCAAGGCGATCATCAAACTGCATCGAATCTCCGGATATGTGGGATACGGCCTTCGGCCACATCATTGCATCCCCGCACTACCAGTTTCGCACAACTGCGAAACTTGGCCGCCATGCACGTCGCAAAGCGGGACATAACCCACCAGAATAATATAATTACTGCGTTCCTTGCCCATTCATGTTATAAATTTCCAAGGTAAGAAGCGAAAACTTCGCAGATTGAGCGAAGAGGTTTCCAATTATGGCGAATCTTGATGCCATTGACCGGCGTCTTCTGGCGGAATTGCAGGCCGAAGGCCGCGTAACCAATGTCGAATTGGCGGAGCGGGTGGGGCTGACCGCGCCCCCATGCCTGCGCCGCGTGCGGGCGCTGGAAGAAGGCGGCGTGATCCACGGCTATCATGCCGAACTGGATGCTTCGAAGCTGGGATTTGCCATCACCGTTTTTGCGATGGTCAGCCTCAAGAGCCAGGCGGAAGAAGATCTGCGCGCTTTCGAGGAACATATGCGCGCGCTGCCCGAAGTGCGCGAATGCCACATGCTCAATGGCGAGATCGATTTCATCCTAAAAATCGTCAGCAAGGATCTGCAAAGCTTTCAGGAATTTCTCACCAGCAAGCTTACTCCGGCGCCCAATGTGGCCAGTGTGAAGACCTCGCTGACCATCCGCACTGCCAAGCACGAACCGGGCGTTCCGCTGGATTGAGAGATGAACGAACCAGCCGATAGCACCACCGGCCACTGCCTGTGCGGTGCAGTCCAGATCACTGTCGAACGGCCATCGCGTCATGTCGAGCTGTGTCATTGCGACATGTGCCGACGCTGGGGCGGCGGGTTTTACGCGTCTTTCTCGGGAGAAGCGGCCGCGATTGAAGGTGAGGATCGCATCACCGTCTATCGTTCGAGCGAATGGGCCGAACGGGCGTTCTGCAATGCTTGCGGCAGCAGCCTATGGTACCGCTTTCTACCGACCGGCAATCGCTCTTTCGCCGCAGGACTGTTTTCGCAAGCCGATGGATACGAGATCGAGAAAGAGATATTCGTCGATGAGAAGGCTCAATGGTGCGACGGTTCCGGTGACCATCCACGGCTAACGGGACAGGAAATCATCGAACAAGCCAAATCTGCTGGCTTCACATTCGATTGAGCCGAATTAGCCCTCCCGCTTGGCGAGCCATTCCTCCAGCCATTTGATCGAATAGTCGCCGCTGATGAAGTCCGGCTGCTTCAGCAGTTCTTCATGCAGCGGGATGGAGGTCTTGACCCCTTCGATCACCATTTCTTCCAGCGCGCGCTTCAGCCGCATGATGCAGCCTTCGCGTGTGCGGCCCGAAACGATCAGCTTGGCGATCATGGAATCGTAATAGGGCGGGATCGAATAGCCGGCATAGAGCCCGGAATCGACGCGCACATGCATGCCGCCTGCCGCGTGATAGGTGGTCACCTTTCCAGGCGAGGGGGCGAAGGTCCACGGATCTTCCGCATTGATGCGGCATTCGATCGCGTGGCCTGTGAACTCCAGCTCGTCCTGCGTGACGGACAGTGGCTTGCCTTCGGCAATGCGGATCTGTTCGCGCACCAGGTCCACGCCCGTGATCGCTTCGGTCACGGGGTGTTCCACCTGCAGGCGGGTGTTCATCTCGATGAAGTAGAACTCGCCGTCTTCCCACAGGAATTCGATCGTGCCTGCCCCGCGATAGCCCATGTCGGACATCGCCTTGGAAACGATACCGCCCATCCGTTCCCGGTCTTCGGGCGTCAGAACGGGCGAGGGCGCCTCTTCCAGCACTTTCTGGTGACGGCGCTGCAGCGAACAGTCGCGCTCGCCCAGATGGATGGCGTTGCCTTCGCCGTCACCGAAAACCTGGAACTCGATATGGCGTGGATTTCCGAGATATTTTTCCAGATAGACTGTATCGTCGCCGAATGCGGATTTCGCTTCGTTGCCCGCCTGCTTGATCAGCGTTTCCAGCTGGTCGGGCGAGCTGCACACTTTCATGCCGCGCCCGCCGCCGCCAGAGGCAGCCTTGATGATCACCGGATAGCCGATTTCATCCGCAAGCCGCTTCGCCTCGACGATTTCGCTGATCGCACCGTCGGAACCGGGCACCAGCGGCAGGCCCAACGCGCCGGCCGTCCGCTTGGCTTCCACCTTGTCGCCCATGGTGCGGATATGTTCGGGCTTCGGGCCGATCCAGGCGATATCGTGCGCTTCCACGATCTCGGCGAATTTGGCGTTTTCCGAAAGAAAGCCATAGCCCGGGTGGATCGCATCGGCGCCCGCGATTTCCGCGGCGGAGATGATCGCGGCAACATCGAGATAGCTTTGCGCGGCTGCAGGCGGGCCAATGCAGATCGCGTGATCGGCCAGGCGCACATGCATGGCCTCGGCATCGGCTGTGGAATGCACCGCGACCGTTTCGATGCCCATTTCATGCGCGGCGCGATGGATGCGCAGCGCGATTTCGCCGCGATTGGCAATAAGGATTCGGCGGATCGGCATGGCAGTCGCTCTACCCGATCACGGCCAGCGGCTGGCCGTATTCGACCGGCTGGGCGTTTTCCACCAGGATGGCCTTCACTGTGCCGCTGGCAGTGGCAGTGATCGGGTTCATTACCTTCATCGCCTCCACGATCAGCAGCGTATCGCCTTCCTTCACCGTGTCGCCCACTTTCACGAAGGCGGGAGTGCCGGGTTCGGAAGAGAGATATGCGGTGCCGACCATCGGCGACTTCACTGCACCTTCCATGTCCGCCGCAGGCGTGCTTGCCGGCGCCGGAGCAGGCGTTTCGGCCGGGGCCGGATCGGCGGCAGGCGCAGCCGGAGCGGCAATCGCGGCGGCGGCCGCAGGTGCAGGCGCAGCACCGCGCGAAACGCGGATCTTCCTGTCGCCATCTTCTACTTCGATTTCGGTCAGCCCGGTTTCCGACAACAGATCCGCCAATTCGCGGACAAGTTTGGTGTCGATCTTCATGGTGCCGCCCGATGAGTGCTTTGTATCGCCCATTGATACCCCTTGGGTGATTGTGTTTTGCCTCCGCTATGCGCAGCGAAAGCGTGGCTGGCAAGGGGCGGGAGCCGGAAAATGCGCGAGCTGGCCCGCCCGGTTTGCCGCGTTCAGAGCTCTGCCGCGAAGTCCAGCGCGACGATATAGCCCTTGGGGCCAAGCCCCATGATGGCCTTCACCGCTGCCATACCGACATAGGAAATATGTCGGAATTCCTCGCGCTTCATGGGATCGGAAAGGTGCACTTCGATCACCGGCGTCTTGATCGACTTGATCGCGTCGTAAAGCGCGATGCTGGTATGCGTATAGGCCCCGGCATTGAGGATCACAGCCTTCGCGCCTTCCGCCTGCGCTTCGTGCAGCCAGTCGATCAGATGGCCTTCATGGTTGGACTGGCGCATCTCGATTTCCAGCCCCAGGCCCTTCGCATGGTCTTCCAGCATGCCGGCAATATCGTCCAACGTGTCGGTGCCGTAGATCTCCGGCTCGCGCATGCCGAGCAGGTTCAGATTGGGACCGTTGAGAACGTAGACCGTGTTTTCAGACATTGCAGACCTTTCCTGTCGCGGGGCCCATAGCGGGATGCGTGCGCAAGGCAAAGGGGCGCCTGATTGTCCGGGGGCCATTATCCGGTGGCATCGCCTGGCTGCTTCGCCGGATGGGGTTACTTGCACGGCGATTTGGGAAACATCGCCGGGGCTCGCTCGTTTTTTGAACATAGACAAGAAATCAGGAGCGGAGAAATGGACAGAAGAGACGAAACCTATCGCGATGACGGCCCGATCAGGGGGCAGCCGCAGCAATGGGGCAGCGGTGTCGGCCAGGCGTGGCCTCCGGCTGACGATTATGCGCAGCCCCGGTCCAGCGGCAGAATAGATGACCGGGCAACAGAGGACGACGTGGCGAGAACGCCCGGTTCCACACATGCAGTGCGCCCGGGCGGCCCCTATGGCGGCGGACGGCGCTATGGAGGATTTGGCCCTGCAATGGCGGGCAGCCCCGGTTTCGGCACCTTTTCCGGACAGTTCGGCGGGGCGGACTTCAGCGCGCCTGAAGCTCCCGGTGCCGTGGGTTATCACAACCCCGCGCGCGAACCTTCCAATGGTTGGAGCGATCACGCCGAAGCCCATGGATATGCCGGCGCACCGGCGCCCGGATATTATCCCGACGCGCGGCACCATCCGGTCGATCACAGCGGCGTTGGGCCTGCGAATTATACGCGTTCCGACGAAAGAATGCTGGAAGATGCGTGCGAACGCTTGACACACAATCCGCGCGTCGATGCCAGCAACATCACCGTCTCGGTCCAGGAAGGCGAAATCACACTGGATGGAACGGTCGACAGCCGGCCCACGAAGCGCATGGCCGAAGACTGCGTCGATCGGGTTGCCGGCAACCTGCATGTGCAAAACAATCTGCGGGTCGCAACTTCCGAAGCGATCCCGCAGGGGGACATGGCGTCAGACCAGGCCCGCGCAGGCTCATACGGTAAATAGACCGGCATAAATGCACCAAGAAGGGCCGCCGTTGTGCGGCCCTTTTATTGTGCGCGAGAAGCTGGGGCGAATATCCATTCGACGCAGCTTGATAGGCTGAGCGACTTGTTGCACCATCCGTGCCCAAGCTTCCGGAGGGAGAGGGGCTGATGGATAAGGCGGTCAAATCGCAGATCGTGCCGGTCACGGTCGCAGGCGATCTCGGGGCGGGCGATCTGCGCGCTGCGCTGGCGGCGGGCTGGCGCGATTTCATGGCCTGTCCGGCATTCGGGCTGTTCTTCGCAGGGATTTACGTTGCGGCCGGGCTGCTGATCTATTTCGCATTGGTGACGCAGGGTAATCTGGCCTGGCTGATCCCGGCGGCTGCGGGCTTCCCGCTGCTGGCCCCCTTTGTGGCAGTGGGCCTCTATGAAGTGAGCCGGCGGCGCGAAGCCGGCCTGCCGATGAGCTGGAGGGCGGTCCTCGGCGCGCTGCGCGGGCGCGGCGACGAGCAGATCCTCTCCATGGGCGTAATCGTGTTCGTGGCCTTCGGTTTCTGGCTGATGGTCGCACATGGCATTTTCGCGATCTTTCTGGCGGAATCGGGCATCGGATCGGAATCGCTGGAGCTGTTCAACACGGCGGCAGGCATGATGATGCTGGTGGTCGGCGGGATCGTGGGCGCTTTAATGGCGCTGGGTTTCTATTCCATCACGGTGGTCAGCCTGCCGATGCTGGTGGACCGCGAAGTGGATTTCCTCACCGCGATAATCGTCAGCCTGGCGGCCATACGCGCCAATGGTTTCGTACTGCTGGTCTGGGCCGTGGTGATTGCCGTGTCGCTGTTCGTCGCGATGCTGCCGGCCTTCCTGGGTCTGCTCGTCGTGCTGCCAGTCCTCGGCCATGCGACCTGGCACCTTTATCGTCGTGTGGTGCAAGAGCCCGCCAATTAGGCCTGCAAGGAGGTGCCTGAAGACCCTAACTCGTTAACCGATTCGACCCTGTGGATAAGTCTTGGTAAAACTTAAGTAACCGGAGTCGCATTATAACGAGTGGATGACATATCCACAGGGGAATTAAGGGTATGGAAAAGCAGGATATCTTGCCTGTCGATCGAATTGGCGAATCACTGAGCTTTGCACGTTATCACGCGGGAATGTCGATTGTGGATGTTGCCGCCCTGACCAAGGTTTCTTCAAGATACCTTATGGCCATAGAGCGCGACGAATTCGATAGCCTGCCAAGCCGCGTCCATGCATTGGGCTTCGCCCGGGCCTTCGCCAAGGCCGTGAATGTCGATGAAAGCGTGGTTGTCGAAGCGCTGCGCACCAGGCTGGCAGACAAGGATCCATCGAACGACAACAGCCCGGATGGCGACGTGGAAACCCGCGCCAAGCGCGGCCCGGCCTCTGCGGCATTGCGCTGGATTGCCTCGCTGCTGCCTCGGCCGTTCGATCATTCCGCTTCGAGGGCCAGCCGCTAAGGCGAAGCTTTCGGTTTTACCTGTCAGCACCCATCCCCTGGGTGTTGCTGATGGTTGGCGATCCTGACATCTCCATCGCCTGAAATGCATGAAGCCGCCGCCTGACGAAGTCCGGCGACGGCTCCCTACACGATGCGTCCCTCAGGGTCGTGCAGTCTCAAAAATTCGCAATGGCGTCACTCGGGCAGCGAGACGGCATCGGTGACATGGATGATGCCGTTGGACGCCTTGACGTCCGCAGCTAAGACTGTGGCCATGCCGCCCAACTCATCGGTCAGGACGACCTGATCTCCATCCATCCGCGCGAGCAGCGTGCTGCCTTCTACGGTGGTCAGTTCTGCCGTCCCGCCACTTTCGCCGATCTGGGCGATCAGATCGGATGCGGAGACCTTGCCGGCGACGACATGGTAGGTCAGCACGGCCTGCAGTTTGGCCTGGTTTTCGGGCTGGAGCAGCGTTTCGACCGTGCCTTCCGGCAGGTTGCCGAAAGCTTCATCGGTCGGGGCGAAAACCGTGAACGGGCCGGGGCCGGCCAACGTGTCTGCCAAATCTGCGGCCACAACCGCAGCGACCAGCGTTTCGTGCTGCGGTGAAGCGATCGCGGTCTCCACGATCGAACTCTTTTCGTGGTGGGCGGCAAGGGCGGGTGCCGAAGCGCCGAGTAACAGGGCGGCGGCAAGGGTTGGGATCAGTTTCATTTCAGGGGCGTCCTTTCAAATTCTCTCAAACTCAGTTCTGTCATTGTGTGCAGAAGATGGGCCCAGTGCCGCTGGCTCTCAACATGACCTTGAGTACAGGTGTTGCCGCCTCTGCCGCTTCGTTAGACGCCTGATATGATGCGCACTCCTTGGCTTGACGATTTCTGCTTATGAGCACTGCGGAGCGTGGCTTGCGCATCTGCGTGTTCGGTGCGTCCGGCGGGATCGGCAGTGCCTTGTGTTCGCGGCTGGCGCAGGATGAGCGCGTTGCGCGGATTTATGCCGGATCGCGCCGACCCATTGCTCCGGAGAGCGACAAGACGTCGCCATTTTCTTTCGATTTGCACGACGAAGACACGATCGCCGCCGCTGCCCGGGAAATCTTCCGCGAAGGCCCGCTCGACATCGTCATCGTTGCGACCGGCATTCTGCAGACGGAGGACATTCGCCCCGAACGGACCTGGCGCGCGCTGGAGGCGGCCGACATGGCGCATATGTTTGCGGTCAACACGATTGGACCGGCCTTGATTGCCAAGCACACCTTGCCTCTGCTGCGCAGGGAAGGGCGCGCGGTGTTTGCGGCGCTGTCGGCCAAAGTGGGCTCGATCGAGGATAACCGGATCGGCGGCTGGCACAGCTACCGTGCGTCGAAGGCCGCGCTCAATCAACTCATCCGCAATTTCGCCATCGAGCTGCAGCGGTCGAACCGCGATGCCATTGCCGTGGCCTTGCATCCCGGAACGGTCGATACGGCGCTGTCCAAGCCGTTTCAGCGAGGGCTGCCGGCCGGGCAATTGACTACGCCGCAGGCTTGCGCCGACAACCTTCTGCAGGTGCTGGGCGGGCTCGGACCCGAAGATAGCGGGCAGCTGTTCGGCTGGGACGGCCAAAGGATTCCGTTCTAACTTTGCAGGCAGGCGCTCTGCAGTCCGGGCGCGGCGGCAAAGCGCACCGAACTCGCCTCCGGTTTGGGCATAGGGCATCGCGCTCACTTCTCCACCCCTCTCACCTTTCCCCATTGGCGCGCGGCAGTGTAGCCGAGATAGCCTGTGCCGAAGAGCGCGTAGAGCGGCTCCGGCAGGCCGGCGAGATAGGCGTTCATGCCGGCGGCAATGTCGTGTGCCAGTGCGGGGCGGAAGGCGGAAAGCACGCCCATGGGCAGCGCGCAGAGCAGCAGCACATACATCACGTAAAGGAAGCTGGGGCGCGCCCGGCTGGTCCATGGATCCTTGGAATGCGCCTCCGCGACAATGGCGGAAAGGCGCGCTTCGATCAGCTGCAATTCCTGCGTGCCTTCCAGCTGCATGAGTTCCAGCTTGGCCCTCTCGCGGGCCTGCTTGTCAGGGATTACCTTGTCGATGATGGCGGCGATGGGGCCGATAAGAGCTTCGAGTATGGCCATGTGCGATCTCCCGGAAAACTGCGAGTCGCCGGACTATATAACCATATCGGTTCGTGTTGGAAAACGAAAAAATGGCCGATCGTATTGTTTTCCGAATTGGTGTGCCGCCTTGCTCAGTCCTGGCCGATGACGCGCGCTTCCCGGAGATAGCCGAACTCGCCTTCGCCTGCCCAGTTGCGGCCGTCGGGGAAGCGCAGTTCCAGCCCGGCAAGTTCGCTTGCATCCGCCAGCCACATATTCGCGCCCAGCATGGTGTTGCCGAATTTCGCGATAGCGGCCTCGGTCAGGACGAAATGCGTCGTGGCGCCGCATTGGCCGCAGAAATGCACTTCGGCGCCCGGCTCGGCCTTGTCCGGCCGGCAAAATCCGGTCGTCGAACCTTCGACACGCACCTGGTCCGGATGGAAATAGCCCCAGCGGGCGCCGGATTTGCTGCAGAGCGAGCAATTGCATTCGTGAATGAAGTCCGGCCGCGCATCCAGAGTGATGCGCACCTGGCCGCACAGGCAGGAAATCTCCAGCGATGTCATGATGGATCTGGCTTTGCGCCAACCTTGCTTCGAATGCCGATGGAAAGATTTGTCCACTGGTCGGGACGAGAGGATTCGAACCTCCGACCCCCACACCCCCAGTGTGATGCGCTACCAGACTGCGCTACGTCCCGACAGTGGAGGCGCGCCCTATAGGCAAGCGCCATTGACAGTGCAAGCGGCAGTACGCGTGGTAGCACGTGCATAGGCCGGTGCCCATGGAGGCGGGCCGTCAGCGCGTTGCCAGCCTTGGGCTTTGCTGCTAGGCGCGCTCGCGGTTCGGTAGGCGATCTTGAACGGGTGCCCGCCGCATGCCACCTGAAAGAACGATCCCGATAACAGGAAGAGACCTGCCTGATGCTTGATTTTCTATCCGCCGGCGCTGGAGCAAGCGGCCAATCCGCCTGGGTCAGCATGTTGCCGCTGATCGGTATGGCGCTGATCTTCTGGTTCCTGATCATCCGTCCGCAGATGAAACGGCAGAAGGAACATCGCGCCAAGGTAGAGGCGATGAAGAAGGGCGATCAGGTCGTCACCGGCGGTGGATTGCTGGGCAAGGTGGTGAAAGTCGACGATACCTATGTGGAAGTCGAGCTGGCCCAGAACGTGCGCGTGAAGGCCGTTAAGCAGACGGTCACCGACGTTCTTGCGCCAGGTACTGCCCCGGCCAACGACTGATCCCGGGCGGCGGCGATGCTCGATTTTCCGACCTGGAAAAAGATCTGGCTCTGGTTCATCACGCTGTTGGCGGTGGCGGCGGCCATTCCGTCGCTGTCTTCGATCAGCGGCGCCGGCTGGCCTTCCTTCCTGCCCGATCCCGAAGTCAATCTCGGGCTCGATCTGGCAGGCGGCAGCCATATTCTGCTGGAGGCCGATCCGGGGCAGGTTGAGCGCCAGCGGCTGGAAGGCATGGAAGAAGCTGTCCGGACCTCGCTCAGCCGGGCGGAACCGCGGATTCAGATCGGCGATATTTCCAGCAATAATGGCCGGGTGAGCTTCCTGCTCGAAGATCCTTCGCAGATCGACCGGGCACGCGAAGAGCTGCTTCCGCTGGTCAACGGGACCGGCCTGGTCCGCGAATGGGACCTGCAGGTCGTCGATGGCAGCCGCATCGTTCTCACGCCCACCAGCTCCGGCCTGGATCAGGCCGTCTCCAACGCGATGGACAGCGCCACCGAAGTGGTGCGCAAGCGTATCGACGCGCTGGGCACGCGCGAGCCGACGATCATTCGCGAAGGCGATACAAGGATCGTTGTGCAGGTTCCGGGGCTGGACGATCCCGAAGCGCTGAAGGCGCTGCTGGGCCAGACGGCAGAACTGGAATTCAAGCTGGTGGATGTCACTGCGCTGCCCAGCGATGTGGAGCAGGGCATTGCCCCTCCCGGCAGCGAGATCGTGCCCTATGCGCCGGATTCGGACTTTGCCGGCATGTCGATTGCCGTGAAGCGGCTGGGCGGCATTCGCGGGGATACGCTCACGAATGCGCAGCAGAGCTTCAGCGCGCAGAACAACGAACCGATCGTCAATATCACTTTCGACCAGGAAGGCGGGCGTAGATTCGCCGACCTGACGACCAACAATGCGGGCCGGCCCTTCGCCATTATCCTGGATGGCCAGGTGCTGTCCGCGCCCAATATCAACGAACCGATCCTGGGCGGCAGTGCGCAGATCTCCGGCAGTTTCACTGTCGAAAGCGCCAATCAGCTGGCCATCGCCTTGCGCAGCGGCGCATTGCCTGTCGATCTTACCGTGATCCAGCAGGGCACGGTCGGGCCGGAGCTCGGCGCGGATTCGATCCGCAAGGGCCTGCTCGCTCTGATGGTCGGCGCGGTGGCGGTGCTGGTGCTGATGGTCGTCACCTATGGCCGCTTCGGTTTCTATGCCAATGCGGCGCTGATCATCAACGTGCTGATGCTGCTGGGCATCATGGCGATCGCCAATACCACGCTGACCCTGCCGGGCATTGCCGGCTTCGTGCTGACGATCGGCGCGGCGGTGGACGCCAATGTGCTGATCAACGAGCGAATACGCGAAGAGCGGAAACGCGGGCGAAGGGTCTTCGCCGCGGTGGAGAACGGCTATCGCGAGGCGAGCCGCGCGATCTTCGATGCGAACATCACCAATGTGATCGCCGCCGTGCTGCTGTTCATGTTCGGCTCCGGCCCGGTGCGCGGATTTGCCGTGGTGCTGATGATCGGCATTGCGACTTCGGTTTTCACTGCCGTGACCATGACCCGGCTCTGGGTCTCCGGCTGGCTGCGCAGGGCGCGGCCGCAAGACATCACGATCTAGGAGGGGAATGGAGATGCGACTGCTGAAACTCGTCCCCGATGACACCAACATCCGCTTTCTGCGCTGGCGCGTACCGTTCTACGTGTTCAGCATGATCATGATAGTGGCCAGCCTGGCGCTGGTCGCGGTGAAAGGGCTCAATCTGGGCGTCGACTTCGTTGGCGGCCAGCAGATCCAGGTGACTTTCACCGAAAGCGCGGAAGCGCCCGTGGCGGAGCTGCGCGAGAATGTTTCGGCGCTGGGCTATGGCGAACCGGTGATCCAGCGCTTCGGAGAAGAAAACCAGGTCACGATCCGCTTCCGCCTGCCGGACGAGGTCGCCAGCGACGCTGAAGCGGCCGACGCGATGACCACGGCGGTGACCAATTCGATTACGGACAATTTCGCCGATGCACGCATAGACGATCTGACGGCGGTTTCCGGCAAGGTTTCCGAGGAGCTGTTCACCACGGCAATGTATGCGCTGATCTTCGCAATGGTCGCGATTGCGATCTATATCTGGATCCGCTTCGAATGGCAGTTCGGCGTGGGCGCACTGTTCGCCCTGTTCCATGACGTATCGCTGACGCTGGGCATGTTCGCGCTGTTTCAGCTGGAATTCGATCTGAAGATCATTGCCGCGATCCTGACCATCATCGGCTATTCGCTGAACGACACGATCGTGGTCTATGACCGCATCCGCGAGAATCTGAAGAAATACCGCAAGATGCAGATTGTCGAATTGCTGGACCTTTCCGTGAACGAGACCCTGGCGCGCACGGTGATGACTTCTCTCACGATCCTGATCGTGCTGGTTGCATTGCTGTTCCTGGGCCCGGCCAGCCTGTTCGGCTTCACCGCGGCGATCACGCTGGGCATTTTCGTGGGCACCTACAGCTCGGTCTATATGGCCGCGCCGATCCTGGTGTGGCTGGGCGTGACGCCCGACAGCTTCGTGCCGACCGAGAAGGACGAAAAGCTGGCCGAGAAGGAGACCTAGGCGCTTTCGTCCCCAACGGGGCGCATTACAGCTTGCGGACCAGCATTTCCGCCATGGCGATCCAGGGCGGGCTATCGACCACGATCTGCCGCTGGCCCGCGCCGGGCGGCAGCAGGCCGACCATTGCCCCCTGGCGATCGATCAGGCGGCCGAATGCGAAGCGTCCGCCCTTGCGCGGCACAAGCACATCCCGGTTGATCATCCGCGCGGATTCCTCCGGCGGCAGCTGACGCAGCCAGAGCTGATCGCCAGAGCGATATTCGCCCGCGCTGACTTCGATTGCCAGACAGATGAGCGGGCCGGAGCTGTCCAGGTCCGTGGGCAGAATGGCATCCCGCGGGGAAGAGAGCGCTTCTGCGCCAGCTTCGGTGAGCTTGGCGACGAATTGCGGAGTCGGCGCTTCCTCTCCGCGCACAAGCATCTCAGGGTCGACGTCCAGCGCTTCGGCTATCCGGTTCATCCAGCCGAGCGAGAGGTTGCGCATACCGGTTTCGAGCCGTCCGATCGTCTGCGCGGTCGTCGGCGGTTTGCAGGCCGCGGCCACATCGGCCAGCGTCATCCCCTTCTCCTTACGGATATCGCGGATCCGGTTGATCATCGATGTGCCTCCTCTTTCAAAATGCTAACCAAATCGGTTTTTTATTCTTTCCTACAATAACCGCTCTTTGGCAAGGGGGTTTCTTCACATGCTAACTACACGCTTGCCAAGGGAGTGCATTCGATGATCGCGATGAAGCCTGAACTCGTAGAACGGGAACTGACAAATGAAGGCCCGGTGCGCCGTGGGCCAGGGGGCAGCGCAAGGCAACGCCGCCTGCGCAGCGTCACAATCAACCTTTCCGAATCGCCGCTTTCCTGGCTCCATGCGCGCGGGCATCTCGATGACAGGCTGTTTGCCGCCGGCGAATGTTTGCACCGCGATTTCGAAAAGGCTGGGATCCAGGGTTGCGTAACGATGAGCTGGAATGGCGTGCGGGTGGACGGTGCGGGCACTGCTCCGCTCAATCCCACCGAGCGGCAACTGGCCGCGCGCGAACGGTTCGACGGCGCGATTGCGGCAGCGGGGAAGGGATTGTCGGACATTCTGTGGCGTGTCGTGTGTGGGGGCGAGAGCCTGCCTGCGGCGGAAAAGCGGCTTTCCTGGCCTATTCGCAGCGGCAAGCTGGTATTGCGAATCGCACTCGACCGGGTGGCGGATTTCTACGGAATTCCATGATGGGCAAGCCTCAGAAGAGGATCCATACTGCCGCTATCAGAGATGCCGCGCCCAGCGAGACGGCCACGGCGATGATCCGGAAATTCATGCTGTCCAGCGGTTCGATCGCGTGAGAGTCCAGGCGGCTTTTCAATTTGCGGGCGCGTCGCTCGGCAAGCAGAACCAGGATAATCCCGAGCAGCATGAACAAGGTGGCGATGGCCTTGGGAATCCAGGCCGGTTCCATTGTCTGGAACAGTGCCTTGAACCCCAGGCCGATGCCGATGGCCGCCATGGCCGTGCGGGCCCAGCCACTGAAGGTCCGCTCATTGGCCAGCAGAGTTCGGTCTTCAGCGTAGTTCGTCCGGTCCTCGGCAAAATCCGTGCGCTCTTCGGCCAAATCTTCGCGGTCGTCTTCTTCGCTTTCTGCATTTTCGGGCTCGTCGCTCATGGCGTCATGGTGTCCGAAGCCACGCAGGGCTGCAAGCGTTCTCGCGCCGGTAGGCGGGTCAGCATCCGGCGAGACGCTGTTGCACGCGCTGCCTGAGCTCGGGCAGCAGCTCCGCTTCAAACCACGGATTGTCCCTCATAAAGATCGTGCTGCGCCAGGAAGGGTGCGGCAGGGGCACCAGATCCCGGCCGAAAGCGCGGAAATCGCGCACGACTTCGGCCATGGTGCGGCCTTTCGCTTCGGGCAGGTAATGCCTGATCGCATGGCTACCGACCAGCAGGGTCAGGCGGTCCTGCGGCAATGCGGCGAGCACGCGTGCGTGCCACAAGGGCGCGCATTCCGGGCGCGGCGGCAAGTCACCGCTCTTGCCCTTGCCCGGATAGCAAAAGCCCATCGGCATGATCGCGACCCGAGCCGGATCGTGCAATTCCTCCAGCGTCAGGCCGGTCCATTCGCACAGCCGCTTGCCGCTGGCATCGTTCCAGGGAATGCCGCTTTCATGCACTTTGGTGCCGGGGGCCTGGCCGATGATCAGCAGCCGGGAAAGGGGCGAGAATTGAACCACCGGGCGCGGGCCGAGCGGCAGAAGCTGGGCGCAATGGGTGCAGGCGGCGATTTCGCGCTTTAGGGCTGCAGTGCCCCCGGCGCTCACCCCTCGACCTGTTCGGCCAGTGCCAGCCAGCGTTCTTCAGCCTCGTCCTTTTCCGCACGCGCCTTGCCCACCGCATCGGTCAACTGCGCGAATTTGGCAGGATCGCGGCTGTAGAGTTCGGGATCGGAGAGGGCGGCTTCACCGCGGGCGATCATCCCTTCCAGTTCCGCGATCCGCCCCGGCAGCAGGTCATAGTCGCGCTGATCCTTGTAGGAGAGCTTGCCATTGCTGCGCGCAGGCGGTGCGGGCGCGGGCGAGCCTGCGTCCGGCTTGCCTTGTTTCGATTTGGCCGGTGCGCTGCGTTCCTTGCGCTTCGCTTCCCAGTCGGCATAGCCGCCCGCGACGATGTCGACCTTGCCGCTGCCGTCCAGGCCGAGCGTGACCGTCACCGTCTTGTCCAGAAAGTCGCGGTCATGGCTGACGATCAGCACCGTGCCGTCATAATCGGCGATCACTTCCTGCAGCAGGTCCAGCGTTTCCAGATCGAGATCGTTGGTCGGCTCGTCCAGCACCAGCAGGTTCGATTTGCGGGCAAACTCGCGCGCCAGCAGCAGGCGCGAACGCTCGCCGCCGGAGAGGATCCCTACCTTGGTATCGACCAGGGAGGGATCGAACAGGAACTCCTTCATATAGCCCTGCACATGCTTGCGCGTGCCGCGCACATCCACCCAGTCGCCGCCTTCTGCCAGGATATCGCGGACGCGCTTATCCGGGCTCATCAGGCTGCGTTGCTGATCGATCATCACGCCGGCCAGCGTCTTGGCCAGCGTGACTTCGCCTTCGTCCGGCTGGATCTCTCCGGTCAGCAGCTTGAGCAAGGTGGTCTTGCCCGCGCCATTGGAGCCGACCACGCCGATCCGGTCGCCGCGCTGAATGCGCAGCGTGAAATCGCGGATGACCGTGCGATCGCCGAACCGCTTGGTCACATGCTCCGCCACGATCACGGATTTGGTGCGGACGTCGTCGCTCTTTAGCGCCAGTTTGGCCGATCCGCCGGGGGTGAGCATGGCTGCGCGCTGGGCGCGCATTTCGTAAAGTTTTTCCAGGCGGCCCTGATTGCGCTTGCGCCTTGCGGTCACCCCGCGCTCCAGCCAATGCGCCTCGATCTTCAGCTTCGCTTCCAGCTTTTCCGCCGCGCGCGCTTCTTCGGCATAGACCGATTCTTCCCACGCCTCGTAACCGCCGAAGCCCACTTCCTTGCGGCGCAGCGATCCGCGATCGAGCCACAAGGTCGCGCGGGTCAGGCGGGTGAGGAAGGTCCGGTCGTGCGAAATGACGACGAAGGCGCCCTTGTAGCGATTGAGCCAGGCTTCCAGCCAGTCGATCGCGGCAAGGTCCAGATGGTTCGTCGGCTCGTCCAGCAGCAGCAGATCGGGCTCGCTGGCCAGCGCGCGGGAGAGGGCGGCACGCCTGCGCTCGCCGCCGCTGGCGGTCTTGGCGGGGCGCGTCATGTCGATGCCCAGCTGGCCCGCAACGGCTTCGACTTCGTGCCGGGCAGGGGCATCGGGGCCGGCCAACGCGAAATCCATCAGCGTTTCGTGGGCGGAGAAATCCGGATCCTGTTCCAGCATCACGATCCGTGTGCCCGGCTTGATCGTGCGCTTGCCGCGGTCCGCCTCTATCCGGTCGTCGATCAGCTTGAGCAGGGTGGTCTTGCCCGCGCCGTTGCGCCCGATCAGCGCCAGGCGGTCGCGCGGGCCGATATGCAGGTCCAGGCCCTGGAACAGCCAGCCGGTGCCCTGGATCAGCCCAAGTCCTTCCCAGCTCAAGATCGGGGGTTCTGCCATGGCCGCGCCCCTAGCGGGGCCTTGTTGCGGCGTCCAGCGCCGGAACGGTCGGTTCACCCATGCGTAATATGGCTGCCCGCACTGCAGGTGCGACCAATCGGGAGAAATTCGATGTTGAAACGTGCTGTTCCCTTGTTCGCCGCGCCGGCCGTGGCTCTGTGCGTGATCGCAGCCCCCGCTGCGGCGGCAGAGGTGCAAATCCAGGCCAGCGGCCCGGTGGTGGAACTGAATGTCAGCGAAAGCGTGAAGGCCAAGCCCGATATGGCCACTGTGGGCGCGGGCGTGACCGTGATGGCTCCCACCGCGGTCGAGGCGATGCGGCAGAATGCTCAGGCAATGAGCGCGGTGGTGGAGCGGATCAAGTCGCTGGGTATTCCAGCCGAAGATATCCAGACCACCAGAATCAACCTTTATGCGCAATACGATTACGACCAGGCGGAGCGGCGCCAGGTCTTCCGCGGCTATCAGGCTTCCAACCAGGTGAGCGTGATCCTGCGCGAGGTGTCGGAAACGGGCAAGGTGCTGGATGCGCTGGTGGCTGCGGGCGCGACCGACATCAATGGGCCCAGTTTCTCGCTGGAAGACGATACGGCGGTGAAGGCGCAAGCGCGCAAGACCGCGATGGAGCGGGCGCGCGAACAGGCCATGGAGTATGCGCAGCTGGCGGGTTACCCATCCTTGCGGCTGCTGGAAGTGAGCGAATCCATTTCCTCCCGGGCGCCGCAGCCGATGGCGATGCGCACTGTTGCAGTCGAAGAGAAGGCGGCGGACACGCAAGTGGAGCCGGGGCTGGTTTCCACCGGCGTCACGGTGACCGTGAAATACGAGATGACGCGTTAGGATTTCGGCAATGTCGCTGAATGCGGGGATGCAGCAGCATTCACACCTTGTTCAATGCAGCAGGGTTAGGCATCCAGTCCATGATGACGCCGAAACCAGCCTTTCGCGCCATGCGCGCTGTGCGGGGCATCGCATTCGCGCTTGCCTGCGGTTTGAGCCTGTCCGCGCCGGTTCCGTCCTTTGCCCAGCAGGACGAGCAGGCGGCGGCACGCTCCAACGTGGAGCGGGGCGGCGCGATGAGCATTCGCAAGATCGAAGCGATCGTTCTGCCCAAGATGAAGGGCATGAAATATGTCGGGTTCACCTATCACCCATCGGAAAACGTTTATCTTCTGCGGTTCATGGACGGGCCGAAAGTGGTGGATGTGGAAGTGGATGCGAAAACTGGCAGGATCCTGTGGCGCTCTCGCTAGTTGTGTGGACGGAACGGCCAAGTGCTTGACCGTCCGGGGCAAAAAACCCAATCATGAATAAAGGGACGCATGCTGCGCAGTCGGCAAGCGGTGAGTGGAGCCGAATATGCGAATTCTGATTGTCGAGGACGAGCCGACGCTCGGCCAGCAATTGAAAACCACGCTCGAACAGAACGGCTATGCCGTGGACCTCTCCACCGATGGGGAGGACGGCCATTTCCTGGGCAGCACAGAAGAATACGATGCCGTGATTCTGGATCTCGGCCTGCCGGAAATCGATGGGCTGACGGTGCTGGGCATGTGGCGCAGGGAAGGCAAACACTTCCCCGTGCTGGTGCTGACCGCGCGGGACAGCTGGTCCGACAAGGTGGCCGGTCTGGATGCCGGGGCGGACGATTACCTTGCCAAGCCGTTCCAGACCGAGGAACTGATTGCCCGCCTGCGGGCGCTGATCCGCCGTGCATCGGGCAATGCCTCTTCCGAGCTGACGGCCGGCAATGTCCGGCTGGATACGCGTTCCGGCCGGGTCACGCTTTCGGGCGAGCCAGTCAAGCTGACGGCGCAGGAATACAAGCTGCTGTCCTACCTGATGCACCACAAGGGCAAGGTGGTCAGCCGCACCGAACTGATCGAGCATATTTACGATCAGGATTTCGACCGCGATTCGAACACGATCGAGGTCTTCGTTACGCGCATCCGCAAGAAGCTGGGCGCAGATGTCATCACGACTATCCGTGGCCTCGGATACAGCCTCGACGACCCCGCAGACGCCCCCCGCGAGTGACGCGCCTCCGCCGGAGGCAGCCTTAGAGGCTGCGCCCGGGCAGGAGGACGCCATCGCCGCCGGGGCTGCCCCCACGCATACGGGCAGCCTATCGCGGCGCATGATCCTGATCGCGGCCGGGTGGATCTCGATCCTCCTGCTGGTGGGCGGCGTGGCGTTGGACCGCACGCTGACCGGGCTCGTCACCAGCAGTTTCGACGAACAGCTGGAATATATGCTCACGGCCATGGTGGGCGCGGCGGAAATCGGCCCGGACGGGGAAGTGTTCTTCAACCGCCCGCTGGGCGATCAGCGCTTCCTAGAGCCTAATAGCGGCCTTTACTGGCAGATCAGCGGGGAGGGGCATGAACATTTCCCCTCGCGCTCCCTGTGGGACAGGACGCTGCAGCTGGATGCCGACTATTACGATGCGGCCGCCCATGTGCATGACAGCAGCCAGTTCGAAGGCGAACCCCTGCGCGTGGCCGAACGTTCGGTAGTACTGCCGGGCAGCGAGACGGTGTGGTATTTCGCAGTGGCCGCAGCGCGCGACGAGCTCGACGCGCAGATCACGCGGATCCGCTCGATCCTGTTCTGGAGCTTTGTCGTGCTCGGCCTGGGGCTGTTCCTGATGGCCGGGCTGCAGACCTGGTACGGCCTCAATCCGCTGCGCCGCGTGCGCCGCGCGATCAAGCATATGCGCACCACCGGCACGAACCGTGTGACAGATCCGCTGCCGCTGGAAGTGCAACCGATGGTGCAGGAACTGAACGCCTTGCTCGCCCATTCGGAAAGGCAGGCGGAAGAAGCGCGCACCCATGCCGGCAATCTCGCCCATGCGCTCAAGACCCCGCTCACCGTGGTCATGAACGCGGCAACGGCGAAAGCGCCGGACCTGTCCGACACGGTGATCCGGGAAGCGACTGTGATGCGCCGCCAGGTCGATCACCATCTCGCCCGCGCACGTGCAGTCGGCCGCCGCGCCGCCGGGCTGGCACGGGCCAATGTACGCGATAGCGCGGATGCAGTCGAACGGGCCATGTCGCGGCTGCACGAACAGGTCCGCTTCGATATCGGCGGATCACGCGATGCGATGGTCGCGATCGAGCGGCAGGACCTCGATGAAATTCTCGGCAATCTGGTGGAGAACGCCGCAAAATATGGCGGTGGCAGCGTATTCGTGACGATAGATGCAGAACCGGATTCGAGCGAATGCGTCGTGCTGGTTGAAGATGACGGGCAGGGCATTCCCGAAGGCGAATGGCAGCGCATCTTCGATCGCGGTGCGCGGCTGGATACGGGCAAGCCCGGTACCGGGCTGGGCCTGGCGATCGTGCGCGACGTTGCCGAAATCTACGGCGGAAGCGTGGAACTGGGCGAAAGCGAAGACCTTGGCGGGCTGATGGTGAAGCTCATCCTGCCGCGCGCGGTAGCTTAGCCATAGCTGTGCAGCCGCTTCAGGGCAGGTTCAAGCCCGGGGCGATAGATCTGCGGACAACCAAAAATCTGCATCGGAGATGAGAGATGCCTATCATTCGCCCCGCGCTGGCGATTGCCGCAGCGCTCGCCATCGGCGGCTGTTCGACTTACGGATCGCACGGATATGGCGGCATTAGCGTCGGCCATCGCAGCCATTACAGCAGCTATTACGGCTGGTACGACGATTATTATTATCCCGGCGTCGGCTATTACATTTACGACCGCAAGGGCCATCGCCATCGCTGGAGCGACAGGCACCGGCGGTATTGGGAAGGCCGCCGCCATGCCAAGCGGCCGCATGCGAACTGGAGCGGTTATCGCTATCACCGCAGGGATCTGAGAGATCAGCGGCGCGAGGCCCGCGCCCGTCAGGATCGTCGGGAATGGCGCCGGGCGGAAAGGCGCGAAGACCGGCGTGAATGGCGCCGCGACAGGCGGGAGGACCGCCGCGAATTGCGCCGGGAGCGCCGTGACGAAGACCGGGGCCGTTATGCCGGCCGCCGCGATCGCGACCGGGACGGTGATCGGCGCGGCTGGGGCCGCGGCCGTGGCGGCGATGACCGCCAGGGGCGCCGCGATAGGCGGGACCGCCGGCCAAACGAATAGTTCGCCTGGGCCCCGGGCCAACCGGCCCGGTTCAGCCCGCGGGGCTTGTCTCGCTGTTTGATTCGGCGCCGGAGGCGGCCTCATCCCGGCCGGCCTGGCGCCGCCAATAGGACGCCAGCAAGCTGCCGATGCAGACATGCCAGACCGCCGACAGGGCCGCCGGAACGGGTGCGAGGGCGGCCTGCACGGCGTTGGGGAACTGCGCGGCGAAGGCGGGTGTCTTGGCCAGGCCGGATCCCAGCCCGCTATTCTGCATGCCTACCTCGATACAGATCGTGCGCCGCACGGACGGTTCCATGCCCAGCAATTTCGCGCTCAGATAACCCAGTGCGAAACCGAATGCGTGGAGCAGGAAGGTTGCGATCAGCAGCTGCCCGGCATGTTCGCGGATCAGGTCTTTCGCGCCGCCCACGATCCCGCCCACGATCAATACGACCAGGATGATCGCGATCAGCGGCAGCCAGCCCGATATGGCGCGTGCGGCCCTTGGAAAGGCTTCGCTGGCCAAAGTACCGGCTATCACCGGCACGAGCACGATGGCCACCATGCTGCGGAACAGGTTCCAGCGGTCGATTTCGACATAGGCCCCGGCCAGTTCCCCGGTCAGCAGCGGTGTAAGCACCACCGCGACAAGGGTGGAGGCCATCGTCATGGCGACCGACAGCGCCAGATTGCCGCGCGCCAGATAGGTCACGATATTGGATGCCGTTCCGCCGGGACAGCAGGCAACCAGGATCAGCCCAACGGCCAGGCCCTTTTCCAACCCCATCGCCGATGCAATGGCAAATCCCGTCAGCGGCATGATCGCGAATTGCGCGGCCACGCCCAGTGCGAAGCAGCGCGGCATATGCAGCAATTGCCGGTAATCCTCAAAACTCAGCGTCAGGCCCATCGCCAGCATGATCAGCCCGAGGGCGACCGACATTAGCGGCTGGCCCAGGATGGTGATCCCGCCATCGGTCATCCAGGTGAACAGGCCGGGCACGAACCATGCCAATGCCACGCCGGCCAGTGTCAGCACGGCGAAATTGTTGGTGATGGCCCGCAGCATCGTTACCCCCATTGCCGCGACCGGTCGCGATCATCCGGCTCCTTGCCCCGGAGCCAGCAAGCGCGGTTCTATTCTGCGCAGGCGCCCCGCGTCCAGAAGAACTGGCCGCCCATGGAGGCGAACACCATGGTTTGCTCTTCGACGGAGACGGGCTCGAGCGGGATCAGCTGCATGGCCGGGGTGATGACCAGGGCGCCATTTTCGAACGCATAGCTGCCGTCCTTGTCGACCGGGGTCGCGGGATTGTTCTGATATTTCAGCGTTCCGTCCGCATTGAAGACGTAGTTGATCTTCTCTTCGGTAACGGTGTCCCCGCCTTCATAATGGTCATAACACCATTCTCCCTGCAGGAATTCGCCGGTCAATTCGGCGGTCGCAGTGGACGGTGCCTCGGCAGCTTCCTGTGCGGTGTCTCCAGCGGCCGGGGCGGTCTCTCCACCACCGGAACATGCCGACAGTGCGGCAACCGCCGAGATGGCGAGGATATTGGTCAGTTTCATGGGATTCTCCCTCTGGCTTCACCGGCACCGCCGCCGGGCTTGTGGGCCTTGCGCTTCCCGGACTTACTTGCTGGCCGCCTGCATGTGATGGCGGATTACTTCGTCGATGACGAAGCGAATGAACTTTTCGGAAAATTCGGGGTCAAGATCGGCTTCCTCCGCCAATGCCCGCAGCTTTTGAATCTGGAATTGCTCACGCGCCGGATCGCTGGGGGGAAGGCCGATCTTGGCCTTATGCTCCCCCACTGCCTGAGTGATGCGGAACCGTTCTGCGAGCATGTGAATCAGGGCGGCATCGATATTGTCGATGCTCTTCCGGAAGCCTGCGAGTGCCGGATCTGATGGGGTTTCCTGCGTCATTGTCCCTGCCGTTGATGGCTGTTTCGGGTCTGATATAGAGGCCATGCGCGACTTGGTAGCAGCTATTCGGCGCTTGCCAAGCAGGCTGACAGGTTACATGGCCCTTTTGCATGACTGCAGACGTTGTTCCGTTACCCCGCAGAGAGACCGAAAATCCGGCCACGCTGGATCCAATTCTGTCCCTAACCGCCACTGCGATGAATTCCGTGAATTCGGTCATTCTGGAAAGAATGCAGAGCGAAATTCCGCTGATTCCCGCGCTTGCAGGCCATCTGATTTCCGGCGGCGGGAAGCGGATGCGACCGATGCTGACGCTCGCCGGTGCGGAACTGCTGGGCTATCAGGGCGCGCGCCATCACAAGCTGGCCGCTGCAGTGGAATTCATCCACACCGCGACGCTGCTGCATGACGATGTCGTGGACGGGTCCGACCTGCGGCGGGGCAAGGAAGCGGCCAATATCATCTTCGGCAATCCGGCCACCGTGCTGGTGGGCGATTTCCTGTTCAGCCGCGCTTTCGAATTGATGGTGGAAGATGGCAGCCTGAAAGTGCTGAAGATCCTCTCCGGTGCCTCCGCGATCATCGCAGAAGGCGAAGTGGATCAGTTGACCGCGCAGCGCCAGATCGAAACCAGCGAGGAACGATATCTCTCGATCATCGGATCGAAAACGGCGGCGCTGTTCGCTGCGGCAAGCCGGATTTCCGCTGTGGTGGCCGAAAGGCCTGAGGCGGAAGAGCAGGCGCTGGACGATTACGGGCGCAATCTGGGCATCGCTTTCCAGCTGGTCGACGATGCGATCGATTACGATTCCGAAGCGGCCGAAATGGGCAAGGCCAAGGGCGACGATTTTCGCGAAGGCAAGATGACCCTGCCGGTGATCCTGGCCTATGCGCGCGGCACGGATGAAGAGCGCAGCTTCTGGCGCGACGCGATTATCGGCCACCGCAGCTCGGACGAAGACCTTGTCCATGCCGTGGAACTGATCGGCAGGCATGAGGCCGTTTCGGCAACACGAGACCGGGCGCGCCATTTCGCGCAGCGCGCGATCGATGCGCTGGCGATCTTCCCTGCCAGCAAGGCACGCGATGCGATGGTGCAGGCCGCGCAATTCGCTGTCAGCCGGGGATACTGACGGGCGCGGGGTCATGGCCGCGCTGCCTATTCATTCTGTCCTGCCCGATTTGCTCGGCGCACTGCGCGGAGAAAATTCTGCTGTGCTGATTGCGCCGCCGGGCGCAGGCAAGACCACAGCCGTGGCGCCGGCGCTGCTCGATCAGGAATGGTGTAGCGGCACGGTGATCCTGCTCAGCCCGCGCCGGGTCGCCGCACGCGCCGCCGCGGAACGCATGGCGGAGCTGATGGGGGAGAAGGCAGGCGAAACGGCCGGCTATCTCACCCGGCTGGACAGCAAGCGCTCGGCCAAGACACGGATATTGGTGATGACGGAGGCGATTTTCGTCTCGCAGATACTCAAGGACCCGGAACTGGCGGGTGTCTCTGCCGTGTTGTTCGACGAAGCGCATGAACGGCATCTCGATAGCGATCTGGGGCTGGCCCTGGCGATCGAGAGCCAGCAGGTGCTGCGGGAGGATTTGCGCCTGCTGGTGATGTCCGCCACGATTGACGGCGCGCGGTTTGCAGGGCTTCTCGGTCCGAATGTCCCCGTTATCGAAAGCGAGGGCAAGGCATTCCCGCTCAGGATTGAATGGCTCGGCTCCCGTCCAGAAATGAGGACGGAAGATACGGTGGCGAGCGCGATTCTCTCCGCCTGGCGGGAAGAGGAGGGCGACATTCTGGCGTTCCTGCCGGGTATGCGCGAAATTGAGCGCGTTCGGGAGAAAATGGGCGAAAAACTGCCCGATGCCGTGGTGCTTCCGCTTCATGGACAGGTCGATCCGGCGGCACAGAGGGCGGCCATCCGCAAGGATCCCGCCGGGCGCCGCAGAATCGTGCTGGCGACCGCAATTGCCGAAACCTCAATCACACTTGAGGGTGTGTCGGTCGTGGTGGATTCGGGACTTGCGCGCGGTGCCGAGTTCGATGTGGCGGCCGGCGTCACGCATCTGGTCACGAGGCGCGCCAGCCAGGCGGCTGCGGCGCAGCGGGCGGGGCGCGCCGCGCGGCAGGGGCCGGGCGTGGCGTACCGGTTGTGGGAAGAAGCGGCGCATGCCGGCAGGATGGAATTCGATCCGCCGGAAATCCTCACAGCGGATCTGTGTTCGCTCACGCTCACCCTGGCGCAATGGGGTGCTGGCGACCCCAGGAAGCTGGCCTGGATCGATCCGCCGCCCGATGCGGCCCTGTCGGCGGCGCAGCACCGTCTCAAGGCGCTGGGCGCGCTGGACGATGCCGGTTGGATCACCGAATTTGGGCGCTGCCTTGCGCAATTGCCGCTGGAACCGCCCCTGGCCGCCATGGTGCTGATGGGGGCAGAGGGCGGTGACGCAAGCGATGCGGCGCGGCTGGCGCTCTTGTTGCAGGAGCGCAGCCTTGGCGGCCGCGGAGAAGACCTTTCCCAGCGTCTCTCTCGCTGGAATTCGGACCGTTCGAAACGCACGGAAGCCTCCCGCAAACTGGCCGATGGCTGGGCGAAGAAGGCGCGCGTGCTTCGACAGGCTCAGCACGAACGGGGCGAGAGCGATGGCACAAAATTCGTTCGTCCTGAGCTTGTCGATTGGCGAGAGGACGAGGTGTCTTTGGGGATCCTCTTGGCACGCGCCCTGCCGGACAATCTCGCAAAGCGGCGCGACGGCCGCGGGGAAAGCTGGCTGGCGGCCGGGGGCAGGGGCTATGTGCTCGATCCCGCCTCTCCACTGGCAAGCGCGAAATGGCTCGCCATCGGGGATGCGCAAGGGCAGGCCAAGGGTGCCCGGATCATGGCCGCCTGGCCGCTTACCGCCCAGGAAGTCGAAAATGCGCTGGCGGAGCGTATCGAGCGCCGCAGCGTGGTCAGATGGAATGCCTCGGAAAAGCGGGCGGAGGCGCGGCTGGAACGGCGGCTGGGCGCGATCACGCTTGCCAGCGGGCCGGATCCGGAGCCGGATGGCGACGCTGTTACCGCGCTGCTTGTGGAAAAAGCTCTGGAAAACCTTGGGGAGTTGTTGCCGAAAACTTTGCTGGCCCGTGGAAAACATGCCCGAATTGCCGCTTTGGAACCGGAAAATCTGGCGGTGCAGGCCGAAGAATGGCTTGCGCCGCTGCTCCATGGCCGCCGCGATCTCGCCTTGTCCAAGAGCGCCATAGCCGACGCAGTGCTTGGACGATTGGACTGGAACGATCGGCAGGCGCTCGACCGGCTGGCCCCGCGCGAATGGGTGAGTCCGGCCGGCAGCCACCATCTCATCGACTACGCGGCCGAAGGCGGGCCCAGCGTGGAAGTGCGGGTGCAGGCTTTGTTCGGCCTCGATACGCATCCGTCCATCGGGCAGGGCGCAGGCGTTCCGCTCTTGTTGCAGCTGACCAGCCCGGCGGGCCGCCCGATCCAGGCGACGCGCGATTTGCCCGGTTTCTGGCGGGGGAGTTGGCGCGATGTCGCGAAGGATATGAAGGGCCGCTATCCCAAGCATCGCTGGCCGGAAGAACCGTGGTCCGAAAAGCCCAGTTTCAAGACGAAAAACGCCTTTGAGCGCGATGGCTCTTGATTTGCGGCGCAGTTTTCGGAAAAGCGTTTCCCTATGAGTGCACGCATCTATCAACGCCCGAAAAATGCCATGCAGTCCGGCAAGGCGCAGACCGACGAGTGGGTCCTGGAGTTCGATCCGGCCGAGGCGAAAAAGCCCGATCCGCTGATGGGCTGGGCCGGCAGCGGGGATATGAAGCAGCAGCTGCAGCTCAAATTCTCCAGCAAGGATGCGGCGAAAGCCTATGCCGAGAAGTACGGCATTTTCGCAAGGGTCCATGCGACGCCGCCCAAGGGGCTCAAGATCCAGGCCTACGCCGACAATTTCCGCTGAATTGCAGCAGTTGGTTGCATTTTAACCGCTCCGCGGCCATATGGGCGGCGGGAGTCGGGTGGACGTTTGCGTTCGCTCACCGGGTCAGGTCCGGAAGGAAGCAGCCCAGGTGGATTGCGGCGGGTCGCTCGGCTCCTCTACCATCCTAGACAGCGTTGGCCTTCAAGCGGGAGCACGCTTCATTGCGCGAGCCGGTCGCTGGCACGAGCCCGGTGACCTTTCCGAGGCCGAAAGGCGGCATATTGCCATAGATTGTCTCATGGCCGCCAGCCGGAACCAGGTAGGTTTCGTGAAAGATGCCCACGGTGCCGTCATTGCCGACAGCCTTGTTGAATGCTGTCCAGGCCGGCCAATGATTGCGGTCCCGGTCGCGGGCATACGCCTCCAGGCTCTCAAAATCCTTCCAATACTGGATGAAGGCGAATGTTCGCATTCCCGCCCGGAATTGTTGCGCGCCCAGAAACCCGCTCTCCGGATCCTGCGACAGTTCGTCGATCATGGGAATCATGGCCTTAGCAACTGGAACCCATTTGCCGAATTTGAAGAACCTGTTCACGCGCATTCCGACGATGAAGACCACGAGCGGGCCTGAATGACTGTCGGTAAAACGGCCGGGATTGACTGGCATGGCGGCACCTCCATCGGCTTTTCGGGCTTGCTTGCAAGCGCTTCAGTCAACCTTCGACAAACGAAGGGCAAGCACCTAATGTCGCGCCATGGGTGATTCCGACAATATGTTCGGCCAGGACGCATCTTCCGGAGAGCCGGAAGAGGAGAACAAGCCGACCGCTGAAGAGCTGGAAGCCGCCGGCCAATCGGCTCTGTTCGGCGGCGAGGCGCAAGCGCCTGCGCCGGCCGCGCCGGAGCCCCATGTCGAGGCCGCGCCCACTGCCGCCGCGCAGCCCTATCGCGTGCTTGCACGCAAATATCGCCCGCAGACATTTGCCGAACTGATTGGCCAGGATGCGATGGTGCGAACGCTGGCCAACGCCATTGCGCGCGACCGGCTGGCCCATGCCTTCCTGATGACGGGCGTGCGCGGGGTCGGCAAGACTTCCACCGCGCGACTGATCTCCAAGGCGCTCAATTGCGTCGGGCCGGATGGACAGGGTGGGCCGACGATCAGCCCCTGCGGCGTGTGCGAGCCATGCGTTGCGATTTCCGAAGGCCGTCATATCGATGTGATCGAGATGGACGCGGCATCGCATACGGGCGTGGACGATGTGCGCGAGATTGTGGAGGCCGTGCGCTACGCCGCCGTATCGGCGCGCTACAAGATCTATATTATCGACGAAGTTCACATGCTTTCACGCAATGCATTCAATGCCTTGCTCAAGACTCTCGAAGAACCGCCTGCGCATGTGAAGTTCCTCTTCGCCACTACCGAAGTGGACAAGTTACCGGTGACGGTCCTGTCCCGCTGCCAGCGTTTCGATCTCAGGCGGATTCCCAAGGAACTGCTGGAAAAGCAGTTCGCCGATATCTGCGAGCAGGAGGGAGTCGAGGCTGAGCCGGAGGCGCTGGCGATCATCGCATCGGCCGCCGAAGGGTCCAGTCGAGATGGGCTCTCCATCCTCGACCAGGCGATCGCCCATGCCGATCTCGATACGGGCGGCAAGGTTGCGGCAGAGCGGGTCCGCGACATGCTGGGGCTGGCGGACCGGGGCGCGCTGCGCGTCCTTTTCGATGCGCTGCTGGCAGGCGATCCGCAAGGGCTGCTCAAAGCGATCGACAATCAGTATTCGCTGGGTGTGGAACCGCTCGCCCTGATGCGTTCGCTGATGGAATTCACGCACAAGATCACGGTTGCACAGGTCGGCAGCAGCGGCGCGGACGCACCGACCGCCGAGGAGCGCGAGGCGATCGAGAGCTGGAGCGAAAGGCTCTCCCCCGGCCAGCTTCACCGCCTGTGGCAATTGCTGCTGAAAGGCCATGACGAAGTGCGCAATGCGCCCGATCCCCTGGTGGCGGCGCAGATGGCGCTGCTGCGGGTGCTCCATGCGGCCGACATGCCCGATCCCGGCACCTTGGCGAAGACGCTGGAAGAGATGGCTGCCAATGGCGTTGCCGCGCCTTCCGGGACGGCGAATGGCAGCGGGGGCGAGACTTCTCAGGCCTCCCGTGCGCAGGCTCCAGCTCCCGATTGGCGCGGCCTTGTCGAACGCGTCAGGAATGACGGGCAGCTCAATCTTGCCAGCCGGATGGAACTGCAAGTGCGCGTAGTCGAACTTGCCGAAGGGCAGCTCACCTATGCACTGGCACCGGGCTTCCGGGAAGATTTCTCGGCCGAACTGCGCGACGGTTTGAGCAAAATCACTGGCGTGCGCTGGCAGGTGGACCTTGTCGGCGAAGGCGGCGCTCCTACCTTGGTGGAATTGCAGGAGGCGCAAAAGGCCCAGCAGCAGGAGCGGGTGAAGGCGGCGCCTATCGTGCAGGCCGCCTTTGCGGCCTTTCCGCAGGCCGAACTGGTCGAAGAAGACAGTGCGCCCGGTGGCGCCGACAGGAATTGGAGCAGAAACGCATGAAGTCGATGGAAGAGATGCTCA
>JAUHYZ010000084.1 GCA_030426245.1 Alphaproteobacteria bacterium | reverse complement strand
CCTAGCGGGATCGAACCGCTGACCTCAACACTGCCAGTGTTGCGCTCTCCCAGCTGAGCTAAGGCCCCGTTCCATTCATGTGCGGCGGCATAATAACCGCCAATTCCCATTTTTCAAAACCGCTTGCAGGCGGTTCGGATCAGAGGGAGACGCCCTTTATTGCCACGTTTCGTGCTTGGCAAGGGGTTTAGGTGTCTTCCTGATCGTCGTCCGAAGTCTTGGTTACGCCCAGATCGTCGTCACCGCCCAGATCGACATCGTTATCGGGCGAATCGTCGCCCTCGTCGATATCTTCCAGATCGTCATCGGCCAGATCCGAATCCTCTTTCTCCGGCTCTTCCTTCTTCTCAGCTTCCTCGAACGGAATCGGCTGCTTCGATTTCAGGACCGGCTCGGGATACCATTCGTTGCCGCATTCGATGCAGGAAACGGGCTCATCCTTGCCAAGATCGTAGAAGCGGATGCCGCATTTGGGGCAGCTGCGCTTGGTACCCCATTCAGCCTTGACCATAAGTATTCCTCAACTGTGCCCGCGTTATGGCGCGGGACTGAAAATCTCTTGCGTGGTGATGGGTGCGGCCGGCCCGGGAATCAAGCCCCAGCCGCTCACCGGGTGGCGCGCCTTGCCATAGGGCATGACGACTGTCAAAAGCCGCGCGCAATCGACCCTGAATTACGAGTAGCAACCTTGTCACACGCCGATCCTGACGCAATGCGGCCCCGCCGCTTCATGCCAGGCAACCCCTTGCGCGGGCGCATTCGCGTGCCGGGCGACAAATCGATCAGCCACCGCGCCTTGATGTTCTCTGCGCTGGCCGTCGGAGAAAGCACCGTCACCGGCCTGCTGGAGGGCGAAGACGTGCTGGCCACCGCCGCCGCCCTGCGGGCCATGGGCGCTCAGGTGGAGCGTACCGGCGAAGGTGCATGGCGGATACAGGGCGTCGGCGTGGGCGGCCTGCTGCAGCCGGAAAGCGCATTGGAGATGGGCAATAGCGGCACCTCCACAAGGCTGCTGATGGGCCTCGTTTCCAGCCATGCGATCACCACCAGCTTTGTGGGCGATGCCAGCCTGTCCAAGCGGCCGATGGGCCGGATCACCGATCCGCTCGGCCAGATGGGCGCGGAATTCACTACCAGCCCCGGCGGAACGCTGCCGCTGATGGTGCGCGGCATTTCGCCAGCGGTACCCATTACCTATCGCCTGCCGGTCGCTTCCGCGCAGGTCAAAAGCGCGGTTCTGCTGGCCGGGCTCAACACGCCGGGCATCACAACCGTGATCGAACCGGTGCCCACGCGCGACCATACCGAACGCATGCTGACCGGATTCGGCGCCGATCTATGGGTGGAGGAAGAGAATGGCGAGCGCGTCATTCACCTGCGCGGAGAAGCCGAGCTGAGCCCGCAGCAGATCGACGTGCCGGGCGACCCGTCATCCGCAGCCTTCTTCATGGTTGCCGCACTGACCGTACCGGGAAGCGAGATCGTGATCGAAAATGTCGGCCTCAACCCCACACGTGCGGGCCTGGTCGAAGTGCTGCGGCAGATGGGCGGGCAGATCGAGGAACTGGACCGGCGCGATGTCGGCGGGGAGCCGGTGGCCGATCTCAAGGTTTCCCACTCGCCGCTGAAGGGGATCGAAGTGGACCCCGCCCTCGCCCCCAGCATGATCGACGAGTTTCCCGTGCTGTTCGTGGCCGCGACGCAGGCGGAAGGCCGCACGATGACGAGCGGACTGGATGAGCTGCGGGTTAAGGAGTCGGACCGTCTTTCCGCCATGGCCGCCGCACTGACCGGTGCAGGCGCCCGCATTGAGGAGCGCGAAGACGGCCTGGTGATCGAGGGCAGCAGCGGCGAGTTCCTTCGCGGCAGCGCCAACAGCCGCACGAAGACGCATCTCGATCACCGTATCGCGATGAGCATGGCCGTGGCCGGACTGTGCAGCCAGGACGGGGTGGAAGTGGACGACACTCGCCCGATCGCGACAAGCTTCCCCAATTTCGAGGCCCTGTTGGACGGGCTTGCCGAATGATCGTCGCAGTCGACGGACCCACGGCATCCGGCAAGGGAACCATTGCCAAGGCGATCGCGGCGCATTTCGGGCTGCCGCATCTCGATAGCGGGCTGCTCTACCGCGCGGTTGCACGGCAGGTACAGCTCGACGGCGGCGATCCGGACAATCCGGCGGATGCGGAAAAGGCCGCGGGTTTTCCCGAGGAATTGCTGCAGGACCCCATCTTGCGCAGCGAAGCAGTGGGGCAAGTTGCAAGCCATGTCTCGGTCCATCCCAGGGTGCGGGCTCTGCTGCGCCGGAGGCAGCAGGATTTCGCCCATCAGCCGGGCGGCGCAGTGATCGATGGGCGCGATATCGGCACAGTGATCGCGCCCGATGCCGATGTGAAGATATTCGTTGTCGCCTCCGGCCAAGCGCGCGCGCAGCGCCGCTATCTCGAAATGCGCGAACGCGGAGAGAATGTCACGCAGGAGCAGATCGAAGGCGATCTGCGGCGCCGGGACGAACGTGACAGTGGCCGCGCGGAATCACCGCTGATTGCGGCCGAAGATGCAGTGACGCTCGACACCAGCAAGCTCGGCCGGGAACAGGCCATTGCCGAGGCGATCCGCATTATCGAAGCGAAGCGCTGAACCCGTTTTTCCTTGCTATTAAGCCACGTTTACTCTAGGCGCGCGCCCGTTCGACGGGTGTTTGCCCGGTCGATAGCCGATCCAATGCATTGCAGGCTTTCGCAAACGGCATCTCGCCGGATAGCTCAGCATTAAATCGGCTCTCGTCCAAACTTGCACTCCAAGAACGCTTGCGACGGCATTCGGCCGCGCGGGCAGTTCGGCCAAAAGACCCTGGGATACAACCCGGTGGCCGGAATAGTGTCAGTTTAGGAACTCTCATTTATGGCTTCTTCGCCAAACCCAACACGCTCCGATTTCGAAGCGCTTCTCAATGAATCTCTCGGCGATGCCGCAGATGGCGGCTTTGAAGGCCGCGTCGTCAAAGGCACGGTCACTGCCATCGAAGGCGACAAGGCGATCGTCGATGTCGGCCTCAAGAGCGAAGGCCGCATCCGTCTCTCGGAATTTGCCGCACCCGGCCAGCCACACGGACTTTCCGTGGGCGATGAAGTGGAAGTCTTCGTCGACCGCGTCGAGAATGCCGATGGCGAAGCCATGCTCAGCCGCGACCGCGCCCGCCGCGAAGCCGCCTGGGACAAGCTGGAATCCGAATTCGGCGAAGGCAAGCGCGTCGAAGGCCGTATCTTCGGCCGTGTGAAGGGCGGTTTCACCGTCGATCTCGACGGCGCCGTGGCCTTCCTGCCCGGCAGCCAGGTCGATATCCGCCCCGTGCGCGACGTCACCCCGCTGATGGACATGCCGCAGCCCTTCCAGATCCTGAAGATGGATCGCCGCCGCGGCAATATCGTCGTTTCGCGCCGTGCGGTTCTCGAAGAAACCCGCGCCGAACAGCGCAGCGAGCTGATCGACAAGCTGGCCGAGGGCCAGGTGATCGAAGGCGTGGTGAAGAATATCACCGATTACGGCGCCTTCGTGGATCTGGGCGGCATTGACGGCCTGCTGCATGTCACCGACATGAGCTACAAGCGCGTCAATCACCCCAGCGAAGTCATCAATATCGGTGACACGGTGAAGGTGCAGATCATCCGCATCAACCAGGATACGCAGCGTATCTCGCTGGGCATGAAGCAGCTAGAAAGCGATCCTTGGGAAGGCGTGGCGCAGAAATATCCGGTTGGCGCAAAGCTCACCGGCACGGTGACCAACATCACCGAATATGGCGCCTTCGTGGAACTGGAAGCGGGCATCGAAGGCCTGGTCCACGTTTCCGAAATGAGCTGGACCAAGAAGAACGTTCATCCCGGCAAGATCGTCTCGACCAGCCAGGAAGTCGATGTCGTGGTGCTGGAAGTCGATCCCGACAAGCGCCGCATCAGCCTGGGCCTGAAGCAGGCGCAGCAGAATCCGTGGGAAGCCTTCGCCGAAAAGAGCCCGATCGGCGCGACCGTGGAAGGCGAAGTCAAGAACGCCACCGAATTCGGCCTGTTCATCGGCCTGGACGGCGATGTGGACGGCATGGTCCACATGTCGGACATCGCCTGGGGCATTTCAGGCGAAGATGCGCTGGCGCTCCACCGCAAGGGCGAGCAGGTCAAGGCCGTGGTGCTCGACGTCGATGTCGAAAAGGAACGCATCAGCCTGGGCATGAAGCAGCTTGAAAAGGGCGCGCCCGCAGCTGGCGGCGCGGCTTCGGCAAGCGGCCTCAAGCGTGGCAGCATCGTGACCGTGACCGTCCTCGAAGTCCGCGATGGCGGCCTCGAAGTTCAGGCGGGCGACGATGGCGCGACCGGCTTCATCAAGCGCAGCGACCTGGGCCGCGACCGTGACGAGCAGCGTCCCGACCGCTTCCAGGCCGGCCAGAAGATCGACGCCATGGTCACCGGCTTCGACCGTTCGAAGAAGCCCAACTTCTCGATCAAGGCCCGTCAGCTGGCCGAAGAGAAGGAAGCCGTGGAACAGTTCGGTTCGTCGGATTCGGGCGCATCGCTCGGCGACATCCTGGGCGAAGCTCTGAAGAAGCAGGGCGACTGATCGCCTGACACGGGGCTT
>JAUHYZ010000083.1 GCA_030426245.1 Alphaproteobacteria bacterium | reverse complement strand
GCTCCAGCACCAGCACGCTCTTGCCCGCCACGGCCAGATAGGCGGCGGCGACCAGGCCGTTATGGCCCGATCCGATGGCGATGATATCTGCGTCACTCATAAGTTCTCTTCCTTCAGATCATCGCCGAGACGACGATGTCGTTCAGTCTCTGGAAGCGGGCGATATTGGGCACCTGCGCCATCACGCCCGCGCTGCAGGCGGCGAAGGACACGTCCAGTTCCGGATCGACCCAGATCAGCGTGCTGCCCGCACCGTAATTGCCGAAGGTTTCCGCACTGGTCAGCGTACCGAGCTGATGATGGACCAGCCTGGGCCCGCGTACATTGAAGCCCAGCCCCATATAGGCCGGGGTCACCGGCCAGCCGGCGCGCAGATGCGCGGCCTTGTAAAGCTCGTTGGGCATGTCGCCCGTCTGCACCTGCCGCGCGACTTTGAGCATGCGGGGCGAGAGGATGCGCACCCCGCCCAGCTCCCCGCCGCGCCTCAGCATCTCGGTGAAGCGCCACAGATCCCCGGCAGTGGACGCGCAGCCGACATGCGGGCTTTCCGTATGCGGGCTTTCGAACAGCGCGTGATCGCCTTCCATGTCGCGGGAAAGATGCTTGATCGGCACCGTGCCGCGCATATCGGGCTTCACATGCCTGTCTCGCAGATCCGGGCGCAGGCCCATACTGGTGCTAGTCATGCCCAGCGGGCCGAACAGATCCTCTTGCAGCAGCGTCTGATAATCGCGGCCCTTGGGATCGTGGCGCACCAGCGTCATGCCCATCAGCACGTGATTGACCAGCGGCGAATAGTCGCAGCGCTCGCCCGGCGGAACGATCCCGTGCACATTTTCAATCACCGCGTCATAAAGATCGCTCAGCCGGTCGAGATACATGCCCGGCTTGGGCGTCCAGACGCCGGGCATGCCCGCCGTGTGCGACAGCAGGTGGTAATAGGTCGCCTCTTCGCGCGGCAGCCCGGTAAATTCGGGCAGCATGTCCTTCACCTTGGTGGTCAGCGTCAGCCGCCCTTCCTCCACCGCCTTCAGGATCAATATATTGGTGAAAGCCTTGGTGACGGAGAAGATCGAGAACACGTCATCGGTGTTGAGCGGGCGCTGGCCTTCGCCGTCCGCGCTGCCGATCGCCTCTTCGAACACGGCTTCGCCGCCGCGCCCGACCTTCAGCACCATGCCGAAATAGTCGCCGCGCGCGACATCCTCTTCGATGACTTCTTTCAGCCGGTCGAGCCGTTCCTGCCAGATCGCTGCCATATGCCTATCCCGCCGCAATGATGCCGCCATCGATGGCGAGCATGGCCCCGTTCACGAAATCCGCTTCGTCCGAGAGGATGAAGGCCGCCGCCCGGGCGACGTCTTCCGGTGTGCCGTTGCGGCGCAGCGGGATGTTCTTGGCCCGCTGCTCATATTGTTCGGGCGAGACGAAGCCGGTCGTCGCCGGTGTGGGCACCGAACCCGGCGCGATTGCATTCACGCGGATTCCGCGCGGCCCGAGCTCGCCTGCGAGAACCATCGTCAACCCCGCCACCGCGCTCTTGATCGCAGTATAAGCCCCCGTATTCGGCCGCCCGCGATAGGCGACGGGGGAGGAATAGTTGAGGATCGCGCATTGCGCATTCTCGTCGCGATATTCCAGGAACGCCTGCGTGCCCCAGAAAACGGCCTTGAGACCGGCGGAGATCATCCGCTCCAGAGTTTCTTCCGTCACCTGCTCGATCGGTTCGTAAACCAGCACGGAGGCGTTGTTGATCAGCGCGCGGACCGGCCCGGCATCCTTGGCAAATGCCGCCATGACGTCATGGAAAACCTGCCGCTGCCCCAGATCCCCGCCATAGGCATGCGCCTGCCCGCCGGCATCGCGGATCGCGCCGACAACGGTTTGCGCGCTTTCCTCGTTAATGTCGCACACGCCGACGATCGCGCCTTCGGAGGCGAGATGCATCGCAATCCCTTCGCCGAGCCCGCGCCCGGCGCCGGAGATCAGGATGGGGCGGCCTTCGAAACGCATCAAAAGTTCCTCCCAAGAATTGCGCCTGGATTCTGTTCAGATCGAGCCGAAAAAGGTGGCGTATAAGAACCGGAGCGCAGCGGCCTTCCGGCGCCGTGAGCACCGGAAGCGCAATACGCTGCCTTTTGCAGGCCGATATGGGCGGAAGCCTGGTGCAAGGTCAGGCGAGCCCGAACAGCTTGGCGGTGTAAAGGCTGTCCATATATTCGCGCATCTCGTCGACCTTGCCGTTCGAGATCTTGAACACCCAGCAATAATCGTTGTCATAGACCTTGCCGTCGGCCGTCTTGCCGGTGGAGTTGGATTCCACGCAGACCATCTCGCCGGCCGAGAAGATGCGGTGGACGTGGACCTTGGGATCGCCCGGTTCGAACATGCCGCGCACGGGGGCCAGGAACTCGTCGATGATGTCCATCCCGATATGCTTGCCGGCACCGGGAATGTCCTTCACCTTGGGCTCCCACACGGATTTATCGTGATAGAAGCCGCGCAGCTTTTCCAGATCCCCCGAAGACAGCACTTCGAAGAAATCCAGCACCAGCTGCTCATTCGCATTGCGGGCAATAACGGTCATTTCAGTCCTCTTTCCTCGTCGCTCGGCACCGGCAGATTGGGGACATGCCCGCCCTGATACAGCGCGACATTTCCGATCCGGCTCTTGAATTTCCAGCCATCGGCCGACTTCACGAATTCATCGTCGAACCCGCCAAAGAAGATGCCTTCGCCCGGATAGGGCGGGCTTTCGACCTCTGCGCTGGAAATCATCGTGACGTAGCAACTGCCCTTCGCCTCCGTTTCGCTCAGCACGTCGATGATGATGTTGGTCATCACATGGCGCGTGAGGCGGGGCGGGCGGTCGCGGAAGATGGCATGGACCGCTTCGCGCCCGTAATAGGGATGCTCCGGGTCCAGCGGCCGCGCGAAGACGCAATCGTCCGCGAACAGCTGTGCCAGCCTTTCATGATCGAGATCGTCGTTGAATTTCGCGAATTCGAGCACCAGCCGGCTGCAGGCGGCCTCGATCGAAAGGCGGGCAAGCTCGTCCATGCTGGTCAGCCTTTCTCTTCGGCGTCGAGTTCGTTGAACGTGTCGGTGGCGATGTTGAAACTGTCGACCGCCGCCGGGATGCCGCCATAAATGCCGACCTGCAGCAGGACCTCGGCCACTTCTTCGCGCGTCAGCCCGTTATTGAGCGCGCCGCGCAGATGGCCCTTGAGCTCGTTGTGGCGGTTGAGGATGGCGATCATGGCGATGTTGATCATGCTGCGGTCGCGGCGCGACAGGCCTTCGCGGCCCCACACTTCGCCCCAGCAATATTCCGTGACCAGTTCCTGCATCGGCTTGTTGAAGTCGTTCATCCGGCCGAGCGCACGGTCGACATAGGCATCGCCCAGCGTCGCCCGGCGGATCTTCATGCCCTTGTCGAAAAGTTCCTTGTTCATTCTTCGTAGCTCCTTTTCCAGCGGCAGCGGCGATCGGGCAGCCCCTCTGCACATCCCGCACCGTCAGAGGTTTGTTCAGCCACAGAACCGGGGCCCGCGTAAAATCGCCTTGCGTCATGCCTCATTCGAAAAATCCATAGCTGGGGCGGCCTTCTGCGCGCGTGCTCACGGCGCGAATCCGGTCAACTGGAGGATGTGTAGATTTAACCAGATTAAATCCGGATGTCAAGCGTAATGTACCAAATCGGTTCTTCATGAGCGGTATCACCCGACCACCGAATAGACGGCATCGATCAGCCGCCGGGCTCGCGGCCCGTTATCGCCCACGGCATGCATCTGGTTGCAGCAATAGGAAAAACCCAGTCTCGCGTCGGGATCGCCGAAGCCGATCGAACCGCCCAGGCCGTGATGGCCGAAACTGCGCGGATTGGGGCCCATATAGACCGCTTCGGGCGTGTTCAGCAGCACGCTCAGCCCCTGGTGATAGGGCCGCTCCTGCATCAATTCGATCTGGTTGTGCTGTTCCGTGATCATGGCCTCCAGCGCATCGCGGGATAGCAGGCCGATCCCGTCTACCTCGCCCGTGGTCGCGCCATAGATCCGCGCCACGCCGCGCGCATTGCCGTGCCCCGATCCGCTGGCGATCTCCACTTCGCGCCAGCGCGGCGAATTCATCGTCGTGTGCCAGGGCTCGTTGGGATTCTGCAGGAAGGCGAAGCTGCGCAGCACCGTGCCGTCCTGCCAGCCTTCCGCCGTCGTCGGCTTGTCCGGCACGCCCGCATCCTTGGCCGCGAACAGCCGCGCCTTCATGTTGGGCAGCACTTCCACGACATGGCTCTGCTCTTCACCGGTCATGCCGCCGATGAAATATTCCGCATGCAGCGGCCCGGTGACATTCTGCCGCAGGAAGGGGCCGACCGTCATACCCGTGACCCGGCGCATGATCTCGCCCAGCAGGAAGCCCTGATTATGCACGTGATAGGCCGCGCGCGTGCCCGGCTCCCACAGCGGCTCCTGCACTTCCAGCGCCTTGATATAGGCCGCGAAGTCGAAGAACCCGCCGGGATACATCGTGTCGGTGGTCAGCACCGGGATGGCCGCGCGGTGGTCCAGGATCCAGCGGACCAGGATATCCTGCTTCCCGTTCTGCGCGAATTCGGGCCAGTAATGCGCCACCGGCTTGTCGATATCGACCAGCCCGCTTTCGATCAGCATGTTGAAGGCGATGCCGGTCACG
>JAUHYZ010000082.1 GCA_030426245.1 Alphaproteobacteria bacterium | reverse complement strand
GATTCGACCGTCTGCATGATGAGCGTGGCCAAGGGCGTGACCGGCATCGCCTTCAACATGCTGATCGAAAGCGGGCTGGTCGATATCGACAAGCCGGTGGCGCATTACTGGCCCGAATTCGCGCAGAACGGGAAACAGGACATTCCGGTGCGCTGGATCCTGGACCACCGCGCGGCGATCCCGGTGCTGACCATTAACACGATGTATCCCGGCGGGTTCTTCGATTTTCCCGCCTATATCAAAGCGCTGGAAGTGCAGGAACCGCTGTGGGAGCCGGGCACGCGCGCGGCCTATCACGTCCATAATCAGGGCTTCCTGCTGGGCGAGATCATGCGCCGGGTCACGGGTATGACCGTGGGCCCCTTCCTGCGGCAGAACGTCACCGGGCCGCTGCATGCGGAATATTACATCGGCGGCATGACGGCTGAAGAGCAGAGCCATGTCGCGGAAGTGCTGCCCAACATGAAGGCGCGGCTGTTCGCGGCCAAGGATGCCGGCGTGCCGGATAAGCCGACGACGCCGGAAGGCTGGCAGGACGGCGTCGTGCTGCGCAGCTTCGCCTTCCTGCAGAATCCCAGCGAACCCTGGCACACCACGATGAATTCGCCGCGCTGGCGAGAGGTGGAGATTGCCAGCGGATCGGGCCACGGCAATGCGCGCGGCGTGGCGCGGATCTATGGCGCGACCACCGGCGAGGTGGACGGCATCAGCCTGCTTTCCCGCGATGCGCTGGAAAATATGATCACGGAGCAGCACAACCAGATCGAGCTGATGCAGGAGCGCCCCTATCACCAGGGGCTGAGCGTGCTGCTGAACACGCCCGAAGCGGTTTATATGGGCCCCAATCCGCGCAGCTTCGGCCATCACGGCCTGGGAGGTTCGATCGGCTTCGGCGATCCCGATGCGAGACTGGGTTTTTCCTATTGCTGCAACCAGATGCATGCCGTGGGCGATAACGGGCCGCGGGCCCGGCGGCTGATCGACGCCGTCTATTCGGTGGTGGGATGATGCTATCCACAGATAACCGATATGGAACATTTATCTTGACAAAGATTATTTATCCGGTTAGTCAGGTGCATCTTCCGAAAGACGCGATTCGCGCCTGGAACAGGCGGGCCGAAGGCCGCCCCAGCTATGGATTTTTCGAATGAGCCATGACGCAAGGCGATTTTACGCGGGCCCCGGTTCTGTGGCTGAACAACCCTCTAACGGTGCGGGATGGGCAGAGGGGCTGCCGGATCGCCGCTGCCGCTGCAAAAGGAGCTACGAAGCATGAACAAGGAACTTTTCGACAAGGGCATGAAGATCCGCCGGGCGACGCTGGGCGATGCCTATGTCGATCGCGCGCTCGGCCGGATGAACGACTTCAACAAGCCGATGCAGGAACTGGTCACCGAATATTGCTGGGGCGAAGTGTGGGGCCGCGAAGGCCTGTCGCGCCGCGACCGGAGCATGATCAACGTGGCCATGATTGCGATCCTGAACCGCCACAACGAGCTGAAGGGCCATCTGCGCGGCGCGCTCAATAACGGCATGACCCGCGAAGAAGTGGCCGAAGTGCTACTGCAGGTCGCCATTTATGCCGGGGTTCCCGCTGCGGTCGACAGTTTCAACATTGCCACCGACACGTTCAACGAGCTCGACGCGGAAAAGGGCGAATGAGCCCCAGCAAGCGCCTGCGGATCGAGGCCGAGTGCGGCAAGCTGCCGCTGTTGTTCGCGAAATATGCGGACAATGGCGACCATGCCGCACTGGCCGGTCTCTTCACGGAGAATTGCGAATTCGCCCGCCCGTTCCAGCCCGATTATCCGTTTCACGGGCGGGAGCGGGTTCAGGCGATCTTCCGCGACCGTCCGCCGATGCTGGTGCGGCACATCGTCACCAATGTGCTGGTGGAAGCGATTTCGAAGAACGAAGCACGGGGGACCAACTATCTCGCCATGCTTTCCAACCATGCATCGACCGAGATTCCGCAGGAAGCCGGCGCGCTCTATGTCGGCACGTTCGAGGATCACTACGTCAAGACCGAGGGCGAGTGGCGGTTCCAGAGCCGCTACGGCAATGTCGCGCTCCATCTGGGCGGTTCGATGCCCGATATTCCGCCGCCCAGCGACGAAGCACGCGGATTGAAGTGAGAGGATTGAAATGACCGTTATTGCCCGCAATGCGAATGAGCAGCTGGTACTGGATTTCTTCGAAGTGCTGTCTTCGGGCGATCTGGAGAAGCTGCGGGGTTTCTATCACGACAAATCCGTGTGGGAGCCGAAGGTGAAGGATATTCCCGGCGCCGGAAAACATATCGGGATGGACATCATCGATAAATTCCTGGCCCCCGTGCGCGGCATGTTCGAACCGGGCGATCCCAAGGTGCATGTGCACCGCATCTTCTCGGCCGGCGAGATGGTCTGCGTGGAATCGAACTCCACCGGCAAGACCGCCGACGGCAAGGTCTATGACAACGATTATTGCTGGGTGTTCAAGATCTCGAACGGCAAGGTCGACGAGATGCGCGAATATATGGACAGCCTGTACACCGCCAAGCTGTTCGGACTGGCTTAAGCGATGCGTTTCGAAGGCCGCCCCATCCTGATCTCCGGCGCCGGGCGCGGGCTCGGCGAAGGGATCGCCAAGCATCTCGCTTCCGAAGGCGCGATCGTCGGCGTGTGCGACATTAACGAGGAAAGCGCGCAAGGCGTGGCCGGTGCGATCCGCGATGCCGGGGGGCAGGCGTATGCCTATGGCGGGGATCTGGGCCAGCGGCAGGTTTTCCATGACGTCATGGCGGCATTCGCCAAGGATGCCGGGCCGGTGCGCGCGTTGATCAACAACGCATCCGTGCTGGTTTACGAGCCGATCGAGCAGGTGACCGAAGAAACGCTGGAGCGGATGATCTCCGCCGGTCTCAAGGCAGTGTTCTGGGGTACGCAGGCCTTCCTGGAACATCGCGACGAGAATGCACAATGCGCGATCCTGAACTATTCCTCCCCCGTTGCCTATCGCGGGCGGCCGAATACGGGCGCCTATACCGCGATCAAGAGCGCGGTGGCGGGGCTGACCATGGTTCTCGCCGGGGAGCTCGGCCCGCGCGGGATCCGGGTGAATGCGATTGCGCCCGGTTCGGTGCCGACACCGGCGACGACCGGCTTCGTCTCGCCCGAACAATATGAGCAGCGGGCCAAGAACATCCCGCTGCGCCGCAACGGCACGCCTGAGGATGTCGCGCGGGCGGCGGCCTTCATCCTCTCGGACGAGGCGGATTTCGTGAACGGGGCCATGCTCGCCATCGATGGCGGCATCATTGCGGCGGGATGAAGGGGATGAGAGCGCAATCAATTCTCCCGTTCGTCCTGAGCTTGTCGAAGGGCGACGGGCGAGCAAACCTGGCGCGCGTGGTTCGGAAGCGAAGCTGTGCCGGAGGCACACTAGCTCACCACGAACGGAGGTCGTAATGGCAGCGATCTGGCAGGAACGGCTCGACCGTCTGAAAGAAGTCATTCAAGAGGATGTCGCGCGCGGCGACTATTTCGGCATGGTGCTGAAAGTCGGGCGCGGCGGCGAAGCCGTGTTCGAAGAGGCGATCGGCAGCGCGGACGGCGAAGGGCAGCGCCCGCTCAAGATCGATGACGTGTTCTCGATCTTCTCGGTCACCAAGGCCTTCACCAATATATTGATCCTGAAAGCGATCGAGGAAGGGCGGCTGGCGCTGACCACCAGGGTCAAGGACATGCTGCCCGAATTTACCGGGCTGCCGCGCGAAGAGGCGACCTATTACCACCTGCTGTCGCACACGGCGGGCATGCCCGGTGTGTGGACGCCCAAGCCCGGCATGTATCTCGACCGGCTGAGCGATCTCTATGACGCGGTGATCGAAAATGTCCACGGCCACGCGGCGCCGGGCGAGCGCTGCGACTATTCGCCGCTGGTCAATCACGTGCTGATGGGCATGACGCTGGTGCGTCACGATCCCAAGGGCCGCGATTATCAGACGCTGCTGCAGGAGGATCTGTTCGGTCCGCTGGGCATGACCAGCACCAGCATGGGGCTGCGCCCGGATTTGCGGGGCAGGCATGTGAAGCCCGATATGCGCGGCACAGTGCCGATCAAGCATCTCTCCCGCGACATGGAAGGCGATCATGCGCTGTTCGAAAGCCCGCATACGGAAAGCCCGCATGTCGGCTGCGCATCGACCGCGGGGGATCTGTGGCGCTTTACCGAGATGCTCCGCCGCGGCGGAGAGCTGGACGGGGTGCGGATCCTCTCGCCCCGAATGCTCAAGGTCGCGCGGCAGGTGCAGACGGGCGACATGCCAAACGAGCTTTACAAGGCCGCGCATCTGCGCGCCGGATGGCCGGTGACTCCGGCCTATATGGGGCTGGGTTTCAATGTGCGCGGGCCCAGGCTGGTCCATCATCAGCTCGGCACGCTGACCAGCCCGGAAACCTTCGGCAATTACGGTGCGGGCAGCACGCTGATCTGGGTCGATCCGGAGCTGGACGTATCCTTCGCCGCCTGCAGCGCGGGCGTGATGGCGCAGGTGCCCAATATCGCCCGCTTCCAGAAACTGAACGACATCGTCGTCTCGGCGATGATCTGAAGGAAAACAGACTATGAGTGACGCAGATATCATCGCCATCGGATCGGGCCATAACGGCCTGGTCGCCGCCGCCTATCTGGCCGTGGCGGGCAAGAGCGTGCTGGTGCTGGAGCGCAATGAATGGTTCGGCGGCGGCGTGGTGACGCGCGAGCTGACCCGGCCCGGCTTCAAGCACGATCAGCATTCGATGAGCCA
>JAUHYZ010000081.1 GCA_030426245.1 Alphaproteobacteria bacterium | reverse complement strand
AATGCTGAACAAACTACCGTCAAGCTTCAGTCCAAAATCTGAAAGTTGAGCTCGCGTCGCAACTGTCTGCGATCCCCTTATGGCCGCAAGGGTATTTGGATTCTGAACCGCCATATCGCCAAACGGATTCAGAGCGGTGGCGGGATCGGAATCAAGCAACGCAAGCGCCAACTGATTGTTGTTGACCAGATAATTCTCGCGAGACTCTATGTCTTGGCCGAAACTGCCATATCCGCTGACAGCCCAGTTATCGTTGATATCAAGATCAAATCCTGCGGCGATCTGATAAACCTCCGAGAACGCGTCACGTTCGCGCGGCCCCAAGCTTTGACTAAAACTGTAGAGTACATTCTGACAGAGACTGCCTGCCGGCGCCCCGACGCGAGGAGAACAGGTTCCAAGCACAGCCCCTTCAGGAGCAACAAAGAATGCGTTTGTATCAGGAACGGTTAAGTTAGCAGTGATTGCCCCGACACGTTCATCAATTCGCCGGTGAGCATAGAAACCTTCAGTCCAAACCGTGAGGCCAGGAGCAAGATCTTGATCTACTCTTGCGAGGACCGAATGGCGCTCTTGCCCCGGAACAGCAGTTGTATCCTTGTAACGGCTTTCCAGATTGACTGGATTTGTGCCGGAAGCGGGAAGCAGATCAGATGACTGCAAGTTCGTTCCATCTTGACCCGAAGGGATGGGATAGAAAACTCCATCGATCAGAATATTACCAGGAGCAGAGGTGTTCAGGCGAAGGTCAGCACCACCAAATGCAGATAGGTCATCGGTGTACAGTGAGCGGTCACTCGCCTCCAAAGCATCACGCGTCATGTATTCATACGCCACCATCAAGCCGCCGCTGCCCCACGTGGTACCCGCAATTGCTCCAGCCTGGGTTTCATTTACATCGTCGGCAAACCCCTGGCGAACATAGGCCTCCAATCCATCATACCTGCGTCGCGTCAGGATATTGATCACACCGCCCACAGCATCAGAGCCGTAGATTGCTGATCCACCGTCAGCCATGACTTCCATCCGACCAATCGCAGTGGTCGCAAAGATGGATGGATCGAAGTATTGCCCCTGCACGCCAGATGCCGGCAAACGGCGGCCGTTGAGCAGCGTCAGCGTTGCTTCGGTTCCCAGGCCACGCAGATTGACGCCATTGCCGCCCGTAATGTTCGCATTTGCATTGTTGCCCTCACCGCGATAGCCCTCACTCGCACCAAGTGATAGGACGGCAGGGACCTGCCGCAACAGCTCGGTCGTAGTAGCCGTCGGCTGCTGACTGATTTCGTCTTGACTAATGCCAAGCACGGGCGCCCCAACGGGGGCAACACCGCGAATGCTGGTACCAGTCACAATAATAACGGAGTCTTCACCTTCGTCGGAAACAGGCTCATTCGCTGAGGCACTATCCTGCGCCATCACTGACGTTGACAACATGGCCATTGACGCAACACTTGCCGCCAAAAGACACTTGTTGAGCTTCACCACTCCACCCATACTCACCTCCCAATTTTTTTGGATACGCATTGTGATGATGCGGCTATCGCATCCCAAGCACCCCATCCAATTCCGTTTGGGCATGCATCAATACTATGCCGGACTTGTTACCCGATGAGATCTAGTGCTTCGCCAATCGCATCTACGGCATTGAGCATTCGCTTGTTCATGAAGCTGCACCTCGCGCCGAGATCCATGATTCGATGTCTAACTCGGACCAAGCAACGGCGTAGTCACCAAGCTTTGTCGGCCTTGGAAACCTTCCTTCTGCCATCCATCGGTAGATAGTCGAACGTCCAAGGCCTGTGCGATACTGGACTTCCTTGATGCGTATGAGGCGCGTCGGCCGTGCTGGTTCATTGACCTCGGGACCTGTTTTCTCAGTCATCTGCAATGCTCTGCTCACCAGCCAGGAAGGTTTCAAGAAACTGGTCCTTGCGCTCGAGTTCCGTAATGTGATCGGCAAGCATCCGGGCAACGCGGTTTGCTGTGCCTATCGCCCAACGTGATTTCACATCGCCGACGCTGTCACCCAGGGACCGATGCAATGCTTGCGGGAACTCGGCACTGAACTCCTCGAAGAATTCAGCCAGGTCCGATTGCAACCAGTCGATTGCCTGATCCTCTCCGCAAACCAGGAACAGCAGCAGGTGTGCTCGCGGTGCGGCCCGGCTCGCTTCGAGTATGCGCAGGGCTTCACCCAAAGTGGCCGAACGCTCCCCTTGCAAGACACGCCGCAGGGCATCCTTGTGAAGTCGCGCATCGGCAGCAACATCGCATTTGGCCCGCCCGCTCGCATCCACTGCGGCAGTTAACAAGCGCGCCAATCCCAGGCGTGTACGTTCCTCTGAATATTCTGTTTCGTCAGCCACTGACGTTTCCCTTCTACGTTCGCTCAAGGTTCGACTCGAGAGCTAGGGCGAAGGACGAATGTAGGAAAACGAAAAGAACATATAAGGAACATATAGGAGCGAACGAATCGTTGTGCGTTGATGATTCGCGCAGAATCCGGTCACCAAATCGCAAAATCCGGCATGCTCCGCTCAGAATCCGGCCGTCCCCGCGCATAATCCCACCCCACTGGCGCGCGATCCGGCCGCGCTCACGCAAATTGTCGCTTTTTGCTTGGTCGGGCGCCGCAATTGCGCGCCGCCCCATTTCCTACATTGCCGCTTCGGCTGAAGGAAAGAACATACAGCGAACGACAAGCTCGCTGTTGTCGATCAACCAACCGGAGTTTTCCTTCATGACCACCAAGACCCTGACCCGTTCCACGCCGCGGATGCGCGACTACATGGTGCCCGCCGCGCTGGCGATCGCCATCGCGGGCGCCGCCTATGCCGGCGCCGACACCACCTTCGATCCGGCGCTCACCATGTTCACCGACTTCCTCGAAGGCTCGGGCGGCAAGATCATCACCGTGCTCTCGCTGGCAGGCGGCCTGATTGCCCTCGCCTCTGGACGTTTCGCGCTCGGCCAAGTTGCCGTGCCCGTTGGCGTCGGGATCGGTGTCGGCACCGGCGTGCCGATCGTGACCTCTGTCGTGACCGCGGTCATCTGACGCGTTCCTCGCGGTTCACGACAGGGAGGGCGACATGGCCGACAGGTATATTGTTCCACGGCGGCTCGACGATCCGGAGCTTATCGGCTTCTGGACCATGGACGAGTTCGCGGGGATGCTGATCCCCTTCGCCTGGGGCATCCTTACGCAGCACATCATCATCGGCACAGGCCTTTCGGTCATTGCCTGGTTCGGCCTGCGGAAGGCGAAGTCGGGCAACAAGGGCGCGAGACTGGTGCATGCTGCCTACTGGTACCTGCCGGGGTCATTCCTCGGGCTGAAAGCCACGCCGCCCTCCCATTGCCGTCTGCTTGCAGGCTGAGGGGAGAAGCAACAATGCAATCCGAATTCGCGCACGAACAGGCCCAGCGTCATCTGGCACAACGCAACCGCTTTGCCGCGCTTGCCGGCGTGCTTGGAGTCACCAGCCTGATTGGTATCGGTGCCGCGGTCACCGGCGATGAAGCCATAGTACTTGTCCCGATTACCGCCGAGACATTGACCGTCTCGAGCGGCGGGGTGGACGCGCATTATCTCGAGCTCGTTACCCGCGATACCGCGCTGATGCTCTTGAATCGCGCGCCCGAAAGCCTCGACTACTGGATGGAGCAGATCCTCAAAGTCGCCGACCCGGCAGCGCACGGTCGCCTCAAGGCCGAGCTGGTTGCAATCGTCGAGGAGCAACGCGGCTCGGACATCAGCCAAGCCTTCGTCATCCGCGCAATGGAAGTCGACACCAGGGCGCTGACCTCAACGGTGAGCGGCACGCTCAAGACCTTTGTCGGCGCGCAGGTGATCGCGAGCCAGGAGCGCAGCTTCACATTCCGCTGGTCGCGGCGGGGCCTCAGCCTCGCGCTCACCGGCTTCGAACAGAATTCAACCCAAGAGGACCAGGACCAATGAACCTCCTCAGCAATCCCGCCTCCGCAATACTCGCCGCAACGGGTCTTGCAGTGTTCAGCGTGGGCGCACGGCAACGCCGCGATGTCGCGTTGAAGTTTGCAGGCCTCACCGCGCTCGGCCTTGCGCTCGTGCCCACGCCAGCGCTCGCCGACCAGTTCATCGAGGCGAGCGATGGCTCGACGATCGATTGCGAGCTGGCGCGCGGCGAGCTCACCCGCATCGCGTTGATCGAAGACGGCTTTGCCAATGTCTCGAAGATCGCCAGCGGCTTTCCCTATAATGATTTCCAGGTGACGCATGAGCCGGTGCGCGGCGACATCTATATCTCGGTTCCGCCGCAATATGCCTCGGACCGGATCAGCTTCTTCGCCACCAGCCAGGCAGGCCATGTCTACAAATTCGCCTGCCGCCTTGGCGGCAATGAAGCGACCCAGCTCTTTATCACCAATCCCGCGCTTGCGCGCAGCGAAGCCGAGGAATGGCAGGCAGGTGCAAGTCCGTCCGACAATGCCATCAGGCTGATCGAGGCGATGGCCAGCGACGCCGTCCTGCCCGGCTTTGCCGCGCGCGCAGAACTGTCGCGTCCGCGCCGCACCGGTGCCATCGAAGTTCAGCAGGTCGCGCAATATGACGGCGCCGAACTTACCGGCCAGCGCTTCCTCATCCGCAATCTTGGCAACGAACCGCTCGACCTTGCCGGCGAACGCGATGCTCCTGCTGGTGCGCTCGCCTTTGCCTATGGCCGCGAAAGCCTCGCTCCCGGCGAAGCGACCAGCGCCTTCCTTGTCTTTGCCGCAGGAGGGCTCGAATAATGGCCGAAGCAGACGACACCAAAGGCCAGACCGAAAACCGCCCGACCGAACACAAGGATTCCGGGCACAAGGGGGCAGGGCGCAAGGACACGCGGCGCAACCTCAACGCGAATATCGCGCAGCGGCAGAAGCTGCTGCTCGCCGGGATCGGCGGCGTGGCGCTGCTGGCCGGGGCCTGGTTCATCCTCGATGATGACGACAGTGCCTCCGCTGACAGCGAGAGCATCGCCCGCATCGACAC
>JAUHYZ010000080.1 GCA_030426245.1 Alphaproteobacteria bacterium | reverse complement strand
CGGCAGGGGTGCAGACCACGCTGATCGAAGCGCGGGACAAGCCCGGCGGCCGGGCCTATTTCTGGGAGCGCGAAGGCTTCACTTTCGATGCCGGGCCCACCGTGATCACCGATCCATCCTGCCTGCGCGAGCTATGGGCGCTTTCGGGCCACGACATGGCCGACGATATCGAACTGATGCCCGTTTCGCCCTTCTACCGCCTGAACTGGCCGGACGGGACGAGCTTCGACTATTCGAACGACGAAGAAGCGCTGAGCCGCGAGATCGGGCGGATCTCCCCCGAAGACATCGCCGGCTACAACGAATTCCTGAAATATTCGGAGAACGTCTGGCGCGAAGGCTATGTCAAGCTGGGGCATGTGCCCTTCCTGGACTTCAAGTCCATGCTGAAGGCCGCGCCCGCCCTGGCCCGCCACCAGGCATGGCGGTCGGTCTATTCGATCGTTTCGAAATACATCAAATCGGAAAAGCTGCGCGAGGCCTTCAGCTTCCACACGCTGCTGGTCGGCGGCAATCCGATGACCACCAGCAGCATCTACGCCCTGATTCACAAGCTGGAGAAGGATGGCGGCGTATGGTGGGCACGCGGCGGCACCAACCGGCTGGTGGCCGCGATGGTCCGCCATTTCGAGCGGCTGGGCGGCATCGTGCGGCTGGGCGATCCCGTCACCGCGATCGACATATTGGGCCGACGCGTAACCGAAGTGGAAACCGCCGGAGGTTGGAAACAGCGTTTCGATGCCGTGGCCAGCAATGCCGATATCGTGCAAACCTATCGCGACCTGCTGAGCGGTTCGCAGCGCGGGCCGGACGCAGGCAAGTCACTGGCCGCCAAGCGCTTTTCCCCCAGCCTGTTCGTCGTCCATTTCGGGATCGAGGGCAGCTGGCCGGGCATTCCGCACCACATGATACTGTTCGGGCCGCGCTATGAAGGGCTGCTGACGGATATTTACGAACACGGCGTGCTGCCCGCCGATTTTTCGATCTATCTGCACCATCCCACAGTGACCGACCCGTCCATGGCGCCCGAAGGCAAGAGCACCTTCTATGCGCTGGTTCCCGTGGCCCATATGGGCAAGCTGGCGCTGGACTGGGAACAGATCGGCCCGATGCTGGAAAAGCGGGTGCTGGACGAGGTTTCGCGCCGGTTGATCCCCGATCTGCATGACCGGATCGTCACCAAGTTCCATTATACGCCGCGCGATTTCGCGCTCGATCTCAATGCCCATCTCGGCAGCGCCTTCAGCCTGGAGCCGATCCTGACCCAGAGCGCCTATTTCCGCGCACATAACCGCGACGACGTGCTGGAAAACATGTATCTGGTGGGGGCGGGAACCCATCCCGGTGCCGGGATTCCCGGCGTTGTGGGGAGCGCCAAGGCCACGGCCAGGCTGATGCTGGAGGATCTGAGCGAATGAGGTTTCGAATGGCCGCAAAACCGCTTGCCTGGCTCGCCACGCTGCTGGCGCTAGCTCCTGCCCCGCTGGCTGCGCAGGCGTGGGAAGAGGTGGCGCAGGTGCCCGGCGGCATCGCGCTGGAGCTGGACCGGAATTCCACCGCCAAGGCGCTGGACGGATCGCGCAGCGTGATGATGGGCATCTTCCGCAAGCAGCTGCCCACCGGGACGATGGAAACGACCGTGGCCGTGGACTGCGCAGCGCAGGAGGCGAAGATCCGCAGGATCCGCCTGATCGACGGGCCCCGGCTGATCTCCGACAATATCATGGCCGATGCCGGTTTCACACCGATCCGAGAAGGCAGCGCGGAAGACCTCTACAGGGCCGCCTTGTGCCAGGATGCGGAGAGCGCGGCGCAATGATCGGGCGGATTGCGGTCTATTGCGGTTCGGCATCGCCGGCGGATCCGCGCTATATCGGCCTGGCGCGCGAAGTGGGCGCCATGCTGGCCGAACGCGGCATCGGCGTGGTCTATGGCGGCGGCAAGCTGGGGCTGATGGGCGCGATCGCGTCTACCGCGCTGGAAGCCGGCGGGGAAGTGATCGGCGTGATCCCCGAAGCGATGATGGACCGCGAAATCGCCAATGAGGCGTGCACGGAGCTACGCGTGGTCAGGAACATGCATGAGCGCAAGGCCGCCTTTACCGAGCTTTCGGACGCCTTCCTGACGATCCCGGGCGGCGTGGGCACGATGGACGAGCTGTGGGAAGCGGTCAGCTGGGCCCAGCTGGGCTATCACACCAAGCCGGTCGGCCTGCTCAATGCGCTGGGCTATTTCGATCACTTGCTGGCCTTCAACCGCCACATGGCCGAAACCGGCTTCGTGCGGCCGGCCCATCAGAAAATCATCATTGCCGACAGCGATCTGGCAGGCCTGCTGGCCAAAATGGAAGCACATGAACCGCACCAGCCGATCTTTGCCATGAAGGCAGGCGATTTGTGAATCCGGCGCGCGGCGAACTCGTCGCCAAAGCGCGCGAGAGTATTCAGCATGGGTCGAAAAGTTTTGCCGCCTCCTCCATGCTGTTCGGCCGGACCACGCGGGAGCGGGTATGGCTGCTCTATGCCTGGTGCCGCCGCTGCGACGATCTGGCCGATGCGCAGGATCACGGCGGCGAGCTGGGCGAACAGGCAGGCGCGCAACAGCGTCTGGCCACGATCCGCGAGCTGACAGCGCGTGCCTTCCGCGGCGAGCCGACCGGCGATCCGGCCTTCGATGCGCTGGGCCTGCTGGCGGGCGAATGCGGCATCACCCAGGCCATGGCGGACGACGTGATTGCCGGCTTCGCCCTGGATGCCGAAGGCTGGCGACCCCGCAGCGAGGAAGACATGATGCGCTATTGCTATCACGTCGCCGGGGCCGTGGGGGTAATGATGGCCGTGGTGATGGGCGTATCCCCGCAGGACGAAGAGACGCTGGACAGGGCCTGCGATCTGGGTCTGGCATTCCAGCTGGCGAATATTGCGCGCGACGTGTGGGAAGACGATGCGGCAGGGCGCTGCTACCTGCCGGTGGAGTGGCTGGTGGAGGCGGACATTCCCCCCGGCCAGCATATGAAGCCGCCCTATCGCGCGAAGCTGGCCCAGCTGGCCCGCCGGCTGAACGATCTGGGCGAAACGCATCAGGCATCGGCGCGCGTGGGGGCGGCCAGCCTGACCTTCCGCCAACGCTGGGCAGTGCTTTCGGCAACGCGGATCTATGGCGCGATCGGCAGGGAAGTGGCCGAACGCGGGGAGCATGCCTGGGACCACCGGGTGCACACTTCCGGCCTGGCCAAGCTGGGCGCCGTGGGCATGGGGCTGATCGATGCGCTTCGCTCTCCGGCCGCGCCCGAAGCGGAGCCGAAATGGCGCCGCCGTCAGCTTGCAGGACGCAGCGCGGCTGCCTGACGGGGCGCAATCGGTGTCCGCAGAAGCTCCTGCGGGAAGTCAGTTTGCATGCTTAGCCCCATGATAAACAACATTTAATTATAGAGCTAAAGTTCGCTTTAGCTTTCTATTCGCGGTATGCGAAAACCGCATGGCTGCCCAATCAGACTTTCCTTGCTCTGTTAAGCGATGCAGGGCACTCTGCCGCCGCTTGGGGATCGGAACAACAGCCGGGAGTGGGGAATGGCCGAAGGTGCCGCGGGGCAGATGCCCGCTGCGAAATCGCAAGATTCGGAAGTGAAAATCATTGCCGCATCGTCGCTCGGCACGGTGTTCGAGTGGTACGATTTCTATCTCTACGGGCTGCTCGCCTCGATCATTTCCAGCCAGTTCTTTTCCGGCGTCAACGAAACCACCGCCTTCATCCTGGCGCTGGCCGCATTCGCCGCGGGCTTCGCCGTCCGCCCCTTCGGCGCGCTGGTATTCGGGCGCGTGGGGGATATTGTCGGGCGCAAGAACACCTTCCTGGTCACGATGGGGCTGATGGGCCTGGCGACCTTCTGCGTCGGCCTGCTGCCATCCTACGCCAGTATCGGCGTGGCGGCTCCGCTGATCCTGGTGACGCTGCGCCTGATCCAGGGCCTGGCGCTGGGCGGCGAATATGGCGGCGCGGCCACTTACGTTGCCGAACATGCCCCCGATGGCCGGCGCGGATTGTTCACCAGCTTCATCCAGACCACGGCTACGCTGGGCCTGTTCGCGGCGCTGCTGGTGGTGATCGGCCTGCGTTCCGCCATGGGGCCGGAAGCGTTTGCCGAATGGGGCTGGCGCATCCCCTTCCTGCTTTCGGCGATCCTGCTGGGCGTGTCGCTGTGGATCCGCATGCAGCTTTCCGAAAGCCCGGTGTTCCAGAAGATGAAGGATGAAGGCGCGACCTCCAAGGCGCCCTTGTCCGAAGCCTTCGGGCAGTGGCGCAATTTGCGCTGGGTGCTGGTAGCGCTGCTGGGCGCCGTCGCCGGGCAGGCGGTGCTCTGGTATACGGGGCAGTTCTATGCACTGTTCTATCTCGAGCGCATCCTCAAGGTGGAAAGCGGCACGGCCAATGTGCTGATCGCGCTGGCACTGATGGTCGGGACGCCGATGTACGTCTTTTTCGGCTGGCTATCCGACAAGATCGGACGCAAGAAAGTGGTGATGACCGGTCTGGCGCTGGGCGTGCTCTTATGCTTTCCGGTCTTCGCAGCGCTGACTTCCGCCGCCAACCCCGCCCTGGCCGAGGCGCAGGAACGCGCACCTGTGGTGGTGCATGCCGATCCGGCAAGCTGCTCCGTCCAGTTCGATCCGATCGGCAACAACACGTTCGACAAGTCGGGCTGCGACATTGCCAAATCCACGCTGGCCAAGGCGGGCATCCCCTATTCCAGCGCGCCGGACGGGAACGGCGAAGTCACGATCGGGGATCGCCGGATCGAAGTGGGCGACATGGCGACATATTCCGGGCGGATCACCGCGGCGGTGGCCGAAGCGGGCTATCCCGAACAGGCCGATCCGGAGCGGGTGAACAAGCCCATGATCGTAGCGATCCTGGTGGTGTTCCTGCTGCCCGTGACGATGACATACGGCCCGCTGGCCGCGCTGCTGGTGGAAATGTTCCCCAGCCGCATCCGCTATTCGGCGATGAGCCTGCCCTATCATATCGGCAATGGCTG
>JAUHYZ010000031.1 GCA_030426245.1 Alphaproteobacteria bacterium | reverse complement strand
TACGCCCAGTAATTCCGAACAACGCTAGCTCCCTCCGTATTACCGCGGCTGCTGGCACGGAGTTAGCCGGAGCTTATTCTCCAGGTACTGTCATTATCATCCCTGGTAAAAGAGCTTTACAACCCTAAGGCCTTCATCACTCACGCGGCATTGCTGGATCAGGCTTTCGCCCATTGTCCAATATTCCCCACTGCTGCCTCCCGTAGGAGTCTGGGCCGTGTCTCAGTCCCAGTGTGGCTGATCATCCTCTCAGACCAGCTATGGATCGTCGCCTTGGTAGGCTTTTACCCCACCAACTAGCTAATCCAACGCGGGCCCATCCAAAGGCGATAAATCTTTGGTCCGAAGACATTATCCGGTATTAGCTCAAATTTCTTCGAGTTATTCCGAACCTAAGGGCAGGTTCCCACGCGTTACGCACCCGTGCGCCACTAACCCCGAAGGGTTCGTTCGACTTGCATGTGTTAGGCATGCCGCCAGCGTTCGTTCTGAGCCAGGATCAAACTCTCAAGTTTGAGTTATCGACCAACCAGGCACGATCAAAAGATCGCTATCCTGCAAGGCCGAAATCAAGGAGCCGATACCTGCACTGTCAAACGTAATGGATACGAATGGACATGCATCATCGCATTAGGGGCGCGAACCCCTAAAGGATGTGGCGTCGGCTTAAGGTTACCGGTTTCCGGAGCCTTGAGCTCCCCGGACCGGGTGCCGTCGCCCACATGTCCCTTCATCAAAAATCGACAATATCAAAGAGCCACTCAACAAAAGAGGCGGACAACAAGGGCACCCCGAATTTAGGTTCCGGGGGACAGCTGTCCGATCTATGTTGGCGACCGAGCGGTTGGAGCCGGAAAAACCGGCATCGCCGCGTCGGTGAGCGGGCATATATGGGCGGTGTTAGATTCGGTCAACAGCCTTTTTGCAATTTTATTTCAGAAACCTTCGAACCGGTCCGGATCGGAAGGTTCATGGCAGCGAGGCGAACCCCGCTGCTGCAACCCTATATGCCCCAAGCGGCTTACCCGCCTGCCCCATTTATATAGGGGCCGCGCGCCTGCATTGGAAGTGCTGCGGTGCTTGTGGTATATGGGAATGACTGCATGACCGCCGGTTAGGGCGGTCTGCGGGAGAGAATGATGAATTGGCTATTTGCAGCATCGGCAGCAATGGCTGCAGCCTCCGCGCAGCCTGCGGAGCCTTTGCCTTCCCCCGGCGAAGATCCGGAAAAGAAAAATCAGATCGAGATCATTCTCCCGCAAACCAGTGAATCGCTTTCGCTGGTGGGAGACAATGTCGAGGTGTTCGAGCTCGCCTCCGAACTCTACGACCGATTCACGCTCGAAGTGATGATCGGCGAACGGGGCCCGTTCAATTTCATGATCGATACCGGCGCGCAGGCCACCGTGCTTTCGCGCGAGATTGCCGACCAGCTCGAATTTCACGAGCGGCGGCCGGCGGTGCTGATCGGCATGGCCAGCAGAAGAGACGTGGAAGCCGTAACCGTGCGCGACGTCGCGATCGGCAGCCGCGTGTTCGACGTGCAGTTCGCCCCGCTGCTGGACCGGCGCCATATCGGCGGCGCGGACGGTATCTTGGGGCTCGACAGTCTGCAGGGCCAGCGCGTGCTGCTGGACTTCGAGGCCTATACGATCGCCGTGGCCGATGCCGATGCGCTGGGCGGCGACAAGGGATTCGAAATCGTCGTCAGGGCAAGGCGCGCGCTCGGCCAGCTGGTAATCACCCGCGCCACGATCGACGGCGTGCGCACGGCAGTAATCGTCGATACCGGCGCACAAGGCAGCATCGGCAACAATGCCCTGGGCCGCCGCCTGCGCGGAAGGGATCTGGGCCTGACCTCCATGGTCGACGTCAACGGTTTCTCGCTGCAGGGGAACATGCGGCTCGCCGGGGCACTTTCCATGGGCGGGATCGAGATTCGCAATTTCCCGGTCGCCTTCGCCGACGCCCCGCCCTTCGAAGCGCTGGGCCTGCATGAGGAGCCGGCGCTGATCATCGGGATTCAGGAGTTGAAGCTGTTCAGACGCGTCGCGATCGACTTCGAATCGCGCGAGATCCTGTTCGACATGGCCAGCCCCAGGAGCCGCCCACGCAATCCGTCGAGCCGCATCTACGACTTCTAGCCGGCTTCGGGACTCGTCAAAATACGCGTGCGCCATTGCTCTTTGGCGCCCCAGCCCCCAATTTCACGGCCGATGCCGCCCGATACAGACCGCCAAACTGAAATAATGCGCCACGCCGACTGGCAGACCGTGCGCCGCTTCCTGCCCTATCTATGGTCGCGGGAACGAGTCGGCCTGCGCTGGCGCATGGCGGGCGCGGTGCTGCTGATCATCCTGGCCAAGGTGACCGTGCTTTCGATGCCCTATGCCCTGCGCGGCGCGGTCGACACGATGACCGGCCAGGAGGGCGCCGGCGCGGCGACACAGGAAGCGATGCATATCGCCATGGCGCTGGTGCTGGCCTATGCGGCGGCCCGCTTCACCACAGTCGCCTTCGACAATCTGCGCAATATCGTGTTCGAAAGAATCGGCCAGGGCGCGGTGCAGACGCTGACCGAGGACGTGTTCCACCGGCTCCACCGCCTGTCCCTGCGTTTCCATTTGCAGCGCCGCACCGGCGAAGTGACCAAGGTGATCGAACGCGGAACCAAGAGCATCAACAACATGCTCTACTTCCTGCTGTTCAACCTTGCCCCCACGGCGATCGAGCTGATTGCGGTAAGCGTGATCTTCTATCTCAATTTCGGGATCGGCCTGGTGATTGCGACCTTCGTCACCGTGGCGGCCTATATCACCGTGACCAGCGTGATCACCAATTGGCGCACGGCCCTGCGCCAGCGGATGAACGAGCTCGACGGACATGCGCTTGCCCGCGCGGTCGATTCGCTGCTGAATTACGAGACGGTGAAATATTTCGGTGCCGAAAGCCGCGAGGAGGAACGCTACTCCAAGGCGGCCAAGGCCTATATGATGGCGGCGACCAAATCCGAAAACTCGCTGGCGATGCTCAATATCGCGCAGGCGCTGATCACCAATTCGCTGATGGCGGGCGCCATGGCCTATTCCGTCTGGGGTTGGAGCCGGGGCCAGTTCTCGATCGGCGATTTGGTGTTCGTGAACACCTATCTGATGCAGCTGTTCCGCCCGCTGGACTTTCTGGGCACCGTCTACCGCACAATTCGCCAGGGCCTGATCGACATGGCGGACATGTTCCACCTGATCGACACCGATGTGGAAGTGAAGGACGTGCCCGGTGCCCCCGCCCTGCTGGTGCGCGAACCGACCGTGACTTTCGAGAATGTCGTATTCGGCTATGAGCGTGACCGCACGATCCTGCACGGGTTGAGCTTCGAAGTGCCTGCCGGGCAGCGTGTGGCCATCGTGGGCCCCTCCGGCGCGGGCAAATCCACCATCGGCCGCCTGCTGTTCCGCTTCTACGATCCGTGGGAAGGGCGCATCCTAATCGACGGACAGGATATCAAAGGCGTCACCCAGCAGAGCGTGCGCGCCGCCGTGGGCATCGTCCCGCAGGACAGCGTGCTGTTCAACGACACGATCGGCTACAACATCGCCTATGGCCGCGACGGTGCGAGCGAGGAGGAAGTGCTGCGCGCGGCCTCCGGCGCGGCGATCCTGCCATTCATCGAAGCCTTGCCCCAGGGTTTCGACACGCCAGTGGGCGAACGGGGGTTGAAGCTATCGGGCGGGGAGAAGCAGCGCGTGGCGATTGCGCGCACGCTGGTGAAGAACCCGCCGATCCTGCTGCTGGACGAAGCGACCAGCGCGCTGGACACCCGTACCGAGCAGGAGATTCTGGCGACGCTGCGCAATGTCTCGGAAAACCGGACCACGATTTCAATCGCGCACCGGCTTTCCACCATCGTCGATTCGGACACGATCCTGGTGATGAATGAAGGCCGCCTGGCCGAGCAGGGGACCCATCTGGAGCTGCTCAAGCTGGACGGGCTCTATGCCGAGATGTGGGCGCGCCAGGCCGCCGAAACGGGCGAGATGGACGAAGCCGCCGAATAGGTGCATCCACCGCATCCATGAGGGTGCTAACGATATCGGCCCTGGGCCTTCCCGCGCTGCTGCTTGCCGCCTGCTCCGCCGGACATGAGCCGGAGCCAGCAGAAAACGCCGTCGACCTGCATGCCATTATGAAGGACGGCATCAATCCCGATGCACTGGCGCTGTGGGACATCTCCAATGCGGCGATCGACGATCGCGGCGGGATCGACGCCTCTGCCATGACCGATGAAAGCTGGGCCGCGCTGGCCCAGAAGGCCAGGCAGCTCGCCGCCGATGCAAGCGAGCTGGCCGATGCAGAGGCGATCATGGTCGCACCTCCAGGCGTGATGATCGAAGAAGAGGACGAACCCGGCGCGTCATCGGCCGCAGAGGTACAGGGCTTCATCGATGCCGACCTGGAAGGCTTCAAGGGCATGGCGCAGGCCCTGGCCCTTCACACGGGCGATCTGGCGGAAGCGGCCGAAGCGCAGGATGCCGAGCGGGCCGGTCTGCTGGTCAGCCAGCTCGATGCCGTGTGCGAAAGCTGCCACCTCAAATATTGGTATCCGCAGGACGAGCTGCCGCCCGGCTATCCGCATCCGGACGAGATCCTGGGACGCGACTGAGCCACTGGCGATTGCGGCGCGCCTCAGCGCTTGAGGACGTCGGCGTCCTTCCACACCACGGCCTGCGCGGCCTTCATGCAGCTGTTCTCCGTGTCCCAGGCAATGCTGGGAGAGCCATAGAGCTGCCAGCCCTGCTCCAGCGCTTCGGACACGCGCTCGCAAAAGGCGCGGTCGTCCTTGCCGGTCAGCAGGCGGTAGATCGGCCGGTCTTCGGGTGTCTGCATAAGCCTTCCTCTGTTTCAGCCCCTATCGTCACAGTGAGGAACAATGGTCAACGTCTGATGCGTTGGCGCGGTGACATACTGGATGTCCGCAATGGGCTGGGAGGCGGACTTTCACACACAGTCTCCCCGGGCCTGTCCCGGGGTCCAGCTTCTTCCCCATCGGCAAAAGAGATCGGGATCCCGGAACCAGTCCGGGATGACAGCGGCGTATGTCCGAATTGAGGGGTTAGCGCACTACAGCCCTCAGCCTCAGCTTAGCCCAGCTTAAAGGATATATTTGCTAAGGTCGGAATCTCCGGCCAGATCCGCCAGCCGTTCGCTGACATAGGCCGCGTCGACCGTCACCGTTTCGTCCTGGCGTTCCTCGGCCTCGAAGCTGAGTTCTTCCAGCAGCTTTTCCATCACCGTCTGCAGGCGGCGTGCGCCGATATTCTCGACGCTTTCATTCACCTGCGCGGCGATCTTGGCCACTTCGCCGATTGCATCCTCGGTAAAGTCCAGCGTGACCTTCTCCGTGCCGATCAGCGCCTTGTACTGTTCCACCAGATTGGCCCGCGTATCGGTGAGGATCGACACGAAATCCTCTTCGGTGAGCGCTTTGAGCTCCACCCGGATCGGCAGGCGGCCCTGCAGCTCGGGCAGCATGTCGCTGGGCTTGGCCACATGAAACGCGCCCGAGGCGATGAAGAGCACGTGATCCGTCTTCATCGGGCCGTATTTGGTGGAGACAGTGGTCCCTTCGATCAGCGGCAGCAGATCGCGCTGCACGCCTTCGCGGCTGACCGAGCCGCCGCGCACATCGCTGACCGCGATCTTGTCGATCTCGTCCAGGAAGACGATGCCGTTGGTCTCGGCATGCTGGAGCGCGACCCGGGCGACATCGTCCTGGTCCATGCGCTTTTCCGATTCCTCGTCCACCAGCTTGTCCCACGCATCGGGGACCTTGAGCTTGCGGCGCTTCATGTTCTGCTTGCCGAACGCCTTGCCCATCATGTCGGACAGGTTGATCATCCCCACGCTGCCGCCCATGCCGGGAATTTCCATCGGCATGTTGGGGCTGTCCTCCACCTCGATTTCCACCTCGGTGTCGTTCATCGCGTTCTGGACGATCCGCTGGCGGAAGCTTTCGCGCGTCGCTTCGGAGGAACCTTCCCCCACCAGCGCATTGAGCAGCCGTTCCATCGCGGCATGCGATGCGGCTTCGCGCACGGCTTCGCGGCGACGGTCCTTCTCCAGCCGGATCGCATCCTCGGCCAGATCGCGTGCGATCTGTTCCACGTCGCGCCCGACATAGCCGACTTCGGTGAACTTGGTGGCTTCCACCTTCACGAAAGGCGCATCCGCCAGGCGGGCCAGGCGGCGGCTGATCTCCGTCTTGCCGCAGCCCGTGGGGCCGATCATCAGAATGTTCTTGGGCGTCACCTCGTCGCGCAGTTCGGCCGGCAGGCGTTGCCGGCGCCAGCGGTTGCGCAGCGCCACGGCGACCGCGCGCTTGGCTTCCGACTGGCCGATAATGTGTTCGTCCAGAGCGGCGACGATCGCCTTGGGGGTCAGTTTGTCATTCATAGAGAATCAGATTTTTTCGACTGTGACACTGTCATTGGTGAAGACGCAGATCTCGGCGGCAACCGCCATCGCCTTGGTGGCGATCGTCTCCGCATCCTGTTCGTAGGCATCGAGCGCGCGGGCAGCAGCCAGCGCGTAATTTCCGCCCGAACCGATCGCGGCGATTTGCGAATCGGAATTGCCATCGGGTTCCAGCACGTCGCCAGTGCCGGTCAGCACCAGCAGCACATCCTTGTCGGCAACGATCATCAGCGCTTCCAGATTGCGCAGATATTTGTCGGTCCGCCAGTCCTTGGCCAGTTCCACCGCGGCGCGCAGCAATTGCCCGCTATATTGTTCCAGCTTCTTTTCCAGCCGTTCGAACAGGGTGAAGGCATCGGCGGTCGCCCCGGCGAAACCGGCAATGACCTTGTCATCCTTGCCGATGCGGCGGACCTTGCGGGCATTCGGCTTCATCACCGTATTGCCCATCGAAACCTGGCCGTCTCCGGCGATGACGGTCTTGCCGCCCTTCTTCACGCCGATGATCGTGGTGCCGTGCCACTGAACAGTGCCGTGGCTCTGTGCGGGATCAGTCATGGCGAGGATATGGGCGCTGGCCTGCGAGCTTCAAGTGCACGAATTCATCCAGCGCAAAGAACTAGGTGCCGCCGGGCCCGCCTGCGCCTCCGGCCGCCCCGCCGACGCCGCCGACCTGCCCGATATTGCCGAACAGATCCTGCAGGAAGCCACGCTCCAGCCCCAGGGTAGGCGTGGCGTCGCCATCGGGATTGATCCGCGCGACGTTCTCCATCCCACTGCGGTCGGCCTGGACCACATTGCCCGCTTCGTCGAACTTCACCGCCAGCACGGTGTGTTCCTGGATCTTGGGCGTGGTGAAGGGCTTCTGATAGGTCGTGCTGGAAATATAGTACCAGGTGTCCTGGCCGAACTGGCTGGTATAGGTCGGGCGGCCCAGCGTCCCTTCCACCGATTGCTGGTTGTCGATGCCGGGCTGGATGGCATTCATCAGAGCCGGGTCCGCGATATAGCCGCGATGGTCTCTGATCGAGCTGCAGCCCGCCGCCAGCGTTGCCAGCGCCACCACTGCACCGATCCGAACCGAAAGATTCATGACGTCCCGCCTCTTGAACTCAAACCTGCGCACGATTGCCATTGTCCGTGCTAGTCTCTAACGGCGCGAGCCTTAGGGACAAGCGCGGCGATGCGCAATGGTAGCCGCCGCCGCGATGAACAACTCGCTTTCGAATGGGCGTTCTTGGCTGCCCGCTCTTAAGCGCCGCTGAACGAAGGGGCAGCAATGGCCCGGCTGGAAAGGCAATGCCGATGAACCTGCTTTCGCGCCTGTTTAAAAGGGCCGAGGATCCGCGCGAGGCGCTGCGCCCGCTGTGGCACCGCGTGGTGGAGATCGCGCGGGAGAAGCGCTGGTATGCCGATCTGGGCGTGGCCGATACCGTGGAAGGCCGCTTCGACATGATAACCGCGGTGCTGACGCTGGTGCTGCTGCGGATGGAGCGGGAACCGGAACTGGCACAGGCATCGGTGTTCCTGACCGAGCTGTTCGTGGAGGACATGGACGGGCAGCTGCGCGAAAGCGGCGTGGGCGACGTTGTTGTAGGCAAGCATATGGGACGGCTGATGTCCGCGCTGGGCGGCCGGCTGGGCGTCTACCGCACCGGCCTTTCGGAACAGGACGATGCGGGCCTGTGCGAAACGATCACGCGCAATGTCCGCCTGAACGAAGATGCCGGGCCCGAAGGCATTGCCCTGGCCCTGCGCGCGCTGCACCGTCAGCTGGCGGAGAAGACCGGCGAGCAGGTGCTGGCCGGGGATATCTGACGCGATGGACAAGCCGGAACCCGAACTGCCCGATCTGCCGCCGCCGGAATTTTCGCGCATGGTGGATGTGCGCGCGATCGGCCCGCAGCCCAAAGCGCTGGAAGCGAATGAAGGGGAACGCGGCGCATTGGCACAGCGCTTCGGCCTGATCTCTATCGCCCGGCTGGAGGCGCGAATCGAACTGGAGAGCGATGGCGAAGCAGTGAACGCCCACGGCACGCTGGAAGCCGACATCGTGCAGAGCTGCGCCGTATCGGGCGAGGACCTGCCGGCGCAGATCCGCGAGGAGATCGCGCTGCGCTTCGTACCCGAAAGCGAAGAGGAACCGGCAGGGCCCGACGAAGAGATCGAGCTGGACGAAGACGAGCTGGACGAGATCCCCTATTCCGGCCGCCACTTCGACCTGGGCGAAGCGGTGGCGCAAAGCCTGGCGCTGGCGATCGATCCCTATGCCACCGGCCCGGAAGCGGAACAGGCGCGCAAGGAAGCCGGGCTGCTGGACGAAGAAAACGCCGGCCCCTTCGCCGCGCTGGCCGCTCTCAAGGGCAAGGGCGACGCAGAGGCGTAGCTGGCTGGACGCTCGCGGAATGACCGCAATGGGTGGCGAGCGGACGACCCAATACCACCACATCCGTTCGTCCTGAGCCGGTGTCGCTGCGCGACAGCTTCGCTTCCGAAGGACGCGCGTTCATGCTTCGACAAGCTCAGCACGAACCGGTCTTGGATGATGGCTATGGGTCCGCAATGGGTCGTTAGCGGACATACAAGCCACCGCTGCTAGCAGCTTGGCTCGATCTCCACGCGCCGATTCGCGGCCTTCCCCGCTGATGTCTCATTGTCGGCGATGGGCTCCGCCTCGCCCTTGCCCTCGGCGCTGACATTGCCGGCACTCACCCCTGCATCGGCAAGCCAGGTCGCAACCGCTTCCGCCCGCCGCTTTGACAGATCGAGATTGTACTGATCGGTGGCGTCTGAATCCGTGTGCCCTTCGATCGTGACCGCCATATCGGGGCGCTGGGCAAGCGCCCGGTGAATCTGCTTCAGCGCCGGTGCGGCGTCCGCCCGGATGACATCGGAATCTACATCGAAATTGATGCCGTAGACGATGGCGGCGCGGCATTGATCGAGCGCCGTGCCGACCGGGTTGGGCGGCGGTTCCGCACCCGGTGTGCAGCTTGTCGGCGCTCCGCCGGGTTCGCCGATTACGCGGCCGAACGAACGGCCGATCATCGCGCCGGACAATTGATTCTCCGAATTGATCACCGCGACGATGGGCACCGTGTCGCTGCCCACCACATATTTCAAAAGACCGTTCTCCACTCCGCCCGAAACGGTGTAACTGCTGCCGCCGCTCGTCCCGCAGCCCATGACGAGGGCGCCGTCCTGGATCAGCTCCAAGCGGTTGCCGGTCGGCCCGCTGCCGCCGCCGCCGGTCAGCCAGCGTCCGGTGAAGTGATCGCCCTCCACTTCGATGGGGGCCTGGCTGCCATAGCCGAACAGTTCAGTGAAGGATGTGCCCCGGTAATCGTCCGGGTCGGGAACCTGGCGGCCTTCCAACGTGACCCGCACCCAGCGCACCGGCGTCTGCCGGTCGGCAGCGAATAGCTGCTTCTCCTCATAGACCTCGGGATCGACCTGGAACCTGGCGAGCTGCACAAAGCCGTCATCGGGCGAAGTGGCCGAGCCTTCCACGGTTACCGTGGCGATATGCGCGCCCGAACAGCAGCCGAAGCTGGATTGCGGCGGAATTCCGAACACTGCAAAGGTGGTCTGCGCCGGCAATTCGATCTTGAATGCGATGGGCTCTTCCGGGCCGGTGGGGCTTCTCGACAGCGACGCATAGCCGAGCCGCCCGTCCAGCACCGCGGCAGAGGCCTGTCTCTGGGTTTCGCGATCGAACCGGATCGGAAAGGCCCCGGCGCCATAGGTCAGATAGTCGACCGGCTCCCCTTCGGGATCGGCATCGACACTTTCCAGGAGAGCGGCGAGGCTCTGCGTGTCACCGCCTTCCGCCGCCTTGGCGGTTCCCGCCGCTGCAGCTGGCTCTTCGGCATCGCTGCCGCAAGCCGCCAGAGCCAATCCACCGAAAACCGCAATCAGAACCGACCGATAGTGCCCCATCCGTTCCCCCTCTTACCTGCTTCGCAAGCCCAGTTGGCCGGGATCCTAGCGTCAGGCGCAGCCTGCTGTCGAGGTTCACGCGCGCAAGCCTTCAGCAGCGCGCGCTTCAAAGTCACTTCAGTGGGTCTCCGACCGAATAGGCAGCACTAACGCCGTTTTTCGCCGGCTGGCTTACTCTTGCCTTTGTTCTGGCCCTTATAGTCCGGCTTGGGTTTCTTCGATTTCGGCTTGCCCAAAGAGGCCTTGCCACCTTCCGCACGGTCTTGCGGCTTCTTGCCATGCTTGGACTTGGGTTTGGGCGCGGAACGCGGGCCGCCACCCCGCCCCTGGCGGAACGGTTTGGCGTGAACCTTTTGCTTGCGGTTGCCGCGTGCCTCGATCCGCGGGCCTTCCTCCGATTCTTCGATGAGTATTGCATCCTGCTCGTCATCGCTGGATCCGGTGCGTTTCAACGTCTCGTTGAATTTAGGGGCGATCGCGCGCGGGATCTGGAACCAGCTTTCGTCCTGCCCCATGCGAATGGCGCCGATCTCGTTGCGCGTGATGTGCCCGCGGCGGCAGATCAGTGGCAGGAGCCAGCGTGGCTCGGCATTCTGGCGGCGGCCGACACTCACCTTGAACCAGATCACATCTTCGAAGCCCGGCCGGTGGCGCTCCGCCTTGGCCCTGTCACGCGCTTCGGGCGTATTGGCGAGCAGCTCTTCGGGATGCGGCATTTTCGAGCGGTGCGCATGCACCAGCGCGGCGGCAATATCTTCGGCCGGGAGCCGTTTCATGAGTTCGGCCGCGATCGCGCGATCGCTATCGTCATATTCGGCCGGAGCGGTAAGCCTTTCCATCAGCCGTGCATGATCCTTCTTCCGGATCGCTTCCGGTGTGGGCGCATCGATCCATTGAGCTTCGATCTTGGCTCCGCGCAGCATACTCTCGACGCGCCGGCGGCGATTGTAGGGTACGATAATGGCGGCGGTGCCCTTCTTGCCTGCGCGGCCGGTGCGGCCGGACCGGTGCTGAAGCGTTTCGGCATCGCGCGGGGTGTCGACATGGATGACGAGGCTAAGCGTCGGCAGGTCCAGGCCCCGCGCGGCGACATCGGTGGCCACGCAGACACGCGCACGCTGGTCGCGCATGGCCTGCAGCGCCTGGTTACGCTCCGATTGGGAATGTTCGCCGGACAGAGCGACCACACCGAAACCGCGATTCTGCAAAGTCGTGTGCAGCCGCCGGACGCTGTCGCGCGTGGCGCAGAAACAGATGGCGGATTCCGCCTCGTGAAAACGAAGCAGATTGACCACCGCGTTCTCTATTTCCGATGGACCGACCGTGATCGCCTGGTAGCTGATATCGCCGTGGCCCCGATCCTGGCCCGCCAGTTGCAGGCGCAAGGCATTCGACTGATATCTTTCGGCGAGCCGCACGATTTCGCGGGGCATCGTGGCGGAGAACAACAGCGTGCGCCGTGTATCGGGTGTCGCATCGAGGATTTCCTCGAGATCCTCGCGGAAACCCATGTCGAGCATTTCGTCCGCTTCGTCGAGGACCACGCCGACAAGGCCGGAAAGGTCCAGCGCCCCACGCTCCAGGTGATCTCGCAGGCGGCCCGGAGTCCCGACAACGATTGCAGGGCCCGATCGCAGCGAGCGCCGTTCCTTGCTGGGGTCCATCCCGCCGACGCAGGTTGCGATGCGCAGGCCCGCCTTTGCATAGAGCCAGGCGAGCTCGCGGCTGACCTGCAAAGCGAGTTCGCGGGTGGGCGCAATGACGAGAACGAGCGGCTTTTCGCTCAGCGGCGTGCCGCGCGTTTCGCCCAGCAGTTCCTCCGCCAAGGCGATACCGAAGGCGACGGTCTTTCCCGACCCGGTCTGGGCGGAAACGATCAAGTCCCGCCCCGCGGCTTCAGGATCGATCACGGCTGCCTGAACGGGTGTGGGGGCGGCATAGTCACGCTCGGCCAGTGCCTGGACGAGCAATTGTGGAAGGCTTTCAAAGGACATGTGAGTTCGCTTGGGTAAATGCACAACGTATCGCGCGGGGGAACAGGGGAATGAGAATGGCGCGTCGGTTGCGCTAAATTCAGGCGGTCTGCGGAAAGCACCGAAGCTGTCCGCGCAAGCCCTCTAGCGGCAAATTCGCACTTTGACTTGTTCTATATTGCAGGCGCGAACTGCAAGCTGCCATCGAAGCAGTGATGGTCCACACACTAACCCGGCCCTGGCCATCCCGGGCGGATCACCGGAAAGGTGATGCCTGACAGCCTGCTTCGGCCCGGAGACCGGTATGGATCGTTAGCCCTCGCACTGCTTGATGGCGTCACGGTGCTGACGGCCGATGCGGTTGGTGACGTCGCGCAGATCATTGGCGCTCATGCTTAGCCGCTCCGATGCCTCTGCGCTGGCGGCATCGAAGGCAGCTTCCCTTCCGTCCCCAGCAGCTCGACGCTCAAGATAGGTCGGGGCGAGCCCCTGGTATATCTCGTAGTCTGCTTCCGCAGCCGCGTCACGCAGCACGCTATCCGCGCATGTGCAGATTTCCTGCGTCTCGGTTTCCATGCACCAGGCAGTGAGCGGATTATCGACCGTGGACGTTTCGGCTTGTGCCACCGAGGCCGCTTCAACGCCTTCGCCCGGCGTAGCAGTAGCCTCTTCGCTGCCACAGGCGGTCAGAAGCAATACAAAAGGCAGCGCCACACATGTGGGGAAAACAAGCTTCACGTTCCGTCTCCTCGTAACCCGATCAGAACGGGATATCGTCGTCCAGATCGTCGGCCATACCGCCAGCCGCACCTGCGCCGGCTGCAGCGCCGCCGCCCTGGCCCCAGCCGCCGGAGGACGAACCGCCCCCGCCGCCGCCTTGGCCCCAATCGTCGCGCTGGCCGCCTCCGCCGCCACCGCTGCCACCACTGGCGCCGTCGAGCATGGTCATCACCGCGCCCGGGCCCTGCAGCACGACTTCGGTCGAGTAGCGGTCATTGCCGGACTGATCCTGCCATTTGCGGGTTCTCAGCTGGCCTTCGAGATAGACCTTCGATCCCTTGCGCAGATAGCGTTCCGCCACGCCGACAAGCCCTTCCGAAAAAATCGCGACGCTGTGCCATTCGGTGCGTTCCTGCCGCTGGCCGGTATTGCGGTCCTTCCAGCTTTCGGAAGTCGCCACGCGCAGATTGCAGACGCGCCCGCCATTCTGGAAGGTCCGGACTTCCGGGTCCGCCCCCAGATTTCCGACCAGTATGACTTTGTTGACGCTGCCTGCCATGGATTCGCTTTCCTATCTTGAAGTGTGGGCAAGACTTATCGGAAGGCCGGAGGAGTCGCCACCCCCGCTCGCCCCTTTCCACAGGCTACCGGGAAAAAGTCAGAGCCCCAGCGCGACCGCCGCCCAATAGGTCAGGCCGGCAAAGATATAGGCCAGGCCGAAGAGATAGACGAGCATCACTATCGGCCATTTCCAGCCATTGGTCTCCCGCCTGGTTACGGCAATGGTCGATAGGCATTGCGGCGCGAAGACGAACCAGGCGAGGAAGGCCAGCGCCATCGGCAGGCTCCAATCGGCAGCCAGCTTCGTTCCCAGCGCCTGGGCTGCCGCATCCTCGTCCTCCGCATCGACGGCATAGGTCGTGGCGAGCGAGGCCACGGCCACCTCGCGCGCGGCCATGGCCGGGATCAGCGCCAGCGCCATGTCGCGGTTGAAGCCGATCGGTTCCACCACCACGGCAAGGCCATTGGCCATCTGCCCGGCGAAAGAGGCATCGACCTGGCTTTCGCCCGGCCCGGCCTTGGGGAAGCTCAGCAGAATCCACAAGACCACCGTGACCGTGAAGATGATCGTGCCCGCGCGGCGCAGGAAAACCCAGGCGCGCTGCCACAGGCCGATCAGCAGGTCCGAGATACGCGGAAGCTGGTATTTCGGCAGTTCCATGATGAAGCCGCTGGCCGCCCCCCTGGCGACGGTGCGGCGCAGAACGAAAGCCACGATCATCGCGCCGATAATGCCGGAGACATAGAGCCCGAACAGCACCAGACCCTGAAGCCCTATGATCTGCATGCCCTGGGGCCCAACGCTGCGCGCAGGAATGAAGGCGGCAATGATCACGGCATAAACGGGCAGCCGGGCCGAACAGGTCATCAGCGGAGCGATCAGGATCGTCGTCAGCCGGTCTTTCGGATCGGCAATGCTGCGCGTCGCCATGATCCCGGGGATTGCGCAGGCGAAGCTGGAAAGCAGCGGGATGAAGCTGCGCCCGGAGAGGCCGACATAGGCCATCAGCCGGTCCATGATGAAGGCCGCGCGCGCCATGTAGCCGGTGGCCTCCATCACCAGGATGAAGGCGAACAGGATCACGATCTGCGGCAGGAACACCACCACCGAGCCGACCCCGTTCAGCACCCCTTCGGTGATCAGGTCGCGCACGAAGCTTTCGCCCATATTCGCCTGGACGAAGCCAATGGCAACGCCGATCGCCCCTTCGATCAGGCCGATAAACGGATCGGCCCAGGCGAACACCGCCTGGAAGATCAGGAACAGCAGGCCGAACAGGATCGGCGGGCCGAGCCAGGGATGCAACAGCACGCGGTCCATCCGCGCATGCAGGCGGTGCTTGCGGGTTTCCGACAGGATTGCCCCGCGTGCGATATTGCGCGCCGTCAGCCGCCGTTCCGGCAAGGTGATATGCGGGCGCGGATGTTCTTCTTCGCCCCGCTCCACTTCTTCCTCGGCCTCGGAGATGCGCTGGATCAGCGTGTCGAGCCCGCGGCGGCGCACGGCGACCGTGGGTACCACCGGCACGCCCAGCGCCTGCTCCAGCGCGGCCGGATCGAGCACCAGCCCGTCGCGCTCCGCCAGGTCGACCATATTGAGCGCCACGATGGTGGGGCGGCCCAGTTCGATCACTTCCTGCGCGAAAACCAGATGCTGTTCGATATTGGAGGCATCGAGCACCAGGATCAGCACTTCGGGCTGAGCCTCGCCCGGGAATTCGCCCAGCACGACCTTGCGGGTGACTTCCTCGTCCGGGCTGGTCGCATCGAAACCATAGCTGCCGGGCAGATCGATCAGTTCGACCGGTTCGCCCGAAGGCAGCAGCAGCCGGCCCGATTTGCGCTCCACAGTCACGCCGGGATAGTTGGCGATCTTCTGGCGCGCACCGGTGAGCGCGTTGAACAGCGCACTCTTGCCCGCATTGGGATTGCCCACCAGGGCCGCAACGCGCATCCGGGTCATCGGATCGGCTCCACTTTCATGGCGCGGGCGTGGCTGCGGCGCAGCGCCACCGTCATCCGTCCGATCGTGATCGCAATCGGATCGCTGCCGGCAAATACCCCGCGATGGGCAATTTCCACTTCCGCCCCGTCATCGATGCCCAGCGCGCGCAGCCGCGTCGCCTCTTCGGGTGCCAGCAGGCTCCAATCGACGGCAGTGATCCGCGCAGGCTGCCGCAGGGGAAGTGTGTCGAGCGTCATAGGCGCGCGCTGCCAGATGTCCGATTCAATTGCAACTAATTCGCATTAGTCCGGCGTCAATTCATGCATGGATGCGCACTGCACTGCGCCCGGCACCGGCCCGCCGTCCGATCCGGGCATCGGCTTTCACGACCGCCGGAAGTCTAGCGCGCGGGATAGCGCAGGCGCCCCAGAAACCGCGTCAGCGAGAATCCGTCATAGTCCTGCAGCAGCTGCGCCTTCGCCTTTTCGAACTTCATCACGTCGTCGATTCGGCGATCGAGGAAGGCCCGCGTATCCGCCTTGCCTTCGCTTTCGTCGCCCACGAACACGCCGAGCGTGGAGGCATAGATCGCGGCCAGGCTGGCGCGTTTGGTATAATGGTTGAAGTCGGTGGCGCTGTCGCCCGCCAGGCGCCACATCGCATCGGCGCTGTGCCAGCTCAGCTGCAGGGCACGCGGCGCGTTTCGCGGCATTGCCATGATCGCCAGAGCGCGGCGCAGCGCCTCTTCCTTGCCCGCGGCGCATTCCAGGCGGAACAGCACCAGCGATCGGATCCTTTCGCGCACCGGCATCGCGCCCAGCACTTCGGGGGAGAACTGTTCGCCCATCCGCGCATCGACCGATTCGATCCAGGCCGCGATCATGTCCATCGCGCCGCCGGGAAAGGCCAGCCGCGCAGCAGCCGGATCGATGCCCATCTGCTGCGCCGCTTCGTCCACCGCCTGCTCGCTCCAGCCGTCGAACGCGGCCGCCTCGGCCAGGAGCGGCGCGAGCGCGAGACGCATTTCGTCCAGCGTGAAATCTGCCGGGTCTATCTGTTCGGGCTGTACCATTGCCTTTGCGTTTCTGCCCTGCCGAAGGGCGCTAGTGTGCTGGGCGTCAGAAAGCGGGGCCGTATGTGGCCGCGCCTTCGCGCTGGGAAGCGGGCTTCTCGCTCTTTTCGATTTCCTGCATCAGCGCGCTCTTGGGCCCGGCCAATGCGGCATAGTCGCGCGCGGTGCGGCCCGAATTGTCTGCCCGGTCGGGATCGGCGCCGGCTTCCAGCAACACGCGCATCATCGGGATGTCGCGGCGGTGGACGGCGGCGATCAGCGGCGTTTCCCCGGTGGCATCGGCAACATCCACGCGTGCGCCGCTGGCCACGAGCGCTTCCACACCTTCGGCAAAGCCGAGCTGCGTTGCCAGCACCAGCGGCGTGACGCCCTTATTGTCGGCAAGGTTGGGATTGGCGCCCTGCCCCAGGAGATACTGGATCCACACGAGGTCGCGCCGCTGCGTGACGATGTGCAGCGCGGTTTCGCCCGAAGTGATGTCGCGCGAATTGACGATGGTCGTCCCCGGCGCCTTGAGCGCCGACATGACCTCTTCGCTTTCCTTGTTCTTCACCGCTTCGAGAAACTTGTAGCCCGCCGAATATTGCGCGGCCGCCGGCGTTGCGGCCAGCAAGGCCCCTGCCAATGCGGCGAATGCCAATCCGGTTTTGCGGCCTGCCCGTGCCACTTTCCTGCTCCTCCTGTTTATCTGCAAGGCAACTCATCCCTTGCGCAGTGCTGGTTAGCAGAGCATGAACCGCCACGCTATGACCAAGCCACACATGCCCCAATTGAAGCGCGCCGCGATGGCGCTGGCCCTGCCTGCTGCGCTGATGCTTTCCGCCTGCGGCTCCGGACCTGCGGAAGAACAGGCCGCGGAACCGCCTCTGGCCGGCGCTGCCATCGGCGGCCCCTTCACTCTGGTCGATTCCGAAGGGAAGGAAGTCCAATGGTCCGATTTCGACGGCAAATACCGGATCGTCTATTTCGGCTACACCTATTGCCCGGATATCTGCCCGTTCGACGTGCAGAAGATCATGCGCGGATACGAACAGTTCAAGGAAGCCGAGCCGGAGCTCGCCGCGCAGATCCAGCCGCTGTTCATTTCGATCGATCCGGAGCGCGACACGCCGGCCAAGGTGGGCGAGTTCACCCACGCCTTTTCCGACGATCTGCTGGGCCTGACCGGCACGCCCGAACAGGTTGCCGCCGCTGCCGAGGCGTTCAAGGTCTATTACGAAAAGGGCGAGATCGTGAATGACGGGCAGTATCTGATGAACCATTCGGCGGCTGCCTATCTGATGGGGCGCGACGGCGAACCCGTTGCCCTGCTGGCGATCGACGAGGGGCCCGAAGCCGTGGCCGCGGATCTCGAGAAATGGGTGAGCTGAAGAAACCGCCGCAAGCGAGCAGCGGCCTGCGCTACCGCTTCTGGGAATTGCCGCTGGGCGAGCTCGACCGCGCGGAATGGGAAGCCTTGTGCGATGGCTGCGGGCGCTGCTGCCTGCACAAGATCGAAGATGCCGAAACCGGCGCCATCAGCGACACGAATGTCGCCTGCAAGCTGCTGGACACCGGCACGGCGCAATGCAGCGATTACCGCAACCGCAGGGCCTATGTGCCCGATTGCATGCGCCTGACGCTGAAGATCGTGGAAGACATTTCCTGGCTGCCCCCCACTTGCGCCTATCGCCTGCGCGCCGACGGCAAGCCGCTGCCCCAATGGCATTATCTGCTGAGCGGGGACCGCGACACGGTGCGCCAGGCGGGGGTATCGGTGATCGGGCGGGTGATCAGCGAAACCGTGGCCGGGCCGATCGAACATCACATCGTCGAATGGGCGGACATCGACGAGGACGATCGATGATCGACTGGCTGCGGCGCGAGAATGCCGAACCGTCGCTGACGCTTGCCGGGCGGGACGTGCCGGTGGCGATCCGGCGCCATCCCACGGCCAAGCGGATGACGATGCGCCTTGCCCCCGACGGCAGCGAGATTCGCATCACCGTGCCGCGTTGGGGCCGCACTGCCGACGCGCTGGAATTCGCGCGCAGCCGGCGCGACTGGCTGGAGCGGGAAATCGCGCGGGCCGCCACCTCCAAGGCGCCGCCCATGCCCGGCGGCACGCTGGATTATCGCGGGGCGGAAATCCTGATCACCTGGGCTGCCGATGCCCCGCGCCAACCGGTACTGGTGGAAGTTGCGCCCCAGAACGAACAGGCTCCGCAGCTGCGGCTGGGCGGACCCCAGGACAATCTGGCGCAACGCCTGCAGCGCTGGCTGGAAGGCGAAGCGGCCAGCCTGATGGAAACGGACCTGGCCCATTATTGCGGCGCCGCCGGGGTGGAGGTACCGCGCCTGCGTCTCTCGCGCGCGCAGCGCCGCTGGGGTAGCTGCGCAGGCGACGGCACGATCAGGATCAACTGGCGGCTGGTCCAGGCGCCCGACATGGTGCGCCGATCGGTCGTGGCGCATGAAGTGGCGCATCTGGTCCATTTCGATCACGGGCCGGATTTCCACGCCCTGCTGGGCAGCATCTTCGAGGCCGATATCAAACCCGCCAATCTTTGGCTGAAGCAGCATGGGCGCAGCCTCTATGCGCGCTTCGGCTGAAGGCCGGATCGACGCCATTCGGCGCGCCGCACGGGAAGATACTGGCGAGAAGCGAGCAGAGCGCCTACATCTGGTCCTGCAATGAGCTTCTGGAAAAATGTTTCGCCGACCGGTGCGGCACGCGACCTGAAAGAGGTCTGGAGCGAGAATCCCTATCGCTGGCGCGTGCTGGCCGTGGCGATCGCGGCCACCACCGGGATCATGATCATCGCGATTCCCGAAAGCCAGCGGATCGAACCGCGCAAGCCCGACATCACCTATATTACCAGTTTCGAACCGGGCCGGACGGACGAGGAGATCATCGCCTCCAACATCGCGAACCAGGAAAAGCAGGATGCGATCCGCGCCGATCAGGAGCGCCGCGCCGAATTCCGCAAGGACATGTACCGGCAGCTGGGCCGCGCGACCGGGCTGGATGTCGACGCGATGGAGCGTGAGATCGCCCGGGAAGAGGCCGCCGCAGAACGCGCCGAAGAGGCGGAGCGCGCCGCCCTGCGCGATGGCGACGAAACCGGGGAAACGGAAAGCGGGGGAGCAGCCGATAGCGCCGCCACCGAAACTGCCCCCGAGGAAACCACCGGGCCCGAAGCCGTTGACGGCGAGTAGTCGGGCAAGCCGCGAAGATACGCGCTGGCTCGCCGCCGCGGCGGCGCTGGCCGGGCGCGGACGGCCGGTCAGCCGCCCCAACCCCGCCGTCGGTGCGATCCTGACGCGCGAAGGCACGGTGCTGGCGCGCGGCTGGACCCAGGCGGGCGGGCGCCCCCATGCCGAGGCGATCGCGCTGGGCCAGGCGGGCAGCGCCGCGAAAGGCGCCACGCTCTATGTCTCGCTGGAACCCTGCGCCCATGAAAGCGAGCGCGGGCCCGATTGTACCGGATCGATCATCGAAGCAGGGATCGGCCATGTCGTGGTGGGGGTGGAAGACCCCGATCACCGCACGGCCGGATCGGGCATTGCCCGGCTGCGCGACGCGGGCATCGCCGTGACTCTGGCCCATGACGCCGCTTGCCGCGCCAGCCTGGCCGGCTATCTGACCATGCGCGAGGCGGGCCGGCCTTTCGTAACGCTGAAGCTGGCGACCTCGCTCGACGGGTGTATCGCGCTGGCCGATGGCGCCAGCCGCTGGATCACCGGCGCTCAGGCGCGCGCCCATGCCCATCTGGCACGGGCGCGGAGCGATGCGATCCTGGTGGGCGGCGGCACGCTGCGCGCGGACGATCCGCAGCTCGATGTGCGCTTGGCCGGGCTGGAAGGCCGCAGCCCGCAGCGCTGCGTCCTCACGCGCGGGGACGTGCCAGAAGGCTGGACCGGGATCGCCTCCCCCACGGAAATCTCGACGCTGGAAGGCATGCAGTATCTGCTGGTGGAAGGCGGGGCTCAAACCGCCGCCTCTTTCCTGCACGAAGATCTGGTGGACCGTCTGCTAATCTACCGCGCGCCGATCGTGATAGGCGGCGGGCGTCCCTCGATCGGCGATATCGGGCTGAGCGAACTATCGTCTGCGCATGGCCGCTGGCGCGGCGCCGGGCGCCGCCAGCTTGGCAGCGACACGCTCGAAGTCTATGAGCGCCTGCGTTAACAGGAGACCGCATGTTCACTGGCATCGTTACCGCCGTCGGCAAGGTTGAGCAGACCGAGAAACGCGGGGATCTGCGCGTGCGCATTTCCTGCCCCTACGATCCGGCGGAGATCGCGATCGGCGCCTCGATCAGCTGCGCGGGCGCCTGCATGACGGTGGTGGAACGCGGCGGCGAGAAGGGCAATGCCTGGTTCGCGGTGGACGTATCGGGCGAAAGCACATCGCACACGGCAGGCGACATGTGGGCCGAAGGCAGCGCGGTCAATCTGGAGCAGGCACTGAAACTGGGCGACGAGCTGGGCGGCCATATCGTCACCGGCCATGTCGATGCCGTGGGGCAAGTGGCCCAAATCGAAGCCGAAGGCGATTCCACGCGGCTGACGATCATCGCCCCGGCGGAGCTCGCCCCGTTCATTGCGCCCAAGGGATCGATCACGGTGGACGGCGTTTCGCTGACGGTCAACGAAGTGAACGACCAGGCGAATGGCTCGGTCCATTTCGGGGTCAATATCATTCCGCATACGGCCGAGGTGACGACACTGGGCAGTTTGAAGCAGGGTGACGGCGTCAATCTGGAGATCGACACCATGGCCCGCTATCTCAAGCGGATGCAGGAATTGAAGGCCTTCTAGGCGCGCCTTTTCCGGACGCACGCCATCCCCCGCTGGCGAGGCCGGGATAACGCCCAGACAGAAGCATTGCAGATCGGCAGCGAACGGGCCGGGCCGGTGCTTCAACGCGCCCGCTGGCGAGCGGGGGCTGTGCGGTGTTTTCCTTGCGAATGGCGGGCGAAGTACCGCACTTGTCACTTGCCTGCTCGGCCCTGCGGCATGGAGCGCGGGGGCGCCTTAGGGCTCGCATTTGAGCCGCCCCCGGCATGTGCCCTGGCCCGCCGCGTGGAAGCGGCACGCCGCGGCGCCCGGCCGGTGATGATGCAGGCGCTGTCCTGCGGGCATGGTGACGTTGAGGTCCATCCCCCTGCCCGGCTCGATGAAGAAGCGCCGGCCCGAAGCGCGGAGTGTGAAGAGCGCAGCGCTTTCACGCCCAGCGCACCCGTTGCTGCAGCCTTCCTGTGAAGGCGGTGCAGGTGCTAACCTATTTGGTTATATTTGTCAAGGGAAAACCGGTCTGGGCGTTATCCCTTTGGCGACGTTCCGCCAGGTCAGCCGGATTGTTCCAGGGCGGATCTGATAAATCGGGCCAGCTCTCTTTTGCGGTAGGGCTTGCTCAGCATCGGCCCTTCGGCATGGCCGAAGAACTCCTCTGCGATACCGATTGCCGTGTAGCCCGATGTGAAAGCCATCTTGAGATCGGGGCGGCGTTGATTTGCCAGTTCCGCCAATTCGTATCCGGTCATGCCGCCGGCCAGCACCACGTCCGTGTAAAGCAGATCGATATGCGTCTTGTTATCCAGAAACCTCAGCGCCTCTGCAGCATTGCGGACGGAGTGAACCGTATAGCCGAGCTCTCTCAATTGCTGTTCGACGAGCCGGCGGACATCGGAATTGTCCTCCACGACCAGGATCGTCTCGGTCCCCTGGGGGACAGTTTCGCTCGCTTCCGGTTGCGCTTCCATGGAACGATCGTGCCCGCTGGCCCTGGGTAGATACAATTTGACCGTCGTTCCGTGGCCCGGTTCGCTATAGATATTTACGTGCCCGCCGGATTGTTTCGCGAACCCGTAAACCTGGCTCAATCCCAGGCCCGTGCCGCCACTGGCAGTCTTCGTCGTGTAGAACGGCTCGAGCGCGTGCTCCACGACTTCGGGCTTCATCCCCACCCCCGTATCGGTGACGGCCAGCATCACATATTCGCCGCTCGAAAGCTCCAGGTGAGAACGCGCATAGTCCTCATCGAGATAGGCATTCGCCGTCTCGAAGATCAGCTTTCCGCCATTCGGCATCGCATCGCGGGCATTGATGGCTAGATTGATGAGAGCATCGTCGACCATGGTCGGATCGGCCACGGCGTCCCACAGATCCGAGCCCATCAGGCTTTCGATACGGATCGTTTCACCAAGCGTGCGGCTCAGCAGGCGCACGACTTCCGGCAATCTTTCATTCGCATTGAAGGCGCGCGGTTCGAGCTGCTGCCTGCGTGCAAATGCCAGCAACCTTTGAACGAGGTTGGCCCCTCTTTCGCTGGCGCTCAATGCTTCGCGGGCGGGCCTTGTCAGAGTTGCCGGAAAATTCGGCGCCTCCACGAGCGATTCGATATTCCCGATGATGATGGCAAGGAGGTTGTTGAAATCATGCGCGATCCCTCCGGTCAGCTGGCCGATCGCTTCCAGCCTTTGCACCTGCCGCAGGCGGGCTTCGGTTTCCCGCCTTTCGGTGAGGTCGCACAGAATCCCGACGAAGATGGTATCCCCGTTATCCTCTGCCTCTCCCACTGAAAGCCGGATGGGAAAGGTTCCGCCGCCCTTCTTCCGGGCGACGACTTCGCGCCCGATGCCAATGATCTTGGCTTCGCCGGTACGCTTGTAGTTCTCGATATATCCGTCATGCTCGCTGGCGTAGCTCGCAGGCATCAGCATCTTGATGTTCTGGCCATGAACTTCCTCGGCCGTGTAGCCGAACAGACGTTCACACGCTTGATTGAACCTCAAGATATTGCCGTCGCCATCTGCGACAATGATGCCATCTACTGCGGTGTCTAGAATGGCTTGCAAGTGAATTGGGGTAGGGCTTCTTCCTGCCAAGGATCCTCCTCAACTGCATGGATCGCGCATGGGGGACGCGCCATACTGCCTGCGGCGGACCGCATTTTCCGGTCTCGCTTTGTGGAGCAAATTACTCTTGAATCGGATCGCCGTAAACACCGCGCAAAATCACGCGGCGGATCTCTGGAGGCTCAATTCACGCCAGGCATAGGCGGCCGGAGACCCCGGCCTCAGAAAATCGCCATGACTGCCGCGATGATCGCGGCCCAGCTGCCGCCGATTTGCCAGTGCCTGCAGCCCTCGATATGCAGCTCGGCGCAGGGGGCGGCGACGGGCGGAAAATTCCTCATGCGATCCACCGTCCGGAAGGCCGCGCAATAGATGGAGGGAATATTGCGTTCGGGACAAATCGCTGGAGCCATCCTGGCCGGGCTACTGTGCAGCAGCATTGCAACGCCCGTCGGGGCGGCTGTCGCTGAATCGGGCTGGCGTGCGGCCACCCCGGAAGAGCAGAAATTGCGCAAGGTTTTCACAGACGCGCAGGATGACTGGAATTCCAAACGAGACGGCGAACCGGAGATGTATAGCTGCATGCTCTATTGGGCCGGCTGGGGCACCGCCGTGCGGTCGCTTGACGATGTTGTGCCCACGATCAGCGGCGAGTTGACCCATAGTTATGCGGACGGCCAGCTATCCCATTATCTCACCGTACTGCTGAAAATGGCCGAAGGAAACGATCAGGCGTTCGACCAGAAGCTGGGCAAAGCCACTCAGGCCTATGCGACGAGGCCCGACGAGCCGCTTGAACAAGTGCTGAAGACACTGGGCAAATGCTACGTTTCGCCCACGAGCTGGGACATCGCGCCGGATCTGCGGATCACGGGCCCCGCCTTCCTGGCTGCGCTGGGTGACCAGACGGCCGACGAGACCGCGATGCCCGAACATGTCGTCTCGCGCGATGCGCGCCTGATCTACGATCAATATGTCATCGAACAGGACTTCGTGGCCGCCGCCAATTATGGCGCGCAGCTCCACGGGCAAAACCAGAAGACCACCGTTATGTGGAACGAGGTTCTGAACAGTTCCCGCTTCGCGATCGATCAAGGACGCGGCACGGAACTGAGCGACGCGCTGCTGACCACGCTCAGCCAGGTCTGGTGGCCGAAATGGCGCCAAGAGCTGGCGCAGAACCTGCTTCGGGCAAAACACGGGGATACCGGCCAGTCCAGCGCGAGCGCCCAGCCTTACAAGCCGGAGACTCCAGGCTGGGCGAAGCAGGAATATGAGCGCTTCCTGCGCGGCGAGACAAACTACACGCCTTGCAACGTCTATTATGACACGTTTTGCTGAGCTTTGGCGGCGGGCCAACCGTGCCAGAATGAGACTTCCGGCCAAATTTTTTCATCGCGTGAATTTCTTAGCCTACGCCTGACGATGCTGCGGCATCACAGGCGCTGCGGTCCGGAAAATGGGGCAGCGCGTGAACGCGAGCGGGCAAGCATCCGAGATTGTCGGCATCCAGTATCTGCGCGGCATCGCAGCGCTGGCAGTTGTCGTCCACCATGTACTCGAAGAGATCCGGGTAAGCGCCACGGGCCGCCTCGTGCCGGAATGGATCGTCGTCGGCGGCGCTTCCGGCGTCGACATCTTCTTCGTGATCAGCGGCTTCATCATGCTCTATGTGAGCTTTCCGCCAGACCGTCCCGCGGCGAGGCCGCTCAAGTTCCTAGCCCGGCGCGCCACGCGCATCTATCCATTTTACTGGGTCTGCTGCCTGCTTGTCATCGCTCTGGGCGCGATCGGGTTTTTCAGCTCCAAGGACTTTTCCCCTGGGACGGTCGCCTACGCGTTTGCCCTTTTGCCGTTCTCGTCACTCCTCGTCGTGTCCTGGACGCTCAGCTACGAGCTATTCTTCTACCTGGTGTTTGCCATCGGGCTCTTAAGCCGGAGCCCGATGTGGTCAGCCGCCGCCGCGACCGTGATGTTGATTGGCCTTTTCGGCATATCCCTGATGGTCATTCCTCCGGGAACGGCGCTCAGATTTCTTGCCGATCCAATTGTCTTCGAATTCGTTCTTGGGCTGTTTGTCGGGCTCGCATATCTGCGTTTCCGCGAACGTATGGTCATGCCCCTGTGGGTAGGCATGATCGGCCTGGCAGTGATGATGATCTCGCCCGCATTGGTGGACCTGAACCATACGGGTGGCCTGGATGGATGGAGCAGGTTCCTGTGCTGGGGCCTTCCCTCCGTTCTCGTCATCATGGCCGCTCTGCGGTACGAAAAACCGAGTGGCGCAGCCGGCCGGATGGGTGAGTTTGTGGGAGACGCGTCCTATGCGATCTACCTGACTCATCCCTTCGCGCTTGTCGCATATGCCTGGAGCCTGGAGCGGTTCCTTTCCAGCGTCCCCATTGCGCTTTCGGCTGTAATGGTCGTGTTATGCGCGCTTGCAGGCGGCATGCTGGCACATGTCCTGGTAGAAAAGCCGATGCTCAAGGGGACGCGGTTGCTGCTGGGACTTCGTTTGCCCGAGATTTTCAATTACCGGCGCTCGCCGGTCGGCTAGTTCTGCTTGTCGCTTCGCTCTGCGCGGTGCGGCTCGATAGACAGGCCACAGGCTACCGCAAGCACCGCCCGGTGCAAGGCAACCTCAGAAAATCGCCATGACTGCCGCGATGATCGCGGCCCAGCTGCCGATGGCCAGGCCCAGGATGATCAGCGTGCGGGTGCGCAGCGAAAGGCGTTCGGGCCGCGCGGGGCCCGGTTGCAGCGCCGCGTCCTTCCAGGGAATATCCAGCGTCTGCAGCAAGGCTTCGATATTCACCGGCTTGCCGATCTGCGACGGGTTGCCGCCCGGGATATCGAAGTCGCTCTTCAGAAAGGCGGAGCTGATCGCCGCGCTGGAGATCGGTTCGATAAAGTCGAAACCGGCCAGGCCTTCGTTGAGCCAGACGGCGCGGACTTCGCGAAAGCCGCCTTCGGGAAGCTCCACTTCCAGCACTTCGCCGATCTCGATTTCACCGGTCACTTTCGCCAGAAAGCCGGTGCGGGAGATATTGTACATTTCCAGTTCGAGATCGGATCGCTCGATCCGGCCCGCCGCGCGCAATCTTAACGTGCTGCGATCGGATGTGCGCCTGTCGGCGTTCTGGCTTTTGAGCGGATTTGCGGGGCCCATGGTCATTCTCCTTGGAGAATGCCTAGTGCCGGGATGCTCATTCGAAGTGCAGAAGCAGGCCTAATACCGGGTTAATTTGCCGCTCTCGATGCCTACCGGCCCATTAAGCAATGTTTAACGGCAGCAGCCTATTCCCAGCGGCCTATCTCCGAGAACAAATAGGAGAAGGGTCGTGAATGCAACCGGACATCCCGGATATACGGGAACGCGCTGGATATTCAGATTGGCATGGTTCGGCATCCAGCCGCTGGTTGCCGCATGCATCGTCGCCATCTTCTTTGCACCTGTGCAGTTCCATCTGCCGCTGCTGCTTGCGGCCCTGCTGTTGGTCCTGTTCGGACTGCTCCTTTCCGTCACCGCGACGCGCAAGTTCATCGAGCAGAGCAAGCAGCGCATGGCCGCCGAAGCGCATATCCGCGCTTCCAAGATACAGATGGAGGAACTCTTCTCCATGACCGACATGCTTCAGAGCGCGGACGGTCACGAGGATGCCGGTGCCGTGCTGGAGGCGACCGCGAAGCGGCTTCTGCCCGACCTGGGCGGCGCCCTCTATGTGTTCAACAACAGCCGCGACCGCTTGGACCTGATCCGGTCCTGGAACGTATCCGAAAGCATCGCACCGATCGAAACCATGCTGCCGACCACCTGCTGGGCGATCAAGCGGGGCAAGACGCATATCAATAGCGGCAATGCCGGCGGCCTGAGCTGTTTTCACAACCTCTATCTAAGCCCCAGCATCGAAATCCCGATGATGGCGCGCGGCAATCTGTTCGGCCTGCTGGTCTTCATCGATGAAGCGGCCGATGCTGCCGAAGGCCTGCGCGACATAGAAAAGATCGCCCGGGCGCTCGCCGATTCCATGTCGCTGTCGCTTTCCAACATCGCGCTGAACGAGAAGCTCACGGCACAGTCCATGCGCGATCCGCTCACGGGCCTCTACAACCGGCGTTATATGGAAGACGCGCTGGAACGTGCGCTTACCGCTGCCGAGAGGAACGGGGACGCCACCTCTGTCGTCATGATCGATCTGGACAACTTCAAGAAGCTGAATGACGAGCATGGCCATGCCAAGGGCGATGCCGTGCTGCGCGACGTTGCCGCCCATCTGACCGGTGCGCTGCGGCAAGCGGACACAGTCAGCCGCTATGGCGGCGAAGAGCTGTTCATCATCATGCCCAATACCGACCTGGACGATGCGGCCAGCAAGGCCGAAACCTTGAGAGCGGGCGTGGAGCGGCTTTCGGAAGACCACGGTGTGGCTGTCAGCGCCTCTTTCGGCGTGGCCGAATATCCGCATTCCACCAGCGACGCCAAGACACTGATCAAGCTGGCCGATGAAGCGCTCTATGCCGCGAAAGCGGGCGGGAAGAACTGTGTCAGGCGGGCCAAGCCTGCCGATCGATCGGGCGAGTTCCAGCCCAAGCTTGTGGCGCAGGACGGCGTTGCGGATGAAGCGGCAGCGCTGGAGGCACGAGGCCAGGCCTGAGGGCTGGATCGCCGCCCGCTCAGGCCGACGGATCGAGCGCCTCCACGAAGCGGGCGAGCTGTTCCTGCATACCCGATTTGAGCTCCTTTTCGGTGAGCTCCAGCGTCGCGACCGGGGCCGACCCGGCCAGGGCAGCCATCTCGGTGAACGCCTTGGCCCCGCCGGAGCCGCCTTCGGTCACGAACAGGGCAATGCGGCTGAATTTCCCGACATGGCCTTCAAGATATCCGCGCATGGGGGAGGAGACATGCCCGGCCCAGACGGGCGAGCCCAGGATCACCAGATCGTATTCGCCGGGATCCTTCTCCACCGGTGCGATCGCGCCCGAGCGGCCCTGCCACGCCTCGCGCCCCGAACGCAGCCAGCCCCACAGCCCGCCGCGGTGGCGGGTATCCTCGATCCGCTCGATATCGGCGCCGCAGGCCTGGCCAATGGCCTCAGCCACCATCGCGGTGTTGCCGGTGCGCGAATAGCAGACGATCAGGATACGGCTCATCTCGGCCTCCATCTTGCGGGTACATGCCGGTCGATTGGAGACAAGGTCTATCAGAAATGGGCGGGCCTGCCACGGTGGATCATATCTCCCAGCCGGAATTGTATGCGCGCCCCTTCAGCCGCTCTGCCAACTCCAGTTTGACGGCGACCGTCTTGTCCAGGCGCGCCTGTAAAGCCTCAACCGGTTCAAGCGCATCCGTCCAGTCCCGTTCACTGGCATAGACCATGTATGGATTGAGGACACATTTGAAGTCCAGCATCAGCGACATCGCGAGCGACGTGTAGGCCATGTAACTGTGCGGCAACCCACCGGCGCACAGAAACGTCACGGTCTTGTCGAACCAAGGCGATTGCCGCCCTGCCACACCGGTGGCACCGGTCAATTCGATCAGGTTCTTGGCTGCGCTACCCAGGCCCCAATTATACACCGGCGCTGCGATGAAGATGCCGTCCGCGCCGGCTATGGCCTCATGCAGCGCGGCATAGGCCGGATGGCCGAAAGCCCTGTCATTATCGAAAATCGGCATATCGATCTCACGCAAGTCGATATGTTCGAGCCTATGGCCACCAGCCGCAATCGCTTGCCCGGCCAGATCGGCCAGGCGCGCACTGCGGCTGTGCGGGTCGAGGCTGCAACTCAGGACGGTAAATTTCATCATGCGCGAACCTAGCACTTGGCGCAGCTCTGTGAAGAAAGGCGTGGTCCAGGCCCGAAATAGCACACTCGGGTTTAAGGGAATTGCTTTTATCCCCCCAACTTATAAAGGAAAAATTGCTGGAGGCTTCGTTTCAGGCGCCATTCATGCAATTTGTCCCAGTGGCGGGGCGCGCTGTCCCAATTTGGCAAAGAAGACCAATTTCTTTAATCAAATTATGCCAATGGGGCACAAAGAGGTATTCTGGAGGCGGCA
>JAUHYZ010000030.1 GCA_030426245.1 Alphaproteobacteria bacterium | reverse complement strand
GCCCGGCCATGCAGCAAGCTTCGCCGTATCGCAAGCCGGACACGTGCAATGCGAAAGTCTATCAAGGTTAGCTTGTCATTCACACTGCCTGACCTACATTGGGAGTGTTGAAAGCCAGGAACTGCTGATGAGCGAGAATAACGATCCCAATGGCAACCGCGACCCCGGGCAGGGCCCCGGCGGAAATCCGTGGATGAAGAGCCTGCTGGTATGGGGCGGGATCTTCCTGGCCCTGCTGCTGGTCGTCTCGATGTTCGGCAGCCCCAGCGCCACCCAGGGCACGCAGATCCGCTATTCCGATTTCCGCGACAAGGTTGCCGAAGGCAGCGTGGCCGAAGTGCAGATTTCGCAGGATCAGATCGTCGGCAAGCTGGACAATGGCGAAAGCTTCACCACCATTCCCGTGCCCAACGATGATGGGCTGACTGCGCTGCTGGAAGAAAACAACGTCAAGTTCACCGGGGCAGAGAAGCAGGAAATGGGCGTACTGGCCTATATCCTGATCCAGTCCCTTCCCTTTCTGCTGATCCTGGGCGTCGCCTTCTTCGCGCTGCGCCAGGTGCAGAAAGGCGGCGGTTCGGGCGCGATGGGCTTCGGCAAGAGCAAGGCCAAGATGCTGACCGAACGCCACGGCCGGGTGACTTTCGACGACGTTGCCGGCATCGACGAGGCGCGCGAGGAATTGCAGGAGATCGTGGAATTCCTGCGCGATCCGCAGCGCTTCTCCAAGCTCGGCGGACAGATTCCCAAGGGCGCGCTGCTGGTCGGCTCGCCCGGTACGGGTAAGACGCTGCTGGCCCGCGCGATCGCGGGCGAAGCGGGCGTGCCCTTCTTCACCATTTCCGGTTCCGACTTCGTCGAAATGTTCGTGGGCGTCGGTGCCAGCCGCGTGCGCGACATGTTCGAACAGGCCAAGAAGAATGCGCCCTGCATCGTCTTCATCGACGAAATCGACGCTGTCGGCCGCCACCGCGGCCACGGGCTGGGCAATTCCAATGACGAGCGCGAACAGACGCTGAACCAGCTGCTGGTCGAAATGGACGGGTTCGAGGCGAATGAAGGCATCATCATCATCGCCGCGACCAACCGTCCCGACGTGCTGGACCCCGCCTTGCTGCGCCCCGGCCGCTTCGACCGTCAGGTGGTCGTGCCGATCCCCGATATCGACGGTCGCGAAAAGATCCTGAGTGTGCACATGAAGAAGGTGCCGCTGGCCCCCGACGTGAACGAGCGCACCATTGCCCGCGGCACACCGGGATTTTCCGGCGCGGACCTGGCCAATCTGGTCAACGAGGCGGCACTGCTGGCCGCCCGGCGCAACAAGCGCCTGGTCGCGATGCAGGAATTCGAAGACGCGAAAGACAAGGTCATGATGGGGTCGGAACGCCGCTCCATGGTGATGACCGACGACGAGAAGAAGATGACCGCCTATCACGAGGCAGGCCATGCGATTGTCGCCGTGCACGAACCGGCATCGGATCCGATCCACAAGGCCACGATCATCCCGCGCGGCCGTGCGCTGGGCATGGTGATGCGCCTGCCGGAGCGTGACAACTATTCGTACCACCGCGACAAGATGCATGCGAACCTGGCGGTGAGCATGGGCGGCCGCGTGGCGGAAGAGATCATCTTCGGCCATGACAAGGTCTCCAGCGGGGCCTCTTCCGATATTCATTACGCCACCGATCTGGCGCGCAACATGGTCACCAAATGGGGCATGTCCGAAAAGCTCGGGCCCCTGCAATATGAAGAAACGCAGGAAGGCTATCTCGGCATGGGCGGATCGCAGCGGACCTTCCAGTCCAGCGACACGAACAAGCTGATCGATACCGAGATCCGCGATCTGGTGGAAGGCGCGCACAAGAAGGCCACGAAACTGCTGACCGATCACGAGGATCAGCTGCATCTGCTGGCCCAGGCGCTGCTGGAATATGAGACGCTGACCGGCGACGAGATCGCCAAGCTGATGGAAGACGGCAAAATCGACCGGCCGGACCAGCCCGGCGGCCCGGCTCAGCCAAAGCCCGTCCACGGTTCGGCGATTCCCAAAGCCGGGAAACGCTATGGCGGAAGCGGCGGAGCGGCACCCCAGGGCGCCTAAGGCACCGGAAAACAGGGAAAATTCCTGGTTAACACTCCTTTACTTGGGAATTTGCGCCATAATATGTATGTATGGCCGCTCGCGTTCCTTCGGGGCCTATCATGGCCCATAGTTGATTAGGGGAGATTACAATGAAGAAGCTTTTGCTTACCGGTTCGGTACTGAGCCTCGGCCTGCTTGCCGCATGCTCGCAGGGTGCGGAAGAGTCCGCCGATGCCGCAATGGAAGACGCCGGTGCTGCCGCTGACGCCATGGGCGACGCTGCAACCGGTGCCGCAGACGATGCTATGGCTGCTGCCGAAGACGCCATGGCTGCCGCCGAAGAAGCGACAGACGATGCTGCTGAAGCCGTCGAAGAGGCAGCTGACGAGGCTGAAGCCGAAGCCGAGTAAGACCTCGCTGCGGGCTTCATGCTCCGATTAGAGAAGGGCCGCCGGCAAATGCCGCGCGGCCCTTTTCCGTTGGCGCGCTGCCTGCTTGCCGCAAGCCTGTTCGCCGGTGCTTAACTGCGGGCCGACCGCCCGCCGCTCCGCCGGGTCTGGGTGTAAAGCTTGGGCAATCCGCCCCGTTTGGGCGGCTTCTTGCGCATCGCCAGTTTCCGGTCGATCGCCTGCCACAGGCTGGCAAAAGCCTCCGCCCCGGGGGAGCGCGCCGCGAAGCTGCCGACCGGCGCCTGGCGCTCCGCGCCCTGTTCGATCGCGCTGGCCATGGGCACCACCGGCCAGTCCGGCATGTCTTCGCGCAATTGCTTGTGCAGATTGCGCCGCGCATCGAACATCGAAAGTACCGGCAGGATCGGCGGATGCTGCTTGGCCGAAGAGGAAAGATGCGCTTGCACCGTTTCCAGCGCCCGGCGCGAGAGCGGAGAGGCGGGAAGCGGCACGATCACCGCATCGGCGGCGCGAATCACCTGCGCAGTGGTTTCGTTGAGGATCGGCGGACAATCGAGAATGATGCGCGAATAGGTTTCAGAAAGGCTCTGGGCCAGCTTGGCGAGGCGCTTCTTCTTGCCCAGCGCCAGCAAATGCCGGTCGATATCGCGCAGGCTTTCATCGGCGGGCAATATGTCGAGCCCCGGATAGCCGCTTTCCCATAACTGGCTTTGCGCCTGGCGTTTGCCGCCGAATATCTTGGCCGCCTTCATCTCACCGGGCTGGTCGATCCCGAACAGGAAGCCTGCCCCGCCCGCCGGATCGAGATCCCACAGCAGCGTGTTGTGCCCGCCGATCGTCGCCGAGCACCAGGCCAGATTCGCGGCAATGGTGGTTTTGCCGACGCCCCCTTTCACACTGTAAACGGCGATCACGGCCATGCCGCGCCTCCCTTTGGCCTCGCGGAAAGGCGCATGTCAGGGCAATGCTGCACCTGCGTCAACCGTGGAAAAGCGGCTGTCGCGCAGCGGGGCGCTCACGCCGGCGCGCGGCGAGCCATTTGGCCGGGTTGAGGCAATGCGCCGATGGGGAAGCAGGCCGGGCGAGCCGGCCCGCCAGATCGCTCAGCCTTCGTAGTCGGAACCGATCGAGGTCGAACGGGTCGGCGCAGCAGCGGTGATCCGCAGCGCTTCGGCCGACTGGCTCAGGGAGCCGATTTCGTCCGCTTCGTCCTCGTCGTCGGGCAGCACGCGCTGCAGCGACTGGGTCAGCGCTTCCTGCAGTTCCTTCGGCCTGACGGTCTGCTCCGCGATTTCGCGCAGAGCGACAACCGGGTTTTTGTCACGGTCGCGATCGACGGTCAGTTCCGCACCACCGGAAATCTCGCGCGCACGCTGTGCGGCAAGCAGAACGAGATCGAAACGGTTGGGAACTTTGTCGACGCAATCTTCGACGGTAACGCGCGCCATGGGCACTCCGGATGTTTGAACTGTTGGAAGGACGCAGCGATTAGTCTCTGCGGGGCAGAAAGTCAAGGTTTTCAGCGGAACCCCTTGCCGCCGCCGCGGCGCTGTGCTGTGCAGTGACCGACCATGGCCAGTGCCCCACAAAGCCCGGAGGATCCGACCGAATTCCGCGATCCGGATCCCTTCTCGCTCCAGGCCCAGGGCCAGGAGTTCACTTTCTATCCCGCCGGGAAGGACCGGCTGGAGGCGCTAACGGAGCTGATCGCCTCGGCCCGCGAATCGCTCAAGCTGTTCTATTATTTCTTCGCTTCGGACGATTGCGGGCGCGTGGTGCGCAACGCACTGATCGAAGCGGCCGGACGCGGCGTCGACGTGCAGCTGATCGTCGACAGTTTCGGCAGCCAGCCCGACGAGGACTTTTTCGAGCCGCTGCGCGAAGCGGGCGCGAAATACTCGGTTTTCAGCGCCCGTATCGGTACGCGCTATCTGATCCGGAACCACCAGAAGATCGCCATCGCGGACGACCACACCGCAATTTTCGGCGGCTTCAACGTCACCAAGACCTATTTCGATCCGCCCGAAGCCAATGGCTGGAACGATATGGGCGTGCGCGTCACGGGCGATTGCGTGGAAGGGCTGGTAGAGTGGTATCACCTGCTGGCCGAATGGACGGCCAACCCGAAGGCGCAGTTCCGCGCGATCCGCAAGATCGTGCGCGAATGGAACCCGGGCGACGGGCCCGTGCAATGGCTGATCGGCGGGCCGAGCCGCATCTCCAACTGCTATGCGCGCCGCGTCCGGGAAGATTTCCGCAAGGGCAAGCGGCTCGACCTGGTCATGGCCTATTTCTCCCCCTCGGGCGCAATCTGGCATTTGCTGCTAGGCCTTGCCCGCCGCGGCGAGACCAGGCTGATCATGGCCGGCGAGTCCGACAATGGCGCCACGATCGGAGCCGCCCGCTCGCTTTACAGCAAGCTGATGCAATGCGGCGCCACGATCTACGAATTCGAAGCCTGCAAGATGCACACGAAGATGCTGGTGGTGGACGACATCAGCTATTTCGGCAGCGCCAATTTCGACATGCGCAGCCTGCGGCTCAATCTCGAGCTGATGATGCGGATCGAGGATCCGGAGCTCGCCGCGCGGCTGCGCGAACATTGCGACAAGCTGCTGGAAGGCTCGATCCACGTCACCGAAGAGCTTCACAGCAAGCGCGCAACCTGGTGGAATCGGGTGCGCTGGCGGATAAGCTGGTTCCTGGTCTCGGTGCTGGACTACACCGTCACGCGGCGGCTCAATCTGGGGCTCTAGGCGGCTGCGCGCAGCGCCTCAGCCATAGTCGTAACCGCGATCCGCATCCGCCAGATCGCTGAACTTGGTGATCTTGGGTTCGAAGCGCAAACGCACCTTGCCGGTTGCACCGTGGCGCTGCTTGGCCACGATCAGTTCGGCTAGGCCGTGCACACGCTCCATCTCCGCGGCCCAGGCGGCGTGGGCTTCATGCGCCTTCGCATCGTCGTCCCCCTGCGGCACTTTCGGCTCACGCGAGGCGACGTAGTAATCCTCGCGATAGACGAACCACACCATGTCGGCGTCCTGCTCGATCGAGCCCGATTCCCTGAGGTCGGAAAGCATCGGCCGCTTGTCGTCGCGCTGTTCCACTGCGCGGCTGAGCTGCGAGAGGGCAATCACTGGAACGCCGAGTTCCTTGGCCAGCGTCTTGAGCCCGCGGCTGATTTCCGAAATCTCGTTCACCCGGTTGTCCTGCGCCCGGCCCGTGCCCTGGAGCAGCTGCAGATAGTCGACGATGATCAGCCCGATATCGTGCCGCCGCTTGAGCCGCCGCGCGCGGGCGCGCAGGCCGGCAATGGTAAGGGCGGGCGTATCGTCGATATAGAGCGGCAATTCGGCCAGCCGCTGGCTGGCGAAGGAAAGCTTCTGGAAGTCCTCCCGGCTGATCTTGCCCATGCGCAGCGCCTCACTGGAGATCGCGGCCTGCTCCGCCAGGATACGCGTGGCGAGCTGGTCCGCGCTCATTTCCAGGCTGAAGAAGACGACGCCCGCCCCCACAGAGGCTTCGATGCCGTCGGCCTTGTCGCGCAGCAGGCGGTCCGCACAATTGAAGGCGATATTGGTCGCCAGCGAGGTCTTGCCCATGCCCGGGCGCCCGGCCAGGATGATGAGATCGGAATCGTGCAAGCCGCCGATCTTCTCGTTCACGCTGGTCAGCCCGGTGGTCTTGCCGGCGATATGACCGCCGGAATTGAGCGCCATTTCGATCTGCGCCAGCGCAGTCTTCGTCGCGCTGCTGAAGGTTTCCGCGGCCTTGGTGGTCGATGCCCCGTCGGCCACCTTGTACAGCGCGGCTTCGGCATGTTCGATCTGCTCCAGCGGCGCGACGTCCTCCGACGTGTCGAGCGCCCCTTCCACCAACTCGCGGCCCACGCTCACCAATTCGCGCAGCAGCGCCAGATCATAGATCTGCTGGGCCAGCTCGCGCGGTGCCAGCAGCCCCTGCCCGTCGGCCGTCAGACGCGCCAGATAGGCAATACCGCCCAGTTCCTTGAGCGCTTCGTCCGCTTCGAAATAGGGCTTCAGCGTGACCGGCGTGACCACCGCATTGCGGTCCAGCAATGCCAAAATCCGTTCGAAAATGCGCACATGCAGCGGTTCGAAGAAATGCTCCGCACGCAGCGGCACGGCCAGTTCCTCGATCAGGCGGTTGTCGATCAGCACGGCACCGATAAAGGCCGCCTCCGCCTCTATATTGGCGGGCAAGGCGCGGGCGGCGGTTTGCTCCCCCGCATTCGAACGTGTCATGAGTTCCTGATCGGCCATGCGCCTCCAATGCGCCCTTGCGGGCGCAAAGTGCAAGCGCGCCTGCGATAATAAATCGGCCCAATTGATTTTGCGGGCTGTGGATATCGGGGATGGATAGTTCCGCTTGCCGCCTTTCGCTGCAGGTGCGAAAGGATCGGCAAGAACCATGGCCGATCATCGCATCTCGCATATCCAGTTGGACGAGGCCACTATTCTGTGGCGCAACGCCGATATCGAGCAGGAACGGCGCGTGGCGATCTTCGATCTGATCGAGGAGAACAGCTTCAAGCCGATGCGCCCCGCCGCCGCCGGCCATGAAGGGCCCTGGCGCCTGGCCCTGTCCGTGCAGGACGGGCGGCTGGCGATGGAAATCCGCGAAGATCACGGCACCGATGAGGAGCCGCCGGAAGAAACGCTACTGATCGGCCTGGCCCGCTTCCGCCGGCCGATTCGCGAATATTTCGCGATTTGCGATTCCTATTACCAGGCGATCCGCAAAGCCTCCGCGCGCGAGATCGAAACGATCGACATGGCCCGCCGCGCGATCCACGATCAGGCCGCACGGCTGCTGCTGGAGCGGCTGGAAGGAAAGGTCGAAACCGATTTCCCCACCGCCCGGCGGCTCTTTACGCTGATCTGCGTGCTGCATATCAAGGGTTGAGAGAGCGATGCGAGCAAGTGGCGGCCGCTCTTTCACGGCGGGCTTTCCCGGCGCGGTCGACTAGCCGGAGCAGAAGATGGGCAAGAAAAAGCGGTTCCCCACGCGCTGGCGTGTGATGGCGGCAATCCTGCTCGCTGCTTTGATTGGCGGGGCCTATGCCTGGTGGCAGTTCATCCACTGGACGCCGCCGCGCGATGCCTGGCCCGTGCAGGGCATCCTGGTCGGTGCGCGCGATACGCCCGAAACCGGCCCGGGCGTCAATTTCGTGGCCTTTAAGGCGATCGGCGCCGACTTTGCCTATCTCGAGGCGAGCAGCGGCGCGCAGCAGCGCGATGCCAGTTTCGGCCGCAACCTTTCGGCGGCAAGCGCGGCGGGCCTCTCCTTCGGGGCAGTCCATCATTACGATCCCTGCATCAGGGCGGATCTGCAGGCCGCCAATTTCGTCACCGTGGTCCCGCGCGACGACAGCCTGCTTCCCCCCGTGATCGAACTCTCCGAAACCGCCGATGGGTGCGAGGAACCGGTGAGCGACGCGGCCGTTGAAAGCGAACTGATGACCTTCATCAACCAGGTGGAAGGTCATGCCGGCAAGCCCGCCTTGCTGAAGATCGGAGAGCGGTTCGAGGAGCGCTATCACCTCGCCAATTCGATCGACCGCAATCTGTGGCTGGTCCGCAATCGCTTCCAGCCGGACTATGCCGGGCGCCCCTGGACCTTGTGGACAGCCAATTCGGCGCTACGTTCCGAAGCGAGCGAAGTCCCGGTGCGCTGGGTCGCCGTCCGCCCCTGAAGCTAGACAATCGGGCCCGGGCAGGCGAAACGGCAGTGCAAGGAGAAGATCCGAAATGAGCGACGATTCCGACAGGGACGAACTGATTGTCGCGGCGCGGCGCGCGGCGGAAAATTCCTGGTCGCCCTATTCCAACTTTGCCGTGGGCGCGGCGCTGCGCTTTGCCGATGGCACCATCGTGACCGGCACCAATATCGAAAATGCCAGCTACGGCCTGTCGCTCTGCGCCGAAACCGTGGCCGTGGCCAAGGCGATGGACCAGGGCCACCGGGGCGGGCTGGAGGCCGTGGCCGTGATCGGCAGCAGGCCGGATCCCGTCATGCCGTGCGGCAGGTGCCGGCAGGTTCTGCTGGAACTGGCCGAGCTGGGGCGGACCGATCCCGTGATCTGGTGCGCCAGCGAAACCGACGCGGCCAGCCTGCACCTGTCCGAACTGCTGCCCCACGCCTTCGGCCCCGAAAGCCTGGATTAGGCAAGAGGCCGGAGCATGGAACTCAATCAGGCATCCGCCATTACCGGAGTGGATGGAGAAATCCTCCTCCGCCTTGCGGCCGCGGCCGTGATCGGCCTGCTGCTCGGCCTGGACAGGGAATTGCGCGGACATGCCGCCGGGCTGCGCACGCACGGCCTGATCTGTTTTTCCGCCGCCGCGATGACGGTCTCGGTCATAGGGCTTTATCTGCAGCTGGGCGGCGAGCGGATGGATCCTTTGCGCATCTTCGAGGCGACCGGCGCCTTCATCGGCATTATCGGGGCCGGGCTGATCGTGTTCAGCAAGGGCCGGATCCACAATCTGACCACGGCCGCCCATCTGTGGCTGGCAGCCGTGATCGGGATCGCCTGCGGCGCGGGTCAATGGCCGCTCGTACTGGTCAGCAGCGTCATCAGCCTGATCATGCTGACCCTGCTGAGGATCGTCGAGGACAAGGCGGAGAAGCGGCGTCTCGATCGAAAGAAGGCGCACGAGGAATAGGGCCGGACAGGCACTTCGACTGCTGACGCGCGACAATTCCCGTGGACGATTGCGCCAGCCTCTTGCCCGGCGCGCCGCCTTGGGGAATCACCCATGCATGGCGATTCTCAACGACCGATGGATCAGGAACGAAGCCCGCAGGGGCATGATCGAACCCTTTGTGGAGGGGCAGAAGCGCGAAGGCTGCATTTCCTACGGCCTTTCCTCCTATGGTTATGACGCGCGCGTCTCCGACGAATTCAAGATCTTCACAAATGTCGATTCCGCCGTGGTCGATCCCAAGGATTTCGCGTCCAACAGTTTCGTCGATCGCAAGACCGATGTCTGCGTGATTCCGCCCAACAGTTTCGCGCTGGCCCGCACGGTCGAATATTTCCGCATCCCGCGCGACGTGCTGGTGATCTGCCTGGGCAAATCGACCTATGCGCGCTGCGGGATCATCGTGAACGTCACCCCGCTGGAGCCCGAGTGGGAAGGCCATGTGACGCTGGAATTTTCCAACACCACGCCGCTGCCGGCCAAGATCTACGCCAATGAAGGCGCCTGCCAGTTCCTGTTCCTGCAGGGCAACGAGCCGTGCCAGACCAGCTATGCAGACCGCTCAGGCAAATATATGCGCCAGCAGGGCGTGACTCTGCCCAAACTCTAGGGCCCAAGCTTTAAGACGCGCTCTCCGCCGCTCAGGCAGCGCCGCACGGCCCCTAGAAGCTGGCCCGCGCGCTCAGCTTGAAGTTGCGCCCGGCAAGCGGAACGAATTCCTTCGTGAAGCTCGAATGGCGGCGGCCTTCGACATCGAACACATTGTCCGCCTGCAGCATCAGGGTGAAGTTCTCTTCGCCCGTCAGCGGATGCCAGGCGAGCGAGAGATTGACGAAGGCGAAATCCTCCGTCGGCGTTTCATGTTCCGAAACGCGGGTCTGCTCGTCGAACCACTGGACTTCCGCCCGGGCATCGAAATCGCCGAAGCGGCCTTCCAGCGCCCCCAGCAGGCTGAGCGGCGGTATGCGCGGCACCGGCGATCCGTCGGACAGGGTTGCCCGCGTATAATCGCCGCGCAGATCGGTCAGTAGTGTGAAGCCATCCGTCCGATAGAGCGGCACGGTGATCTGCCCTTCCAACCCGAACTGCTTCGCGTCCTGCTGCAGGAATTCGAAAACCTCCAGCCCGTCTTCCTCGTCGCCCGTTTCGGACAGGTAGATGAAGCCGTCGAACCAGTTGTGATAGATGCTGGCCGAAATCGTCGCGGGGCCGAGTGCGCCGCGCAGATATCCTTCAAGCCCCCAGGCTCCTTCGGTCTCGAGCGCGGAATTACCGATCTCGAACTGCTGGGTCGCAATATGCGGCCCATCGGCGAACAGTTCCTGCGCGGAAGGCGCGCGTTCGGCGCGCGATCCGTTGACCCCCAGGCGGAATTGATCCGTCAGCGCGTAGGAAAGGCCCGCCGCCCCGGAGAATGTATCGAAGTCGCGCGCAATGCCGAGCGACTGCATCGCATCGACATCGGTATGCTCATAGCGCCCGCCCAGTTCCAGTTCGAACAGGTCCAGGTCCACTTCCTGCAAGGCGAACACGGCGTAACTGTCCGTCTTGTTGGAAGGAATGAACGCTTCCGCGCCCAGCGCCGAAAAGTCGGTATGGGCATATTGCGCGCCGATCGAACCCTGCCAGCCATTGCGGTTTGACTGGACGAGTTCCACGCGCCCCTCCACGCCTTTGACGTCGAACACGGTGCCGATCTCGTCGCCTTCGAATTCCGTGTGGGTATAGTCACTATAGCCCCAGCGGGTCTGGAGGCTGTCGAAGAAGCCGTCCCCCAGATCGAGCGCGCCGCGCAGATCGACGCGATAGCGCTGCATGCCGATGGAAACATCGCCTTCTTCATGCTCATGCTCTTCGTCGCCGTGATCCTCGTCTTCGTGATCCTCGTCCACGTGGTCGTGATCTTCTTCCTCGCCCTCTTCATGTTCATGGACATGGCCGACACCGGGCAAGCCTGGAATGCCGTAATTCGTATCGTAATAGTCGAAGGAAACGCCGAAATTGCTCTCGTCGGAGAAGAACGCGATGCCTGTGCCCAGGGTGTATGTTTCGGTCCAGCTATTGGGCAGCTCGTCCCGGGCCTCGACGCCTTCACGCAGCTCTTCCGCCTCTTCCAGATGCCCCTCTTCTTCCTCCTCGTCCGCCTGTGCCAGCAGATCCGCGCGCAGCCCTTCGCTCGCGGCGAAGCCGGGAATCTCCAGATTGTCGGTCTTGCGGTAGGAGCCGTCGACATGGAATGCGACGCTGGTGCCCAGCGGCACGTCAACGGACAGCCCGCCTTCGCGCCTGTTCGAAGCGCTATCGACACTGGCCAGGGCGTCGATGTGGATCGGCTCGTCCGGCACTGCCGGCGGTATCCGCTTGGTGATGACATTCACCGCACCGCCGATCGCCTGGCTGCCATAAAGCAGCACGGCCGGGCCGCGCAGCACTTCCACCTTGTGCGTGATCAGCGGTTCCACGGTCACGGCGTGATCGTCCGACGCGCTCGAGGCGTCGATCGCGCCGACCCCGTCGGTCAGGACGCGCACACGCTCCCCGCCGAAACCGCGCAATATCGGGCGCGAAACGCCCGGCGCAAAACCGGAGGCGGAAACGCCTGGCAGCTTTGCCAGCACTTCGCCGATCTGCCCGTCCAGATTGCGCTGAAGCTCTTCGCCCGCAATCACCGATGTGCCGGCCAGCAGGTCCAGCCGCTCGAGTCCGGGCGCGGCGACCACGATTTCGCCATGGAAATCGTCCGCCGGTTCGCGATGTTCACTCGCCTCTTCCTGGGCGGATGCGGAATGAAAGGGAATGAGCGCTGCAGCGGAAAGCAGCAGGCAGGTACTGAATTTCATGATGATGGAGATGCCCTGTAAATTTGCGTATTGATGTTATAACATATCTTTTTTGCTTGAGCGCACGGCGAAGTGCAAGAACTTTTTTGCATCTGCGAGCAAACCGGCTTGCCGGCAATCCGGCCCAGCCGCGGGCGAAACCGCGGAAAACCGAAATTCTTTGGATTGGAAATGGAGCGGGCGAAGAGATTCGAACTCTCGACCCCAACCTTGGCAAGGTTGTGCTCTACCCCTGAGCTACGCCCGCTCACTGGCGTTCCCGACAGGCGCGCTGCGCGCTGTGGGTGGGGAGGCGCGCGGTTAGCATCGCGCTTCACGCCCCGCAAGGGGAAAAACGCCCATCGCAGCATGCACTCGAAAGGCCCTTCACAAATCTCCGCAAAGGGCCACATTAGGGCAAACACTCTGACGACAATGGAGAGCATCCCTTGGCAAGCATGGGCCTCAATATAGACGAACAGAAAGCGGTCGACCGTTTCAAGACGGAAGTCGTCGAACCTTCGATGACCAAGCTGGTCATCCTGGACTTCTGGGCTGAATGGTGCGGCCCCTGCAAGGCGCTGACCCCGACGCTGGAAAAGATCGCCGCCGAATATGCCGACAAGGGCGTGATGCTGGCCAAGATCAATGTCGATGAAGAACAGTTCATTGCCGCCCAGTTCCAGGTGCAATCGATCCCCACCGTCTATGCGATGTTCCGCGGCCAGCCCGTGGCCGACCTGACAAATGCGCGCAGCGAGACGCAGCTCAAGCAGATCATCGACCAGCTGCTGGAAAAGCTGCCCTTGGAAGAGGGCGGCGCGAATGGCTCCGGCCAGCAGGACATCGCCCAACTGATCGCGATGGGCGAACAGGTACTGGCCGAAGGCGACGGCGAGCGTGCGGCCAGCGTGTTCATACAGTTGGTGCAGATGGCACCGGACAATGCGCAGGTTCAGGCAGGCCTGATCCGTTCGCTGATTGCCGCCGGCCAGGCCGAGGAAGCGCAAGCCGCCTTCGATGCCCTGACCCCTGAAATGCAGGAGGATCCGGCGATCGCCCAGGCCAAGAGCGCACTCGATCTGGCCAGCGAGGCACCGCAGGACGATAGCGAGCTTGAGGAACTGCGCAGCGCCGCGGCGGAAAAGCCGGACGACGCGGAAGCCCAGTTCGCCTTTGCGCAAGCGGCCTTCGCGGCGGGCCAGCGCGACGAAGCGGCCGAAGTGCTGCTGAAGCTGATTTCCGAGCAGCCCGAATGGAATGAAGGCGCCGCCAAGGCCAAGTTGCTGCAGATCTTCGAAGCCGTCGGCCTGGAAGATCCGTGGGTCGCCGCAAACCGGCGCAAGCTTTCGCTGATCCTGTTCGGCTGACCCGGGAATGCGCGAATGACATCATCGCGGCTCTCCATATTTCCCCTTTCGGGTGCGATCCTGTTTCCCGGGCTGCAGCTGCCGCTCCATATCTTCGAACCGCGCTACCGCGCCCTGGTGAGCGACGCATTGGCACGCGACCGCAAGATCGCGATGATCCAGCCGCAGGCGGTCGCGGAAGGCTCCCCCCTGTTCGATATCGGCTGCGTGGGCAGGATCAGCGATGTCGAAGCGCTGGATGACGGGCGCTACAATATCATCCTGGAAGGCGAGAACCGCTTCCGCATGCTGCGCGAGATCGATGCCGCCACGCCCTTCCGGCAGATCGAAGCCGAAATGCTCGATGAGGATGACGATGAAGTGCTCAGCTCCGCCGAACGCGCCAGCTTCGAAAACGAAGCGCGCGAATTCGCCCATGCGCAAGGCTACTCGGTCGATTGGGAATCTGTCGCCCGGCTGGACGATCTCTCGCTGATCAACGGCGTCAGCCAGATTGCCCCTTTCGACGTGGCGGCGAAGCAGGCGCTGCTCGAAGCGCCGGACATTCGCGCACGCTGCGAATTGCTGGTCCAGCTGATGCAGTTCTTCGGACGCCGCGACGGCGATGAAGACCGGGTAACGTTGCAGTAGAACCGGGCGCCCCGGCCTATTGGCGAGCGGGCGCTGCTACGGAGAGAACCTCGCTCATCGTGCCGCCGCGCTTCATCGAGACATGCAGTTCCCGCGTTTCGCTGCCGGTCTTTCCGACGGTCCAGCGCAAACTGCCATCCGCCGCCTCGCCTTCCAGCGGCTCCTCCAGAGAGCCCGGAAGCGCCTGCCAATCCCGGTCCCGATCCTGGCGCGGGCGGCCTTCCTGCCGCACGGGGCAATCAGCCACATCGGTGCCGATCATGTCGGCCGCAGGCAAAGGCTGTTCCAGCGTGCCGCCCGTGTTGAGCGCCCAGCGATAGCTGCCATCGTTCTGGCGCTGCCAGATGGTGACGAAATAGCCGAAGGACCCGTTCTCCCGCTGCCAGGCGCCTCTGGTAACCGCCAGCGAGCCGTCACAGCTCGACCAGACATGATATGGCTGCCAGCTGACCGGGCTGGCCGGAAGATCGTGGCTGCGCAGCCATGTACCGGCCCGCACCGGATGCGGCACGAACATCAGCGCGCCGTCTGCCGCGAATTCCAGAAATGCCGCGCGCTGCCCCTCTTCACGCGCGAAGCGGGCGAAGGCGAGTTCGTTGGCAACCACTTCGCCGGGCTGCGCAATCGGGCGCAAGGGGCCGGCCTGGGGCCCGCGAGGGCCGCCACGCCCGCCGGGGCCGCCCGAGCAGGCGGCCAGCAGCACCGCCGCGCCAAGCGCAGCAGCAAAACCGGCCGCCGCGCGGCTCACAATGCGTCTTCGTCGAGCGGAAGACCTTCGCGGCGATAAGCGGACACGAGCGTGTTGCGCAGAAGAACCGCAATCGTCATCGGGCCGACGCCGCCGGGCACGGGCGTGATGGCGCCCGCCACGTCGCTTGCGCTTTCGAAATCGACATCGCCGACCAGCTTCGACTTGCCGTCTTCCGAGCTGATCCGGTTGATCCCCACATCGATGACAGTCGCACCGGGCTTGATCCAGTCGCCCGTCACCATTTCGGGGCGGCCGACAGCCGCCACCACGATATCGGCGCGTTTGACGACTTCGGGCAGATCCTTGGTCCGGCTATGTGCGATCGTCACCGTGGCATTGGCATCGGTCAGTAGCTGCGCCATCGGCTTGCCCACGATATTCGAACGGCCGACGACCACTGCATCCTTGCCGGAGAGATCGCCCAGCCGGTCTTTCAGCAGCATCAGGCAGCCCAGCGGCGTGCAGGGCACGAAACCCTTCTGACCGACCGAGAGGCGCCCTGCATTGATGATATGGAACCCGTCCACATCCTTGTCGGGATCGATCGTGGCGATCACGGCCTGCTCGTCCAGTCCCTTGGGCAGGGGCAGCTGAACCAGAATGCCATCGACATTGGGATCGGCATTCAGCTCTTCCACCTTGGCGATCAACGCTTCTTCCGAAGTGTCGTCATCCATCTTGTATTCGAAGCTGTTCATGCCTGCTGCAACGGTCGCCTTGCCCTTGCTGCGCACATAGACCTGGCTGGCCGGGTCTTCACCGACAAGCACGACAGCCAGGCCGGCCTTGCGGCCCGCCTTCTTTTCGAATTCTTCGGCGTATGTCCCGACCTTTTGACGCAAGCCTTCTGCGAAGGCTTTTCCGTCAATCAATGCAGCGCTCATGCAAGGCTCCCCATGGCTAGGTTTCTGAGAATGATATTGAGAATGTTCAGCCCGATAATCAGCACAAGCGGCGAGAAGTCGATCATGCCTGTATCCGGCATGATCCTGCGGATCGGATTGAGGATCGGATCCAGCAGGGCGTTGATCGCCCGCCAGATCGCGGCCACGAAATCGTTGTGCATGTTGACCACATTGAAGGAGATGAGCAGGCTCAGGATGAACTGCACGATGACCAGGATGATGATGATCGAAATGAGATAGCCGACGATCTCGGACAGCGTGTAGAACAGCACGGCGTCAAACCTTTCTGCTAGCGTTAAAGCCAGCGTAGACGAGGGGGCAGAGGTGTATCAACCGGCTAAGACGCATGTGTGAAGGTCATTCCGCCCTGATCAGGGTACCCGCACCGCGAGAGGTGAAGAATTCCAGCAGCATCGCATGCGGCACGCGCCCGTCGAGCACTACTGCAGCTTCGCAGCCGGCCTCAACTGCCGATACGCAGGTTTCCAGCTTGGGGATCATGCCGCCTTGCGCCGTGCCGTCCTGCTTGAGCCGTTCGATATCGACCGGCGTCAGATCGGTCAGCAGATTGCCCTGCTTGTCCAGCACACCCGGCACATCGGTCAGCAGGAATAGCCGCGCAGCGCCCAGAGCGGCCGCGATAGCGCCCGCCATCGTATCCGCGTTGATATTGTAGGTGTGACCATCCTCGCCTGCCCCGATCGGCGCGACGACGGGGATCATGCCCGCCTTGCTGGCCGTTTCCAGAATCTTGGTATCGACATGGGCCGGCTCGCCGACAAAGCCCAGATCCACCGCCTGTTCGATATTGCTGTCGGGGTCGCGGGTGGTGCGCTTCACCTTGGTGGCGGTAACCATCGCGCCATCCTTGCCCGAAATGCCGATGGCCGTGCCCCCGGCCTTCGATATCCAGCCGACCAGTTCCTTGTTGATGGCGCCGGAAAGGACCATCTCCGCCACTTCGGCAGTCGCCTTGTCGGTCACCCGCAATCCATCGACGAACTTGCTTTCGACGCCCAGCTTCTTGAGCATGGCGCCGATCTGCGGGCCGCCGCCATGCACCACCACCGGGTTGATCCCCACGGCCTTCAGCAGCACGATATCCTCGGCGAAATCTTGCGCCGCCTTGGGGTCGCCCATGGCATGGCCGCCATATTTGACCACGAAAGTACGCCCGGCATAGCGCTGGAAATAGGGCAGCGCCTCGATCAGCGTCTCCGCCTTGGCCACCATTGCCTTTTCCAGGACCTTGTCCTCGCTCACGCTCATCGGCGCGCCTCCTGTCCGCAGCGTCGCCGCGCGCCTTAGCCGCTCCCAGCGCCAAGGGAAAGGGCTGTGACGCTGGCCTTTGCCAGGGGGGCATGGCAAGCTTGCGAAATGGAATGGTTCGACTGGAGATGGGCGCTGGGCCTTGCCCTGTGGACGCTGCTGGTGTTCCGCATCGGAATGGGCATGGGGCGGCTGACGAGCCGCGCGGAAGACATCATGCCGATCTCCACCACGCGCATCTCGCCAGAGGCGCGCTCACAGATCGACGATGCGCTGCGTCGCGGGCGCAAGGTGGAAGCGATCCGCATTCTGCGCAAGGATACAGGATGCGGGCTGGCCGAAGCCAAGAAGACGGTGGAAACGCTCCGGGGCTGACCCGGCCATTTCCACCTCCAGGCGAGTGATTACCGGCGGAGCAGAGCCGCCTGCATTCAGGTTTCTTCGTGAGCGACCATTTCGCGCAGCACGGCGACGCGTTTCTTCTGCTCGCTCCAATCCTTTTCGGGGTGCTGTTCCATCTGCTCCACCAAGGTGCGCAGTTCTTTCTTGCGGTCTTCCAGTGTCGTCTGTTGCATCGGTGTCCTCCTGCGAATTTGCTTCTTTAGAAGCAACGGCACGGGCACGCGGTTGGTTCCCTGCACCGCCCGATTAGTCTATCATGGATTACACGCAGAAAAAGGGGATCGGCGATGGCGGAATTTCCGGATGAAAAGCAGACGCGCGGCACGGTGGGCGGCGCTCCCGGCAGCAGCAACAGCGCCGGGTTCGATTTCAACCAGCCGACCATTGTCAGCCTGCTTTACCTGTCTTCCTTCATTCTGGGCATCACCGCGATCGTGGGCGTCGTGCTGGCCTATGTCTGGCGCAATGAAGGCCGCGAGGAATGGGAATATTCCCATTACGATTATCTCATCCGCACTTTCTGGATCGGCCTGATAGGCGGCATCGTCAGCGTCCTCCTGATGATCGTGCTGATCGGCTTCCTGCTGCTGCCCGCCATTTGCGTGCTGGTGGTGGTGCGCTGCGTGCTGAGCCTGCTCAGGGCGCAGAAGAAAGAGCCCATGCCCAACCCGGATACGTGGCTGGCCTAGCGGGCAAAGCAGGCCGAACGCCGCCGAGCTTCGCTTCCGCAATGGCGCATGTGATCCGCCTTGCAGCTGCCTATTGGGCCGGGATCTTCGCGCTCGGCTTTGTGCTGGGCACGGTGCGGACCCTGTGGCTGGCGCCGCAGCTGGGGGAACTGGCGGCCGTGGGGCTGGAGCTGCCGGTGATGCTGGAGGCGAGCTGGCTATGGGCGAAACACCTGCTGCGCGGCAAAGCGGCCACGCCAAGGCATGCGCTCGCCATCGGCGCCATCGCCTTCGCGCTGCTGATGGCGAGCGAGGCGCTGCTGGCTACGGCCATGGGCGAGCCGATCGGCCAGTGGATTGCCGGCATGGCCCGGCCCGCCGGCGCGATCGGCCTGGCGGGGCAAATCGCTTTCGCGCTGATGCCGTGGCTCGCCGCCCGAACCCGGGCCGCCGGGAACAGGGCCTAGCGGCGGCTCACCCGGCTTATTCGGCTGCGGGTTCTTCTTCCGCGGCGGCTTCTTCGCCATCGGGAACCGGCGTCATCTCGGTGTCGGGCAGGTCGACATCCACAGCCTCGGGATCGTCCTCGGTCACGATCAGCTCGCCGCCCGAAACATCCTCGACATCGGTTTCGTAAGTCGGTTCCTCTTCCGCACTGCAGGCCGCAAGCGTGAAGGCAAGCGCCGCCCCCAGCGGCAACAGGGATTTGGAAGCGAGATTCGCATTGGTTCGAAGGATCATGCCGGTCTCCTGAGCAATGATTGACTGGCGCAAATCTCGCAGTTTACGCCCTTTGGCGCAATAGGCGTGAAAGGCACCGAGCCGCTACTCAACCTCATCAACATCACGCTTATCGCTCGCCAGGGAGAGGCGCAGCAACGCATAGCCGCCAATCGCCGCGATGGCGGAGGCCATCAGCACGCCCAGCTTCACCGCCTCGATTCGCGCGGGATCGGAGAATGCCAGATTGCCGATGAACAGGCTCATGGTGAAGCCGATCGCCGCCAGCAGCGAGACGGCATGGACCTGCCGCCAGCCGATCCCTTCGGGCAGCTTGGCGAGGCCGGATTTCACCGCCAGCCAGGAGAGGCCGAAAATCCCCAGCTGCTTGCCCAGCAGCAGGCCCAGCGCGATGCCCAGCGGCACGGGCGCCAGGAAATCGCCCAGGGTGAGGCCCTGCAGCGTGACGCCCGCATTGGCGAAGCCGAAGATCGGGATGATGAGGAACGCCACCCAGGGATGCAGCCCATGCTCCATCCGCTCCAGCGGCGTCTCCCCATTCCGCGCCGACAGCGGCACGCACATCGCCGCCGCGACGCCCGCCAGCGTGGCATGCACGCCCGATTTGAGCACGAACACCCACAGCACCAGCGTGAGCAGCACATAGGGGATCGAGGAGGCGATCCGCGCCCGCCCGACAAGCGCAAGCAGGGCCAGCGTCACGCCCCCGCCCGCCAGCATCTGCAGATTCGTTTCCGCGGTATAGAAGGCCGCAATAATCGCGATCGCGCCGATATCGTCGATCACCGCAATCGCCAGCAGCAACGCCTTGAGCGCGGCAGGCACACGCGGGCCGAGCAGCATCAGCACGCCCAGCGCGAAGGCGATATCGGTCGCGGCCGGGATCGCCCAGCCGCGCAGTCCGACGGGATCGGAAGCATTGAGCGAGTAATAGATCAGCGCGGGCGCCGCCATCCCGCCGATCGCGGCGACCAGCGGCAAGGATGCCTTGTCCCAGCTGCTGAGCTGGCCGGTGAGGACTTCGCGTTTCACTTCCAGGCCGATGAGGAAGAAGAACACCGCCATCAGCCCATCGTTGATCCACAGGATCAGCGGCTTGGCGATCACCACCGAGCCGGCCCCCGCGATCACGGGGAGGTCCAGCATTGCACTATAGGCAGCCTCTAGCGGGCTGTTTGCAACCAGAAGGGCGAGCAGCGCTGCAATGATCAGCAGGATACCGCCGGCGCTTTCCTGCTGGAGGAATTCCTTGAGCATGGGGCCGACCTTGGCAACCACCACGGCCGGCCTGACAGGCGGGATGATCTTGGGGCCCGCCACTATGTGGCCGGGCGCGTTTGCAAAATCTGATCCTTGACGCGCAGCTTCATCGCACGAAGCCTAGCCAATTCGATATCGTCGGGAAAGCGACGATCTTCCTCGTCGCGCAATTTGGCATCGATCCGCCGGTAGATTTCGCTGAGGCGTTTCAATCGGGCCGTCATCTTCAGTCTCCCAAAAGAGGCTTAAGGTGATCGGATACCGATGGCAGACGCGGGGGATGGGGGCCTATCTGCGCATCGATATCCGATGCGGCCGACATCACGAGAGAGGGTCTCGCCAGAGGGGCCCGGTCCGCAGAAACTATAATGCGCGAAGGGCGGATCGGTTTCAAGGGTAAAGCGAAAAATCGGTTTCGAGACCTGCGCACCGTGCCGGTCTGGCACGGCGATTTGCGAATAAACGCGGCATTTGGCGTGCAAATGCGGATCAGCGCGGCTCTTCGCCCAGCGTTTCCGGGGCGGGCCGGGCGTCCTCCCGGGCGGCATCCCCTGACCCCCGCATGGCGTCCAGCGCAGATTCGACCGCGCTGCCCTCTTCTTCTTGCGGGCTTTCCGCCTCATCCCCCGGCAAGCCCATTTGCCGCATCTGCCGCCGCATCAGCACGTTCCAGGGCTCGTTGGGGCCCGCGAGCTGGCGTTCGATATCGGCGGCCATGAGCTGCGCCACCGGATCCTCCGCCCTGGCTTTCAGCCGGTCCCGCTCCGCTTCCAGCAATTCCTTGCGCGCTTCGCCCGCCAATCCGGCGGCCTGCACATAGAGCCTGGTCAGCACCGCCCAGGGCGCGCCTTCGCCCGGCACGTCTTCCGCCCAGCGGCTGAACGGCCCGCCGGCGGATGACCACTCGCCATCGCGCTGCTTCAGGAAGAACAGGGCCGTGGTACCGCGCGGGAACATGGTGCGGATGCAACCGCCAATATAGCTGAGCGGATGCGCCTGCCTGAACTCGTAAGGGTTGCTGAGGACGAGGAATTGCTCCGGCGCGATGGCCGCGCCGGGCAACAGGAAGTCTTCCTGGGGCAGTTCGCCCTTGAGCGCCGCGATCGGCCGCAGGGTGAGGCCCCAATCGCGGACGCTCCCCTCCATATCCGAACCACCCGCAACCTCGGCCAGCAGGATCAGCTCCGCTTCGTCCGCCAGCTCCAAATTGGTGGGCACGCGGTAATCATCCGCGACCGAACAGGCGATAGCCGGAGCCGGCATCGCGGCCAGCGCGCTAGCTGCAAGAGCGGGGGCCGCCAGGGCGGAGACGAGGCGCTTGGTCATGCCGCCAGGAATAGCGCGGGCGGCACCGGCAATCACGGCAAACTAGAGGCAATCGCGGATTTTCATGGAAAAGTCATGGCCGAGCGGCGCGACTATTGGCGGTGAAGTGGGCCCACCTTTAGACGCAAGATCAATGTTGCGCCTGAGGCAGGCCGAGCAGACCCACCCCTAACCCCTCCCGCAAGCGGGAGGGGGACTACGCCGCGCAACAATCTCCCCTCCCGTTCACGGGAGGGGCCGGGGGTGGGCAAATCCCGGCCTCACCGCCCGCGATAGGGTTCACAGGCTACACCGTCCCCGTCGCGGTCTAGGTGGCTCGCAAAACCCGGCTGGCGCCTTATGCGCCGTCCGCACCGGTTCTATTCGCGGCTACTGCTGGCAGGGTGCTAGACGGTGGAGCGGCGTGGAACCCTTAGGGCCGGGCCCGAGCACCAAGTATCGTCACCCCCGCGCAGGCGGGGGCCCAGCTTTACTTCAATCTTGAGTTTGCTGACTGGATTCCCGCCTTCGCGGGAATGACGAATAAAGCCTGATGCACCGCCGCCTTCTTCGCCGCTGCGGGATCGTCATGCTTGGCCCAGGGATTGCTGGACGACATATGATGCCTGGGCTCGTTGTCCTTAAGCAGCCAGACCAGTGCATCATCAAGCACATCTAACTTGGCAAGCGCCACCCCGCCAAGAATGACGCTGGCCAGCGTCGCTTCGAATACCCGGTCCATGCCGGGCAGTGTCGAGTATTTGGGTCAGGAAAGAGCGAAGAGAGTAATCAGGATAACGCTGTCGGATCGCCGGCCGATGGATTGGAATGGTTAAAAACATAAACTCTAGACCTGCAAAGACTAAATGTCTGCATCTGTTGCTCAGTTGCATTGAGCGCCTATAATCAGAGGCGTTTCAAAAAAGGGGGAGAAAACGTGGCACGCGATCCAAAGATTGAAGTGGCGGCAGTCAATCTTCGTATTCCTGATTCTCATGACCGAGATTACACTGCGCTAATTTGCGAACTGGCAAATCTCCAAAGGGGCGTGAAAGTATACGGCCATTCATTCGTCGCAATCCGTCTCTTCTTGCCCGAGGAGAATCATCTCGGCTTAATCGCTAAATATACTGAAATCGATATCGACGGAGATTGGTTCGATTTAGAGGATTTTGACGCAGCGAAGCCAGAAAAATTAGATGAAATAAATATACCTGACGGACTAAAGCCAAATCTTGCTCAATTTTATTTTCAACTATTTCCAGACGATCACATAATTGTGGTCTCATCTTATGCAGAATCTAAGAGTCTTAGCACTCGTTCTGTAGAAAGGTATTTTAAAGAAGCGCTTAGTTGGCCAGAGATCACAGAAAAATTTGGCCGAGTCGAAATAGACATCGTCAAGAATTATCGAGCCGTCGACGAACTGCTGTCTCTTCCTGACCTAAAAGAGGTTAAGATAGTGGTGAGACGGCCAAACACTGACGACTTAGATGAAGACCTAGCATCTGTTATCGAAGAGCGACTGAAAGAAAATAATGGAGACCAATACGAGGAGACAATCAAATCAAATGATTCCGACAATCTAACGCCCAGTGCACGAACGCATGCCTTAGGAAAGGTAGCGGCTGAAAACGGCGAGGTGCATACGAAATCCCTTGTAAACGGCGTGATGACACACAACCAATCGGCTAGCACGCCGTTGATCGAACGCACTACATATGATCCAAGTGACAGCGAGTTGAACGTGTTTCAAAGATTATCAGACAAAGTTCGACAGATAATTTCTGACGCACGCAGACCTAGAGACAAAGATGTCCAGCAACCTGCAGAATAACCTAACCCTTCTGTACAAAAACTACGGGGGCTTAAGAACAATCTTTTGTTCTAGCTATTTCTGGATTTCAGGAGTCTGCACTTTTGCTTCTTGGCGCTGGATAGTTGAAGAGCAGTGGATCGAGAAAGCTCAATCAATATTGCCGGCACTAGCAGGATTCTCTATTGCATCTTTTGCAATCCTGATCGCGCTATTTGACCCCAAAGATCGGAGAGCGTTGAAGGCTCCCTCCGAACAACTTGGTGGGAAGTCCCCTTTGCTGTCCCTAGTTAGCAGCATATGCCATGCAATCATCATTCAAATCGCAGCGCTAATTTTAAGCGCCGTGATCGAGTCAAAAAGCATTCCAACTCCCTGTGTTTTTTCAGGGGCATCGCATGTTGTTAACATTGTCTCGTCAGGCGTTGGCCTCTTCCTATTCTACTACGGAATTCTCTTGGTTATGGCGATGGTCCTCAAGATTTTTCGCACTGTTGATTTAGCGAGTTAGCTACTCCGCAGCCTCAGTGCCCCCTGAGCTTTCGCCGAACATATCGGGCTCGCCATCGGCGCTGCCCTCTTCCTCGTTCGCGGCTTTCGCGTTCTTGCGCTGATCGAAGCTGGCCCACACGTCCTGCCAGTTCCCCTTTGTCGCGCCCTTGGAATATTCGGTGGCGCGGGTTTCGAAGAAGTTGGCATGCTCCACGCCGTTGAGCAGCGGGGTCAGCCAGGGCAGCGGGTGATCGTCCACCATGTAGATCGCCGGCAGGCCGAGCTGGCTGAGCCGCCAATCGGCGATGTAGCGGATATATTTCTTGATCTCCTTCGCCGTCATCCCCGGCACGGGCCCATCGGAGAAGGCGAGGTCGATAAAGGCATCTTCCAGCCGCACCGTCTTCTGGCAGCAATCGATGATGTCTTCCTTCACGGCCTTGGTGAGGCAGTTGCGCTCCGCACAAAAGGCATGGAACAGCTGGGTGATGCCTTCGCAGTGCAGGCTTTCATCGCGCACCGACCATGAAACGATCTGGCCCATGCCCTTCATCTTGTTGAAGCGCGGGAAGTTCATCAGCATGGCGAAGCTGGCGAAGAGCTGCAGCCCTTCGGTAAAGCCGCCGAACATCGCCAGGGTGCGGGCGATATCCTCGTCATTCTCCACCCCGAATTCCTGCAGATAATCGTGTTTGGCCTTCATCTCCTCATATTCGAGGAACATGCCATATTCGCTTTCGGGCATGCCGATCGTATCGAGCAGGTGGGAATAGGCCGCGATATGGATCGTTTCCATATTGGAGAAGGCAGCCAGCATCATCTTGACTTCGGTGGGCTTGAAGACGCGCCCGTATTTCTCGTGATAGCAATCCTGCACTTCCACATCCGCCTGGGTGAAGAAGCGGAAGATCTGCGTGAGCAGGTTACGCTCGTGATCGGAAAGCTTCTGCGCCCAGTCGCGGCAATCCTCGCCCAGGGGGACTTCCTCGGGCATCCAGTGGACCTGCTGCTGCCGCTTCCAGAAGTCATAGGCCCACGGATATTCAAAGGGCTTGTAGGTCTTGCGTGCTTCAAGCAACGACATGTGGTGTCTCCGTGGGTTTTTGCGACTGCTCCTTCAGCATAGGGAATCATGGCTGTGATTCGAAAGCAAGCGCCTTTTCTTATGTGGGGATAAGCCGCGGAAATTTCATCCCGCACGCTCCCGGCCCGCTCCCCGCCCCTCACGCAATCGGGCCGTGGGCCATGTGCGACGGGCCGTGGAACGCAGCGCCGGGGCCATCCGTTGGTTGGGTAAGAACAGCAGATATATGGGAGAACTTACAATGTTCGACACCAACCAGATCCAGGAACACATGGAAGTCATCGACGCCAAGGGTCACCATGTCGGCACAGTCGACAGTGTGGACGGCGAGGTGATCAAGCTGACCCGCAGCGACAGCGACGATGGCCGGCATCACTTCCTCCCCCTGCATGCAGCGGAGGAGATAAAGGATGGCAGCCTGCGTCTGAAGGAAGGGACGCCAATCCCCCAAGGCACCCACCGGGACGCCATGGCATAGGCCATCGCCCTCGCAAGGTTGCGGCAATCAGGCCCCGGCCGGGACACAACCCCGGTCGGGGCTTTTTGCGTCGGTGGCGCGCTTACAGCGGCGGCAGACCGGTCATTTCCAGAAGATGCCCTTCTTGAGGCCCCGCGTTTTGCGGTTCTGCCACATCTGCACATACATCCAGATGCCCGAAATGCTGAAGAACAGCAGCGCCAGGCCGGAAAGCATTACGATGATCTCCCCCCAGATGCCGCCTTCGCTGCCCGAATGGAGGTGGTGGAACAGGCCCAGATAGGGCGCGAGCGGGTTGCCGGTGTCCGGCCGCGGGGGTGAGCAGCGCCAGCCTTCGGGGCAGACGAAGCCTTCGGGCGGGGCCGCCGCGGCGAGGTCTACTGCCGATGGCTCCTGCGTGGGCCACCAGACTACCGCGTAGTGCAGCAGGCCCGTGATCGTGACCCAGATCATGATGACGGCGAAGAATACCGACATCCAGCGATGCCATTTACGCATGAAGAGACCCCCTAATATGATGGCTTTCGCATATATCTAATCGCTGCGGCCGGGCGCGGGCAAGTGACGAAATGTCGCAAAACGTCGCACGGGGGCTGGCCGCAGGGGGTGAAATGCGCTTGCGGCGGGGAAGGCGCGGGTGCAATCCGCCGGCGATGGACGCAGCGACTTCACGGCTGGAACTTTATCTCGCGCGGATCGGCCTTTCCGCGCCGCCGCCTGCCGATGCGGCGGGCCTGGCGGCGCTGCAGATCGCGCAGCGCAAAGCGATCCCGTTCGAAAATCTCGACATCATGCTGGGCCGCGGCATTTCGGGGGAGAGCGATGCGGTCTTCGCCAAGCTGGTGAGGCAGCGGCGCGGGGGCTATTGCTTCGAACAGAACCGGCTGTTTTCCGACATGCTGCAGGATATCGGCACCCCGCACCGCATGCTGATGGCGCGCGTGCTGCTGGGCGATCCGGAGGAAATGCCGCCGCTGACCCATTGCCTGCTGCTGGCGGACCTGGGCGGCGAGCCATGGATTGCCGATGCGGGCTTCGGCGGATCGTGGATCCCGCCCATGCAGCTCGCCGATGGCAGCATGGCCGAGACGACCGACGGCGCGCGCCACCGGCTGCGGCGGATCGGCGCGGCCGGCTCCGCCCCCGGCGAATGGCTGCTGGAGCGCGCGGGGCCCGGCGGGGATTGGCAGCGGCAATATGCCTTCGGCCTGAACGAAGTGACCGCCGCCGACCTCGCAATGGGCAATCACTGGACCAGCACGCACGGGGAATCGCGCTTCACCAGCCTGCATATCGCCAGCATCGTTCTGGAAGACGGCTTCGTCTCGCTGGTGGACCGCCAGCTCGTGCGCACACAGCGCGGGACAAGCGAGCGGCGGGAAATCGCCGATGCGGAAGATTACGCGGAAACGCTGCGCGGCCTGCTGCGCCTCGATCTGCCGCAAGAGGAACTGGCGCGCCTGCCGCTCTTCGCGTGAACCTGCGCGAAGGCGCCGCTCAGCCGGGCGGCAGATGCGCAATGATCCGCAAGGGGCCGCCGCTGCCCTCCCTGATCTTGGCGGGCAGCGCAATCACCGTCGCGCCCGCTGGCGGCAGCTCGCCCAGATTGGCGACATTTTCGAAACCCGGGATGTTCTTGTCCAGCAGGATGCGGTGGGCGATGAAATCCTTCGACTGGCCGTAATCCAGGCTGGGCGTGTCCAGCCCGACCGCGCCGACATTGCGTTCTCCGGCCAGGAAGCGGGCCAGATCTTCCGACAGGCCGGGGAAATGCAGATTGTCCACGCCTTCCTGCCCGCGCAGATCGGTGCCCATATAGGCCGTGCGATCGGGCCAGAACTGGTCGTAACCGGTACGGAACAGCACGATCGCGCCATCGGGCAGCTCGCCATTGTCGGCTTCCCAGGCCAGCACGTCCTCCCGCGTGAAGCGGTAATCGCGGTCCGCCAGGGCCTGCTCGCTCACATCCACCACCGCTGCCGGACCGATCAGCCGCTCCAGCGGTATCTGGTCCGCACTCTGGCGGCCTTCGGCGAAATGGATCGGCGCATCCAGATGCGTGCCGCCATGTTCGGGCAGGGTGATGTCATAGGATGTGTAGTACCAGCCGCCTTCGGTCTGGCCGTGGAAGTTTTCCTTATGCACGAAATCGCCGTCGGTCGGCCAGAAGATGGTTTCCGGCCCCAGTGCATGGGTGAGGTCCACCCACTCCCCGGCGAAGGGATCCTCCTCCGGTTTAACGCTGCAGCCTGCGGCGAGCGCAGAGCAAGTCAGGGCCGCAGCGATCGCCGCAGCTGAACGGGATATATGCATGGCAGCCTCCCCTGATAATCAGGACGTCAGACTACCACAAAGGCGCTGCGAAAGGCAGCTATTCGGGCGTGACGACAGTCTCCGCCGCTTCGTCGCTCATCGCCCAGGACCAGATCGCGATACTGGCGATCCAGCCGAGATTGAAGGCAACGAACACGGCGAGCACGGCGCGTTTCGAATGCAGCCGCGGGCCGGGGCCGGGTTCGATCAGGCCGGTGCTGCGGAACAGCCGCGCCACCGAACGCGCATTGATCATCAGCCAGACACCCGCAGCGCAGGCGAGCAATATCGCCAAGGCGAGCAGAATTTGCGGAATGAGCAAAGGCATGGTCGAGCACTCCTTCTCCTTCTGCAACGGGCGAGCAGGCGGCGATGTTCCGAAAAACAGGGGAAGGCGCCCCGGCGCGCTGCGCTCAGTCGCGGCGTCTCTTCTTGGAGCTGAACCAGGAGCCGCCGCCCAGCACGGTGATGCCCAGGAAGAAGCCGAAATCGTACCAGCCGCCGCTATTGGGCACGGCATAGACGGCGATGTCGCTTGAGAAGAGCGAACCGATCCAGGCCCAGGGGAAAATGAAACCGTGCCACAGCCCCCACCAGAAACCCGGAGTGGAAGCTGCATCGCTCACGCCGGAGGGCACCTGGTGCGCACAGGCGGCCAGCAACGGCAGCAGCAGGACAGGCACGGCATTCCGGTTGCCGGCGATCGGCATTCAACCGGCCCTCTTGCGCGATTTCGATGCCGGCCCGCGCAGCTTCTTCGGCTTGGTCATGTCGTGAATGGCCATGGCGCGGATATTCGCAGGGTCCTGAGCGTCGCTCACCTGGCCGGTGACGCGGAAGTCGAGCTTCCATCCGAACAGCGATTTCGCGTTGCCGTATTCAGAGAACAGGATGATGTTGCCCAGCTCGTCCCTGCGGGCATCGGGCGTGTTGAAATGTGCGGCGAATGTGGGTTCGAGGGCTGTGGTCGTCCTGGCCCAGACAGAACGTTTGAGATTTTCGAAGGCAAGAAGTTGAGTGACTTTGCTCATGCGGTATCCAGCGGGCCCAAATGGAACGGGAATTCAAGTATAAACGCACCTTTTCGGACCATCCGGATATCCAGACCGAAGACCGAGCGCCTTTACGCTTCGTTTCTCAGCGCCGAATCCTGCATCCACTGCCCCGCAAGGTTGCCCTGCCTTGCCTCAACTTTCCTTGTCCCCCGTTCGTTCCGCTCGCCCCTGAAAAAAACTTTGCAATTGGCCAGACGCCCGAATGATCGCCCTGCCTACTGGCAGCTCAGACATTCCTCGTAGTCGGTCTGCTCGCCCACACCGGCCATCAGCTCGATCTTGGCTGCATCCGCAGTGTTGTCCGCTTCCACACCGCCGGCGAAACCGGCGCGCTGCACGCTCTTGCTGCGCAGGTAATAGAGCGATTTGATGCCCTTCTCCCACGCCTGGAAATGCAGCATGGCCAGATCCCATTTGTCGACATCGGCCGGGATGAACAGATTGAGGCTCTGCGCCTGATCGATGAACGGCGCGCGGTCCGCCGCGAATTCCAGCAGCCAGCGCTGATCGATTTCGAAGCTGGTCTTGTAGACCGCCTTTTCTTCCGGCGAGAGGAAATCGAGATGCTGGACGGATCCGCCGCGTTCCAGGATCGAATTCCAGACATTGTTGGAATCCTTCGATTTTTCCTGCAGCAGCTTTTCCAGATAGGGGTTCTTGACCACGAAGCTGCCCGACAGCGTCTTGTGGGTATAGATATTGGCCGGGATCGGTTCGATGCACGCACTGGTGCCGCCGCAGATGATGCTGATCGACGCGGTGGGCGCAATCGCCATCTTGCAGCTAAAACGTTCCATCATGCCCATTTCTTCCGCGTCCGGGCAGGGGCCGCGTTCCTTGGCCAGCATCATGGAGGCTTCGTTGGCCTTGGCGTTGATGTGCTTGAACATCTTGAGGTTCCACGCCTTGGCCATCGCGGTTTCCAGCCCGATGCCCTTGCTCTGCAGGAAGGAGTGGAAGCCCATGACGCCGAGGCCGACCGACCGTTCCCGCATGGCGGAATATCGTGCCCGCTCCATCTCGGCCGGTGCACGGTCGATATAATCCTGCAGCACATTGTCGAGGAAGCGCATCACGTCTTCGATGAATTGCTTGTCGCCGCTCCACTGCTCCCAGTTTTCGAGATTGAGCGAAGAGAGGCAGCACACGGCGGTGCGGTCATTGCCGAGATGATCGATCCCGGTGGGCAAGGTGATTTCGCTGCACAGATTGGAGGTCGAAACCTTCAGCCCCAGATCGCGGTGATGCTTGGGCATCATGCGGTTCACCGTGTCGTTGAACACGATAT
>JAUHYZ010000079.1 GCA_030426245.1 Alphaproteobacteria bacterium | reverse complement strand
ATCTGGGCGTGTTCGATATCAAGATGCCGCGCATGAACGGCATGGAGCTGCTGCGTCGTCTGCGCGAAACCTCACCCGTTCCGGTGATCTTCCTGACCAGCAAGGATGACGAGCGCGATGAAGCCGCCGGCCTGGCGATGGGGGCCGACGATTACATTGCCAAGCCGTTCAGCCAGAAGCTCCTGATCGCGCGGATCAAGGCGATCCTGCGGCGCAGCGGGATGACCCAGGGCGCAGGCACGGCGGATCAGGAAAACGACCAGCCGAGCGAAGATGTGATCCGCGGACGTTTGCGGATGGACCCGGCTCGGCACAGCGTGAGCTGGGACGACAAGCCCGTTTCCCTGACCGTCACGGAGTTCCTGATCCTGGATGCACTGGCCGCGCGCCCGGGCGTCATCAAAAGCCGCAACCAGTTGATGGATGCAGCCTATCCCGACGATGTGTTCGTGGACGATCGCACGGTCGACAGCCACATCAAGCGCATGCGGCGCAAGTTCCGCGCGGTCGACCCGGAGTTTTCAGCGATAGAAACGCTCTACGGCGCCGGTTACAGCTTTACCGATGGCTGACTCGCCATCGCCGGAAAGGGGCAATCCGCAGCGCTGGCTGCGGCGCTTCGAACGCCCCATATTCGCGGTCCGCACATCGCTGACGATCCGTATCCTGGCCGTGAACATCATCGCCCTTGCCCTGCTGGCCGGCAGCTTCTTCTTCCTCGACAATTATCGCCGCCAGTTGCTGGACGAGCGCTTCAACCTCGCCCGCAGCGAAGCCCAGATCACGGCAGAGGCTCTGGTGGGAGTGCGCCCGGCGAGCATGGACGCACTGATCGTACAGATCGGCAAGGAGCAGCGACTGCGCCTGCGTGTCTATGGCAGCGACGGTTCGCTGTTGAAGGACAGTTTCGCCCTGGCGGAACCGAGCTTCACCCTGATCGATCCGGATAGCGAGCCCTGGTATCAGCACGCGGCAAGAGCGCTCGATCGCGGCATGGACGTCATCCTGGGCGCCGATCCGGTGCCGACCTATCGCGAACCCGAGACGCCGGGCGCCGATGCCTGGCCCGAGCTTGCCCTGGCCAAGGAGCGTATGCGGACGCAGGTATTCCTGCGCTATGCACCGGATCGGACCCCGGTAATCACGGCCGCCGCACCGGTGGGCACGCAGGGCCAGATGCTGCTGACCACCCGCAACGCGCTCGACATCACGCAGAGTGTGCGCGACGCGCGCCAGACGCTGGCAATTATCGTGGCGGCTGCCCTGATCGTTTCGATCCAGCTTTCCTTGTTTCTTGCGCGCACCATCGTTCAGCCGCTGCGTATGCTGGTGCGCGCGGCCGTGCGCGTGCGTTCCGGCCGCGACCGCGAGGTTGTGGTGCCGCGCCTGCCCGAACGGCGCGACGAGATCGGCCTGCTTGCCCGTGCGATTTCCGACATGACCAATGCCCTGCGCCAGCGGATCGACGCGGTCGAAAGCTTTGCGGCCGATGTCGCCCACGAGTTGAAGAACCCGCTGGCCAGCCTGCGCAGCGCGCTGGAATCTCTCGGCATGGTCGAAGAACCCGAACTGCGCCGCCAGCTGCGCGAGATTGCGATGCACGATGTCCAGCGGATCGACAGGCTGGTGAGCGAGATCGCCGATGCCAGCCGGATCGATGCAGAGCTTAGCCGGGCGGTGTTCGAGCCGGTCGATATTGCCGCGCTGATCGCCAATGCCGTGGGCGCGCGCGAACACCGCAAGGAAAATGCAGGCCATTCCATTGCCCTCACGCGGCGCGAACCGGGCCCCTTCATGGTAATGGGCGTGCCGGCCCGGCTGGAGCGCGTGATCGAAAACCTGCTGGACAATGCGGCCTCGTTCTCGCCCCCCAATGGTACGATATCCGTTGCCATCGCGATGCAGGGCGATGCGATCGAGATCGAACTATGCGACGAAGGGCCCGGCATTCCCGAAAGCGAGCGTGATGCAGTGTTCCAGCGCTTCCATTCCATGCGTCCCGAAACGGAGGAATTCGGAGACCATAGCGGGCTAGGCCTCGCCATCGCCCGCACCATCGTGGAAGCGCATGACGGGACGCTGACCCTGCGTGACCGGCATGACGGTCATTCCGGCGCATGCTTCGTGATCAGGTTGCCGAGCGCGGAAAAGCCATGAGCGAGGATATCCGCCAATTAACCTGCGTTGCCATTGGCGGGCGCGCGGTACTCATCGACGGGCCTGCGGGAAGCGGCAAATCCAGCCTGGCGCTTGCCCTGATCGACCGAGGGGCTCAATTGATCGGGGACGATGGCGTGACGCTGGAACAGCGGGACGGAGCCCTGTGGGCGGCCCCGCCGCCGAATATCGAGAGCAAGCTGGAAATCCGCAATGTCGGAATCGTCGAACTGCCGAGCGTCGCCGCTCCCGTCAGTCTGTCGCTCATGCTGGATTCAGCTGCGCCCCGTTATATCGATGAAGCCGAGACAGTTGAGCTCGCAGGCTACGCGCTGCCGCTTGTAAAGCTCTGGCCGGAAAGCCCGGTATTGGCGCTGCGCGCGGAATGGGCGCTCAGGACATACGGCCTGCGCTAGCCCCAGATCGGCACAGTTGCGCGGCACAAACGCCTAGACCCCCTTTCCTTTCGATTGAGAGAGGAGCAAATCGCGCCGAATGACCATTGAGTCGCCCGAACCCGAGCAAAGAACGCGCCAGCGGATCATGCTGGTGACCGGCATGCTCGGAGCCGGCAAAACGACCGCCTTGCGGGAACTGGAAGATCTCGGCTGGGAAACGATCGACAATTTTCCCATCCGCCTGCTCGATCGGCTGATCGGCCCCGCGGCAAGCGAACCGGCCAATATTGGCGGCGTTCCCCTGGCAATCGGTTTCGATAGCCGCACGCGCGGTTTCGAACCCGGTGCGATCATAGACCAGGTCAGCCTGCTTTCGGCGCGCGATGACGTCGACATCACGACCCTGTTCCTGGACTGCTCGGCCCCGGAGCTGGAGCGGCGCTATAATGAAACCCGCCGCCGCCATCCGCTGGCCAGCGGCATCCCCGCGGCCGACGGCATTGCCGCGGAGCGCGAACTGATCGAACCACTACGCCGCTGGGCGGACATCATCATCGATACGACCTCCTTTTCCGCCAACCTGCTGCAACAGGCCATGCGCGAGCAGTTCGCGACCGAGTCAGGCGGCGAAATGACGCTGACGGTCAGCAGTTTCGGTTTCGCACGGGGTGCACCGGTCGCGGATCTGGTTTTCGATATGCGCTTTCTCGACAATCCCCATTGGGATCCTGTTCTGCGCGAACTGACCGGCCTGGACGAGCCCGTCGGAGAGCACATTCTGAAAGATTCTGCTTTTCCCAGCAGTTTCAATTCGATCCGCGATCTTCTTCTGGAGTTGCTCCCCCGATATGAGGCGCAGGGCAAGAGCTATGTCCATGTCGCATTCGGATGCACGGGGGGGCGCCACCGCTCCGTCTTCATGGCGGAGGAAATCGCGAAAGCCTTGCGTAGTGCGGGATTTTCGCCCACTGTCCGGCACCGAAATCTTGTGTTGCGAGCTGCCGAAACAAAAGAATGGCCGCAGCAGTGAACATGAGGACGCCTCTTTGGCTTGGTATTGGAAGCGACGAGGTTCCGCCTGTAACCATGCATGCTAATGCGTCCTCCAGGTTTGAAAGCTGTTTTCCCACATGATCGGAATGATTCTAGTGACCCACGGCCACTTGGCCGAGGAGTTCGTGAAGGCGATGGAGCATGTCGTTGGCCGCCAGGAGAGCGTGGCGACGGTCTGCATCGGCCCCAATGACGACGTCGAAGCCAGGCGCAGCGAAATCGCCAACGCGATAAAGGAAATCGACGACGGCGACGGCACCGTGGTGCTGACGGACCTGTTCGGCGGCACGCCTTCCAACCTGGCGATATCGCTGATGAAGGAAGGAAGTGTGGAAGTAATTGCCGGAATCAACCTTCCGATGCTGATCCGGCTTGCAGGCGCGCGAAAGAAGATGAAGATAACCGATGCGGTTGCCGCCGCACGCGAAGCGGGGCGCAACTACATAACGGTAGCTTCCGAATTCCTCGGACAGGAAAGCTGACGTCAAATTCAAGGGCCGGATTGGCTGGCCTTTATTGGGGGTGGAGATAGCCGGATGGGAACGGCGCGCCAGAGCATCGTAATCACAAATCAGCGCGGTTTGCATGCACGGGCGAGTGCCAAATTCGTCGCCGCAGTTGCCAAACTGCCCGAAGGCACGTCCGTTTCAGTCGCCAAGGACGGAAATGAAGCAGCCGGAGGCTCCATACTGGGTCTCATGATGCTGGGGGCGGCCAAGGGCGACACCATCGAAGTCACCGTGAACGGCGAAGACGCGGAGGCCAGGCTTACCAAGCTGCTCGGTCTGATCATGGACGGATTCGGCGAAGACTAGGCTTCTCGAAGAACGAGCCCCTTTGAAGACCGGGCCGCTTTCAGCCTCACCATGCTTGTCGAAGCGCGCGCACCGGCCTACCGGGTCAGCATGCGCCGCACGATCACCGGATTTTCCAATCCTACAGTCAAATATCTGCGCTCCCTGCGCGACAAGAAACACCGCAAGCGGGAGCAACGCTTTCTCGCGGAAGGTCTGCGTCTGCTGACCGATGCGCGGGAGAATGGCCGTCTGCCCGAAATGCTGGTGATGTCCACTACGCGCGAAGCGCATCCGCTGCTCTCGGCCCTGGAAGAAGCGGTCGAAAGCGCGGGCGGAGAGATCGTGGAATGTACCCCCGATATTCTGGCCAAGGTGACCGGCAAGGAAAACTCGCAAGCGGTGGCCGGCGTGTTCGCGGAATTCGATACCAGCCTGGATGCGATCGATCGGCATTCGGCGAATATCTGGCTGGTGGCCCAGGCGCTGCGCGATCCCGGCAATCTTGGCACCATGCTGCGCACGGGCGATGCCGTTGGCGCCGGCGGCCTGATCCTGATCGACGACTGTGCCGATCCCTTCTCCGTGGAAGCGGTGCGCGCCAGCATGGGCGCGGTTTTCACGCAGAAGATCGCAAGGGCACGCTGGGACGAATTTCTTGCCTGGCTGCGCAATGGCGAAGGCGGACAGCTGGTCGCGGCCTCGCTCCGCGATGCGCAGCCTTATCGCGGCGCACCTTACACTGCACCCTGCTTCCTGCTGGTCGGCAACGAATCGCGCGGACTGCCGGAAGAGTATGAGGACGCCTGCGATCTCAGGGTCACGATCCCGATGCGCGGGCGGGCGGACAGCCTCAATGCCGCGATGGCGGGCGCCGTTCTCGCCTATGAAGCCCTCGCGGCTTTTCCGA
>JAUHYZ010000002.1 GCA_030426245.1 Alphaproteobacteria bacterium | reverse complement strand
CAGGATCGCGCTCTCGCACGGAATCCAGATATTTGACCAATCGTTCGAACATCCTGGCCTCGATTCTTCCCCAAAATCAGCCTTAAAGCAAGTTGTGTTGCTCTGGCCCTAACGTGGCTTCCAGCGCGGCACGCCAGATCGCCATGGTTGCCGGCTGCTTCCGCTCGAGGCTGAGCCGGTCGATGATGTCCACCAGCCTCTCCAGCCCCGCAAAACTGCGCTCGCAGCGTGGGACCAGATAGGCCGCCGCCCCTTCTCCCAGCGCCAGCCCGCGTTGTTCGGCCAGGGATAGGATAAGGTTACTTGCCATTTCGTCGTCTGGAGCGCCGATTTCAAGATGCAGCGCCGCCCCCAGCCTCGACCTCAGGTCGGGCAGCGAAATTTCCCAGTTTTCCGCGTCTGCGACCAGCAAAAGGGGCACGCCGTCCTCTTGCGCTCGATTCCAGCGATGGAACAATTCGGTTTCGTCGATCCGGTCCGCGCCGTCTATCGCCCGGCCCTTGCCCTGCTGTTCGAACCAGCGGGCAATAAGCGATTTGCCCGATCGGGGCGGCCCCGTCAGCACGGCCGTGCGAAATGGCCAGTTCTCGGGGGCGGCCAGCGCTTCGAAAATATGGGCGTTGGCCGAACCGACCACGATCCTTGCGGGCCCCCTGCCCGGACCCGGATGCAATGGGAGGGCAATCTGCGACATCGCGGCCCCGGCTACCTGCTGATGGAGAGCGCGTTGCCGCCCTGTGTCACACTGAAGCCCCGCGCTCGCAAGGCTTGGGCGAGCGAGGCCAGATCGCCCGCATAGGTCACGCGCATCACCGAAACGCCGCCGATGGCGACACTGCTAGTGCCGGCGCCGCGCACGCCCGGTGTGCCGCGCACGATGCCGATGATCTCATCCACATCCGCCGCGCCGGGCGTCGCGAATTGCACAACGAAGCTGGTGACCGCTTGCGTTCCGGTTCCTTCGAGGCCCTCGATCTCTACCGGCACGGCAAGGCCAGCCGCTGCCGCAGCCTCTTCCGCCCGCGTGACCTGCCGTTCGGCATCGATCAGCGCGGCAATCGTGGGATCGAGCACCAGCTTGTCCGCGCGCAGGGTCGGATCGGGCTTCAGCGTCCCGCGATTGAGCGCGCTTGTATAAATCGCATTGAGCCGGTCCAGCGCCTCGTCCAGCATCGCGGGCACGCCGTCTTCACCCTCGGCACGCAGGGTGAAACTCTCGATCAGCCTGTTGTCCGGGCCATAACGCGCAGTGAATGTGCCGACCACCGGGCCGCCGGGCCATTGCCGTTCCAGATGCGCGATCGGGAAGATCACGTCGGCCGCGCCGAACGCGTCCAGCGCATTGCGCCACCAATTGCGGCTGCGCCGGCCCAGCTGGCCATAATTGATCAGCAGCGAATCGCCTCCGGCGCCGGACGGGCGCACATAGTCGATCGCACTGGCGCCGGTTTGATATTCGGCCCAGGCCCGCTGCCACAGATGGCGCGTCTCATAGACCGTGTAGGTGCCGCCAGCGCGCAGCACCGGAATGGTCAGCATCGGCGCGGAATTGGCGCGCGGCCCTTCGCCCTGGCCGATCAGCGCCCCGGCGCGCGTACGGTCGAACACCACCCCAAGCCGGGCGATATAGCGCCGCGGACCAACCTGTTCGCTCTCGATCACCACGGCGGAGACCATGTCTTCCAGATTCGAATCGCTCACCGTGGGCCCGCCGAGCTTTTCCCATGCCTTGCGCTGCGCCTCGATCCAGCCGTTCTTCCGCGCGTCCTGCGAATTCTTGCCGGTGACGTTCACTTCGATCCCGCCCACCGCGATGTCCGCGCTGCTGGCGACCGGCGCGATCCCGCGCTCTCCGGCCACTTGCGCGATCAACGCCTGGCCCAGAGGGACTGCCGCAATCAGCCCGGCACAGGCCGCCAGCCAGACGATCCGGCCGCTGCCGATGCGGTGCACAAAGGGCTGAAAGGAGGAGGATGAAAGGGTCATTTGGGGAAACTGCGCGTCTTTTGCCCAAAGGGACATGGAAATCCAAGCGGGAATGCGCCAAAGCCCATTTCCATGACGTCCAACAACCCGCCCCCCAATTCCTATACATACGAACAGGCCGGTGTCTCGATCGACGCCGGCAATGCGCTGGTCAAGGCGATCGGCCCGCTGGTGAAGGCCACGGCCCGGCCTGGCGCGGATTCCGAACTCGGCGGCTTCGGCGGCTTTTTCGATCCGCGTGCGGCGGGTTACACCGATCCGTTGCTGGTCGCCGCGAATGACGGGGTGGGCACGAAACTCAAGCTCGCCATCGGTTATGACCGGCACGACACGATAGGCATCGATCTGGTGGCGATGTGCGTGAACGATCTGATCGTCCAGGGCGCGGAACCGCTGTTCTTCCTGGATTATTTCGCCACCGGCAAACTGGATAACGGCGTTGCCGAACGCGTGATCGGCGGAATTGCCGAAGGCTGCCGGATGGCCGGCTGCGCGCTGATCGGCGGCGAAACGGCCGAAATGCCCGGAATGTATTCGCCCGGCGATTACGACCTGGGCGGCTTTTGCGTGGGCGCTGTCGAACGCGGCCAGCAGCTGACCGGTGAGAAAGTCGCGCCCGGGCATGTGCTGCTGGGGCTCGTCAGTTCCGGCGTCCATTCCAACGGATATTCGCTCGTGCGGCGCCTGGCCGACGATCTGGGATGGCGCATGACGGAACCTGCCCCCTTCGACGAGGAACGGCTGCTGATCGAAGCGCTGATCGAGCCGACCCGGATCTACGTGCAGAGCGTGCTCCCCTCGATCCGCGCGGGCAAGATCGACGCGCTGGCCCATATTACCGGCGGCGGGCTGCTGGAAAACATTCCGCGCGTCCTGCCCAAAGGTGCGCATGCCGTGATCGATGCCGATGCATGGAAGCAGCCGCGGCTGATGAAGTTCCTGCAGAAACAGGGCAATATCGATCCGGCCGAAATGGCGCGGACCTTCAATTGCGGTGTCGGCATGGTGCTGGCGGTCGAACCCGGCATGGTGAAAGACGTGAAGTCCGAACTGGCCGAGCGCGGCGAACGCGCCTTCAAGATCGGCGAGATCGTGGAAGGGGACCGTGGCTGCACGGTACGCGGACCCAAGGGCAAATGGGGCGCACAAGCCGATTGGGAAGCCGTGCATCGTGCCTGAAGAGGCGGTCGGCAAGGCCAAAGTCGCCGTGATGCTTTCGGGCAACGGCACGACCATGTCGGCCCTGCTCTATCACTCGCGGCTTTCCGGCTGCCCTTATGAAATCGTTCTGGTCGCCAGCAACAAGCCGGAGGCGCGCGGCCTTCGCATTGCCGAGGCCGAAGGCGTGGAAACTTTCGCCCTATCCCACAAGGGCATGGCGCGCGAAGATCACGATGCGGCGATGGACCGGGCCTTGCGGCAAGCGGGCGCGGATTGCGTTGCCCTGTGCGGCTATATGCGTGTGCTTTCACCCGGTTTCGTGGAGCAATGGGCGGGACGGATGCTCAACACCCACCCCGCCCTGCTGCCCAAGTTCAAGGGGCTCGAGACGCATCAGCGCGCGATCGATGCCGGCGAAAGCCATGGCGGCTGCTCGATCCACGTGGTCACGGCTCAGCTGGATGACGGGCCGGTGCTGGGCCAGATCCCTGTGCCTATCCTGCCCGACGACACGGCCGAGACACTGGGCGCGCGCGTGTTGCTGGCGGAATACCAGCTCTATCCCCGGGTCCTGTCAGACTTCGTGTCGAACCCGCCCGGCCCGGCCTGACCGGGCCGGCAATCAGGCGCGGCGGCCGATCCAGGGAATAACCATCCCCACCTTGCGGCGATATTCGACGTAAGTGTCACCGAATGTGCCGACGAGATCCTTCTCCTCATAGTGGATCCCGATCAGGATATAGATCGAAAAGCCCAGGGCCAGGATCAGATGGCTATAGGTCATTTCCGGCGTGGCCCAGACTGCCAGCAGCATCCCGCTGTAAATCGGATGGCGTACCGCCCTGTAGAACAGCGGCTGGCGCAGCTCATGCGGCTTTGCCTCCTGTCCGCGGAAATAACGCCAGGCCTGCGCCAGGCCGAACAGCTCCCAATGGCTGATGAGATGCGTCGCCACGAACAGGATCAGCCAGCCCAGGGCGAACAGCACCCAGATCGCAATCCGCAGCCCCTGATTTTCGACCGACCAGACGCTGCCTGCAATTGGGTGCCACAACCAGAACATCACACCGAGCACGATCGCAGTCGCCAGGCAGTAGATACTTCGTTCGATGGGATTGGGGACGATCTTCGTCCAGCCGACCTTGAAGCTCTGGCGGGCCATCACGGAATGCTGGATGCCGAACAGCGCGATCAGGCCGATATCGACCGCCACGGCGACACTGACAGGGCCATCCAGCCCCTTGTCGACATGGGTCGGCATGAACGGAAAACCGGCAACGAAACCAACGAGATAAACGAAAGCAGCGAAGAAGGCCAAGTAGCAGGAAACTGCCACGGCCAGATAAACGGCACGGCTCATATCTATTCCCCCACGAAACGCCGGGAGATCGATCATGCTTTCAATTAATCCAGAATTTCGTCTTCGTGATCTTCCGGCGCCGCAGTGAATACCACCATCCGCGAGTCCGGTCGAATCCGCGCCTTTCCCGGGCCGATGCCGCATATGCAAAGGGCCGCCCTTGCGGACGGCCCTTCACTATCGAAACGGCAGATCGGGTTAGCCGACGATCTCTTCCGGCTTGAAGAAGAAATCGATCTCGATCTTCGCATTCTCTTCGCTGTCCGAACCGTGGACCGAATTGGCTTCGATCGATTCGGCGAAGGTCTTGCGGATCGTGCCTTCGGCAGCGTCGGCAGGATTGGTCGCGCCCATGATGTCACGGTTGCGCTTCACGGCGTCTTCGCCTTCCAGCACCTGAACCACTACCGGGCCGCTGGTCATGAATTCGACCAGCTCACCGAAGAAGGGGCGTTCCTTGTGAACCGCGTAGAAGCCTTCGGCCTGATCCTTGCTCATGTGAATGCGCTTGGACGCGACGACGCGCAGCCCGGCATCCTCCAGCATTTTGGTGACCGCGCCGGTCAGGTTGCGCTTGGTGGCATCGGGCTTGATGATCGAAAAAGTGCGGGTAACCGCCATCGGAGCTGTTCCTTCAGGAAATTGACGTAAAGTGTGAATTTGCGCGCGCCCCTAGCCTCCCCCACACAAACGGGCAAGCCCTATGGAGAGAGGGCCCACGCAGGAGAGGCCGCAGGCCGCCCTTGCCGGCCTGGGACTATTCGCCGCTTGCCTTGCTGACCGACAGGTTGACGGCAGTCATCCCGTCATCGCCGGGCGTGACATTCAGCACGAAGGTATTGCCGGCCCCGTCATCGCCGCCGATCATCGTGCTGGCCTGGTTCTTGAACTCGGTCTTCACGTCGATCCCGGCTGAATCGATCTGCGGACGGTAGAACGCCAGGACTTCCTCGGCCGAGGCATCGGTGCTCATCAGCACACTGACATTGGAGCCTTCTTCATGGCTGATCCTGGTGTTCGAAAGCACCGTGGCGCCGGGATAGAGGCTGAAGCCCTCGGGAAGCTCCGCATCGACATCGGCGCCGGACTGCATCGTGAATTCGCCATCATCGGTCTTCACCGAAATGCTGCCCTCACCATTTGACTGATCGACGGAATAGGTTCCGGTTTCGCCATCATCGGTCTGGAAAGTTCCCGACTGTTCCGAACCGCAAGCGGCCAGCGCCGCGCATGAGACAAGCAATGCCAGCTTCTTCATTTTCAATCCCCATTTCCTCTCTTGCCGGATTTTCTTCGCTGAGCGGAAACAGGTCAACTAAAAAGCCAGCTTGTCACGGCCCTTCGCGCCATTTGCCGCCTTCCTGTTTCCAAAACCGGCGCTCGACATCTTCATGCTGGCCCAGCATTCGCCAGCAATTTCGTGCGCCGTCCAATCCCGCTTCGGAGAAAAGCAGAAAGGCGCGATCGAATTTCATTGCATCGTCACGCCAGACACCGTCTGCCAGCGCGATGTAACGCGCGCCGTTCTCCGCCTCGCAATCTCCGGAGAGCAGGATCGGCTGACGCGCGGCATGCGCGTCCCCCGCCATTCCATGTGCCAGAAACGCCTCCGGCACACGCGTCCATAGCGCTTCGTCGATCCGCGTCAGTTCTTCGCCATCGCCGGAGACAGCCAGCAGCCGCTCACCTTCCTTGCGCGTCGCGCGCGCGATCAGGGGTACCACCGCCTCTGCAGGCGTGCCGCTCAACTGATAGAAATCGACGCGCATTCTTTTTGCCTACCGCTCCGCTGCTTGAGGCCCGAATTTCCGGCCTAACGCCCCGCTGCCCGAGGCCGGGAGCACAACCAGAGCCTTATCCCTCCAGATTGTCGCGCACATACCGGTCGAGCAAGCGCGCGCCATAACCGGTCGCGCCCTTGTCCCAAGTGGCGCCCGGCTTGTCCGCCCAGGCCATGCCGGCAATATCCAGATGTGCCCAGGGCGTGCCGTCATTGATATAGCGCTGCAGGAACTGCGCTGCCGTAATTGAACCACCCCAGCGCGGGCCGACATTCTTCATATCGGCAATCGGGCTGTCGATCAGCTTGTCATAGGCAGCGCCCAGCGGCATGCGCCACAACTTGTCTCCGCTGGTCTTGGCGGCGGCTTCCAACTTGCCTGCCAAAGCGTCCTCATTCGAAAACAGGCCTGCATATTCGTGGCCCAGCGCCACGATCATCGCCCCGGTCAGAGTCGCCAGATCGATGATTGCGGAGGGGCTATATTCCTGCTGCACCCAGCTGAGCGCATCGCACAGGACCAGCCGCCCTTCGGCATCGGTATTGATCACTTCCACCGTCTGGCCGGACATGGACGTCACGACATCGCCGGGGCGCTGCGCATTGCCGTCCGGCATGTTCTCCACCAGCCCGCAAATGCCCACGACATTGGCCTTCGCCTTGCGCTTGACGATGGCCAGCATGGCCCCCGCCACGGCGCCGGCGCCGCCCATGTCCCATTTCATGTCTTCCATGCCCGCCGCGGGCTTGATCGAGATACCGCCCGTATCGAAAGTGACGCCCTTGCCCACGAAAGCGGCCGGCGCTTCGCCCTGCTTGCCGCCGTTCCAGACGATCGCCAACAGGCGCGGCTTGCGGACGGAACCTTGCGCCACGCCCAGCAGCGCGCCCATGCCCAGATTCTGCATTTCCTGCTCATCCAGGACTCTGATCTGCGCGTCCGTTCCTTCGAAACGCGCCTTGCAGCGGTCCACGAAGCTTTCCGGATAGATGATGTTGGCCGGTTCGGTGACGAGCTCGCGCGTGAACTCCACGCCCTCGGCCAGAGCCTGTTCGACATTCCAGGCCGCTTCGGTGCCTTCGGGCGCATTGATGACAATCGTCTGGGCGAGCGAGCGCTTCTGTTCGTCCTTCAGCTTGGTGCGGTACGCATCGTGCCGCCAGCAGCGCAGGCGCAGCCCGATCAGAACCGCACTGGCCGTCTCAGGCGAGAAATCCGCCTGGCCCAGATCCAGTGCCAGCTTCGTTTCCCCGGAAGTCAGAAAGCGTGCGGCCAGTGCCGCCCCTGTCCGCTCCGCCGCTGCGACGCGATCGGATGCCCGCGGTTTGCCGGCACCGGCCAGCGCGAGCCGCACCAGCGATCCATCGCGTTCCACATAGGTTTCGAATATTTGGCCGGTCTTGCCGGTGAAGCGCGCGGCCTCGGCACCCTGGAGCACGGACTGTTCCAGCCAGGAAGGGATCGCCCCTTCATCGACGAGAAGCGCCTGAAGGCGGGGAAGCGATTCATCGGCTGCTGCGCGGAAAGTAAATTCCATGAAATCTCCGGTCATCCTTGAGTGCGGCAAGCAGAAACGTGTTTGCGCCGCGTGTTACACGTGCCGTTGCAGTTAAGGTGGACCAGTGCGATAGGCAAGGCATGCACCCTCTATTGCGGCCATCGCTGCACGCTTCCCTTTCATGTTTGAGAGCAGGCCGCTTGCCGGGCCCGCATGCCGTTCCGCGCGCAATTTCCGCAGGCCTGATTGCTGCCGCGCTGGGCTGCGCCGTTCCCGCTTCCGCCCAGGAGGGCGAGGCGGAGAACTCTGGAATGCAGGAACAAGGCGGCGCGCAGGAGCAAGACGAACAGCGGGAGATTGCTTTCGAAGCCAATGAGGTTCGCTACGATTCAGATAATGAGATCGTCACCGCCTCCGGCGATGTGATCATGCGCAGTCACGGGGAATCGGTCCGGGCGGATCGGGTAAGCTGGGACCGCCGGGCGAACATGATTACCGCCTTCGGCAATATCCGATTCGTCGATAGCGACGGCAACACGCTCTACGCCGATACGCTTTCCCTTTCCGGCGATTTGCGGATCGGCGCAATGGACAACATGCTGCTTGCCTTGCGCGAAGGCGGAAGGCTGGCCGCACGCGAAGGCGAGCGGGAGGAAAACGGCAACGTCGCCCTATCCTACGCCACCTATTCGGCCTGCGCGGTGGAAGATTTCGAAGGCTGCCCGAAGACGCCGAGCTGGCGGATCGTCGCCAAGCGCGTCATCTACGATCCGGACGAAAACCGGGTCCGTTTCCGGGGCGCACAGCTCGAGCTGTTTGGCGCAAGGCTGGTCCCCCTGCCCGGCCTAGTCGTGACCACGGATGGCCGCGCGATCTCGGGGCTGACCATCCCCAATCTGCGCATTTCCGCGTCGAACGGCGTAGAGGTGAGCGAGGGATATTATTGGCGTCTGGCCGACAATCAGGATCTGCTGGTCAACGGCCATGTTTATACCGAAGCGCCGCCGATGGTCTCTGCGCGGTACCGCATGCTCACCGGTTCCGGCGCCTTCCAGGTCACCGGATATGCCACGCGCAGCGCGCGCATTCCGATCGGCGATTCGATCCCGGTGGACCTGGAGCAAGAGGATTGGCGCGGCTATTTCTTCGCCAACGGCAAGTTCCAGCTCGATCCCAATTGGAGCGTGACCGGCTCCGTTCGTGCAGCGAGCGACCGCACTTTCCTGCGCCGCTACGATATCAGCCGCGACGACCGCCTGCGCTCCACCCTCAATGTGCGCAGGATCGACGAGGATTCCTATTTTTCCATCGCCGGCTGGGTGACGCAGACCATGCGGTCGGACGATCCGCAGGGCCAGGTTCCCATCGCACTACCGGTGATCGATTACCGCCGGCGGATCGACGATCCCTTCCTGGGCGGGAAGCTGGAAGTGCAGGCCAACAGCCTCGCCATTACGCGCACTGACGGGCAGGATACGCAGCGCGCCTTCGCCGGTGCCCGCTGGGACATGCGGCGCATCACCGGCCTGGGCCAGGAAGTGACCTTCACGGCGCTGGCGCGCGGCGACATCTATCACTCGCAGGAAAACGACCTGACCGCGACCGACATCTATCGCGGTATGTCCGGGTGGCAGACGCGCGGCGTGGCGATTGGCGCCGTCGATGTGAAATGGCCTTTCGTCGGCGAATTTCTGGGCGGCACCCAGGTTCTGACCCCGCGGTTTCAGGTGGTGGCGAGCCCGCAGATCAAGAACCTCGACGTGCCCAACGAAGATGCCCGCGCGATCGACCTTGAAGACAGCAACCTCTTCGCGCTCAACCGCTTCCCCGGCTATGACCGGATCGAAGACGGTGTGCGTTTCACCTATGGCGTGGACTGGCAATTCACGCGGCCCGGGATCAGGATCAAGACGACCGTGGGGCAATCCTACCGCCTCACCACCGATCCCACATTGCTTCCCGACGGTACCGGGCTTTCCGACCGGACTTCGGACTTCGTGGGCCGGACGGAGGTCCGCTACAAGGATTTCGTCAAGGTCACGCACCGGTTCCGGCTCGACAAGGACAGCCTGGCCGTGCGCCGCAACGAATTCGACGCGGCCATCGGTTCCGACAGGACCTATCTCGAAGTCGGCTATCTCAGCCTGAACCGCGACATTCGCGGCGATATCGAGGATCTGCAGGACCGCGAGGAACTGCGCGTGGCAGGGCGCGTGGCCTTCGCGCGGTACTGGTCGCTATTCGGCGCGGCCGTGGTCAATCTCACCGATGAAGACCAGGATCCCGACCGCCTGTCCGACGGTTTCGAACCTTTGCGAACCCGCCTGGGCGTGGCCTACACGGATGACTGTCTCGAACTGGGCGTTACCTGGCGCCGCGACTATGTTGCCAGCGGCGACGCGCGCAGAGGCAACACCTTCCAGATTCACGTGGCGCTCAAGAATCTGGGCTTCTGACGACCGTTGGGGGCTGCCGCATTGCCGTGATTGCAGGGCCGTGACGGCGGCATGACGGCAAGGCCGTTGGCACCGCCGCCCAAACACGCTATCGGCCCCTGCCTGAGGATAGGGGTCCCGCTGGCGTCAGCTCTGGTTAAGCCGCCAATAGCCAATCGGGAAAGTTGAATGGCGTGAAGAACGCGCCAGTACAGGACGATGCGAGTGATCAAGACGGCGAAAACTATCGTGCAATCGGGACGCGGCATGCTCATTTCGGGCTTGCTCGCCGGCGCGGCACTGACCGGGTTCGGAGCAGCCTACGCACAAGGCCAGCAGATGGGCGAAGCGGGCGAGCTCAACCTGCCCGAATCAATCACTATGCTTGGCGAGCAGGATTCGAACGTCCGCACCGCAACTGCCGTGGTAAACGGCTTTGTCATTACCGGCACCGATATCGACCGGCGCGTTGCACTGGTGCTGAACGCCAACGAACAGGAAGTGACGGAAGAGGAATTGCAGCGTCTGCGCCAGCAGGTGCTGCGCAATCTGATCGACGAAACGCTGCAAATCCAGGAAGCCAAGGCCCTGGAAATCGACGTATCCAGCGATGAAGTCGAACAGACCTATCAGCGGGTCGCCACCCAGAACTTCGGCCAGAATGCCGATGAAATGGACGATTATCTGCGTGAGATCGGCTCATCCCCAGCCTCGCTCAAGCGCCAGATCGAAGGCGAACTTGCCTGGCAGCGTCTGCTTTCGCGCAATGTGCAGCCATTCGTGAACGTCTCCGAAGAGGAGGTGAACGAATTGATGGAACGGCTGAACGCGTCGAAAGGCACCGAGGAATACCGCCTGGGCGAGATCTTCCTGGCGGCCACGCCGGAGAACGAACAGTCCGTGTATGAAAACGGCCAGAGGATCATCGAACAATTGCAGCAAGGCGGCAGTTTCGTGGCCTATGCGCGGCAATATTCGCAGGCTTCGACCGCGGCAGTTGGCGGAGACCTGGGCTGGGTCCGCCTGCCCCAGCTGCCCAGCGAGCTGGCCGCGGTGGCCCGCGAGTTGCAGCCCGGCCAGTTGATCGGGCCGGTGGAAATTCCCGGCGGGTTCTCGATCCTGCTGTTGATCGACAAGCGCCAGGTTCTCACCGCCGATCCGCGCGATGCCGTGCTCAGCCTCAAGCAGATTACGATGCAATTTCCCGAAGGCATGAGCGAGGCGGACGCGCAGCAGAGGCTGGACGATTTCACCGTCAGGGTTCAGCAGATCCGCGGCTGCGGCGAAGCCGATGCCGCCGCGGCGGAAATGGGCGTGGATATCGTTTCCAACGACCAGATTCGCGCTCGCGCATTGCCCGCCGCCCTGCAGGATACCTTGCTCCAGCTTTCGGTCGGACAGGCCACGCCGCCTTTCGGATCGCTGGAAGAAGGTGTACGCGTGCTGATGCTGTGCGGCCGTGACGATCCGCAAGTCGATAGCGGCCCCAGCTTCGAACAGCTCATGACCCAGCTCGAAGACGATCGCGTGAACAAGCGGGCACAGCGCTATCTGCGCGACCTGCGCCGCGACGCGATCATCGAGTACAATTAGGGCCGGCATGGCTGCGCTCGCCGCCTCGCTCGGCGATCCAGCCGGGATCGGGCCGGAACTCCTCTGCGAGGCGTGGCTGCACCGCCGCGAAGCGGGGCTGGCTCCGTTCTTTGCAACCGGCGGCAAGAGGCTTCTGGCAGAAGCCGCCCGGCAGCGCGGCCTGAACGTGCCCATTCAGTCGATAAGTGACCCCGCAGAGTCGCAAGCTGTATTCGCTCAAGCCCTGCCCGTCTTTGGCGGCGATGACGGCGAATACCGCCCAGGATCGCCCGATACGGCCAGTGCACGGCTTGCCTTGGCGTCGCTGACCAAAGGCACGCAGCTCGCACTGGAAGGCGCAGCCAGCGGCATCGTCACGGGCCCCGTCGCCAAGGCCAACCTGGCCCAGATCGGCTTCACCTATCCGGGGCAGACCGAATTTCTGGCCGATGCCTGCGCGATCGCAGAACAGGATGCCGTCATGATGCTGGCCGGGCCGCAATTGAAAACGGTGCCGGTCACCGTCCATTGCGCTCTATCCGAAGTGCCGGGACGGCTGACGACGGACTTGATCGCCAGCCGCTGCAAGATTGCGGCGGAGGGCCTGCGCAAGGATTTCGGCATCGCGAACCCGCGCATCGCCGTGGCCGCGCTCAATCCGCATGCCGGCGAAGGCGGGAAGTTCGGCCATGAAGAGGCGGACATCATCGAACCTGCCATTGCCCGGCTGCGCGCCGAAGGGATCGATGCCACCGGGCCGCATCCCGCCGATGCGCTGTTCGCGCCGCATGCACGCGGCAATTACGATCTGGCCGTGTGCATGTATCACGATCAGGCGCTCGTTCCGCTCAAGGCGCTGGATTTCGATGCGGGTGTGAACATGACGCTGGGCCTGCCGATCGTGCGCACATCCGCCGATCACGGCACCGCCTTTGGCATTGCCGGAAAAGGCCTGGCGCAGCCGGGTGCGACGATAGCCGCGATCCGCATGGCGGGTGAGGCAGCAGCCCGGCGTCTGGGTCAGTGAGCCTCCCTCCCCTGCGTGAAGTCATCGCTCGCCATGGGCTCAGCGCGTCCAAGGCAATGGGGCAGAACTTTCTGCTCGACGAACAATTGCTGGACCGGATCGCGGCCATCCCCGGCGATCTGCAGGGGCGCGATGTATTGGAAGTCGGCCCGGGCCCAGGCGGCCTGACGCGCGCCCTGCTGCGCGCTGGGGCCAAAGTGACTGCCATTGAAATGGATCGGCGCTGCCTGCCTGCCCTGGCGGAGCTAGAGGCTGTGTTCCCCGGCCAACTGACAGTGATCGAAGGGGATGCGATGAAGATCGATCCTGCCGGTCTGTTCGGCGGGACTTACGATATCGTGGCCAACCTGCCCTACAATGTCGGTACGGCGCTGTTTACCGGATGGCTTTCGGGCGAGAGCTGGCCGCCCGCCTGGCGCAGCCTAACTCTGATGTTCCAGCAGGAGGTCGCACAGCGGATCGTCGCCCAGGCGGGGACCGGTGCCTATGGCCGCCTGGCAGTACTCGCCCAGTGGCGTTCTACGGCGAAGCTGGCGCTCAAAGTTCATCGCAGCGCCTTCACGCCGCCACCCAAGGTGATGAGCGCAATCGTCCATGTCGAGCCTGCCAGAATGCCGGAAGGCGTCTCCGCGCGCATGCTGGAGCGAGTGACGGAGGCCGCATTCGGCCAAAGGCGCAAGATGCTGCGCCAAAGCCTGAAAGGCCTGCCCGGCGCTCTGGATGCGCTGATGGCGCTGGGTATCGATCCTCAGCGGCGCGCCGAAACGCTGAGCGTTGACGAATTCGTGAGCATCGCGCGGCAGCTGACAGGCCCCTAGCGCCCGCTCAGCATCACGGCATAGGCTTGGGGTAAACCGCCGCCGGCGGGATGCCGGAGGATGGCAGCCTGGCCCCGTTGAACAGGAAGAACAGAACGCGGGAGCGCGAAATCACCCACCACGCGCCGTAGGATATGGCGAGCGAGAGCAGCATGACCGCCAGCCCTTTGAGCGCGACCGGCATCGCGATCTCCCGACCTAGCCAGACTAGCACCGTGATGACGGGCAAGTGGAAGAGATAGATCACGTAGGCTGCCCGCGTGAACTTGCTCACCAGCGGGATGGGGCGGTCCAGCAGCGTACGGGCGCCCGCGATCAGAGTCTGGCTGCAGGCGAGCGCTGCGAATGTAGTGATAAGGCGGCCTGGGGCGGGATGGACCTGTTTCGCCACGGTCATCGACAGGCCGACGAACAAGACCGCCATGAGCGCGACCGTCCAGGAGGAGCGGCAAACCCTCTCCAACATATGCGGTGAGCGCTGAAGCAGAAAACCGATCATGTAATACGGCGTGTAGATGATCAGCTCGTCGAGCCTGAAGATCTGCTGAGGCACATTCGTTGCCAGCCCGGCCATGTAGAACAGCTCGACCGCGATGGCTTCCCAGAGCCCGACAATAAGCCCCACAATGCACAGCGTGACGAGGAAATATTTCCCCAGCATGGCGTCCAGCCGCTCAGGTATCAGGGCCTGACCAAGGCCCGGACATAACATGACAAGCCATGCCGAGGCCGCGGACAAATAGAGCAACACGACAATGAACCATAGGTGCCGCACCCAGTAGCCACCCGAATGGGACGAATTCCAGACGAAGGAAGAGAGAGCCTGCGAATAGGGAAGGTTTGAAAATTCGCAGGCCAGATTCATGATCGGCACAAGCGTGACGATGGTGACTGCAAACGGCACGGCCAGGCGCACAGCCCTGGCCTTCAACCAGATAGCGGGCGCGCGCCGCGCCAGCAGAAGGGCAGAGAAATAACCGGCGATGATGAAAAAAGCCGGCATGCGGAAATAATGGATGATGTCCGCCAGCCAGGTGAATGCGATGATACCCTCGTCGGAACGGACGATCCATGTCTGGCCGGGCCGGTAGGACAGTGCGACGTGATATGGGATGCCGAGCAGCATCAGCGCTGCACGCAAAGTATCCCAATAATGCTCACGGGGTTTGGGTAGCAACTCGCTCACGGCATTCCCCACCCCCGACGACCAAAAGCCCCCGACAAACCCAAGCCGACGTGATGAATAGTCTCAAATCTGAGCTGAGGGTCGCATTCCCTTTTCCATCCCCTCTGCCGCTTGGCAAGGCCGCGACGGGCCGCGCTCACTTCGTCTGTCCGAAATCGGCACCGGCCTGGCCGAGCCGCCAGGGATCATTCGAACACGCCCGCTGCCCGCATTTCTTCGCTCATACCCCGCTCTTGGCCGGTTCCTTGCAGGCGAAACTGTCCGCTTTCGCCGGGTCGCCGCCGACATAGGATGCATAGGACGGATAGGGACAAAGCGGCCGCGTTTCACTGCGGCTGTCCGCCCGGTGAGCGACGATCTCTTCAGGCAACTTGTCCCGCTCTACCCAGTCTACCAGCGCAGACAGCAGATCGAACTGATCGAAAGCGTTGCCACCGCGGCAATGCATCATCCCCGGCACCATGTAGAACCGGCTGGCATCGGTGAAGGCCGTGCCATTGGCCTGGGCAGCACGTTCATAATATTCCCATGTTGCCCATGGGGAGAACCAGAAATCCGAAACGCCGTGGAAAAACAGCATCTTCCCGCCGCGATCCAGAAAAGTGTTGAGGTTCGTCCAGTGGTCTGTGTCCGTGAGCCGCTGCCAGGGATTGGCCCGGACCTCGCGAATTTCCTTTTCCAGATCGATCGACGTGGCGAGATTGGGCGGGCCGAGCGGACCCGGCATGCCGTTCGGCAAATAACCGCCCCGCAACGCGACGATACCCGTATCGAACGGCACGGGAACGTAAATCGGATAGCCTGCAGTGTCGTTTGGTCCGGCAAAGCCCCGGCTGAGCGCGCTTGCCAATTCGGCGCTGATGCAGCTTTCCCCTTCACTTCCGGCGCAAACGAGCTTGTCCGGCCGGAAATCGCATTGCGCGACATTCTCCACCATGCCGTCTTCAAGACCATCGAGCGCATCGCACTGCGCAAGTATGCCGCCAAGCAGCGTATCGCGGACTTTCGCAGTCAGGAGCCTGCCGATTTCGGGCTCGCCGCTTTCATTCTTGGGCGCCAGCTGATTGAGCAGGGTGTGGGTGTATCTGACCCCGATATTGGAATCGCCTGTGCGCATGGCCGGCGCGCCGACGATGATACCGTCAAACAACTCGGGATATCGCTGCGATGCCAGCATTCCCTCACGTCCGCCGGTCGAGCAGCCCGTCATGTAACTGTGCTCGGCCTGCGTTCCGTAATAGGCCGCGGTGATCTCTTTTCCCAGCAGCGCAACGGTGCGCACGGAAGCTTCGGCAAAGTCCAGCGTCGCCCTCTGGTCGGCTGTGAAACTTGCATCGAACACGTCGCCTGTGTGTCCGCTATCGTGGGAAATCACTGCGAAGCCGCGCGTCAAAGCTGGCCGCCCGTCCGATGCAACTGGGCCAAGCGGCGGATGGACTGTGCCATTCAGCCCGCCTCCGCCCTGCAGCAGGAAGCGCCCGTGCCAATCGTCCGGCAGGGCTATCGCGAAATGAATGCCATAGGTTTCGCCGCCCGCTCCTTCCCGTTCATTGATCACGCCCCGGATCAGGCAATGGGAGGGGATCGGTGAGGAAACCCGCCAATCGGCCGGAACGCCAAATTGCGACGGATCCGTCTGCCCGGCATAGTCGGCGGAAATCACCCTGACATCTTCGCCAAACGAAGTTTCGGCTATGGCCGAACATCTGCCAGCGCTATCGCTGGCAGGGGTCTGGGGCCCCGGCGGCGCAGCGCCCAGCGTCATGAATATACCGGCGGCCAACGCCGCACGCGCAGAAATTCGCATCAGGCTCATCAAGCGCTCCCATCCCAATTGCGCCAATCTTGCAGACCGTCTTCAGCTTATGATCTCTTGGGCGGCCGCCTTCTTCTTTTCCGACTTTGTCTAGGCGGCGGCCTTCTTCTTGAGCCGCCAGGCATGCAGCAGCGGCTCGGTATAACCACTCGGCTGTTCTACCCCTTTGAATACTAGGTCACAGGCGGCCTGAAAGGCCATGCTCCTATCCCAATTGTCCGCCATTGGTTCATAGGACGGGCCGGCGGCATTCTGCGCATCGACCTTGGCGGCCATGCGTCGGAGCGAATCCATTACCTGGTCCTTTGTGCAGATGCCGTGTAGCAGCCAATTGGCCATATGCTGGCTGGAGATGCGCAGCGTGGCGCGGTCTTCCATCAGGCCGATATCGTTGATGTCGGGCACTTTGGAGCATCCCACCCCGGCATCGATCCAGCGCACGACATAGCCCAGCAGACCCTGCGCATTATTGTCGAGCTCTTCACGGATTTCCTCTTCGCTCCAATTCGTGCCGGTAGCGAGCGGGATCTGCAGCAGCGCATCGATGCCCGGCGCGGGCGGCAGCTCTTTCTGCACGTCGAACACGTCGAGCCGGTGATAATGCAGCACATGGAGCACGGCAGCCGTGGGAGACGGCACCCAGGCCGTGCTGCCGCCAGCTTTCAGATGGCCGATCTTTTCCTCCATCATCGCCGCCATCCGGTCCGGCGCCGCCCACATGCCCTTGCCGATCTGCGCGTGGCCGGAAAGGCCGCAGGCAAGGCCGATGGCGACATTGCGCTTCTCATAGGCATCCAGCCAGGTGGAGGTCTTCATCTCGCCCTTGCGGATCATTGGCCCGGCCTGCATCGATGTGTGAATCTCGTCTCCGGTGCGGTCCAGGAAGCCGGTATTGATGAAGACGATCCGGTCCTTCACCGCATGAATGCAGGCGGCAAGGTTCACCGAAGTCCGCCGCTCCTCATCCATCACGCCGACCTTGATCGTGTTGCGGTCCAGGCCAAGCAAGTCTTCCACGGCATCGAACAGATCGTTGGTGAAGTGGCATTCATCCGGGCCGTGCTGCTTCGGCTTCACGATATAGATGCTGCCCCGGCGGCTGTTGGACCAGCGCGTCTTGCCTTCCAGGTCGAGCATACCGATCGCGCTGGTGAACACCGCATCCATGATCCCTTCGGGAATCTCGCTGCCATCTTCGAGCAAGATGGCCGAATTGGTCATCAAATGGCCGACATTGCGCACGAACAGCAGGCTACGACCCATCAGGCTCAGTTCCTCGCCGCCGTCGCGCAGTACCCGAATATCGTCCGCGAGCTCGCGAGTGACGGTCTTGCCCCCCTTCTCGAACGTATCGGTCAAATCGCCGCGGATCACGCCCAACCAGTTGCGATAGGCCAGTAGCTTGTCCCCGGCATCAACGGCGGCGACCGAATCCTCCATATCGACGATGGTGGTCAGCGCGGCTTCCAGCCGGATATCGGCAATGTGGCATTTGTCGACCTTGCCGATCGGATGGTCGGGATCGAATACGATCTCGATCAACAGTCGATTATTGCGGAACACGCGGCCGCGCGCAGACTCGCCCACTTCCTGCGCGACATTGTCGAGCGGAATGACCGGATCGGGCCCTTCGATATCGGCCCAGCTTCCCTTGAACAGGGGCAGCGCCTCGTCCAGGAATTTGCGCCCAGCCGCAATAACGGCCGCGCCTCTTTCGGGATCGTAGCCCGGGCCTTTGGCCGGCGGTGCGTCCAGCGCATCGGTGCCGTAAAGCGCATCGTACAGGCTGCCCCAGCGGGCATTGGCGGCATTGAGCAGGAAACGGGCATTGAGCACCGGCACGACCAGTTGCGGCCCGGCCAGCGTCGCGATTTCCGCATCGACATTCTGCGTACCGATCGTGAAAGGCTCCGGCTCGGGCACCAGATAGCCGATCTCTTCCAGGAACTTGCGATACGCCTTGGGATCGTGAGGCTGCCCGCGAGCCGACTTGTGCCACGCATCGATCCGCGACTGAAAGTCCTCCCGGATCGCAAGAAGCTCCCGGTTGCGGGGCACGAATTTAGAGCAGATCGCAGAGAAACCTTCCCAGAATTCACCGGGATCGCGTTCGAGAGGCGACAGCACCTCGTTCTCAATGAAATCCGCCAGAGCGGCATCGACCTGCAATCCGCTGCGATCCACACGTTCAGACATAGAAATGAACTACTCCCTGCATTGATTCGCGATCCTGCGCCCCCCCCCGAATGCAGCAGTCTATTCGCACTTGCACATGAGTTCCACTGCGCAACTCCATGTCTGCGGGGAGATGCCCCCTTCGCGGCTGTACAACCGGCAAAAGGCGAAAGTCGCATGAACCCGGCTTCAAACGGGCGGTTCTCAAAGTTGGACAAGATTAATCACTGTCTTGCGCCAATTTCCTGATCTGCCATCATCGGCGCGCTGCAATTCGTTAATCAAGAGGAATGGGCATGTTTCGCAGGATCGGACGACTGTTTGTCATCAAGACCAGGTTCGAAGCCTCGATGATCATTTATGCCCTTGCCCTGGGCGCCATAGAGCGCGGCAGCGTCTATCTGACGCAATATCCCGGCACAGGCGGCAAACTGCTGTTCCTGGCCTGTACAGGCGCCGTTTTCATGGCCGGCGGCAAGATTTTCGATTGCTTGCGCTACGAGCGGGAACGGCGCGAACGCGAAGCGCAGGCTGAAGGGCAGGCCGCGGCCTGATCTTGCGCGCGATCCCGGCCCCTGGAGAACCAGAAGGTGCCGCCGCATAACCGGCTTCGACATAGAATCATGTGATTGAGGTGGGGGATTCTGTTGCTAGGCTCCCCCGGGCCCCCGGAATCCGCTTCTGTTGCCCGGTGGGTCCAACCGCGCTTTAGCTTTGTAAATTCTGGCCGCTAGGCCGTAAAATTACGCTGCAACAGCGAGTGCTTCATTATCATTGGCACTTGTGTGTTTGAGCCTTTAACGGGTTACTCAGCCCGGGCGAAAACAGTGCTTTTCAACACACGTCGATCCTGGTTCGGCCCCGTCATAAACCCCTGAAATGCCGGGATTTGTGGTGGAGCCGCCGGGTACTGCCCCCGGGTCCGCTGTGCCTATTGTACACCGCAGTTTATCGCCATAGCCGGCCGAAACCGGCAGGCCCTATATAGGCATTCGCAGCTTAATGGGAAGTGACCGGTTTGCCTGCGCAGAGCGAAAAGCTTTCAGGGCACTGCATAACGGCCAAAACAGAAGGGACGGCATCTGGGCCGCCCCTTCCCCTTCCACTCGCTGTGGTGGCCTGGAAACTACATTGCCGGCATGTCTTCTTCTTCGTCGGCCTGATCTTCCAGATCGTCAGCCATTGCTTCGGCTGCATCCTGTTCCGCCTCCAAAGCCTCTTCTTCGGCTTCGGTGGGGGCCTCATCGGCCATCTCTTCGAGCTGATCGGCCTGCTCTTCCATGGCATCCGCTTCGGCTTCGGTCGCCGTTTCAGCGCCAGAACCGCAGCCTGCAAGTGTAAATGCAGTGGCCGAAAGTGCGAGAATTGTAATCTTGCGCATAACTGTCCCCAAAATAATTGGTCTCGAGTGCCTTCATTGCCGGCACTGCTACACCAATCGACGGGACAGCGATGAGTTCCCGCTCACCTTCGGCCACATCAATCAGTTCTTTTTGAGCGCATCCCTGATTTCGGTCAGCAGCTCGATTTCGCTGGGGCCCGGATCCGGCGCAGCAGCCTCTTCTTCCTGTTTTTTCGCCATCATACGATTCGCCGCGCGGACCAGCAGGAAGATGATGAAAGCCAGGATCACGAAATTGATCACGGCACTGATGAAAGCCCCGTATCCGATCATGGCGGCGCCCGCTTCCTGCAGCGCGGCGTAGTCGTCCATCGAGCCCTCATAGCCTTCCGGCACGCTCAACAGAATGAAATAGTTCGTGAAATCGGCTCCGCCGAAGATCGCACCCACGATCGGCATGATCACATTTTCCGTGAGGGACGAAACGATTGTGGCAAACGCGCCGCCGATAATCACCGCGACGGCAAGATCCATCACATTGCCTTTGGCAATGAACTCCTTGAATTCCTTGAGCATGAGCGCCCCTCCTGTTTCCTTATGTCGCCGAAGACTTGCCACGGCCTCCCCCCCGTAACAAGCACGGCTCAGTGCTATCCTTGAAAGCCATCATCGGCGTGCTACCTTGGCAATTGCTGAGACCTTCCGCCAATGCGGATGGAGACGGAGAGACGACATCATGACCAATTCGCTCGCCAGGGGCATTATGCGCGTGGCCATCCTTGCATTTGCTTCGCTCGGGCTCGCTTCATGCGGGATCAACAGCATTCCCACCAAGGAAGAAGCAGCAAACGCCCAATGGGGCGCCGTACAGAGCGCCTATCAGCGCAGGGCGGACTTGATCCCCAATCTCGTCGAAACGGTACGGGCCGCAGCCGGATCCGAAAACCAGATCCTGAGCAATGTCGTCGATGCGCGCGCACGCGCCACATCGATCAACATCACGACGGATGACCTTTCCAACCCGGAGGAATTCCAGAAATTCCAGGCTGCCCAGAACCAGCTGACCCAAGCGCTGGGCCAGCTGCGCACTGTGGTCGAGAATTACCCGCAGTTGCAGAGCCAGGGCCGCTTCGCCGATCTGATGACCGCGCTGGAAGGCGCCGAAAACCAGATCAATACCGAACGCATGCGGTTCAATGAACGGGCGCAGGAATACAACACAGAAATCCGGACTTTCCCTTCGATCATCGGCGCAAGGATCATCTACGGTTCGGACCCAATGGAGTATTTCAGCGCGGAAGAAGGCGCAGAAGTGGCTCCAGATGTCGATTTCGGCAACATGTCGGGCCCTGCGCCCGAAGCCGCCAATGACAATGCGGACCAGCCTGCAGCCGCGCCAGCCGGCGCCGCTGGCAATTGAGGCCACTAGGCCAGATGGTTCAGGCAGCGCCTGGCCGGGCTTTTTCCAGGAAGCTCGCGCTAGGCGTGGTCTTGCCCGCCGTCGCCCTGACAGCGTGCAGCAACGATGCGCCCGCAGCTGCGCCACCAAAGCTGGTTTCGGACGAGGTGGACATTCTGCCTTCAGCGCTGGAGGCATCGCTGGACCGAAGGCTGCGTGCTTATTTCGAGAATTCAGGCAACGCCGTCCTCGTCGCCTCGGCCCCTTCGCTCGACGGAAACTCGATCGAAGACCTCGCCAAAGATACACTGGGGAATTGGGAAGGCAGCGACACGATCTCGCAGCGCGGACTGCTGCTGCTGGTGGCGCCTTCCGAACGCCTTGTCAGAATTGAGGTCGGATGCGCCCTGGAAACAGTAATCACGAAAGAAGCCGCTGCAGATGTGATCGAAGACAATATCCTGCCGCATTTCTCTCAGGGCGACATGGCACGCGGCACGATGACAGGAGCCGAGATGCTGGTCTCCAGGCTCGAGAGCCAGCCTGCCCCCGAACAACCGGCAGCGGCCTGTGCTGCTGCGGAGAAAGACACAGAGTGAGACAATTGAAGGCGATCTTCGCCATCGTTCTGGCCGTTCTTGCCATGCTCGCCGCACCGGCAAGCGCAGCCTATCCAGAGCGCCCCGCGGGGCCCATCTATGACGGCGCAAATGTGATCGAAGATGCGCAGGAAGCCGCGCTGGATGCCCGTCTGCGAGAATATAACGAGCGCACTGGCCGGGCGGTTATCGTCGCGACGGTCTCAAGTCTGGATGGAGAGGCAATCGAAAGATACGCAACCAAGCTCTTCGAGACATGGGGAATTGGCGGCGCTGAGCGCGATGCTGGCGTACTCCTGCTGGTCGCCCCAAATGAACGCAAGGTACGGATTGAGGTTGGATACGGCCTTCACCCTTACATTACGGACATTCTTTCGGGCCGGATCATTCGCGGTGAAATCACACCGCGCTTCAGGGCCGGTGACATGACGAGCGGGATCATTGCCGGCGTCGATGCAATCGTCACCCAGCTAAATCGGAGCCCGGAAGACGCCAGAGCCATTGCCGAGGCAGCTGAAGCAGCAGAGCAGAGCCGTGCCTCCGGCCGCGAGGCAAGCTTTGGAAGCGTATTGTTCTGGATCGTCATCATCGTGTTCTTCGTGTTCCTATTCGGGCGGAACGGCGGCGGCCGTGGCCGCGGTCGGCGCTTCCGCCGAGGGGGCATTGCTCCAGTGATCCTGTGGGGCGCCGGTAGCGCTCTGGGAGGCAGCAGAGGCGGCTTTGGAGGAGGTGGCGGCTTCGGTGGCGGCGGAGGCGGCTTCGGAGGCTTCGGCGGCGGCATGTCCGGCGGCGGCGGCGCGAGCGGGAGCTGGTGAGCTAAAGCATGGCCAAACCCATCTATCTGAACGAAGCCGAACACCGGCAGGTCAGCGACGCAGTGGCAGCCGCGGAGGCGCAGACCTCGGGCGAAATCGTGACGATCATTGCCGACCGCTCCGACGGATATGCCGATGTCGCCCTCGCCTGGTCCATCTTTGCGGCATTTACGGCCATCGCTGTATTCGCCGCCATTCCGCAGATCTATCTGGACAACATCGACTGGCTGCTCGGCTATTGGGGCCACGATTGGACGTTCTGGGAAGTCCTGACGCTGGCGCTGGGCTTCGGCGTGACCAAATTCGTCGCCGTCTTCCTGATCCAGCTCTATCAGCCGCTCAAATTCTGGCTGATCCCCGGTCCGCTCAAGTCGGCGCGCGTGCGGGAACGCGCCGTTTCCTTTTTCAAGGTGGGGGCTGAGCGACGGACTCATGGCCGCACCGGAATCCTGATCTATCTTTCGATGCGCGAACACCGCGCCGAAATCGTTGCCGACGATGCGATCGCCGACAAGGTCGACCCCGAAGTCTGGGGCAATGCCATGGCCGACTTGTTGGAAGAGATCAAACAAGGCCATTTGGCTGCGGGCATGATCGCCGGGATTGGCGATGTCGGCGCGATCCTGGCCGAGCACTTCCCACGCGAAGAAGACGATCAAAACGAACTGCCCGACCGGCTTATAGAGGTGTGACCTTGAACACTCGCGAGATTACCTGTCCGGACGCGGATGCGCCGGAAGAAATCCGCTGGCAGGGCGATTTCATCGCTGCGAAGACACGCGGGCGCTGGGAATATGTCAGCCGCACCCGCGGCATCGGTGCCGCCGTAATCCTGGCCCTGGATGAAACCCGGCAGGGTGAGCGCGACGTCCTGCTGGTGGAGCAATATCGCGTGCCGCTGGGCAGCTATTGCCTGGAGCTGCCTGCCGGCCTTGTCGGGGACGATGAAGGCGCTGTTGGTGAACTCGCGCTGGATGCTGCGCAGCGCGAGCTGGAAGAGGAAACCGGTTACCGGGCCGAACATTGGGAAAATCTGGGCCAATTTCATTCCTCACCCGGCATGGTGAGCGAAAGCTTCACCTTGCTGAAGGCGACGGGCCTGACCAAGGTCGGCGAAGGCGGCGGTACGCATGGGGAGGATATCATCGTGCACCGCGTATCGCTGGCGGAAATCGCGCAGGTCATCGCCGAGCACCGGGAACGCGGCACGGCCATCGATGTGAAACTGCTGCTGCTGCTCGCAGGAGCGATCCTCTAGCCCGTCTTAGCGGCAGCAAGGATGGAGTAAGCGCTTACTCGGACGCAGGCGCGGCTGCAGGCTCTTCGCTGTCTTCCATGCGCTGCTTTTCCTGCATCCTGAGGTCGATCTCCTGCTCGATCGCCTGAGCTTGCTCGTCCAGCCGCGCCTTTTGCTCGGCAAAGCTTTCGTCGAAATCCGGCTCTTCGCTGCAGGCGGTCAGGCCGATGGCAAGCAAGATCGGAAGACCGAGGCATGCACGCATCTCAGTAATCCTTGCGGTATTGCAGATTGACGTTCGAGGTTCCGAAGCTGCCTACCTGGCTCAGGATCGACAGAGCAGGTGTCAGGCTGATTTCCAGCTGCGTGGCAGTGAAGCCACGCGTATCGGTAACGATCTCCACATAGACATCGTTGGAGATATATTTGCCGACTGCCACGGATGTCCCCTGCCCGCTCGCCTCGTCGCCGTCCACGATCCGCAAACGGTCGATACCCGCCGCGGATTGCAGCACACCAAGTGGGTTTAGGCCGCCGCCCTTGCCGCGCAGCGCATTGACCGAGGCGGCAAGCTGGACTGCCTGCACAGCCGACAGCTCGCCGATCGAATTGCCGAACAGGATGCGCGCCATGATCTCGTCTTGCGGAAGCGACGGCGACGAGCTGAAGCTTACAATGGGGTCCGTCGCCGAGCCGCTGAGATTGACCGAGATATTCACTCCGTCCACTTCGCCAACTGCAGAGATCGCCAGCGTTGGATTGGTCGGATCGCCATTATTGAAGCGCAGCCGGCCGCCTTCCTGCAATTCGAAGCTCCGGCCTGCAAAGCCAAGCGTACCGCGAATAAGTTCGATCCCGCCCAGCACGCGCGGATCACCGGTGGTCCCGCGCAGCTGGATGTCTGCCGACCACTCGGACTCCATGCCCATACCGCTGACATAAACGCGATCATCGGCCACGATATCGACTTCCAGCCGCCAATCCCGCGGAACGCTGGATACGGCCCCCATCTCTGCTTCGGAGGCGGCTTTCCGCTCGCGCGCCAGCTGCGCTTCATTCGATTTACGGCGAATTCCGCTGAGTGTTTTCACCTCGGCAGAACCTTGTCTGACAATACGGTAGCGCGTTTCCGGCAAGCGGATCGTGCCCTGGATAAGAGCAGGCTGTTCGGGGCTGTTGACCACGCTCACCGTCCCGGTGGCGCGTGTTGCCATGCCCTGATTGTCGGCCAGTTGAGCATTCTCCAGCTCGAGATCGAGCTGAACCGGATAGCCCTTGTCACTGGAAAGGCTGACAAAGCCGCTACCCGACACTGTGCCATCTCCGGCATTGGCCGTCAGTTCCGTGACCTCAAGGCGATCATTGGAGAAGGTACCACGGACACGCATCTGAGTGAGCTTCGTGCCGTAGCTGTCATTCGCATATGTCAGGTCGTTAGCGCGAACGACGCCGCTCAGAACCGGGCTTTGAACCTGCCCCGAAAAATCCGCCGCAATACCGATTGCACCGGTCAAATGCTGGTCCGGCAAGGCAGCAAGCGAGAAAAGCGTGCTGGCCGGCCCGTTATAGCGCATGCCCCCCTGCAGCGGGGCAGCGAACAGACGCGTCTGCCATGCGCCGCTTTCCGGCCCCAGTGGCCGCAGATCGACCTGAAGATGGCCGATGGCCGTATCGCGCCGTTCGAAGATTGCGCGCATATTTCCGCCGTCCGGCAGCAAACGGCCCACCAATTTGACATCCACGGGCTGACTGACGGATGCGAGGCCGGTCCGCGTGAAATCGGCAATGGTCAGGCGCGCATCGGCGCTGGGGAACGCATTGCCTTGCTGTTCGAAGTCCACGCTGCCCGAAACCTTTCCGCCAAGCCCGAGCTCGGGGAGAATAGGACGCAGGATATCCAGGCCGACTGCCGCAATTCTGCTCTGAAGCAGCAGGTCCTCGCCGTAATGGCCGGCAAGTTGGATGCTGCCATCGCGCAGGCGGAGCCTTGTGGGGAGAAGCTCATATTCGCCATTCGACGGATCGATCCGAGCCGGTTCTATCGTCCTGAAGCCAACCCCGGCTGCGTGGCCGCGCAAGGCGATACGCCAAAGATCGGGCATCATGCTGGCATTCGCAGCGATGTCGAAACGGGAATATCGGCTGCCATTCAGGAGCAGCTGGGCCGAACCGCTACCTGCCTGATAGTCGAGCTTCGCCCGCGCACGCTCTATATCCAGATCATTCATCGAGAAACTGGCGAGCTGCATATCCGCCTGCAATTGCGGCTGATCGTACAATGTCACGTCGGCATCGATAATCGCGCGCCCAATCGTGACGCCCGCGGCACCGGGCAGCTGCGCATTCTGCGCTCTAAGGGCAATCACCGCACGCTGATATTCACCTTCGGCAAGAAGCTGCGCCTCGCCTTCAATTCCCGACCCATTGGCTGTGAGCGTGCCCGTGAAAGGCCCTGCGGCGCTTTGCTCAAGGCGCCCGGCGAAATCCAGTCCGGCAAATTCGGCGCGATCAACATTGATTGTGAGAGGGCCCTCCCCGGACAGGATGGTCAGTTCCGCGTCGAGCGGGCCAAAATCGCTCTCTCCGGTCGCTGCGAAGCTGTAGCCCTGCCCTGTTCCGCGCAGTTCTGCGCGCAGCCCTGCGAGCCCGATGCCAAGCCCCGGCTTCTCGGCCTGGACTATCACGACAGGTTCGTCGACCGTGCCGTCGATGTCGAGCGCGAGGGGGCCATACCGGTCAGAAACGCCCCGGCCTTCGAAGCTCATGGTGCCATCGACGCCGTAGCTTCCGCTGCCGTCCGTCAGGCGGAATTCGGGGGCCGCTATCTGAACATTTGAGACACGCACCGTACCTTCACTGTCATAGACGACATTGCTGGAAATCAGCCCATCGCCGCCAAGGAAATCACGCGCCGTGCTATTGAATATCTCGCGGCTTCGTGCCGTGACGGTCCCCTCTATCGAAATACCGGCACGGTCGCGCTTAAGATCGAGATCGCTCGTGACATCGAAGCGCCCGACACTGGCAATCTCGTAATTTCCGACCCGCCCGTTCAGCCCGCCTGTGTAGAGCCCGGTTGAAGTGTCGGCCACGAGGACGGCCGTGGCATCGATCTTGTCCGAACGTATGGCCAAATTGTCCGATAGGATGCGCGAACCCTGGATCGCCAGATCGCCGTCGATCCGAATATTGGTCAAAAGCTGGCCCGCGGCTGCATCAAGGCCGGAAATCCGCTCCGCTCGCGCATGCACCGGAACCAGGACTACATCGCCATCCGTCGAAGCATCGCCCTGCGCCCGCAAGCCGACGATCGCCGTGCCGTCAAAGCCCAGCCGTGCTGCGGAAATATCATAAGTGGCGGCAGGCGCGGAGAAATCGCCGTCGAGCGCAACCTTGGCCACAACGTCCTGGCCGGAAATGCCGGGTGCAATCGCAGACGGACGAAGAAGCCTGAATTCGGCGGCGAAGCCATTAAATCGATTTGCGCCAAAATCGACGATTCCGGTCGTTGCGAGTTCAAAGTTCTCATTGTCGATCCGGCTCTGGATGTCGGCCCGGCTTCCATCCACTTTCGCCGCCAGATCGATATCCGTCGGCTGGGCAAGCATGTTGGCACTCGTGCCTTCCATCAACAGCCCCGGCCTGACATGGCCCCTGGCTGCGACCGTCCCGTCACGTGCGGTCAGCAGCATACCGGCCAATTCGTCATTTCCGTAATAGGCGTCGAACCGGCCATCCCACTTGTTCCAATCGCCCTCGCCCCGCAAAGAAGCCCGGACCGGCGCTTCCTTGCCGGTCAATTCCGCAATCAGGCCGTCGGAAGGCGCCGTAAGATCGAGCGAGACATCAAGCCGCTCGCGCTCAGGCGCAGCGTCGACTTTCAGAACGAGCCGGTCTCCACCCGTGATATCCGGCCCGCTCAGCGCCCGCGCATCGGCGGAGACCTGCACTTGCCGATCGGCAATGTGAGCCGTTCCAGCCAGGCTCACCCGATGACGTTGCCCAGTGACTGCCGGATCGATTTCCAATCGTCCGACCGCAAGCTGGCCAATATCGATATCGATATCCGGGATGAGCGGACCTTCCGATTGCGTCTCCTTGAATTGAGGAGCGCGATCCAATCGGGCTAACGGCACGGAAAGAGAGCGGACATCGATGTGGTTGAAGAGATAGGCAAACGGCCGCCAATCGATCTCCGCCTCCGGAATGGCAAGGAAATCGCCTTGGGGATCGCCGAGCACAAAGTCGTGCAGGGTCATGTCGCTATAGATGGAGCCGCCGATCCTGCCGACCGTGATGGTCATGCCATTCTCAAGCTCCAGTCCGGAGATTTGCTTTGCGATGAAGCGGTGGCCGCTCTGGCTGTCGAGCCAGATCAGCCCCGCAACGATCAGCAATACAATGCCTAGCGCCACACCCGCCAGAACGCGCCATACGCGGCTCCAGGCGCTATTGCCTTCGCCCTGCGTCTCTTCAACGTCCAGATCCGTCTCGTCAGCCATCAGAATGCCTGCCCGATCGAGACATAGACCGAGAACTTCGATTCCCCTTCACGGCGATCGATGGGAATCGCGACGTCCAGGCGCAATGGGCCGAAATTCGTATAAAATCGTCCGCCGATGCCAACGCCGAAACGAATATCGTCGAAGCCTGGGGTAACCGATTCATAGACTTGGCCGGCATCGACAAAGCCGACGACGCCGTAGTCCCCGAAACGATAGCGGGCTTCGATCGCGCCTTCCACCAGGCTCCGCCCGCCGATCGGATCCCCGTCGGGCGCCTTAGGGCCCAATTCCTGATATCCGAAACCGCGCACCGACCCGCCGCCGCCGGCATAATAGCGGCGCGACGGCGCGATATCTTCTCTGTCCGCGCCAACTATGGAGCCGATCCGCGCGCGGCCTGCCAGCACGAAGTTGCCGAAGGGCTGATATGCCGTCCCTTCGAGCATTCCGCGCCCGTAGAGCAGCGTTTCCTCTCCGAACGTAACCTCCGGCGAAAGCTTGAGATGAACACGTACACCATCGACTGGATCGAGAAGGTCGTTGGTGGTGTCGAAGCCAAGCTGGCCGGGGAGCGCCGCGATGTAGTACAATTCGCGATCATCCGCGCCCAAATCAAAATTGTAGCTCTTTTCGCTGGTTGCGATCAGTTCGAAACCATAGCTGTGGGTTAGCCGCTTCTGCCATATCGGCGTGCTCTCATAACTGATCCGGCCTGCAAGGCGGCCAGTATAGGCATCGAAAGCTTCGTAGTCGGAATGCAGAGCCGCAAGCGCCAGTTCCACTGTCCGGTCGCGCTTGCCGGCATTGGACCGGCGGAAAGTCAGCGTTGCTCCCTGCTCCTGAGTGCCCGCCACGCCGCTGACTATCAGCGCACCTTCCGGCGGAAAGAGATTGCGATGCGTCCAGCTTGCTTCGACGCGCAGCCCCTGACCCGTGCCATAGCCAGCGCTTGCCGCGATCGAACGCGGCGGCCCGGGCTCTTGCCGAACGACCAGATCGGCATAGGTCGTCTCATCAGGAGCCACCTCTTCGCTATCCTTTGGCTCGACCGATACAAGGCCGAACAATCCAGTGGCCACCAACGCTTCGCGAAGATCGTCGACCATACGGCTGTCATAGAGATCTCCCTTTTCGAACCGCGCAATCGTCTCGATATGCTTGGCTTCGAAGACGGGTTTTCCATCAACGATCATCTCACCGAAGCTCGAACGTGGGCCCGGTTCGACTGGAAGCGTATAGTCGCCGGTCACTGCCTGCTCATCCAGCAGGATATCCCGATCCCCGATTTCGACGAAGGGATAGCCTGCTTGCGGCAAAGCCACAGCAATATTGGCCTCGGCCGCCAGCACCTCGTCCGCAAGGATCGGATCGCCGCTTTCCGGTGCGAAATTCCGTTCGATCAGGTCCGCAGGTTCAATGGGCGGTGCATCGAAGGCAATCTCACCGAATTGATATTGCGGTCCCGGCTCGACTTCTAGAACGGCAACCATCGGGCCATCGCCGCCTTCCTCCGGCAACTCGACCGCCTGCCCGACTACCGCGTCGAAATAGCCTGCTGCAGACAAGACGTCGCTGAGCAATTGCAGGTCGGAATTGAGGCGCGCACTGACCTGGGCTCCGTTCGACGCTTCGCCGTCTCCTTCTTCCAGGGCGGAGAGACTGCTGAAACGCCCCCGGATATCTCCTGCCGACACCGTGCCTTCCAGCGCATCGAGACCATCGATACGCCAGCGATAGGTGAGTTCCTGGTCCTTTTCCGGATCTTCCCCCAGAATGCTGTCGTCGACAGGCTCGATTTCAAATTGGGAGAGAGGAACGAGCGGCTCTTCAAGTGCCGGATCGAGCGGTGCCGGATCGGCAAGTTCTTCGGTGAAATCTCCGTCCATATAAGCCGGTAGCACGTGATCCTCCGGCTCCTTCCCGCCAGTTGTCGATCCGCTGCCGCTCTCGCGAGACTCCTGCCGGCGAACCGGAATTCCACCTGCCTCGCGTACGGCGGCATCTTCAAGACGCCGCTGTTCTTCTTCCCACGCCCTGATGCTCTCTGCATCCTCATCGGATTCGGCGTCGAGCGAAGGGATTGCTTGTTCAAACTCCTCGTCGGAGATGATCGGTTCGTCCGGGCTGCTTCCGCGATCCCCCGAATCCTGAGCTGCAGCGGGCACGCTGAGCGCGGCAAGCAACAGCACGCCTGTGGCTCGCAATGCGTAAAGATCGATCATGCTGCGCCGGCGCATTCGCATTTCGTCCGGCTTGAATCCGGATCAAACTTACGGCCAGCCCAATGTGTGCGATCGCATCCTTTCACGATCGCCTCCCATGCACTCGCCAGCCGTTCCATTCGCTCCGCTTCCACAAACGCTCCATTGCCTAAAATGCTTAGGAAGGTGGAATGGTTTCCGCTGCGGTGAAACAATCTCCAACTTTCGGAACTGCCATAGCGTAAACCCGCTGCGCTTCCAGCCTCACTTCCGGCATGAAGGCCACTGCAACAATCATTGCCATTTGCGCTCCGAAGGGGGAGCGAACCGTTGCTGCACAAAGGAAATCCGGGGTAGAATGGAGCCATGGCGAGATCACCCACTCTCAAGATCAAGTTACAGATCATGTGCGGCGGCGAAATCGCGATGGGGCCCGGAAAAGCCGATCTGCTCGATGCCCTGGACCGCGAAGGCTCGATCTCAGCCGCGGGCCGGGCACTGGGCATGAGTTACCGGCGGGCATGGATGCTCGTCGACGTCATGAACAGATGTTGGCGCGAGCCCCTGGTTGCCGCGGTGCCAGGAGGCTCCGCCAACAGCGGTGCCCAGGTCACCCCATTTGGACGCGCTGTCCTGAAGCATTACCGGAAATTACAGCAGCAATCTGAGATGGCTCGTTCAGGCACAGAGTGGGAGGCGCTTGAAAAAGTCATTTTGACCGCCCCTAAGGACAGCCAGAAGGCCTGACCTAATCGATTTCGATTACCGTCTCGGCGAGCCGCTCAACCTCGGAACGGTCATGGCTGACAAACAGGATCGGCATCGACAACTCGTCGCGGATGCGTTCGATCAAGGTCATGATTTCGTCCCGCCGATTGCTGTCGAGCGAGGATAGCGGTTCGTCCATGAGCAGAAAACGCGGCCCTGAAAGGAGCGCTCTTCCGATTGCCACACGCCGCGCCTCTCCCCCCGATAGCGAATAGGGCATGCGTTCCAGCAGATGGTCGATGCCCAGGAAACCGACCGCCACGTCGAAATCGAGCCGCCGCCGATCCGCGGGTGCGAGATTCCAGCCGTACAGCAAATTCTCGCGTACGCGGCGATGGGGAAACAACCGGTCATCCTGCAGCACATAACCGCAGCTGCGCTTCTCGGGCGGCAAGTTGATGTCCTTTTCGCTGTCGAACAGGATTTCGCCTGCAACCACAATCAGTCCGCGATCAGGCCGCAGCAGCCCTGAAATCATATCCAGGATGCTCGTTTTGCCGGCGCCCGACGGGCCGAACAGCGCGGTCAGCCCAAACGGCGCGCTGAACTGCGCCCGGAGCAGGCGCTCCCCTCTGCGGACCTCCAAATCTACTTCAAAGGACATGCCCGCCCCCTTGCCTGGAAGACCGGCGAACGAGAAATTCCGATATTGCGAGCGCGCCCAGAGAAAGCGCCACCGAGATCAAGGCCAGCCGCGTAACCGCATCCTCACCGCCGGGAACTTGCAGGTTCGTATAGATCGCCAACGGCAAGGTGCGCGTCTCCCCCGGTATGTTGGAAACGAAGGTAATGGTCGCGCCGAATTCTCCGATCGAGCGTGCGAAGCCGAGCACTGAAGCCGCCAGCACGCCGGGCATCGCCAGCGGCAGCGTCACCGAGAAGAAGGTCCGCCAGGGCCCCGCGCCGAGCGTGCGCGCAACGCCTTCCAGCCGCCGATCGACATTCTCCAGCGAAAGCCGGATCGCCCGCACCATCAACGGCAATGCCATTACTGCCGCGGCAATCGCTGCGCCTGTCCAGCGAAACATGACGCTCGCCCCAAACACCACGGAGAACAATTTGCCGATCGGGCCGTTCGTGCCGAATGCGATCAACAGCAACCAGCCGGTCACAACAGGCGGGAGCACCAGCGGCAAATGGACGAGCGCATCGAGCAAGAGCTTTCCGGGAAAGCGAGTGCGGGCAAGCAGCCAGGCAAGGCCGAAAGCCACTGGCAGGATAGCAGCAATGGCCACGACACTTACCTTGAGCGACAGGGCGACGATTGCCAGTTCTTCAGGCGTAAGCCAGTCCATGCAGTCTAAGTGGCCGAAAAGCCGAAGCGGCGGAAGATTACCTGTCCTTCATCCGAAAGCAGGAACTGCCGGAAATTCTCGGCATCGCTGCTGGCAGATCCGGAAAGCTGCGCAATCGGATAGATGATCGTAGAATGCGACTTGGCGGGAAAACTCCCCACCACGCGGACGCCTGGCTCCGCAACTGCGTCGCTGGCATAGACGACGCCCAATGGCGCCGCACCGCGCTCGACGAGGGCCATTGCCGCGCGCACATTCTCGGCGCTGGCAATGCTGTCTGAAACGGAGGCCCAGAGGCCAAGACTGACCAGCGCTTCCTTGCCATAGCGCCCGGCCGGCACCGCCTCGGGGTCGGCCATGGCGAGCCGTCCGCCAGCCAGCATAGTGAAGAGCGGAGATTCGGATGTGATCTCGCCCTGCCCGCTCTCTTGCGCAGCCGCATCGCGCTCCGGCGCTTCCCGCGCAGGCGCGATCAGGACCAGACTATTGCCGAGGAAATTTTCACGCGTGTCCGACTTCAGGAAACCCTTTGCGGCGACTTCGTCCATCCACCGCTCATCGGCGGAGATAAACAGATCGCCCGGCGCCCCGGCCTCGATCTGACGTGCCAGTGCCGAGGTCGCTGCAAAGGACAGCACAGGCCGTTCATGACCCTGCGCGGCCCATTCATCAGCGGCAGCCTCCAACGCCTCCTGCAGGCTCGCAGCGGCCAATATGAGCGGCACCTTGTCCGGCTCATCCTGCGGCGTGCAAGCGGCCTGAAAAGACAACAGGAGGGCACAAATGAAAGCAAACGCAACGCGCAACGGAACACCACCTCAATAGCTATGTTCCGCCATATATAGCCTTGAAAAAAATGCGAAAGGGAGTCAGTTGCATATCTCCATGTCGTCACAAACCAACAAGCCTTAGAGCGCGGAGTTCTCCGATCTTTCAAGAATCACGTTTGAAGATTTGATCCTGAAAGTCATTCAGCAGATGTCCTGCTCTGATAATCTCGCCCGCCTGATACTGTGCGTAAGATTGATCTAGAAGGCCATGGAGAGACGCTCGCTTGTCCGCGAACTGTGCCTCCGGATAAGCGATTTGCACACCTTCCCGGAGTTGCTCAAAAGCCCGGTCGAGGTTCATTTGCTCGTCTTCTGACAAGAAATCTTCAACGGGGAACTGATCAGGTGCATAGCCTCGGACATATGCGATATGTTCCCATAGATCTTCGACATTTCGCATCTCAAACATACAGCATCCTCAAGGAACGATCGAAAAGCTTCCGCCGACCTGGCCCGGACGAACCAAAGTAATCAAGTCACCGTTTGAGTATTGTCCAAAACGTGTAATCTGTCTGCTATTGTAGCTCTTAGCAGCAATCGTCGCATCAAAAATTCGGCCCGCAGCTGGTATATGGACGTCGGGCCTAACATAGGCACCTGAACCAAGCGGATCACGCAGCCAGCGGTTCATTTGCACGAGACTATTCGGCCCTTCCGGGATCCCCTCTGAGCGCAAATATGCTCTAAGTCGACGAGAGCTAATCAAGTCCATTTCTTTGCCGACCCGTGTATTGCGAAGACCTGTCAGTAAGCCATTCGCTTCAGCCCTCTCCGCGATGACAAAGGCTTCATCAACGTACTTTTGATATCGCACACCGACCGCATCAGCGAATTCTGAAGTCGTACGGAATCCGGACCTGCCTATAAGTGGGCCGACAAATTCATGGGTTCCAATAGTGTGGCCTGCAGAGGTAGGCGCTAATCTAGAAATCACGCGCGGTGCGACCGCTGCGGTTCCCCTGGCTGTAAGTGATCCGACACTAAGCGCTAAAGGAGCATAGGTGCCGATCTTTGCAGCTGTCGGATTCTCGTTCGCTAGAATCTCGAGTGTGTTTTTTGTGTCTATGGGCGATGGGAAAATATGGTAGACGGCCGTCCCAGCGGGATGCATTGCCGCATTTCCCAAGTCAGACTCAAGCGCAGATGTCTCCCGGGTTATAGAAATCGTTCCTCTGGGCGCCTCGTTCCCTGCTGAAATCCAATCGATCAGTGCCCCTAGATTGGTCGCAGGAGCCAAATTTGCGTCGTATCCACCAGCGATTGTGCCATCGATAATCGCTTGCGCCAGTCCACTAACGGTCAAGTCGTACCGTCCCTCACGCGCACCAGCCACGTATGCTGAGATTGGAGCCTGCATCTCGTCATTGAACAAGTGGACTTCAGATGCAGTTGCTCCGGTAGCAATGGTTGTTGAACCAGTTTCCGGCGTGAACGAGCGACGCAATCGCCCTGTTTCAATTGATTGTAGGTTCGCAACGGATTCGCTCGGATCAATTGGGCTGTCCGCAAAGGCGAGCTTTTCGGCGATAGATAGGCCCGCCGGAACAGATTTTCTGGCACTTGGATTTGCGCCCAGCTGCGCCCTAAGAGTCTGATCTGGCGTGTCATAGAATGCATCGGGAATAAGATTTTCCGGCGCACGGGAAGAGGATGAGCTGTTCGCTAGTGCCCTCCCCACTGCCTGGCCGATCACATCGGGAAGGCCAGCGACGAAGTTATCGCCGAAGCTGCTGCCCTCTATCGCGCTGCGCGTTGCAGCGCTGGCAATGAGCGCTGCGGAGTTGGACGCAACGCCGCCACCAATCTCACCCAGCGACGAAGTGCGCGCGGCTGTGAAGCGACCAACGCCGCCAGCAACACCCGCCGCAGCGACACCGGCCCAGCTAAACTTGCTCTGCAATCCGGTCGCAACACCTATGCCCTGCGAAATCGCACCACTCGCGATGCTACTAAGCGCCGCATCAACTGTGCCGCTCTGGATGCCGAGTTTTCCAGCCTCGAACGCACTACCAGTTGTACCGCCAAACAAGCCGGCCTCATTCAACCCCACGCTCACTCCGGAAGCTACGCCAGTAAGTGCCAAGCTCTTGAAGTTGAAACTGTCCTGGACACCGGTTGCGAGGCCGATACCCTGGCTGGCAACATTCCCAAGCAGGCCGTTGCCGATCTGTGCCAGCCATCCGCCATTGATTGGCGCAATAACCGTTACCGCAATGCCGATCGCCGCCACCAATATCTTTCCGAAAGCGCCACAACCATTGTCATTGGCAGGCTTGGGCGGCGCCGCGTGCGGCGGGCTTATATCGCCCAATGCGCCGTTGGGATCGTACGGCTTGATCGTGCCCGCATTGTGATGGATCCCGGCGACACCGTTGGGGATCACCAGACGCTGTCCGGCATTGAGCTGGGTGCCGGCGGAGAGCCCATTCACCTCGGCCAGGCGGTACCATAGGCCGGCATCCCCCCAGACAGCCTGAGCAACGGTCTGCAAATTCTCTCCGCCGACAGCCGTGTAAATGCCAGGAGTTTCCTCCTGCGCGCCGCCCGCCATGGTCACATGGTTGCTGTCAAAATCTGCATAGACTGTGGGCGTCGCACTGCCATAGCGATAGGTTCCAGAGCCCGTATCGTCGCGGTGGCCGATCAGCGTCGCGTAGTCGACGTTCTCGGTACCATCATTGCTGACGATGCCGATCTCGCGGCCGCCGAAGCGATAGGTGTGCGTACGCGGAAGGTAGTATTCGGTAAATGGCTCAGTATCATTGTATTCTTCGCGTTCAATGACCTGACCGTAGGCATCAGTAGCATAGCGATAGTTGTTCGCTCCGCCATAGGCACCCAAGGTCCGATCGGCATCGACGATATTGCCCGCCCCGTCATATTCGTGGGACGTACTGCCAGTTCCAAATTGGTTGGTCGTAACAGTTGAGGACTGGAGATAGCCTTTGGTCTCGTGCCAATCGTAGTAATATTTGCTGACCGCATCGGTGAGGCTATTGTCCGCGGAGCTGCCATATCCGGGAGTTCCCGTGCCGCCAACGACACTTCCGTTCACCCAGCTCTTTGTGCGGGAAAAATAGAGCAAGTCTCCACTGGAACTGCCGGTTGAGTTCGATCCGGAGATCAGCGCGGGATCGCTGCCCGAGGAGCTATAACCCGTATCGTTGTAGTGGTTGACTGTATGGTTGTAGATCCAGTCTCCGGTGTCCTGATGGACCCTGGATTTCTCGCGCAGCACCTGATTGCGGGCATTATACTGGATATCGAACCGTTCGAAGACGACATTACCGCCAGCGTCGCGTTCGATTTGGCCGTTGAGCCGTCCGAGGCCGTCATAGCTGCTTGAGACACGCGCGGTCCCCGTCGGGCTTCCGATATGGACTTGAGTGACAAGACCCAGATCGTTGTAAGTGTAATGCTCCTTGGACGCAGCCCCGGTTTGCGAAGTCTTACGCTGACCGGCAGCATCATATGTCATTTCAATGCCGTCAGCGCCGCGAACGATTGAACCGCTGACAAGATCACCCTTGGATAGCGTCACCCGGTTCAGCGCATCGTAGCGGTACCATTCGACAAGATTAGTGAGGCTGGAGGAGAACGTGTCCCGCCCGGTGAACATGCGGTATTCTGTTTCTATTTTCCGGACATTGCCGTTAGCGTCATACTTCCAGCTCTTGTCCAGGTCCCCGTAATCATCGGTGACCCGGATCAAGCGCCCCATTGCATCATAAGTGGCGACTGACTCCTGATAGGTCTGTCCAAGGTCCGGGGACGCCCAGCCGGCATCTGTCGGATCTCCCGTACCGGGATCAAAATAGAAATTTTCGATCTTGCTGGTGGTCAGCTTCTCGGTCCTGAGCCGCCCCATTTCGTCATAGGAAAACCAAGCTTCCTTGGCGGACGTATCTAGGTACAATCCGTATTCAATTTCGCGCGTTACGAAATCGGTTTCCTGCTTATATTTAAGCTTCCCGGTGTTGTAATATTGGTAGTTGATCTGGCCGGCGACATTCGGATCCGTGTCATCCTGGATCAGGCGACCCGCCGCGTCATAGGTAAAGTCGGAATCGACCTGCCGGCCGAATAGATCCGCTGCGGTCACCTGGTTTTGGCCATCCTTCTGGACGCTCGTGATCCACCCACCAAAATTCCCGATCGCATTGGTGGAGGAACCGGTGCTCCATTGATAGGAGGTGGTGGTTACCTCGCCGCCGTAGGCACGGCTCGCCACGATCCGGCCCTGCCGATCATAGTCGGTCAATTCCTTCTCGCCCGAGCCAAGCACGCTGTTCCAGTGTTTGATCTGTTGGCCGAGCTCGTCATAGGCGTAATGTTCGGTGACACCGCCGGGCCGCGAGACCTGCTCCAGCCGGCCCATGTCATCGAAGCTTTGCGTGGTTACTCGGCCAATTTGGTCGGTTATCTTCCGCGCATCTCCGTGAACGTCGAAGCCCGTCGTTACAGTGGCGTTGCCTGGTTGAGTGACCTGGGTCACCAAGGCTTCGCCACCACCGTAACCCGTGCCCGCGAGCAGCGTCATCTTGGTAACATTGCCATTGGCATCACGCTGCGCGACCATACGACCTGACGCATCGTAGTAGAACTTCTCTGTCGGCCGCTGAGTTGACGATACTCCGCTCTCGCTCACCACTTCCACCTGCGGGCTTTTCTTTTCGATCAGCCGCCCCATGGTGTTGTATTTGAAGTCGGTGGTGTAACCGAGCGCGTCCGTCTCGCTCGTGACTTCGCCGAACGCGTTATAAGTTCTTGAAGTCGTCAGATCGATTGTGCTGGTAGTCGAGATCTCACGGTCTTCCTCCACGATCTCGACCGCCAGATTTCGGGCATCGTATTCGACAAATGTCGCGATGACTTTCGTCTGCCCGACCATGGCCAAGGCCTGGTTGAAGGTCTTTCCGGCCAGATTCACACCGCCATTGGCGATCGTAATCGTCTGGTTGCCGTTCTTATCATAACCGAAGTGCTTCCATAGGCCGTCCCCTGCATTGGATGCGATCAGACGTCCGGCATCGTCATATTTGTTTTCCTGCTGCCAGAGGCCATTTGTCCCACTGCGCAAAACCTGCCCAAAGGCTCCATATTCGATATTGGCAACATCTCCCTTGGTCCAGTTACCGCCATTCTTGGTCGCAATGACCTGATAGGTGACCTGCCCCAAGGCGTCGTACCTTCTGAGGACGGCCTCTGTGCTCGTCGCACCAGAGGAATTGGTTCTTTGATATTGGTCGATGACGCGATTGCCCGCATCGTCATAAAAATACGTATGCGTGTTCCCGGCTGCGTCAGTCATACTCGTGAGCAAGCCGGACTGATCATAGGCGTAGCGTGTCACCCGCAGATCACCACTCTTGCCTTCCGCCATTCGGACAAGGTTGCCGATGCCATCATAGCTGTAATCAAGCTGCGGAGAGACGGTCTGGCCGTTGAAGTTGGCGAACTCCGGCCGCGTTTCAGAAGCTAGCCGTCCGCCTGCGTCATATTCATACTCTATCAGATCGCCGGTTGCCTCTTCCTTGGTCAGAACCTGGCCAAGACCATTGTAAGTGTATTCAATGGTGGATGTGACGGTATTGGTCCCGCCCGATCCATTGTGGACCTTCACATTGCTGCGGGCTTCGCTGGTCCGGTTGCCGACGAGATCATACTGATAGCTCGTAACTCGATCATCTGCGCTGTCGGTGATGAGCGGAACGTGATCGACGGTAGGAGTGCCGCCAAAGCGATTGGCATAGCGCGTCTCGCTCAGGACATTGCCTTCAGAGTCGTATGTCCATTTGGTCAGGTAACTGCCGCTGTCGAGCTGAGCCACTTTGCGGCCAAGCATATCGTAATAGCTGAAGGTTGCGTTGCCGTTTGGATCGACAACCCTCACCACATTGCCGAATTGGTCATATTCGTATTGGGTCACCAAGGCGCTCGTTGAGCTAACCCAACTTGTGCCGGACCATTCTCCACTCAGCACCGGATTGACCGAGCTCGAGCTCAAACGGTTCAGATCGTCATAGGCAAAAGTCGTTTCGCGATATGTGCCGGAAGGGGCCGACGGAGCTGCAGTGTCAGATCCGCCAGCGGTTCCCTTCTGCGCGGCCGTGAGGGCGGTTTCATATGCCTTCGTGGACACGACATTGCCGTTCTCATCATATTCATGGGCGGTGTAGAAGCCGACCTCATCGATCTCGACAGTCTTGCGATCCAATTCGTCATAGAAGTACAGGACGGTGCTTCCATCGGCATTGACGCGGCGCGTCACATTTCCATTGGCGTCATATTCCATGGCTGCGACAGCGTGGAAACTCGCAGATGCAAGCTGGTGCGTATCCGCGTCATACGTCGCGCGGGCATCGCTGGTCTTGGCAATAAGCCTGTCCAAATCGTCATAGGCGTACTCTGTGGTCCGCGCTTCGCTCAGACCGTCTGCCTCGATCTTGCGGATCAGATTGCCGCGCTCGTCATACTCGTAGCGGTTGACGATCGCCCCTTGGTCGACCCCATTGCTGTTCTGCGCCTGTATCGGCAGCGTTTCGGACACAAGCAGGCCGCGCTTGTCGTAGGAGTAGAGTGTTGTGCCGCCGGCAGCGATTGCATCGGTAAATGACTTCGCGGTCACGGAAGTCTGACGGCCATAGCCATCATATGCGTAGGTTTCATAGAAACCGGCTGCATCGGTGGACTGGATCAACTGCCCGCGGTTGTCATATTCGAAGGCAGATTCCGCTTGCGCGCCAAGCTCTGAAGTTTCGAATTCAGGCAGGCCGTCCGCCTCCAGGCTTTCATAGTAAGCCTCAAGCGCTTGTGCGTCGGCGAGCGCCTGATTGGCGTCTGTTTGTTTGTCCGCAGCTTGGTCGTCCAAGTCTTGAGCATCGGCTAACGTATTGGAGGCAAGCGTCTGCGCATTGTTTGCAGCGGTCTGCGCAGCCGAAAGGTCATCCTGCGCTTCATCCAGGTCATCGAGAGCATTGTTGTAACTGTTCAGCAGCGAATTGTAGCTGTTGATCTGTGTCTGGGTCAGGTTTGCCCCTTCCATAACCCACTGCTCGCCCTGCGAACTCAGGGGATTGTTCGCCTGCACACTTGCGATCTCGGCATCCACCGAATTGCGAAGATCGACGTAGAAATCGTAGAGCGCCCAATATTCATAATACATTGGATCGCTGGTGCTCGTCGATGAAGCGACGGACTGCCAATAACTCACCTCTTGCACGACTTCGGCGCGATATGCCTGCAGATATTGGAGGGGGTCGTCGAACACATCGGCAACCGGATGGTTGGCGAGTTGCGAAGCCAAGCTGTTAACCTGGCTTTGCTCCGTGTTCACGATTGATTGAAGCGGCGGAATTGCATCCGCCAAATCGTCGGCGGCTTCCTGTCGTGTCTGCGCAAGCGCATGCGCTGCCGCAGCGTCCGCCGCCAGATTGTTTGCTTGCGTCTGAAGCGAGCTTGCCACGTTATAGGCAGCCACAACATCTGGATGTGTACCGCTTCCATCCAGTTCATACACACTCGTAGAGTAGCGGCTGAGAGCAGTCAGCTGATCGAAGGCGTCATATGCATAGGTTTCCACAAACCCTTCGGCATCCACCTTCTGGGTTGTTCGGCCGAGCTTGTCATAGCTGAAATAGGTAGTCGCGGAATCGCCCAAATCGGCAGCATCAAGCAGAACGAAATTGTCGCGATTGACCGGCGCACTGCCGCCTTGCGCATATGCGAGCGCATCATCTGCAGCATCCTGAGCCTGATCGGCTTCCACCCTCAATTGCACTGCTAAAGCTTGCGCCGCATTCGCGGCAGTCTGCGCCTGTCCCGCCTGGCAATGAGCTTGCACGGCATCTGCCTGGGCTAGCCCAAGCTCGTCCATCAGGCTCTGCAGTGGCGAGACAGTGGAATAGGGCAGTGGTGTGCCGACTTCATCCAGCACATCGAAATAGGCATTTATCGAGAGATTGGCGCGGTAGTCAGCCGCATGTTGGCTGGTGGGGTTCAGATTGGGTAGGTCGTTCGGATCGACCTGCAGATCGTCATAGAGTTCCCCTATTCCGTTGTTGCTAGGCCATCCTGTGGAATAGGTGCTGTTGTCTAGATCGTAGATGCCAGCGGTGACAGTTATCCAGGATTCCTGCATCTCCTCGTAGGTATTGTCGATCCTTCCGCTGCCCCCGATACCATCCAGAACGATCAACCCATCGATCCAGTTCTCCAGACTGGTCCGGCGATCTGCCAACCAGTCAGCCCGGTTTGCCAATGCGGACGACCTGACGTTGGCAAGATTATTCGCATCCCAGGTAAGCTGGTCGAACACGAAATTGATATAGGCCGCCTTCTTCGCAAGATTGGAAGAACTGCTGCTGAGATTGCCGAAATCTCTTGCAACGATCTTTTCGTGGTCGAGCGCGTCGCGAAGCGCCCTCAGTTCGTTTTCCTCCGCCCCGTTCGTTCCGGACAATACGTTCTGCTGAACGGCCTGCTGCGCTGCATCCAGCCAATCCTCCCGATCATCCAGCCAGGTGTCCATATCAGCCAGGGCGGCGGCGCGTTCCGTCTCGAAATCCACGGCACCCGGATCAAGGATGGCCTCGATCTGCGCTTCCAGGCTAGCCACTGTGGCATCGGCATCCGCCGCCGCTTGTGCTGCCACATCGGCCGCGGCAACTGATGGGTTCGCATTAAGGAATTGCGTCACCAATGCATGAAAGCCGTCGGCATCGTCTTGCGCCTGATCTGCGTCGGCAGCGAGCTGCGAAGCGGCGGCGTTCGCCGCCGAAAGGGCGGCCTGTGCGGACGCTTCGGCCGCCTCCGCTGCATCCACATCCGCTTCAGCCACAGCCAGTTGGGTCCCTAGCACCACCAGCGGCGAATTGACGAACTCACCTATCTCGTCGAGCACATCGAAATAGGCATTGATCGCGAGGCCAGCACGATAATCCGAAGCGTGCTGCGTTGTATGATTTAGGTTGGGGAGATCGGTTGGGTCGGCTTTGAGATCATTGTAAAGATCGCGAATCTCATTGCCCCAGCCCCAACCGTCGGGCCATCCGGTGGAATAGGTGCCGTTATCGAGATCGTAAAGCGCGCCGACAACCCTAACCCAGGATTCCTGCATCTCGTCGTAAGTATTGTCGAAGTCCGAGCTGCCACCGATACCATCCAAGACTATGAAGCCATCAATCCAGTTTTCCAGCTGGGCTTTGCGATCCGCAAGCCAGGCAGAAGGATTGGCTAGTGCAGCAGTTCTATCTCCGCCAAAATTGAACGCTTCCCAGGTAAACTGGTCGAAGACATGGTTGATATATGCGGCCTTCTTGGTGAGATTCGACGAAGAGTTACTGAGTTGCTCGAGGTCTCGTGCGACATTCCGCTCTCTGAAAAGAGCATAACGAATGGACTCCAGTTCGTCCTCTTCGTCGCCATTTGCATTCCGGACAAGCTGTTGATTAACGTCGTTCTCGGCATCTCTCAGCCAATCTTCGCGACCTGACAGCCAAGCATCCATGTCAGCTAGGGCAGCGCTGCGCTCGCTTTGAAGACTGACTGATCCGTCACCGCCAAGGGCCGTAATCTGCGCTTCAATGGCCGCAACTACAGCATTGGCATCGGTGATAGCCTGCGCTGCGGCCGCAACGTCAGCGGCCGCCAGCGTTGCGTCGGCAGCGGCTGCGGCCGCCTGCGCGTAAAGTGCGTCGGCAGCGGCCTGTGCCGCATCAGCATCATTGCGAAGCTGATTGGCCTGCGGCCTGAGAGGAGCGGCAATCGCCTCGGCTGCGTCCGCAGCCTGATGTGCGGCAACTGCGGCCGCTTGAGCGGTTACAAGCTGCGCGCTCAGCGCAGTCAAATCCCCGCCGCCCGCTGCCACCAACTGTGCCTCAATATCGGCCACATCCGCATCGGCATCGGCTGCCGCCTGGGCCGCGGCAGCAGCATCTGTTGCTGCTTGCGCCGCATCGGCTTCCGCGTTGGTCGCCTGAGCGTCCGCGGCATCGGCCAAGGTTTGTAAATAGTTCGCGTAATCCAGCGGAGTACTAGCTTCCGGCGGCAGATCCTCCTCGTTGAAGTAGACCAGACCGGTTTCGCCGGCTCCAGCGACAGGATCCGTGAAGCGATCGGTCGACGTGACTTCACCAAAGCGATTATAGCTCGTCCTGGTGACATAGCCCTCTGCATCGCGCGTCGCGATCAGCCGATTGAGCAAATCGTAGTAGGAGTAGCTTGACTTGCCTCTCGCATCGGTGACCTTCACCACATTGCCGAAAGTATCGTAGCTGTAGGATGTCACACCGCTGCGGGCATCGGTCACAGTGCGCAGCTGGCCCAGCCGGTCATAAGCGTAGTTGGTGACATTTCCGTTGGGATCGGTGGTGGAGACCTGATTGCCAAGTCCATCATAGGCGAACTGCGCCGTAATCGCATCGGCAGACCCAAAGGCGGAGACCTGCTCTACCACCCGCCCTGCGCCGTCATAGGAATAGCGCGTGGTGACTTCGCCAGCGGTTCCGTCCGCCCGATGAACTTCCACCAGCTGGCCGAGCGCGTCATAGACTTTGCGCGTGACGAAACCTTCGCCATCGCTCGTCGTGGCAACCCGTCCAGCGGCATCGTAAGTGGTCGTGGTGGTGATAGTGCCCACGATACCGCCAAGCAGGCTTTCCAGGCCGCCGATCGTGGTCGCATCATTGACCGTTACACCGCTCCCGCCATAAGCCGTCTGCGCCAGCACGCGGCCTTCGGCATCATAGGTGAAGCCGGTGACATATCCGAGCGGATCGACGCTGTAGAGCAGTTCCCCACGCTCGGAATAGAAGCTGCGGCTAACACGGTTTTCTGCGTCATTCGCCTGCGGCGAGCCGTCTGCCCAACTGCTTATGGTGCCGAGCGTCGGCTCCGTTGCCGTATCATAGAGATTGGCGAATGCGATGCTCTTGGTGACGCGTCCTTCTGCATCATAGGTGAAACCGGTCACGCCGCCATCAGCGGCAACGGTAAATGCTGCGCGTCCAGCACTGTCGCGGACAGTCCAGCTCGTCCTGTCTGCGGAATCTGCACTGATCGCAACCTTCACTGCGTCATAGGTGTAATCGGAAGGGTCGATCTGTGCGGCAAAGACCGTGGACTTGATGAGATTACCGGCCGCATCATATTCATAGCCGGTGACACCGCCCAGGGCATTGACGCAGAAACGCAGCAAACCCTGGCCATCATAGACGGAGTGGCTGGTCCGGTCGGCAACCGAACTCGTGTCGACATGGTCACGCAGCGTAGCAAGGCTTCCTGAAGCACGATCCGCCTGCAGCGTGGGCGTGGCATAGGCAATCGACTGCACAGCCTGCCCGGCAGCGTCATAGATCGTTTCGGTGAGATAGCCTTCACCATCCAGTACTGCGACGAGCTGGCCCGCCTCATTATAGAAGCTGCGCGTAACCGCATCTGCAGTATCGCTGGCCGGGAGAACCTGTGCAGCGGGCGGCTCTATCTTGAACCCGTCGAGCTGCGTGCCACCAAGCTGGTTTGCGTAGGCGGTCGTGCGCACCAGTCGCTCGGACGCATCATATTCGTAGGCAACAGTGCTGCCCAGATTGTCGATCGCCTGGATCAGCCGCCCGCCATCGTCATAAACGTTCCAGCTCCAGATGTCGGACGCGCTCGCAGCCGGTAGCAAGCTGGAAAGCTCCGCCGTGTTGTTGGGATCGGCAAGGATCGCAAGCGCTGCAGCACTCAGGGGAGTTGCGTAGGAAACCGTCGCAATGACGCGATTGCCAGCGTCGTAGCGATACTCGGTGATCTCGCCGAGATGATTGACATCGGCGACATTGCGGCCCGCATCGTCGTAATGGATGTAGCTGGTTCGCGTGCTTGCATCGCTGACAATTCTCAGTTGTCCGGAAGGATCGTATGCATATGTGCTCGTTCCGCCGGCCGTTCTCGCCCCGCTATCAGATGTGCTGATCAGTTCGCCGGCCTTGTTGAAGGTCGAAACGGTGGAATAACCAAGCGCCGTCGTGACAGTGGTGGTTGTATTGGCATCGTCGAATACGATCGTCGTCGTGCCGCCATGGACGTCCGTGGACGCCACCAGCCGCCCCATCCCGTCATAGACGAAGGTCTCGCTTGCCTGCCCTTCTGCATGACGCTCCAACAGGCGCCCAGCCTGATCGAATATGTTGTAGCTTGTCGTTACGCCTTCGCTTGTGAGCGGCGCACCGCTAGCATCCGCCGCGCCATAGGAAGTGGTCGAAATCACGCCGCCGCGCGCATCGTAACTGTTCTGGGTGATCTGGACGGAGCTGAGATCGGCCAGACCGCCAACCCAGCTTTCCATGCCGGCCTCGCTGATCGCGGCGGGCCCGACGGAGTAAGCATGTTCGGGATAGCGGATCGTGCGCAGCAATTGCCCCGCCGCTGTATATTCATGCTCCATCACGTGGCCGGCAGCATCGACGGCAAAGCGCAAATGCCCTTCTGAATCATAGGCATATTGCATGTATTGCGCCGCGCTGACCCCGCCTTCATCGAGGCCGTAGGTCAGCTCCGTGATAAGGCGATTGGCGGAATCGTAACTCCGTTCGGCAGTGTTCCCGTTGGCATCGGTGACCAGGATGACATTGCCATTGGCGTCATGGTCATATTGCGTGACGTTGCCATTGCCGTCGGTAACGGAGATGACATTGCCATCCCCGTCATAGGCGAAACTGGTTTCCTGCGGTGTCGCAACGCTGACTGCCGGAGGAGCAGTGATCTTTGTGAGCTGGCCCGCAGTATCGTAATCGAGCCGCGATAATGTGCCATCGGGCGCAGTTACCTGAGTGTAGTTCGTGCCGTAAGTCAGGGTCGTCACCCGTGTGACGCCCGAAGCCACCGTCTGCGTCAGCGTTTCGACCCGCCCCGATCCGTCATAGGTAATGGCGAGCAGCGAACCGTCGGACTGGGCGATGGATGCAACGCGGTTCGAGGCCCCGTCATAGGTATAGCTCACGGCATAGGTCTCGCCATCCGCCACCGAGCTGTCATCCGGCGACAGATCCGTCGTCACCGACGCCAGGCGGCCGCTGCCGTCATAAGCATAGCGCACACGGGTCAGCGTTTCGGCAGTCGAAGTCGCCAGATCGGTATATCCGGTCACGATCTCTGTGATGTTGCTGCCCGTCCAGACATATTGCGTCCAGCCGCCATCCGCAGTCGTGACCTTGTCGAGCTTGTCCCCCGAATAGGTGAAGGTCAGCGTATTGCCGTCCTGGTCAGCGCGAGCAGTGATCCGCCAATTGTCTGAACCATGTGCTTCGTATGTTTCAGTGACCTGGCTGTCACCATCGGTCCAGGTCCAGACACCCGCATTTTCGGTCAGCGTATCGAAGGCCCCCGCGCCCTGGCTGGTGACATAGAAGGACGCGGCGGCATCCCATTCATAGGTGATGACAGAACCGTCCGCCGAAAGCCGATTGATCGTGCTGCCCGCGCTGCCCAGAGTGCCTGTCAGGCCGAAGAGGCGGCGGGTGGTGCTCTGCTGCCAATTGTCTCCATTATCGCCGTCAGCAGCGTCCTGAAGGCTGTTATAGGTCCGCGAAATTCCCGCATCGGGCCCAAGCCCGACGAGGAATTCATCCTGCTGGCTGATCAGCAGATTGCCAGTGGCCGCATTGACGGAAACACCTTCGGTCGCTCGGCCGAGCGAGGACGTACCAAGCTGGCCTGCTCCCCCGAGGATGTTTGCAGAACCGCGCTGGAATCCAGCACCCGCGCCAGTAAAGATCGCTACCATCGTACCCCTCGCCGCCATTCAGGCTTTCAGACAGCAGGGCGATTGCCGCCCGCTCTGAATTCCCAATCGGGCGAGGCAGCACATAGTTTAGCTGAAAGGCGAAAAATTTTTCGGCCGGCTTGCTCGACGGTCGGGGCGAGACGCGGCCGAAGCGGCCTGCGCCCCTTATTGTGTTAACTTGTGGAGCGCTTTACTGGCATCGGCCTGGATTATTGAAACCTTGTTTAAATAACGGAGCCGAGAGCGATGCCGCGCATTCCCTATCCCGATCTGACCAAGCTGCCGGAGAGGATGCAGGTCATGCTTGCCGGGACGCCGCTCAATATCGTGCGCATGGGAGCGCATGCCTCGCCTCCCCTGTTCGAAGCGCAAGGCCAACTGGGTTATGCGATCGCCGATCCTGAAGTTCTCAATCCGAAAATCCGCGAAACCGCGGTTCTGCGCGTCGCGCATCTTTCGAACAGCGACTACGAATTGCATCAGCACATTCCACTGGCCGGCATGGCGGGGCTGTCCGACCAGGAAATCGAGGCGATCGGGATCCAGGATTATGCCTCTCTCGATCCCAAGACGGCGGCGATTTGCCGCTTCACCGACGAGGTTGTGCTCAACCTCTCTCCATCGGATTCCACTTTGGGCGGGTTGCGGGAGCATGTTTCGGATCAGGTCCTCGTCAACCTTGTACTGACCATCGGGAACTACATGTCCATTGCGCGCCTGATAGCCACGACAGGCATCGAAATCGACGAATACCGGCTCGACCATTTGCCAAGCGGCATCGACGATCCGGCGGGCTAGGAAAGCTGCTGAGCGCCGATCCGGGGGGCCCGCTTGTTTAACCTGCCGGGAAACGATTATGATGCCTGGCGAAACCAAGCAGGAGTAATCGTGCCGCAAATCAATATCGATCGTATCGAACAAGACATAATCGCCATTTCGAAATTCGGCTTCAACGAAGCGGATCGGGGTGTTTACCGTCAGGGCTTCACCCCCGAAGACATGGCTGCACGAAAATGGCTGAGCGATACGTTCGAGGCTCTGGGCATGGATCACCGGATGGATGGCGCCGGTAATGTGATCGGGCGCTTCGGCCCGGCGGACAAGCCCGCAATCATGATCGCATCGCATCTGGACTCGGTCCCGGCAGGCGGAATCTTCGATGGCGTGCTGGGTGTCGTTGCCGGGCTGGAGGTCGTCCGGACGCTCAAGGAAAACGGTGTCGAGCCGGAATTCCCCATCGAAATCATCGGCACGAGCGAGGAAGAAGGCCGCTTCGGCGGCATGCTGGGCGCGCAGGCGATCACCGGACATCTCACGCATGACTGGCTGGATACTGCAAAGGACGAACGCGGCCTGGCGCTGAAGGATGCAATGGCGGAGGCCGGGCTCAACGCACAGGATGCATTGCACGCCTACCGCCGACCCGAGGAAATCCACGCCTTTCTGGAACTGCATGTCGAGCAGGGGCCGGTACTCGATACCGAGAAGACGACGATCGGGATTGTCGAAGGCATCTCCGGCGTCTTCAAATGGAATTGCCGCCTGATGGGCAAGGCGGATCATGCGGGTACCGCCCCGATGAACATGCGCTCTGACGCATTAATGGGCATGGTCGATTTTGCGCATGAAATTCAGCGGATCATAGACGAGGAAGGCACCGACAAGAGCCGCATCACGATTGGCCATGTCGCGCTGAAACCCGGCTTTCCGCATACCGTGCCAGGCGAAGCGGATTTCACCATCGTGGGGCGCGATCTGGATGAAGACGTCATGAAGGCGCTATCCGACGCCTGCCGCCGCGTGCTGTCCAGCATTGCGCGCAAGCACAAACTCAAATTCGAATATGAAGAGATGAGCTGGCTCAAACCCGCCTATTGCGACAGATCGCTGATGGACCTGATCGAAAGCAAGACGCAGGAACTGGACTACAGCTACAAGATCATGCCATCCGGCGCGGGCCACGATGTGCAGTTCTTCTGCAATCACACCAAGGCGGCGCTGATTTTCGTACCCAGCGTCAACGGAGTCAGCCACGCGCCCGATGAATGGACGCATTGGTCGGACATAGAGCGCGGCGCACAGCTCCTGTTCGAATGCGTTTTGGATCTGGCCGGCAGCAAGGCCGCCAGCGAAGCGCCCACTGCGGTCAACGCGGACTAGGCCCCCCTCCTCCTCTCGCCCAGCTCAGTCGAGCAGCCAATCGACGGCCTCGTGCAAGCCGGTACAAAGCCTGCTCGGCGGCGGATCGATGCTGCTCTCCGCCCCGGGCTCGTATTTGCCGGTCTTGACCAGGATACCCGCAAGTCCTGCAGCCATGGCGCCGGCGACATCGCTTTCAACATCGTCGCCGATCATCACCGCCCGGTCCGCTGAGCAGCCCACGCTGTTCAGCGCCGCCTGAAAGAAGGGCTGCGCGGGCTTGCCGAGGACCACCGGCTCGCACCCGCTGGCAAAGGCAAGCGCCTGCACGAAGGGCCCTGCATCGAGGCTCAGCTGCCCGTCCCCGTCCCGGAAACTGCGATTGTTCGCCAGAGCCAGAAATTCCGCGCCCTGAACCAACACTCTGAACGCGGCATTCAGCGCATCATAGGTGAAGCCCTGTCCTGCATCGCCAACGACCACGGCCTTGCGCTTGCCCGGCGCCAGGCCGGCGAAATCCGCCTCCAGAGCCGGGTGGATCAGCAGATGCGGTTCCAGCCCCTCCTTCTCGATCAACTGCCTGGCGGCAAGCGCCGGAGTAAACAGCTCCTCGTCTTCGACCGAGAGGCCCATTCTGCGCAACATGCCCAGCAATTCGCCATGCGGCGTACGCGTGGTGTTGGTGAGGAAACGCAATGGCAAGCCGCCATCGCGGAGCCTGGCGATTGCATCCACAGCCCCGGGAATTGGTTCGTCGCCGACATAGACGACGCCGCCAAGATCCAGAAGTACGCAGTCAAATCGGGGCATCGATCAGGACCTCATGCAAGAGCCTCTTTCACCCCTCCCGCAACCATTAAACCGCCATCGTGCCGTCAGATCAACTCGCCGATCGCATGCAACGCAATCGCGTGGTTCAATATGATATCCTTGCGCGTGTTTTGCGTGTGATCGTCACTCTTGCGATAATCCTCGATCGACTGGCGTAGCTTCGCTTCATCGAAAATACCGTGTTCCGCGATTTTCTCCGAAGACAGCCACTTTTCAATCAATTTATTGATTTCATTTGTCTTTTCTTCGTCAGTATGGGCCGGCGGTGCCATAAAGGCGAATTTCTCGCGCTTATAGAGCACTTCGGGCAGGACATATTTCATCGCCTCGCGCACTACCCATTTTTCGATCCCGTCGCGGATACGCACATGCGGCGGAATGCGCAGCGCAAGCTCGGCAACATGGTGATCGAGAAAGGCCGGGCGGCTTTCAAGGCTGTTGGCCATGTCCACGCGGTCCCCGCCCCAATTGAGGATCTGCCCCTCCAGCATGGTCTTGATCCAGCTATACTGCACCTTGTCGAGCACATGGCGCCCATCCAGCATCGAACGGTCTAGCGAATAGGCGATCGCCGCGATCGGATCGTAGTCGCCCAGCCTTTGCTTGAACTCATCGGAAAGCAGGGGTTTCACTCGCTCGAGCACGAGCATCCAGGGCTGGATCCATGACGGCGTGAAGCCCATTACTTCCTCGAAAGCGGGATGCGACATCTGCTGTTCGGCCAGTACGGAACCCGAGAAGATCGCATTACGCTTCTTCATCTCTTCGCCGGCCGTCGTCTTCGACAGCTCCGGATCGTGCAGGAAATAGTCCGCCTTGAACTGGGCATAGCCGCCGAACAGCTCGTCGCTGCCTTCGCCCGTGATCACCACCTTGTAGCCGACTTCTCGCACATGCTTGCTCATCAGCATCTTGGCGACGCCGAGCGTGTTGTAGAAGGTACGCTCCGAGTAATAGACCGCGTCCTCGAAATTCTTGCCGTAGAGATCCACGGCCTTGATGTTGAGGATATCCTGGTCTGCGCCGGCCTTCTCGGCCATTTCGGTGGCGATCGCCGCTTCATCGTAGCGGTCATCGTCGAAGCTGATGGTAAAGGCCTTGACCGGCGATTGCTGAATGGCCGCGGCCATGCCTATGATCGAACAGCTGTCTATCCCGCCAGAAAGATAGCAGGCGACCGGAACGTCCGCCTCCAGCCGCAAGGTGATGCTTTCCACCAGAGCCTGGCGGACATTTTCAATATGCTCATCGTCAGGCAGATCGTCATGCTCGCCATCGAGCGGGAACTCCGCGTCCCAATAGCGCTTCTCTTCAAGCACGAAGGATCCGTCGTCCTGTTTCGTGACGATCAGCATATGGCCTGGCTTCAACGCCTGGATACCTTCGAACAGGGTCATCCCGGGCACCATCACCTGCATCATCTGATGCAGCTGCGCCTTCGGGCAGACATCGCGGGGCACACCGGGATGGGCCAGCATCGCTTTCATTTCGCTGCCCCAGAAGAAACCCGCATCGCCGGCATGGTAAAACAGCGGACGAATTCCGAAGCGATCGCGTACCAGGATCAGTTGCTGTTTTTCCTCGTCGAAAATGGCGAAGGCGAACTCGCCGCGCAAATGGTCGACGAAGTCCAGCCCGTGCTTGCGATAGAGCTTCAGCGCGATTTCGCTGTCCGACTTGGTGGAGAATTCATACCCGTCGGTACGCAGCAGCCCGCGTATCCGCTTGTAGTCGTAGAATTCGCCATTGATCGTACCGACCAGCCCGGCCGTGCCGTCGCTTTCCATACCGTAGATCGGCTGATCGCCTGCATGAAGGCCAATGATCGATAGGCGGGTATGCACCATTGCGAGGCCACTGGCCGGATCGAAATGATAGCCATGCCCATCCGGGCCGCGGTGATACATCTTGTCCGCCATCGCCTGGGCGATGATTTCACTATCAGTTGGAAATGAAGACGGGGTCCAGAACCCGGCAATGCCACACATCGTGCTTGTTCTTACCTTCGATTGACGGCCGGTTGAGGCTCAGTTCAAGAGATTGTCGGGCACGATGTTGCGTACCCGGTCGAAAATGGCCAGCAACAGTGCCTGCCGGATCCAGACTGCGCCATCGGCCTGGTTGAAATAAAGATTGTGCTGCGTCTCATCGAGATCGGTCGACAACTCGTCCCCGCGCGCAAGCGGATGAAGGATGACTGTGTCGTCCTTCAGCTTGCTCTTGGCGCTCAATTGGAACTCTTCGCCAAAGAAACGGTAGCCATCGCCAAGATAGGCAATCGCATTCATGTAGACGATGTCTAGATATTCAAGGCTGCCTTGAAGATCGCGGGAAAAGTTGATCCCGATCGGGCTGCCATTGCACACCTCACGCAGTTCCTCGCCCAGCGGATCGGCCATTTCCGAAAAGATCGTGATGTGGTTGACGTTTTCGGGGAACAGCAGAGCCAGCGTGAGAAAGCTCTTTACGGTCCGCATATTGCCCGGCGTTCCGATGATCCCGATGTTCAGACGGAACTTCTCCGGGAGCTGGCCATAGGCGATTTCCGGACGCCATTTGAGCAGCGCATACCAGTCTGCCAGCGCCTGCGTCGGATGCTCATCCGATCCATTGCCGCCGTTCACCAGCGGAATGCGCAAATACTCCGTCAGGTCGGCCACTGCGCGTTGCTCTGTATGCCGCACCACAACGATATCGGCATAGGAATTGAACATCTGGCCGATGTCCCGCATGCTTTCGCCCTTGGCGACGCCTGTCGTCTTTGCATCGGCGACACTGATCGTCTTGCCGCCAACGGAAAGCATTGCACTTTCGAAGGAAAGGCGCGTCCGCGTACTCGGCTCGAAGAATGCGGCGGCCATGATCTTATCTTCCAGCGCATGCACCACCGGGAAGCGGTGCAGCTGCAGATAAGCCGCCAGCTTGGTCAATTCGCACAGCAATTCCTTGTCGAACTGTGCAGCCGACAGGACCGAACTGTTGCGCAACCGGTCGAGCACCTTGGTCTGGATCATCGGAGAATCTGCGAGCAGTCCCGATGGATCGGGGCAGTTTCCAATTCTTCCGAATTTCCGCTTTGGATCCGCCTCATGGGCGACCTTCGAAGCAGGGAGGGTCACCAGCTGGTTCCCCCGGCGATGTCACGCACAAGCATGGCGAGTAACGCCGTCGCGGATATGGCGCACCAGATCAACGAACCATAGATGAGTAAGGAAAGAGTTCCGGCTGAAAACATCAAATGCCCTCTTTTAGCCTGCTCCAGTCAAACTGGGTTTTGGAGAGTAAGGCGCAAGCAAGGACCCACACCATCGAAACGGCCGTGCCTATCGTACTCGCTACGTACCAGCCGATCTGGAAGTAGCTGATCAAGCCAATGCCGCCGCCCAGCAGCATCCCCCCGATCGCGCCTGTTGTGTTGGCTCTGCGCCAATACAGTCCGGTCACGATCGGCCAGATCATAGCACCAACCAGTGGTCCTGCAAAAAACAGTACGGATGCTAGCGTCCCGATACGTGGTACGCAGACGGCCCAAGTGAATAGACCAAGGCCCAAAGTGATCCATTGCGCCACGACCTTAAGCGATTCGGGCTGCGCCATGGGATGGAAGAGACGGCGATAGACGTCTTCGGTTATGAGGTCCGATGTCGCGGCCAGCAGACTGTCGATGCTGGATGCCAGGGAGCAGAATACGATAATGAAGATCGCAATGGCTCCTGCCCCGCCCAGCACATCTGCAATAACCAGCGGGCCGACCATGTCGGGGCTCGGCACCGCTACGTTGAGCGCGCCCGAAGCCAGCGCGATGAAGCCCGCCGCGATCGGGATCGGGAACCATACCAGGCCCGCAATCGCAAAGGCTTTCCCGCCGACGCCCTCGCGAAGAGCGAAAGCGCGGCTCCACCAGACATTGTTATGGAATACCTCACCCAGCCCGAACAGCAGATTGTTGAAAATCGCCATCAACGCCGCCGGGAACATCACCGTGATCAGCATCGGCTTGTTGGTTTCGAGATTGGTGTGAATTTCCTCGACCGAGACGTTCTGCAGTACGGAGAAGCCCACGATCACAATGCCAACCAGGATGATCAGGCTCTGAATGAAATCGGTGCCGATAACGGCCATGAGGCCGCCCCGCATGGTGTAGATCACGCAGACCGTCAGGATCACGGTCATTCCCCAGACATAGGGAATGCCCGAAAGTGCATTGAGCAAGATCCCCCCTGCCATCGCCATGCTGACGAGCCAGGTGAGCGAATAGAACAGCGTGAAAATCAGAAAGATGAACCAGGCAAAACGGCCATATCGCAAGCGGAAGAAATCCCCCGAAGTATAGCCGTTCGGCATCAGCTTGCGGATACGCCCCGCAAGCGGCGCAAACAGCAGCAGGCCGAATGCCGCCATCGAATAGGCCAGCATTCCCCAGATGCCCAGCTCAAGCGCAAATTGCGGCGCCAGCATGGTGGTGTTCGAAGTAATCCAGGTGGCTGCGGCAGTGGCAGAACCAAGCGCAAGGCCGACATTGCGGCCTGCCAGCGCATGATCTTCGAAGCTCTTGTTGCGGCGCCCCCAATAGACGCCCAGGCCGATCCACAACAAGCTGAACAGCGCCAGCAGGACCCACCCCGTCATGGGATCGAGCAGAGCAGCCTTCTCGCTCATGCCCGCGCCCCCCGAACGATCACAGCAACGATCCCCAATGCAATGATAGCCCCGATCACGGTCAACCAGATTGCCTGTTCAAGCGATTGATGGACCACTGCGAGCTTGATCGTCTCCGATTGCTCGCCAGCCTCGTCGGTCAAACGAAGATAGTATGTCCCTCCGTCCAGGCCGGACAGAAAATATGCGTGGTTGCGGCCTTGATATAGCTCTTGCGCGTCTTCGAAGGCCGGGCTGGTCGCAATCTCCAGCGACACGGCGCTGCCCGCGTTCCACTCCATCATGACATGGCCGGCATTGCTTTCGAGTGGACCGCTTTGGGTAAAGGCAGGAACCTGGGCATGTGCAGGCGCAACGAAAGCGAAAAGCAGCAACAGCGGCGCCGCGATCATAAAGAACATTTGCAGGGGCGCAGGGCCCGACTTCTCAAAAAAACGGCAGACTGGGAGCGTGCTGGAGGCAATCAAGCGCCGCCGGGCGAAGGTCTCGCAGTGGGGTAAGATTGTTCCTTGACCGTCCTGCCGGCCGCTGCGCCGGTGCTCTTGCTGATTTCTATTGGAGCGCAAGCCCCTAACAAATGGATGCGGCCATGTGAACCGCTGGCTGCAAATCCCCACAAGTCCGCGCGGGAGGAATGATCCTCGGGAGACTACTTGTAAGCCAGTTCAATGACCTTGACGAGGTCCGTCAGCGTCTCGCAAACGGGGGTTGGCACGCCGAGCTCCGCGCCTTCACGCGCGATCGCCCCATTGATGGTGCCTATCTCCGTCATGCGGCCATGTTCGCGATCCTGCAGCATGGATGCCTTGTGGTGGGCATGCTCCTTCAGGGCAGAGGCGATGGTCGACAGGATTTGATCCCGCTCCAGATGAATGCCCTTCGCCGACGCGACGGCAAGTGTTTCGTCTACGACGCTGGTGGCGACCCGTTTGCCCGGCTCGTTATCCATCCCTGCATTCGGCACTTCGCAGATCATCGCCATCGCGTTGAGCGCGGCATTGAATGCCACTTTTTCCCACACTGCGTGATTGGCGTCGGCAGCAATCTTGGCCTTGAAGCCGGATCGCTCCAGCAAATCCGCGACTGGCGGTGAATATGGCTGCGCCTCGGGCGTGAAACCGCCCAGTTCGAGAAAACCGAAACCATGCGTAGCAACGCCCGACTTGCCGGTGAAATCGGCCGGAACGTGCGCGGTTCCCATCAATACGCGTTCAGCGCAGAATGTCTCGGCCAGCAAGTCCGCATTGCCAATCCCGTTCTGCAATGTCAGCGCGATCGTATCGGGAGACGCCAAATGGGCAACGGACGCAATCGCAGGCGCGCTATGCGTGCCCTTGGTGAAGAGCAGCACCAAGTCTACCGGCGCCGCCACGTCTGCTGCCAACGCCGCACCAACGTGCAGAGTACGCGTTCCAGCGTCGTCTTTGAGGGAGATACCCTTCTCTGCAATGGCAGAGAGCCGGTCCCGGTCGACATCCACCAAGGTAACCTTGGCTCCCTGTTCGGCTATGCGCGCTGCGAACAAACAGCCCATCGCGCCGGCCCCGACGATCACGACGCTGGGCGCCGATGGAAAAGAGACCATTGTGCCCCCTAGATGCTGTAGACGTCGAGCAAGGTCGGCACGGTATCGTTCAATAGCCGTATGACTTTCCCTGCAATCTTCCATTCGCCATCGTGCAGCACGAGTTCATGCTCATAACGGCCGAAATAGGCATGTGAACGATTGACGCGAACGTCATGCGTATTCACGACGAAAGCGGAACTGAGCTTCATCCGTTCGTCCGAAGCTTCTTCCACCAGCACTCCGCTGATCAGATGGGAAACGCGCGGCAGAACTGCGGAAGCGACCGAAAAACCGGAACGTATGCGTTGCAGGCGATCTTCCAGATTTCTACGTCCGCGATAATAGATCAGCGAAAGCTCGCGGTCGGGATCTTCGGTCTGTGTCCCGTCGTCCCGCCACGCAGGCATCCAGAACAGGCATTCCTGGGTGAAGAGCGCAATCCACTCATCGAATTCGCCCCGATCGAGCAGCAAAGCCTCCCGATAGAGAAACTCGGCTGCCTCTGAGGGAGACAGCGCGCTCATGCCACAACCTCCTTCATGCGCTCTGCCCAGGCACGGTAGTAACTCGCGAACAGGGATTCATCGCAAAGCTGGGCATCGGACAAGACACTGCGAGCCGGCTTGACGTCGATCATATCGGCATATTCATTCCCGCCCTCGACAGTGGCAGTCATGCCCCTCGCGTGGCCCTGCAGCCAAGGCCGTTCCTGCTCCGCCATTCCGAGCTGCGCTTCTTCGTAGCAAACGGTGTCATCGGGCGTCGCCATACCGGTCGGATTGAAGAAATCCTCGTACTGGCGGATCCGGAAGCGACGCGCCTCATCGCTTTCGCCTCTTGGGGCGATGCACCAGGTTTGCATTTCGGTGAGCCCGGCGGCGATCGGCCTGATCACGCGCAATTGGCTCGATGCATTCTCCGCGATCTGCATATTGGGGAAGATCGTGAGATTGCGCATGTTGAACATCCAGTTGCGCCTTGCCTCTCCGAACTTTTCCGCGAGCTCTTCGGCCCGCTCGAAATCCGCGATTGCCGAGGATGGCGGCATCACCCCCCAGTTGAGAACGTGGCCGTGGTCGAAGCTCATCGTACCGCCTGTCACACCGCTGGCATTCTCCGTCCAGAAGTCGGAAGCCCCGATCGAAGACTTAACCACCTCGTCCGCTTCTTCCTTTGCGCGCTGTTCTAGAATGCGGATGTAGCTCGGATGGGTGGAGGTGAAGTGATACTGGTCCGCGCAGTTTTCCAGCTGCATCTTCCAGTTCGCCGCATAAGTGAAGGTGACCCGGCCAGGTACGAGTTCGAGCCCGTCGGGAGCCTTGTCGGCCAAAAGATCGATCAGCTTGCTGGCCTCACCAAGATACTCCTCAAGCGAAGGAACATCGGGATTGAGGCTGGCGAACAGCAATCCTCGATATTCGCCGAAGCGAGCAACCTCGGCGAGATCGTGGTTCTCGCTGTCAAAGGCTTCGCTGTAACATCCGCCCTTCTTCCATTTGATGTTCTTGTTTGCGCCGGAACTGTCGAAGGTCCAGCCGTGATAGGGGCAAACGTGGCGGCGAGCATTGCCGCATTTCTTCTGCACCAGCCGCACTCCCTTGTGCGGGCAGGCATTCACGAAGCACTGCAGCTCACCATCTCCATTGCGGCTGACGATGATCGGCACGCGCCCAATGAATCCCGTGAAGAAATCATGCGGATGCTCCGCCTGGGTCGCAAGCCCGATGAACAACCACCCGCCTTCGAACACATGCTTCATTTCCAGGTCGAACAAGTCCTGATCGCGAAACATCGCGCGATTGATCCGGAACACTCCGTCATCGGGACGGTCATCAACAAGGTCGCTTAGAGCGAATTGCTTACTCATTCCTGCCTCATAATATTGCCAGTTCGCGGCGCATCACGCCTGCCACACCGGATGATTGCCCCATGCCGCGGCGAGGCAAAAAACCATTGGATCCATTGGCCGTGACAATGGTGCCGATCACACGCCGCCTTCGCACGGATAGTGGATCAGAATCGGGGCAACCGTCGCAAATTTTGCGACATCGCCGGCGACGGCCTGTCCCTCAGGTGAGCCCATCGCCGCCCCCATGGCCGCCCCATCTTCGAAGTCCGCTTCAAAGACGCAGAAATAGGGCGATTCTTGGCCGACCGCCTGAACATCGAAGCTGTATCGCAATGCCTTCAGGCCCGGAAGTTTGCGAACAAGCGGAATATGAGTTTCCAGATAATAGCTCTTGAAAACGTCGGGGTCCGGCTGCGGCGGATATAGAACGACGATCTTATGCATGCCCAGCACCCTCCATCTTCTTCCGGCTTCCGCCGCCCTGGCGGTAGAAATACCAGCCGAGTATCGGGCGTTTCTTGGAAGCGCCTTGGCCAAAGCATTTAACGTGATAAGTAATGGAATGCAAGAGAGGTCCTGTGGGATTCGTTAATTCGCGGACACGAAGGAATGGGGGCTACTCAACGCCTTTGATCGTCGAAGAAAGAGCGCGAAGTTCGTCGACCAGACGTTCCAGCCTCTCGGGACCAAAGCGCTGACCATACTCCCGCATGACATGCACCACATGGCGTGAGATCGTCTTCACGACTTCGCGGCCTTCCGGAGACAAGGCAACCATGATGCGCCGCCGATCATTCGTGTCCGGCTCCCTGACAACAAGTTTGCGATTTTCCAGTTCCTTCAGGATGCGCGTCACACTGGGCGCATGGAGCAGGCCGACTTCTGCGAGACCGGTGGCATCTGTCGAGCCGCGATCATTGATCACACGCATGACGCGCCATTGCGGCTCGGTGATGTTGTACTCGCGAAGCTTCGGCCTCATTGGCGCAATAACGGCTTCTTTCGCACCCAGCATCACTGCGGCCAGTGACTGCTCAAAGGGTGGAATCTTCTTTATGACGCTCATCGCTACTCCCTAGCCATATATGCCTTCATCCCGATACCTAACAAAAGCAACTAAGCAAAGTGCCGCGATTTTCGGAATTGTCTTGTTGGAACGACTCTGCATCCCAACGAAATGGCAGATGAAGCAAACTTGTGCCCTAAACAGCCAACCAAAGAACGACTTTTCCGACGTTTAGCATACTCCGTGGCCAACCCCGACAATCATTGGCTGCGCGGCTGGAACCGCCGCCACGACGGAATTCCTACCCTGCAATTTGTTTTCATGTAAACCTTACAATCGCAGCAGGACGGACAGAATCAACAAAGACGAACGGGCATCGGTCAACTCCAGCCCTAGCCCACCTCCGAGAAGCAGACACGAAAAAGCCCGCAGCACCAACAGAGATTCTCTGTGGCACTGCGGGCCATCTTTCAGTCTCCTGAGAGTGCGCTTAGAATTCCTTGCGCACAGTCAGCATCCATTCGCGCGGGGCACCCACACGCCATCTGCCGTTCACTGAACCGGCAAGATGCTCATAGTGGAAGTACTTGTCCGCAACATTGGTGACTTTCAGCGTCGCCGACCAATCTTCGTCAGGCGACTTATACGCAATCTGGGCATTCCAAAGGCCGTAGGCTTCGATCACATAGATGGGATCGGGCGCTGCGCGATTACCTGCCGTGCCCCAGGTTTGCCGATCCTGCCAATTCCAGTCCACGCGCGGAGTAATCGTGCCGAAGTCCATATAGAAATCGTACGAGACATTGGCATGCATGTTCCATTCCGGCTGGCGAACGTTGCCAGGGAAAATTGCGCCCGGCGCCGGTGGTTCAACGTCAGTGGTGAACTTGTTATAGCCACCAGTCCAATCGATCCGCAGCCCTTCAACGGGAAGTGCGGTGATTTCCCACTCGAAGCCCTTCACCGTCGCCGGAATACCGACATTCTGGAACCACGTGATCGGATTGGGATCACCTGGGAACGCAGCGCAGGCAACCAGATCGGCTCCGCTGCCATAAGTAACATTCTGCCAGGTTGCAGTGTCACCCGGTTCGTTCCGGCATTCAACACCGGTAGCGCTCGTGGAGAGCTGCTTGTAGTCCATGTAGAATGCGGTCAGATTAGTCCGAAGCATGCGATCAATCAGATCCGCCTTCAAACCGATTTCATAGTTGATCAGTTCTTCGGACGGAGTTGGCGCTAGCTGACGCGGTGTGGAAACGATCGTGGTCAGGCCCGGAGGACGCGAACCCGTTGCGGCCGAAGCGTAGACCATGATGTCATCGGTGATCTTGTAGTCGGTTGCAATCAGCCAGTCGAAGCGGTTCTCTTCCGAGGTAACCGGGTCGCTGACTGTCACTGCCTGAGGATTGTCGATCGTGATCGAAATTTCCGTATTCGAATAACGGCCGCCACCGGAAATCCGCCAACGGTCCGTGAGGTTGTAGTCGAGGTGCCCGAAAACGGACTGCGACTTATTCACGCCGTGAACGCTGCTGATCTGATAAATGTTAACGAAGCTGACCATATTGTTTTGGTAGCCGTCGGTTTCCACCGCGAAGCCGCCCAAAACCCACTGCAGTTTATCGTCAAGCAGAGTGCCGTCGAAGCGCAGTTCGCCGGACCACATCTCATCTTCGTTGATGAAATGCGAGATAACGATTCCGAGCGGCGTCTGGTCACCGTTGGAAGTGAACTCGTTGCTGTATTTCGTGTAACCGCCAATGGCCGTCATATTGATATTGTCGGCCAAACGGGCTTGCAGTTTGGCTGACAACAGCGTGTGGTCCGCAGTCTTACCAGTATCGTAGCACAGCCCGTCAGGATATCCTTCGGGGAAGTTCGCCCCGGTGGTATCAAGCAGCGGACGGCAATTGGTGGCATAGGTGTCATAAACACCGCCGTCTCGCTCAGGCGGAACGAACCGGTTGTCGGGCAGAACTCCGAACGTGTTGTAACCGGCCATATAATATGCCTGGTTGCCTGCACCTGAAGCGCAATTGCCCATCTCATCGAGTACACCCAGTCCATCTGGATAATAGTCATTGGGCGCGACACAGGAATTCCGATAGAATGTCGGAACTGTCGGAGTCTCCTCCATATCTTCCCGGCGATGACGAGCGGTCAACAACAGCGAAACGTCACTGGACGGTTCCCACAGGGCCTTGACCTGGCCAACGGCAGTGTTGCCCCCGCCCAGCTGACCGATAACGCAGTCCTTTTTGCCAGAATCGGGCTGGAAGTATGGCAGCGAGCCAGCAAGCTCGGGCGTGCCGAGCTTGTCCATCATGCAGGTGAAGTCCAGACGATTGACGAAGCCGGTCTGGCGATCGAAATGCCCGAGAGCGCGAATAGCGAATGTCGGCGTAATGCCGATATCGATCGCACCGGCAGCTTCCATGTGGTTGCGCGAACCATATCCCAGCGTGACGAATCCCGAGCCGTCACCCTTCGGATCCTGGGTGAAGAGCTTGATCGAGCCGGCAATCGAGGCATTGCCCGAAAGCGTGCTCTGCGGGCCGCGATTGACCTCCACGCGCACTACGTCGGTGAAATCCAGTTCGGAGCCCGCCGTGGTGGAGTGATAAATGTCATCAGTGTAAATCGCCACTGCCGGCGGAACCGCCAGACTGGACGATGCGCCCTGCTGAACGCCGCGCAGTGAGATGATCGGCGTACCGGACGATTGCTGAGCGCCCGGAGTAGTCTGCAGGTTAGGCACAACTGCGCCAAGTGTGCCGATATTGGTGACGTTGGCAGCTTCAAGCTGTTCTTCCGTCTGTGCAGTGATTGCAATCGGCGTGTCCTGGATGCTTTCTTCGACGTAACGCGCCGTCACGACGATCTCGGTCATTCCACCACGGTTGGATTGCGGAGCTTCCTCCTGGGCCAAGGCTGGCTGCGAAATCACTGCCAGCCCGGCAAGGCAGCTACCCGAGAGCAAGCGCCAAGCGGCTCCTCCGGAAATGCCATTTCCTCCCCGTCGTACCATTTTTCTACCCTCTCTATTACATGCTCAAATACGTGTTTCTGCGCATCTCTGATCGCCACAAATCGGACGTGACACCTGCGCGCTGCATGCCATGCGTGGAACCGCATAAACATAACATGATAAATATCTTTGGCTTGTTATCGTGTCAACGCGGCAACCGCCAACTTGTGAATTGGCCACTCCCAAGATCGAAAGGGAGCAACTCGGTAGGCGCATCTATTGCGCGTCGACAGGTTTGCTATGCGTTAGATCGATATCTCGACCCTGCCCTCACTTGGTGCTGGTTATACAATATAGTTTTTATCATTATTTTTTATAGCTTTATATGGACAATCAATGCGTTGCAGAGCTTACCAAGATCAGATTCAAGAACGCTGCCCTTCACGCCCAAGACCATCGTTGCATCCCAAACAACAGCCTACCCATGCGTCTCAATTTACCTGCCTGACTGAAGCAAAATTTGAATACATACATGGCTGCCTGTTGCAGATAAGCCGCACTTCTCTCGCCTGAAAATGACACTCAAAACATAATATGTTCACTAGATCTCGAGGTGAGAATCCAGGAAGGTGACTCGCCGAGATACGGTCACGACCGCGCATCCGGATACACGTAAGGCAGCGCCCAAGCGGCAAGGGCTCTGCCAGAACCAAACAGAAGCAGTTGTCATGCCAATCGCTCGCCAGAATGATATCCGGAAGCTAATAAGAAGGCGGCCGGAAATCATCCGGCCGCCCATTATGAACGTCTGCGATCTAGTTGGATGCAACCACAGGCAGTCCCAGCACTCTAGCCGGATTGTCCTTGAACATTGCCGTGAGTTGTTCTTCGGTGAAGCCTTCTTCGCGCAGTACGCGAGCGGCAAGCACAAACGCGTCGGCGTGATTATTCGATCCGATCAGGCCGCTATCCGTCGAAACGATGCAGTGGGCCGGACCGAGTATTCTGATCGCCTTGACCGCATCTTCACGCGTTCTTCCGATCAGCTCTGCTGCCGTGATCTCCGCATAGGCACCCAACTGAGTCACCTTCTTCAACTGGTCGATCGTCGGATAGGTGTACATCGGTCCCATGCCCGGATGCGTCACGATGATGCGATCGATGCCTCGCTTCTTCGCCTCTTCGACAATCTGTACCATTTCATGCGCATAGACATGGCCGGTAGCGAGGGTGAGATCATATTCCTTGATTAGGTCGAGGACTTCCAGCACTTCAGGCAGAAGAGCGCCATCTTGCGACACGATCACATAGGGGCGCTGTTGCTTGAGATATTTTACCTCATGCTCGGAATCATGCGTCGGCATCCACACAACCTTGCCGTAACGCCCCTCAACCTCGGCGAAATAGCGGACCGCTTGCGGATTGATCCCGCCGCCCGTGGCATTGAGGGCAAGACCGCCAAACACATCCATGCCCGACACCTCGTCATGCTTCCTGACCAGGTATGCAAGACCGGCGGTACCGGTCCAATGGTTCTTGAACACAAGCCCGCGCAGACCCCGCTCCCTGGCCAGTTTCGCGATTTCGAATGCGTCCCATTGGCGATCATACACATCGGGTCCGTAATGCGCATGAATGTCGATCGCACCATCCAGGATAGGGTCGTCCAGATGCTGATCCACGGACGGATCGGTGAACCTTCCGCGATAGGTAATCCAGGCATTGAGATCCTTGTTCGCTGATGGGTTCACCACAGAAGCCGGCGCCCGATTCCACGTGATCTCGGGATCGGCAGATTCGGTCTCCCCCGCGACGACCGGCGAGCCTGCAATACCAGCTGCGAGGGCAATGCCAGTCAACCCGATCGCACATTCTTTCACACGTCTTGAGTACATCCTCGGCCTCTCCTTGTTTGACTGATCGCAGTCCGTGAGTTCCGCAGTGGATCTCGCGGCTATCGAAACGCGCAAGCTCGTTGACTCGGACTACGCAGAAACATACTTATCATGTTTAGTTTTGCAGCGCGACCGTGTCCCCATGCACGCGCCGAAACGACAGTTCGAGAGGAAGAAGAGTTATGTACGACAAGTCAGACCCCCGCTCCAAGCTCTCCACGGCAAAGAACGATCCGTCGGGCAGTACACCGACACCTGCGAGCCTGGGGCTCTATTATAAGGACAAGCCGGTTGAAGAGGATGGCAATGGCAAGGCGTGGTTCACGCGCGGCCAGGATCTGCTCGTCAACTATATAGAAGCGGCACCGGGCGCGACGTTCTCCCGCAAAGGCCAGAAGGACGAATATATGATCGTCCTGCCGGACGATGATACGCCCTATGAAATCACGGCCCTGGGCGAAACCAAGAAAGGCCCCGGCCATCAACTCATCATCGTTCCGCCGGGGGACAGTACGATTACCTTTCCCGAGGGCGGACGCGTCGTGCGGCTATTTTCGACACAGTCAGACGATCTGAACGCCAAATGCGCGAATGCCGAGACTTATGCGACACCCGATCCGAACATCCCGCCTTTTCAGCCGTGGCCGGATCCGGTCGATGGTTTCAAGCTGCGCGTCTACGACCTGTGGAAGACCCGCCAACCCGGCCAGCTCGGCCCGATCTGGCGCTGCACCACGATCATGCTGAACTTTCCGCCTCCCGGCGGCGGCCCGCGTGACATCACCAAAATGTCACCCCACAGCCATGACGATTTCGATCAGTGTTCCCTGGTGATGGCCGGCTCCTTCCTGCACAATATGCGCTGGCCCTGGGGCCTGGACAAGAATCTCTGGCGCCCTGACGAGGCCCCCGTCACCGAAGCCCCATCCTGCACCATCATTCCGGCCAAGGTGATCCATTCTTCCGAAAGCCTGCACAGCTCAGGCAACCGAATGGCCGACATCTTTGCGCCGCCTCGCCTCGATTTCTCACTGCAGGAAGGCTGGGTCCAGAATGCGGACGAATATCCGCTTCCCGAATGGGCAGCCGAGAAGGAAACGGAAAAGGCCTGACGCTGGCTTTATGCATGGCCGTGAGCGATTTGGGCGGCCTCGCACCCACTGGCGTTAGATTTCGCTCGCATTGCGTCATACTGAAAGCTCAAGACCCGAAATCGGGCAAGCCAAGACAAAACATCGAGGATGCGGGAAAGGATTGCGGCCCGATATGGATTTGGAGCTCACCGGGAAATCCGTGCTTGTCACCGGGGGCGCAAGCGGCATCGGCTTCGCCTCCGCAGCAGCCTTTGCCCGCGAAGGCGCGCGTATCGCCATTCTCGATTGGAATGCAGACACACTCGCTCAAGCGGAAAAAGCTATCGCCGAAATGGGCACGCAAGTGCTGACGCGCCAGGTCGACGTGTCCAAGGCCGATCAGGTCGATGCTGCCCATGCCGATGTCATCGAAGCCTTCGGTTCCATTGATGTTGCATTCAACAATGCTGGCATTGGGGGCAATTTCACTTCGATCGAGGACGTCAGCGAGGATGTGTGGGACCGCATCATGGACGTCAATTTGAAGGGCATCTTTCTGTGCATGCGCGCCCAGCTGCGCCATATGCGGCCCCGCGGCACCGGTTCGATCGTAAACACAACGTCCAACGTCGCATTCGTCGGCGCCCCCGGGGCAGCCGTCTATGCCGCGAGCAAACAAGGCATTGTCGGCATGACCCGCTCGGTCGCGCTGGAAGTGGCGGACACCGATATTCGTATCAACTGCATCGCTCCGGGCGCAATCAACACGTCGATTGGCAAATCGGCCGGGCGCAAGGCGGAGCCCCGGGAAGACCCCTACCCCGATGCAATCATTCGCAAGGGCCTGCCGATCGGGCGTTTCGGAGAGCCGGAGGAAGTCGCCGATGCAGTAGTCTGGCTGGCAAGCCCGCGCGCTGGCCTGGCCCTAGGGGAAACACTGGTCATGGATGGCGGGTTTATCGCGCAATGAACGGGATGGATGGATATTGCCGCCTCACCTTTGAGCAGCCTCCCGCGGCTCTCTGCTCGTTTGCCTGGTCAGACGTTGTTCAACTGGTTCGAACTCAACCCAACCCGTGCCATGTGGCGCGATCAGATTTTATGGGAAGGAAAGACGCATGCGTACGAAATTGAAGCGGCTGCCGCCGATGAAGGACGAAGAGCTTAACGAGCAGCAAGAGGAAGTCATTGCACCATTCCGCGAAGTGGGCGCCGATTTCAACGTCTCTCGCGCCTTCATCCGGCACCCGCGTGCGCTTGCCGCTTTCCGCGTCTGGGCAACCTACGTGATGATCGACAAAAACGACCTGGACGAACGCGAACGCGAAATCGTGGCAATGCGGACTGCCTGGCGCATCAGGGCACCCTATGTCTGGGCCCGCCATATCTCATACGGCGAAAAGGCAGGGCTGAGCGCGGACGAAATGGAAGGCCTCAAGCGCCCGATCGAAGACCGCGACTGGAGCGCGGCAGACATTGCCCTGATCAAGACTGCCGACGCTCTGGTCGACAAGTTCTTCGTACCCGATGACGTGTGGGAAGAGCTGTCGGCCCATTTCAACGAAAAACAATGCATGGACGCAATCTTCTGCTGCGGCCATTTCTGCCTGCTTGGAATGTTCCTGAACACCGCGGATACGCCGCTTGACGGCGACGTACCGCATGATCCCGATTTCGACGTCGTTGCCTGACCTTATCCCCTTCGGAGGGCGGCCTTGGTCGTCCCCGAGGGGCCATCATTAATGACATTGAGCGAGCTGCCCGGCGGCATGAGCTCATCGATCCGGTCAAGCGTTTCGTCGGACAGTTTGACTTCCAACGCCGGAAGCAGGCTCTCCAGATGATCCATTTTGCGCGGCCCGAGAATGGCTGCGGTCACCACTGGATGCTGGATGACAAAGGCCACGGCCATTTGTGCCAGTGTAATGCCGTTATCCTCAGCCAAGTCGGACAGCTCCCCGACGATACGCAGCTTGTTGCGGATCGCGTCGGTATGCGGATCGAACGCCTTGCCGGTGATGCGGCCGAAATAGGCCATGCGGTTTTCACCTTCGAGATCCTCCGGCTTGCGATATCTGCCCGAGAGGTATCCGCCATCAAGCGGGCTGAAGGTGATCGCCCCCATGCCATACCGCTTGCAAGCGGGAAGGACGAAGCGTTCGATATGGCGATTGAAGATCGAATAGTGGGACTGGTCGCAGCGGAAACGGCCGAACCCCATCTTCTCCGAAATCCAATGGGATTCGACGATGCGGTCGGCGGGAAAGCTCGAGCATCCGAACTGACGGATCTTGCCCTGGCGGACTAGTTCGGTGAGCGTGAACAGCACCTCTTCCAGCTCAACAGTGTCGTCGAACCGGTGGTACTGATACAGGTCGATATAATCGGTCCCCAACCGCCGAAGGCTGTCTTCCACGGCGCGCACAATCCAGCGCCGCGATCCCCCGCGCATATTGGGATCGTCTCCCATGCCGGCGAAGAACTTGGTCGCAACCACAAGATTCTCACGCTTGCCCTTGATTGCCTTGCCGATAATCTCTTCGGATTCGCCGCGCGAATAGCCATCGGCCGTATCGATGAAATTGATCCCGGCATCGATCGCCCGGTCGATAATTCGCATGCAATCGTCGTGGTCTGGATTGCCAATCTTGCCTAGCATCATGGTCCCCAGACAGAACGGGCTGACCTGCATTCCCGTGCCACCAAGCGTGCGCATTTCCATCAAAGTATTCTCCTAGAGCTTGCGAGTCAGCGGGCCGGTTTCCGCATCGGCCTTGGCAACGCCGATCAGCTGGAACTTCGGTTCGGTATAGGGGATATCGCCATATGCGGCGCGGCGAATAAACCGCCAGCCTTCAGGCGTCCGTCGCAGCCTGTCGTCATAATGGCCATGGTGCATCACCACCGGCTCGTCCTTCTCGCCGCGCATGATGTGCTGCCATTTGCAGGTCGCCCTCGCCGTAACGCCATTGAGATCGACAATGACGTCCAGCGTGGTGTGATGCGTGCGGTGCCCCTCGCTTTCCCAGGGCTTGCAGTACTGGCTGAGCAGCTCGGTAATCGCTGCCGGACCGACCGCGCGCCCGACAATGCCAGCCCATTCACCATCTTCGGTAAACGCGTTTCCGTATCCCACCAGGTCACGTGTATCGAGGCAGTTCGAGGTCTCTATGCAGTGGCGCTTGATCGCCTCGCGGTCTTCCATGTCCTTCAGCCGCTGCTCGATATCGTCGATCCGCGTTCGCTTCGGCTCCTCAAGCGGCGAGTGCCCGAACATGCGCGTTATATCGTGCCGCGCAATCTTCCATGCGCCGTCTTCTCGTACGAGATCGTCGAAATAGCGGCCGCCCTGCAAGATATTGGGCATGCCGTCCTGATCGGAAGTCAAATAATACCAGACCACTTCGGCCTTGGCCGTATCTCCATCGATCTGGATATCGTGATTATTGAGGACATGAATGGCAGGAGCCTGCCCTTCCCTGAGCTCCGGTGCGCGGGCCTTATCGAGCAATTCCTCGATCGCCTTGGGGCCGATAGCATCGCCAAGCTGAGCGGCGAGCACGCCTTCGCGGGCGAAGAGGCTCGCATAACCGGCATGGTCGCCGCTATCGAGATACTTTGCATAGTCGACGAAGATCTGGCGGATCGCTTCGCGGTCGTCCACCTCACGCTTGACCGCGTCGAGCCGTGTGGGCTCCGGCGGTTCCATCTGGGCGCGCCCCATGATCCGGCTGATGCGGTGATGCGCGATCTTCCACACGCCGTCCTCGCGCACGAGATCGTCGTTATAGCGGCCCATCTGATACACTGTGGGGACTTTGTCCGCATCGATGCTGAGATAGCTCCAGATTACTTCCGTCGTCGCCGTGTCGCCGCTGAGCTGGATATCCTGGTTGGTGATGAGATGGATCGCATCGTTGAAAATGCCGCGGCTGCGCGCCTCGTCCACCCGCTCGCCATATTGGCGCATATGTTCCGCGATGGCATCGGGGCCTTTGGCGTCGCCGAACTTGCCATCGCGCGAAAAAAGCTTCGCATAGGCATCGTAATCGGCGCCATCAAGGTATCGCGCATAATCTACGAATAGCTGCCGGATCGCTTCCCGATCCTCGAGCTCCTGCAAACGCGCTTGGTCAGACATCGTTGGTCTCCAACATGTTTCTCAGAAAGGATCTTACGGCTCTATCGGCCCAATCCCCATAATCTCCGCGCCTCGGTCAGCGCGTGAATCGAAATCCTTCGTAGCCTGCATCGGTGACTTCCTTGCAGCGCTCGCGGAACTTGTGCAGCCCGCCCAGCCAGATCAGAAAGCGCCTCGGCTTGCCTGGAACATTCGATCCGAATTGCCAGCTGTCAGCTTCGGTAAAGACCGAATTGGCCGCCTTGGTCTGCGTTTCCTCGGTCCACTCGTCTTCTGCTTCCTGGGTCGGCTCGACCAGCGCGAAGCCTTCCTTCTCGCAATGCTCGATCAGATCCGCGATCCATTCGACATCGTGCTCGATCGAAGCCGGTACATTGGTCGATAGGGCTGGATTGCACGGACCGCTGATGGCCAGCAAATTGGGGAAGCCTGCAAAGCTCATGCCCAGATAGGCGCGAGGGCCATCTTCAAGCCGTTCGGCCAGTTTGATGCCGCCCCGCCCGCGAATGTCGATCTTGCGGAAAGGCCCGGTAACCGCGTCATAGCCGGTCGCCAGCACCAGGATGTCGATGGGATATTCCTTGTCTCCCACCATCACCCCTGTTTCGGTGAAGCTGGTGATCGGCGTCTTCTTCACATTGACGACGTCGACATGTGGGAGGTTGAAAGTCTCGTAATAATTGGTGTCGAGCGCGATGCGCTTGGCGCCCATCGGATATCCCTTGGGCTCCAATATCTCGGCCTTGACCGGATCCTTGACGATGCTGCGCACCTTTTCGCGGAAGAAATTCTCGGTGAATTCGCGCGCTTCGGGGTCCTGCGTCCCTTCTTTGAACAGCTGGATTACGCGCAAGCCGCCATTGTTCCAATATTCTTCTTGCAGGCGGGTTGCCTTTTCCCTGCTCAGTTCCTTGAAGGAATATGCTGGCGCGTCGTATGGCTGGCCACCCCAATGAGAGCGCACCTTTTCCCGAATTTCCGGATAGTTGGCCTTGATTTCTTCAACATATTCTTCGGTCAAAGGATGGTTCTTGGCAGGCATGATATAGGCCGGTGTGCGCTGGAAAACCGTCAGGTGCTTTGCGGTCTTGGCGATCTCGGGAACGGCTTGAATGCCGGTCGATCCGGTACCGATCACCCCAACCCGCTTGCCGCTGAAATCGACCCCGTCCTTGGGCCAGTTTCCGGTATGATACCATTCACCCTTGAATTCCTCGATCCCCGGGATGTTCGGCAGGTTGGTCGCGGTCGATGTGAGGCCGCCAATTGCCGTCACGACATATCGGGCGGTGACCTTTTCCCCGGTCGAGGTTTCAACAGTCCAGCGATTGGTTTCCTCATCATAGACCGCCGAAGTGACGCGCGAATTGAAAGTCATGTCCTTGCGGAGGTCGAGCCTGTCGGTCACGAAATTGAGGTAGCGCTCTATCTCCGGCTGAGCCGGGAAGCGTTCGGACCAGGTCCATTCCTGCAGAATCTCGTCCGAGAAGAAGAAGCAGTAGAAGTAGCTTTCTGAATCGCAGCGCGCGCCAGGGTAGCGATTCCAGTACCAGGCGCCGCCTACGCCTTCCCCGGCTTCGAAGACGCGCGCCTTGAGCCCCATCTCGCGCAGCTTGTGGAGCATATAAATTCCTGAGAATCCGGCGCCGATGACAATCGCATCGAGCTCCTCTGCGGATTTGGTCACTTACTTCCTCCTAGAATTTTCCCTTGCGCCAGGCATTTCCCTTTGCCTCGTCGCGCAATCTGGTGAGCGGTACCTTTTGCATGCCTGGTTTTGCCTCCTGGCTGCGATAAGACGGCGTTTCAAAGCCTTCCTCTAGCCAGTTGACAGAACGGCACCCAAGCCCACCAGAACGAAACGTACAGGGCATTGAGGCAGCTTGGCGGTACACTTCCCCCCTCGCATCAGGCGCAGCAGCCAATTGCCCTTCCCGTCACAGTCAAACAGGTCATCTGACCTCGAGATCGTCCCAATCGGGATGCCTCATCTGGTGCCATATCTCATAACCGGTGAATGGCGTTTGAGAGACGGTGCGGCCATACTCGCTCCACCAGTAATTATTCGCGCGCGGATCCGCCCAGATTTTCTTGGCGTTCCCTTCGTCGACGATCCTGTTGTAGCGCCAATAGGCGTCTTCCTTCACTTCGACTGCGTCTTTGTCATCGAGGATCAGCTTCTCCAGGCATTGCAGGATATAGCGCATCGTGACTTCGTGATATTGGGAAACAGGCAGCCCGCCATTCGTGTTCGGTCCGTAAAGCATCCACAAATTCGGGAAGCCCGGCACCATGCAGCCCAGATAGGCCCGTGCGCCTTCTTCGGCCCAAAGGTCTTCCAGCGTCTGCCCGTTTTCGCCTGTGACGGTCATCGGGAACAGGAAGTCATGCGCCTTGAAGCCTGTCGCGAACACGATCACGTCGACGTCATGCTGCGTTCCCTCACCGTCCACGATGCCGGTACTGGTGATCCGCTCGATACCGCTCGTGACCAGCGCGACATTGTCCTGCAGCAGCGAGTCCAGAACGCAATCGTCGGGATCCACCGCCACCGGACGTGAAGACCATGGCGGATGTTCCGGTGTCATGATGTCCACCAATTCGGGATCCTGGAGCTTGCTTTCGAGAAATTCGATGCAACGCTCCCGCGCGATCTTGTTGCCCGCGCTGCACGTATGCGGATCGTCGAAATCCGGATCGACATCGAACACTTTCGTGAAATCGGGGCCGACCCCATAGGACATTTTGAAGCGCATGAAATTGGTGTGAAAGGGCAGGTTCCTGTCCAGCCAGAGTATCTGCGGGGCGACTTTCGCCTGATAGCCCGGAGTCGGGAAAATCCATTGCGGCGTGCGCTGGAAGACGACGACTTCGGCGCCTTCCTCCTTGGCGATCTCAGGGATCAGCTGATAGCCGGTGCAACCCGTCCCGATGACGGCAATGCGCTTGCCCTTCATATCGGCATCGTCGGGCCAGCGCGCAGTATGCCAGGACTGCCCTTGGAATTCGTCCATTCCCTTGATGTTGGGAATATTCGGGCGGTTGAGGAAGCCGACGCCGCTGATCACGGCATTGGAGCGCAGCGTCTGCGGACCATCCGGCCCGTCAGTGCAAATTTCCCACAAGGAGTCCGCCTCGTTCCAGGTCATCGAGCTGACCTCGGTATTGAAGGTGATTCCGCCGCGAAGATCGAACGTGTCCGCGACCCAGTCGTAATATTTCTGGTTCTCGCCGTATGTCCCGTAAGTGTAGGGATAAGGAAAATCGACGCCGAACAGGTTGGTGTAGCCGCGGCTCGGCGTATCCACGCGTGCGCCGGGATAGCGGTTCTCATGCCAAGTTCCGCCGACGCCCGAATTCTTCTCGATCACATTGTATTTGATGCCGGCCCGCTTCAACTGGATGGCGGAATTGAGCCCCCCCATGCCGGCACCGATGATTGTTACTGTGAAATCCTCGAGCTTTTTGGGATTGGGCGTTGCCTGCCATTCGAGCGACCGCGCCCATGGTTCCAACGCGGTTTCCTCTACCATCAGCTCTCGCGCCTCTTCCTTGATCGTGGTACCCACGATCAAGTCCAGGCTTTCCGGCAAACGCTCCCGCGGGCCGTAGTCAATGTGGCCGGCGCCGGAATCGCGGTATGACTTCAGGAATTCGGCGGCTTTGCGCCTGACCATGGCGGCTTCTTCGTCACTTGCAGGCGCAGGCGTTTCGGCGCGGCCCATGCGCACCATTTTCAGCTTCATCGAACGGAGCTCGGGATCGCCGGTCAGCTGATAAAGCAGGCCGCGGAGCACCATGGGATCCGCATAGCTGACAGCGTCTTCAATCGTCTCGTCACTTGCCGCGAGCAATTCCGGCCGCGCAGGCCGTGTGTTCGCTTCAATTGTCGCCATTCTGAACCTTCCCAACTCCTCTCCGGAACTCAAGTTCGTCCGGTTAACATGATAAGTAGTTTTGCAGCAATAGCGATTCTCGCGCAATTCTGCCGCCTTACTTGGATGAAGAACGCCCCGACCTATTCGACGCCGCTGAGGGCGGCAGAAAGCGCCCGCAGCTCTTCAGAGAGCCGCGCCAGGCGCCGCGCACCGAAGAGATCGGCATATTCATCCAATATGCCGACCATCACCCGCGACGTAGTTTCTACTAAGCGACGGCCTTCATCCGACAGGGAAACAAGCCTGCGCCGCCGATCACCGACATCGGCTTCACGCACAACCAGCCCTCTTTCGTCCAACTCCTGAAGAATGCGGGTCACGCTTGGCGCACGCAGTTGGCTGATCTGCGCGATCTCCGTCGCATGTGTAGGCCACCTGTCATTGACCACCCGCATCACTCGCCATTGCGGTTCCGTTATGTTGTGCTTGCGCAAGACCGGGCGCAGCGGGGCTATTACTCTCTCATTGGCGCCGATCAGGACGGCACCGATCGTCTCTTCGTATGGAGGAAGCAGTTCTTCCGCGTCCATTTTGCCCCTTCCCCCTCATGCAGCATCATTGGTGCGAGCGATTGCCAAGCGTGGATCACGCGGCATCTACCGGCGCCCAAACCGCAGCCCTTTCCCTGTAAGCGGGAATCATTTCGGTTTGACAAGTATTTTACTTGTGTAGTTTTCTCGCACTTGGTTCGCTCTGTCCAGCGGCACCAACGAGGAGAGAAAAATGTCCGGAAGCAATGAAGACCTTTACCCCAACCTGCGCCGCATCGTTACGGGGCATGACGAAGATGGCCGATCGATTGCCTTGATCGACGATCTTTGCGTCTATCATGGCGAAGGTGGCAGCAGCTGGCGCGTGCAGGATATCTGGGAACACGATCAGGTGCCGGTTCCCATCGATGCAAGCGAACCGGACCCGACCGCAGGGCCCGTGAACTTCGAACTCCCGGAGACGGGAATCCGTGTCCGGATAACCGATATTCCGCCCACACCGGCCGGCGCCAAGCCGTTCATGCACAGAACGAATTCGGTCGACTATCTGCATGTTCTGGAAGGTGAAATCGTTATGCAGATGGATGACGACGATCCCGAACACGAAATTGTCCTGCGCAAGGGCGACACGATCGTGCAGCGCGCCACGAACCACGCATGGGTGAACCGCAGCGACAAGCATTGCCGCCTGTTTATCGTTATGGTTGCCGGTCGGATCACGCCGTCGCTCGAAGACATCATCGGCAAGATGCCCGAATGGGATCCCGATCACGAACGAGCCGGCTAGGCCCAAATCCTGCCTGAAACCACGATCTGCGCAGAAGCCGACCGAGAAGCTTCACGCAGCACAATCGCAAGCCCTTGCCGACTGGCTGAATCGTGATTATTAACATGTGAAGTTTATTGGTCGGCAGAGGGCAGCAATCGCTCCTTTTGTTGCCCGGATCGGTCAGTGATAGAAATCAATGAGAGAGGGGGGAGTGGAAGACCGCCGCGCCTGACAAGAGGTGCCTTCTTCCAAAACGGCGATGAAAGCGTTCGATTATATCGTGATTGGATCCGGATCCGCCGGTTCGATCGTCGCGTCGCGTTTGAGCGAGGATCCGGAGGTATCCGTGCTTCTCCTCGAAGCGGGCCGGCGTGACGACCACCCCTTTATGTCCATGCCGATCGCCTTTCCCAAGGTGGCAACCAGCCGCCCCTATATCTGGCCTTATCAAACCGAGCCGGAACCCGGGCTCAACGGCCGCTCTCTGCCGATCTGGCGCGGCAAGACCCTGGGCGGATGCTCGTCGATCAATGCCATGATCAACGTGCGCGGCAGCCGCTACGATTACGATATGTGGCGCCAGCAAGGCCTTGAAGGCTGGGGCTATCGCGACGTGCTGCCCTATTTCAAGAAAATGGAAGATAGCTGGCGCGGAGAGGATCTCTATCACGCGACAGGCGGACCGGTGGGCAATGCTCCCGTCGACCGGCCGGAGACGCATTTTCTGCAGCTTCAGCAAGCGGCGATGAATGCCGGGCTGCCCGTATGCGAGGATCACCACGGTGCCGAACAGGTCGGCATCAGCCGGATCGAAGTTACTACCAACAAGGGCAGGCGTGCCAGTTCGGCCCGTGCCTATCTCCATCCTGCGATGAAGACCCGCAAGAACTTGACGGTACTGACCAAGGCGCAAACGCTACGCATCGTCACGGAGAACAAGCGCGCCACCGGCGTGGAGTTCTTGCGCGGCGGAAGAGTGGAGACGGTGCACGCGGATCGCGAAGTCGTCGTCTGCGCCGGTACCTATGCTTCGCCGCAATTGCTGATGCTCTCAGGGATCGGGCCTGCCGATCATCTGCGCTCAGTGGGCGTGGATGTGGTGCAGGACCTCCCTGGCGTCGGCCAGAACCTGCAGGAGCACCCCAACCTGCTCAATATCTTCCGTGCCGAGGGAAAGCTTGGGCTGTCGCGATATCTGCGGCTCGACCGGGCAACCATGTCCGTCATGCGCTGGGCGATGACCGGCGAAGGCCCATTCGCCACGGCCGGGACGATGGCCAATATATTCATGCGCTCGCGCGAAGGGCTGGAGCGTCCCGACGTGCAGATCATCGTCATGCCGGTGCATCAGCATGCGGAGCTGTGGTTCCCCTGGATCACTAGAAAGCCCGTATACGCCTTCACTGCGCGCGTGGGCGTGCTGCATGCGCTATCTCGCGGCTGGGTGAAGTTGCGTTCGTCCGACGCGCGGGATCTGCCGCGCATCCGCTTCAACATGTTCGAAGAGAAAGCCGATCTCGATGCCATGGTCGAGGCTGTGAAGTTCAGCCGCGAGCTTTTTGCCCAGCAACCAATGCGCGACCTCATTGCGGAGGAACTGCTGCCGGGCAAGGAACTTACCAGCGATGGCGAAATCGGCGAAGCCATCCGCAACCAGGCAGAGCACCGCCATCACGCCTGCGGCACTTGCAAGATGGGCATAGACGATCAGGCTGTGGTGGACGCCGAATTGCGCGTCCACGGGATCGAGAACCTGCGCGTTGCCGATGCTTCGGTCATGCCTGACGATCCCTCCGGCAACACCAATGTTCCAACCATGATGATCGGAGAAAAGGCAGCCGACCTTCTCAAGGGGCACAGGCTGGAGCCGGCGGAAGTCTGAATGACAGACCAATCTCCATCCACGCCGCGCTGGCTAAACTGTTCGCCCGCAAAGCCTGGCCAACCGACTATTTCAACCGCATAGCAAGGGACGATATCACGCCATGACTTCAGACGCTCAAAGGCCGGATCCGCGCGAATTTCGCAATCGGGTGATCAACCGAGAGCCCCTGCTCGGATCATTCCTGAAGTTCACGGTCCCCCAGCCGACCGAGATCTTCGGACAGATCGGCTATGACTTCGTGATGCTGGACGAGGAACATGCGCCCTGGACGCGTGAGCAGCTGGGCATGGGCTATCTGGCTGCCCGCGCCTTCGGAACGGCAGCCATGACCCGCGTATCGCGTCCCGATGCAGCCAGCATCCTTTCCGCGCTGGACGACGGGGCAATCGGCGTAATGGTCCCGCATGTCTCATCTGCTCAGAAGGCCAAGGATGTAGCGTCCTGGGCCCGCTACAAGGGCGGTACGCGCGGCTCCGGCGTCAGCCGGGGCGGCGACTATGGCGGCATGGTGGGCCCGGCCGGAATCGACGGTTATTACCAGCGCGCCGATTCCATCACGACCGTGTTTGCGATGATCGAGGATGCCGAAGCGATCGAACAGATCGACGACATTACAGCGGTCGAAGGCATTGACTGCTTCTTTATGGGCCGCGGCGATCTGGGCCTCTCTCTCAGCAATGTAGAGGGCCCAGCCCCGACAGTTGCGGAAGCGACCAAGATCATCGCGGAATCGGTCCTGAAGAATGGCAAGGCGCTTGCCGCCGTCACACCGAATCTAGCAGGCGACGACGCCAAGGCCATGGCCGACCTGGGCGTAACCGTAATGATGGCCGGCAACGATCAAGGTTTCATGCGCGCAGGCGCTGCCGCCCAGCTCGCAAACTTCCAATCGCTGTTCGGCAAGGGCTAACGTACGTTACGGACAGGTGCCGGGCCGCAGCCCCCGCCCCGCCGTGAACAATTTCCATTCCGTCAGTCGCCGGCGTTGATCCTGGCCCGGTGTGCCTTGCCATAGGGGCCGATCGCCAGCCAGATCAGCAGGGCATCAAGCGGTGCAAGCACCAGCCTGAAGCCGGCCAGCACGTAGCGCAGATCCTCTTCCGCCCCGGCGACGACATCGGTCAACACGCCGACAATCAGCGGACCGGCCCCGCCGCCCACAGCGGCAATGATGAACAGATAAAGCGCATTGATCTGGCCGCGCATGGCGTTTGGCGTGGAAACCTGCAGCGCGGAATTGTATCCCGCACCGCCCATCGCAGCGATCGCATACCCGATCGAGCCGATGACCAGCGCCAGTACCGGCGTCGGCATCAGCGGCTGAGCGACAATGAAAGGAATGCAGAGAAAATTCGCCATAAACAGCGTGCGAATATTCGCATCGTCGCGCCGTTTGCCGAGACGTTCCGCAAGCCACGCACCGCCGAACAGACCGATCAGTGCGCTGCCCATATTGATCGGCCCCAGCAGCGGACCGGCGACCTCCGGCCCCCAGCCGTAAGTCCGCTCATAGAAAGCGGGTATCCATGCAAGTGCGCCGAACGACTGGATCGAGTTGAGCAGCGAGCCGAGCAGCAACGGAATGTGCATCCGGCGATTGGCCCACACGAAGCCCAACACTTCGCGCAAGGGATAGCCACCCTTTTTGTGCGAAGTCGTGCGCTGCGGCTCGGGCACGGTCAGCATGATGACGATCGCCACCAGCAGGCCGGGCAGACCCAGAATGATAAACACCAGATGCCAGTCCCGAAGTTCCCCGATTCCGGGCACCAAGATCGGGTCCATATGGGCAAACACACCCATAAGCAGCCCGCCGAAAAAGAGCGCAGCGGCTCCGCCTGCCATGAAGCCGGTATTGTAGATGGCATAGGCTCGGGGCAGTTTGCTCTTGGGAACAACGTCCGCGATCATCGACAGGGAAGCCGGGCTGCTCCCGGATTCCGCACCGCCAACGATCATGCGGGCGACGAACAACTGCCAGTAATTCTGCGCCAGGCCGCAAAGCGCAGTCGCCGCACTCCATACCGCCAGGCTGGCAGCGATGACCGGTTTGCGGAAGCCGCGATCGGCGAAGCGCGCGATCGGCGGACCGAACAGGAAGTAGGTGGATACGAAAGCGATGCCAGTGAGATACCCGATCTCGGTATCGGTCAAGGTGAAGTCATCCTTGATCGATTCCACCATCAAGCTGATCACGTTGCGATCAATCTGCCCCAGCATGATGACCACGGCGGTGACCACCACCGTGTACCAGCCGATGAAGCCCGCTTTTTTCTCCGGTGCAGAAGCCGGAGATTCCGCGGATGCCGCCTCAAGGCCGCCGGGTTCCCCCGCTACCGGGCTGGAGTCGCTGCTGCTCACTTACTCGATCCCCTCAAAAACGGGTCAGGCTCCGCCCGTCCACCAAGTGTTAAACGCCTGGATTAAATTCGAAATTTCTGTCCCTAGCCGCGTGTGCATGCCGCTTTTCAGTCGTCCAGACCGAGCAAGGCAATCGGATTGAGCGAAATCATCTTGCGAATGTCTTCATCCGAATAGCCAAGCTCGAGACACGCCTTGATCACGTTGCGGAAGCCCTGCACCGGATGGTCGTTGCCCTTCTGGCCAAGGTCCGAAGCCAGAATTGTGTTGTCGACACCGGCAGACTTGATCATCGCGTCCAGCTCCGAAGTAGCAACCGGCGGATCGCGGTCACGCGCATCCGACCGCACGAACATGCACAGCGAATGTTCGATATAGGCCCCCAGTTCGGAAACGAAGGTGTGGATGTCATCCAGCGACGCATCGAGGATGAAGTTCGGATGATTGACCAGCAGGCGCTTCACACCGCGCTTCTTCGCTTCACGGAATACGGCGAATATCTCGGACACATGCATGTGCCCGCCGGACAGAATGAGATCGTGCTCGGCAACCATGTCGAGGATCTCTTTGACCTCGTCCTTCACCTCGCCAAGCTCATCCAGCGGCGTGAGCGGTTCGAAGGGAATCATATTCCGGATCGTATGCGGGAAACCTGCCTTGACCCCGAAAGGTGAATCGATGTGGTTCTTCGAAGAAAAGGTGGGCATCCAGACCAGCTTGGCGCCAAGCGCGACGCCATGGTCGACTGCATGCTTGTTGAAGCCGCCTACCGAATTGTTGAGCGGCACGCCCGAGAACATCGTCACATTCAGGTGACCATGCGTCTCGTTCAGCAACTCGGTGACCGGCGTCGCCGAATAATAGTGATCCTTTACCAGGACAGCGCGAAAGCCTGCATCTGCAGCTTCCTGCATCGCTTCCAGGTGATTGAGATCGCGCGCCATGCATGACGGGCCGGAGTGGCAATGCATGTCGATTGCCCCCACAAGCAGCCGCGATACGTGATCTTCCAGCGCTTCACCGGTTGGGATATCAGTTGTCGTAGCCATTTCTTCCTCACATTCCGCGGCCCTCATGGGCGGGCCACCTTGAAGCTCGTTCCGCCCTACCAGGCAGGATTTTCGGCCGGAGATTCTCCGGAGATTTCGTTGTAGATTTTGCGCGAAGTGAACCGCCAACCGTCAGGCGTTCGGACCAGTTCGTCTTCATAGAAACCGTAGGCCGGGATGTAGGGCCAGCGCGGCTGATTATCGTTGCTGAGGTCGAACCAGTAGGCCACGGCCCGGGCGCGGTCGCCCTTCACTTCGATCACCCGATTGGCCAGGAAATGCCTGAGCCGCGCCGGTTTGGCCGGAGCGTCGGCTTCATCCCGTTTGCGCACGAATTCGCGCATTCTGGCGCAAGCGGCCTGGATGTTTGCACGGCCTTCGGCATGGCCCTCGGGCCAGGACAAGACAGCGTCTTCTGTGAAGACGGATCCATAAATTTCCGCGTCTTGCCAGTCGAGCGCATACATGTAGCGGCTCTGCAATTCGCCGATCTCCATCTTGTCGATCATGTACTGCAATGCCGCAGGGTCCGGCTGCCCGCTCAATTCACCTCTCCATCGCCAATCACCCAGCATGCCCGCTTACCTGCCGGCCTTAGGTATTTAACATGTTCATTGTGTATCAAACTGCCGCCGCGCGCAATAGCGCAGATGCTCGGTTCGGTAAGGCCATTCCCCCGAACGCTTCAGCCGATCCTGTCAGCCGATGACCCGCTTAATGAAACGGGCCAGCTCTTCGCGAATCTCGGTGTTCTCGGGCGCGTCGCCGATCGTGAAACCGCCATGAGGCATGGCTTCCCAGACATGCAATTCTGCCTCGACACCTGCATTTCGCAGCTTGCGATGGATCAGAACCGAGTTAGACAGAAACAGATCGCGTGTGCCGGACTGGACGATCGTTGGCGGAAAGCCCTTGGTAAAGTCGGCAAAGAGCGGCGAAAGATACGGATCGCGCATATCATGCCCATCGGCATAAAGGGCGTTGCAGTCCGGTAGCCCGCCCTTGAGCACCACATCCAGCTCTTCATTCGTCCGAAACGTGTCGCCGGATTCGGTCAGATCCACTTCAGGCGTCAACAGGATCGAACCGGCCGGCATCGGCAATCCTTGATCGCGGATCATCAGTGTAGCCGAAGCGGCAATATTGCCTCCGGCCGAACTGCCGCCCAGCACGATCCTGGCCGGATCGACCGTTTCGATCAACGCCTTGTACACAGCCACGCAGTCCTGCGGCGCAGCGGGAAACGGATCGTCGGGCGGCATGCGATAATCGACTGCAATCACTCTGACGCCCAGGCCATCGGCGTATCGTGCACCCTGGGCCATCGCAAAATCGCCGCCCCCTGCAACGAAGGCGCCGCCATGGGCAAAGACATAAACCGGCAGGTCCTGCCCTGCCTTGCCACGCGGAGTGCAATCATAGCAGAGCACATCCGCAATCTTGATCGTTTCCACATCGGCCGTCGTGCTTGCCATCATGGTCTCGACCATCTTCGCGCGCCGTTCATCGGGCTCGGCCATGCGCCGGCGCCAGGCGTCCTTGTCTTCGGCAGGAGGCCAGGTCATTCGCGGATTGGATGCTGCATCGGAAAGCAGACGCTGGGCGACCGAACTGATCGTCGTCGGCGGCGCAACGTCTTTCGCCTTCACATGGACGGGTGTGAACGGGGCGTCTTCTTCCGCCATTGCCTGCTCCTGCTCAAACGCGGCCATACGCCGGCGCCTGCCCAATTGTTCGTTCTCTCTTGAGCGTTGAAGAGCAAGGGGGCTGTCAATGAGCCCCCTTGCCGCTCCATCAGCTCAGTTTTGTAGGTGCTTCGTCGACCAGAATGGTCTTGGTTTCAAGATAGTGCATGAGGCCTTGTGTCCCGCCCTCGCGTCCAACCCCAGATTGCTTGAAGCCGCCGAAGGGAAGCGAGAAATCGTTGCGCATGCCGTTCTGGCCCACATTGCCGGTGCGAATGCGCCGGGCAACGCGCCATGCCGCATCCTTGTCGTGCGTCAGGACCGAACCGTTAAGGCCGTAATTGCTCTCATTGGCAATCCGAACCGCATCTTCCTCGTCCTCACAGGGAATAAGGCTCAAAACAGGTCCAAAGATCTCCTCCTGGGCAATCTTCATTTCGTTGTCGACATTGGCGAACAGGGTGGGCTCCATGAAGTAGCCCTGGTTCATCTGGCTCGGACGGCCACCACCGGTTACCAAGTCCGCACCGGCCGACTGGCCTGCCTGAATATAGCTCTCCACGCGGTCGAGCTGACGCGCCATGGCAAGCGGCCCCATCTGCGCTTCGGGATCGTTGGAATAGCCCAGGCGGGTGTTTTGCATCACACCTGCGATTGCGTCCGCCAACTCGTCATGCCGTGCCCGCGGGACGATCGCGCGGGTCAGCATTGCGCAAACCTGGCCGCTCACAAGAGTGATCGCTCCGCCCAGAATATTGGCTGCTTCCTCGATCGGCATGTCGTCCATGACGACCGCTGCCGACTTGCCGCCCAGTTCGAGCGTGCAGCGCGCGATACGGCTGCCGCAAACCTCGGCGATCCGCTTGCCCGCAAGGGTGGAGCCAGTGAAGCTCACCTTGTCCACCCCGGGATTGTTCACGAGATGGTCGGAAGCTTCGCGTTCACCCGGCACCAGATTGACCACACCGGCGGGAAGCCCTGCTTCTTCCGCGCATTCCGCGATGATGTAGGCTTCAAGCGGCGTCTCCGGCGACGGCTTCATGATCACCGTGCAGCCCGACAAAAGCGACGGCGCCAGCTTTGCGCACATGATCATATAAGGCACATTCCAGGGCGCAATCGCCGCCACCACGCCGACAGGCTCTTGCACGATATAGGCGTGCGGCGAACTGTCGGATTTGGCTTCCTTGATGAAATCGAACTTCTTGCCCAGCGCAATCGCGTCTTCGAGATTCATCGTGCCGCGTTCGGTCAGATAGGGAGCCGTCGATTGCAGGCCGCCCATCTGGAGCGACCACGCTTCGGCCAGTTCGGGATGTCGCCGGCGCAATGCCGCCACCAGCCGCTCCATCGCTTCGACGCGCTCACCGGGGCTCATCCAAGGCCAGGGGCCATTGTCGAACGCCTCGCGCGCCGCAGCGACTGCACGGTCCATGTCCTTCTCGTCCGCCTCTGCCACGTGTCCGGCGACTTGTTCCGTATCTGGCGAGACGATCGTAAGTTGACGGCCCGAGTTGGGCTTCACCCACTCGCCGCCGATAAACAGGCGGTCGGGATGTTTGAGTTGCGGCATTTTGTACTCGCTCATGCGAATGCTCCCAGCGGATAGTGTTGATAGTGATTGAGGTCGGCCTGCTGCACGCAGAGAACCGGAAGCTTGTACATGCTCTTCTCCCCGCATCGAGCGCCGATGCATTTTGTCCGCCGCGCAGGAATTGAGCAGCGTCTGATTGCATGAGCCAACAGGCCCATCTCCGTCACATAGATTAACTTGATAAATATTCTGGGGCAACAGCGATTCTTAGGCTACTAATAAGATAACGATTCGTCCGTGTCCGAGTTGACGGCTTGATACCGGTAGCAAACTCCGGCTAACGTCCGTTAGATAGCATGCTATGTTCGGCAGTTCTGCAAACCGCGACGCGTCGAAACGGGAAAGACGGCAATGAAGCCGCAGGAAATTGGCGGCGGAGGCAACCGCCGCAAGGAGAGACAGAATGGCAACCGAAACGATGCACAAGGTGCAATTCGAACTGATCCCGGACTGGGAAAAATGCCCTGAAGGCGAGGAATACAGCCACGAAGACGTGGCCGACGTGGCATGCGACGCGGAAGACCGCGTCTATTTGCACACCCGCAAGGGCGAACGCGTGATGATCTACGATCAGGACGGCAACTTCATCAAGAAGTGGGGCGACGGCGTGTTCACCACCGCGCATGGCATCGCCATCCGCGATGGCGACGTGTTCTGCACCGACAATGGCGACAGCGTGATCCGGATTTTCGATCTGGACGGCAATTTCAAATGGATGATGGGCGAACCCAAGAAGCCCTCCGACACCGGCTATGGCGGGCACAAGGGTCGCAAGATCGAGATCCATCACAACGAGACGGTTGAGCGCGCCGCCGGGCCGTTCAACGGCTGCTGCAACGTCGCGCTGGCGAAGAACGGAGACATCTTCGTGGCCGACGGATATGGCAATGCCCGCGTCCACCACTTCGACAGCGATGGCAACCTGCTCAACAGTTGGGGCGAAGTTGGTACCGGCCCAGGGCAGTTCCATTTGCCGCATGGCATCGCGCTGGACAATGACGAGAACGTGATCGTCTGCGACCGCGAGAATGACCGGCTGCAGATCTTCGACCGCTCGGGCAAGCTGTTGCACATCTGGACCGACATCTTGCGACCGACCGATGTTACCGTCGACAAGGACGGCCTGATCTACGTGTCGGAACTTTGGCGCCCGCTCGAACCGGGGCAGGGCAGCTTCGTGCATGGCTATGCCGATCACGACCTGCCCGGCCGGATGACCGTGTTCAACCCCGACGGCACAATTGCAGCGCGCTGGGGGGGCGATAGCGAGAACCGCACCGCACCCGGTAACTTCATCGCGCCGCACGGCCTCGCGGTGGACAGCAAGGGCGATCTCTACGTTGCGGAAGTGTGCTGCACTTTCGGCGGACGGCTCGGCCGCGCGCCAATGGAGGAATGCTTGCCTCACCAGATCCAGAAATTCCGGCGGGTGCGATAGCCGATTCCGGCTGGAGCATACCCAATTTCCCGAATGAGCAAGCCATTGCCAGGCAGGCATGTGAATCTGCTTGCCTGCCGGTGGCGCCATAGGCCGGAGGCATGCCGCGGATATCAGTGCTGATGCACCAGCCGCATTAGTCACCGAAATAGCAGAAGAGACAGTTCGAAATGTGGAGAGCGGAATGTCTGAGTCAGTGAGTGCCGCCACAGCACCACGTAGTGAAGAGGATACGACGGCAGGCGCCAGCGCAACAAGCGCGGAAAGCCTTCCGCCGCGCAAGGACGCGTATTATTCGCTCTTCGTGATCACGCTGGTCGTCATGTTTACCGTGCTCGACCGGACGATCCTTTCGCTGCTGATCGAGCCGATCAAGGACGATTTCGGAATCAGCGATACGCAGGCGGCTCTCCTTTTGGGCGCGGCCTTTTCTCTGCCTTACGGCATCGGCGCCGTCGTCGTTGGCCGCTGGGCCGACCATATGAATCGCCGCAACATCATCGCTGCATCCTGCGCCTTCTGGAGCGCGGCGACATGCATGTGCGGTGTCGCCCAGGGATATATCAGCCTGCTGGTTGCCCGCATGGGCATTGGCGTGGGCGAATCCGGCTATGGCCCTGCCGCTTGGTCGATCGCGACGGATAACTGGCCGCGCGAAAAGGTTGCATTCGCCACTGGCACGATGGGTCTGGGCTCCACGCTCGGTATGGGGCTGGCGTTCTTCCTCGGCGGAACAGTGCTGCTGTTCGTGCAAGGCCTCGATCCTCTCGCGGTGCCCTATCTCGGTGTGATCAGGCCGTGGCAATGGGCTTTCATAATCGTCGGCGCACCCGGATTGCTATGGGCGCTGGTGGTGCTCACAACGAAAGAACCGCCGCGCCGCGGGCTGAGAAAAGGCGAAGCAGCCAAGAAGACGCCGATTGCCGAAACCGCCAAATGGATTCGAGACGACTGGCGCACCTATCTGGCAACAGTCGGAGGCATGGCGATCAAGGCGATGCTGCTGCAAGGGCCGATGGTCTGGGGTGCAACCTTCATTCATCGCGAATATGGATGGGAGCTGTCCAAGGTCGGCATGGTCAAGGGCGTCATTACTCTGATCGTTTCACCGATCGGATTGATGCTCGGCGCCAAGCTTTCTGAGATTTGGACCAAGAAAGGCATGCAAGACGCCAATCTAAGGATTGTCTTCTATGGCCTGCTGGCTTCCCTTCCACTTCATATCATTGCCCCGCTGATGCCGACCGCAGAAGGCTATCTGATCGTTTATTCGACGGCGAGCCTCGTTGGCGTGATCGGATTCGGGCCTAGCGTTGCAGCATTCCAGCTCGTAACTCCCAACAAGATGCGGGGACAGATCGGCGGCATGGTACAATTCTGCAACAATGTGATCGCCTTCGCATTGAGCCCGCTGATCATCGCCCTGTTCACCGATTTCCTGTTCCATGACGAAGGATCGCTCAAATATTCGATGATCCTCAACACCATCATCATGGGCACAATCGCGGTGCTAGTGATTGGCCAGGGCCTTGGCCCCTACAAACGCTCCTATGAGCGGGGCTTGCGCGAATTCGGCAACTGATAGACTTCAGCCGATATAGTTCGCACAAGCCCGGCCCGGGCAAGGGATCTGTCGCGATCGGCAGGGAAGGAAGTGCGCCCTGGCTCCAGATTATTTCCGGCAGGCCGTCAGGCCCGGCCGCCAGCGACTTTCGGAAACAGCACGACTTCACTGTCCTCCGATAGTGGCAACGTCCAGGACTGGATCACTTCGCCGTCGACGGCGATCGAAGCGTGATTTTCGATCACCTTTCCCAGGCCGGGGAAGCGGCGATCCAGCGCGCGCGCCAGGCCGAATATATTGGACGCCGGGATCTCAACCGCTTCCAGGCCTTGCGTGAACTGATCGAACGTCGACGATACGAAGACGACCCGCGCCACTGGCTAACTTTGAGAGTTGAGCGCTGCGTAAACCCGATCCGGCGTAAGCGGCAGATCGAAAAAACGCATTCCGGCGGCATGAGACACTGCGTTCGTAACGGCCGCCAGAGGCGGGACGATCGGCACTTCCCCAACGCCTTTCACACCGAAGGGATGGGTCGGGTGCAGCACTTCGACCAGCAGCGTGTCGATCATCGGAAGGTCCGACGCGACTGGCATCCGGTAATCGAGGAAGCCTGAATTATCCATGCGCCCGTTCGCGTCGAAGACATAGGCCTCATTCAGCGCCCAACCGATCCCCTGAACGGCACCGCCTTGCGCCTGTCCTTCGACATAGCTGGGGTGAATGGCGCGCCCGACATCCTGTACGGCAGTGTAACGCACCACACTGGCATGGCCGGTTTCCCGGTCCAGCTCGACATCGCAAATATGCACACCATAGGTCGGCAATGCATCGTGCGGATTGACCACTATTTCCGCGTTGATCGGTCCGCCGGTCTTTGCCGTCTGGCTTGCGATCTGCTTGATGCTGAGCGGCTCCTCGTCACTGCCCGGTGCGGTGCAGCGTGCTACACCGTCTTGCCATTCGACCTGATCGGGTTCGACACCCCACATCATCGCTGCACGTGATTTGAGTATCTCTACAACCTCTGCAGCCGCTTCGCAGACCGCTCTGCCGGTGGCGAACGTCGTGCGGCTTCCGCCTGTCAGCATGGAATAGCCGATCGACGCCGTGTCCGCCACGATCGGGCGTACCTTCTGCATCGGCAGCTGCAGAACTTCTGCCGCCATCATGGCCATAGAGGCGCGCGAACCGCCGATGTCGGGATTGCCCGTCGCGACAACTGCCGATCCATCCTCATTGATGCTGACCATCACGGTCGATTCACCGCCGTGATTGACCCACCATCCGGCTGCAATGCCGCGCCCCTGGTTCGGACCGAGCGGCGCCGAATAGTGCGGATGCGACTTGGCAGCAGCCAGCGTCTCCATGAAGGCGATCTGACCCAAGGGCGCGCCCGAAAAGCTAGGATCTCCGGGTTTGACGCCGTTCTTCTCGCGCAATTCGATCGGATCCATGCCGAGCTGTTCGGCAATTTCATCCATCGCGCATTCCACGGCAAATTCCGCCTGAGGCGCGCTCGGCGCGCGATAGGCATTGGTACTGGGCATATTGCTCACGACATCGCAGCCCGTCACGCGCGTATTCTCGATGCGATAACAGCCCAAGGCATGCATGACGCCTGCCCCGCAGCCTGAACCGGCGAAGGCCCCAACCTGATATTTCAGATCAATCACTGCTGCGGTGAGGACTCCATCCTTCGTCGAACCCAGGCTCAGCTCGATGATCGTGCCCGGCCCCGGCCCCGTGGAACGGAATACCTCGTCACGGCTAAGCGCCAGCTTGACCGGGCGTCCGCTCTTGCGGGAAAGCACCAGCGCCACAGGCTCGAGATAAACCGTCGTCTTGCCGCCGAAACCACCGCCGATTTCCAGTGGCACCACCCGCAGATCCGAGAGGTTCATACCGGTCACCGCCGCAGCAACAGAACGGACCATGAAAGCCCCCTGGCTGCTGCACCAGATCTGGGCCTGACCGTCGGCGCTGACCGAGGCAACGCATGCTTGCGGTTCGATATAGCCCTGATGCACCATCTGCGTGGTGTAGCGCCTGGTTACGACGACATCTGAATCCGCCAGCGCGGCATCGGCATCGCCATTTATTTTTTCAATCCGCATCGAGACGTTCGAGGCGGTTTTGGGCGTTTCGGGCAGACCCTGGGTGAACATGTCGTCGTGCAGGACCGGCGCGTCTTCACGCATCGCATCCTCGATATCGATCACATGCGGCAAGACTTCGTATTGAACGTCGATCAGCTCCAGCGCCGCTGCGGCGATCTCGGCACTGGTCGCGGCCACTGCAGCAACCGGCTGCCCATCGTAAAAGACTTTGTCCTTGGCCAGGCACATCTGCGCGGCGGCATCGATGTCGATCATCGTCTCGCCGGCATTGATCTCGTCGCTGTCGTCCGACTCTCTGAAGTCCGAATGGGTGGCGACCGCTTTCACGCCCGGCAGAGCAGCTGCCTTACGCGTATCGATGGAAGTGATCCTTGCATGGGCATGAGGGCTGCGAAGGATTGCGCCCCACAGCATGCCAGGCAGATAATAGTCTCCGCCATAGACTGCCTTGCCCGTGACCTTGTCCGCACCATCCGGGCGGACCGGACGCGTCCCGACAATCTTGAGCTCCTGCTTTTCGAGAACGCCGCTCATGCCGATACCCTTTCCTGCCGCATTTCCGCAGCCGTATCCATGACTGCGCGAATGATTTTGTCATACCCGGTGCAGCGGCAGAGATTGCCTGCGAGCCAGTACCGCGTCTCCTCCTCGGTCGGGTCAGGATTGCGTTCCAGAAGCGCCTTCGCCGCCACAAGAAATCCAGGGGTGCAAAATCCGCATTGCAGCGCACCGAGGTCGAGGAACTTCTGCTGCAGGGGATGAAGCTGACCGTCCTGAGCCATGCCTTCGATCGTTTCGATACGGCGCCCTTCCGCCTCGGGTGCCAGCACCAGGCAGGAACACACGAGTTCGCCGTCCATCATGACGCTGCAGGCGCCGCAGTCTCCCGAACCGCAGCCCTCCTTGCTTCCGGTAAGATCCAGCTTGTCGCGCAATACATTGAGCAAGCTCGTATGCGGCTCGCTCAGGAAGTCCACGGGATCTCCGTTGACGGTTGTATGGATGTGTACAGTGCTCATGCGCCTTCTCCTGCCCGATCATAGGCGATTTTGGCGGCGCGCCTGGCGTAAACTGCCGCCATTGCAATTCGATAATCGATCGTCCCGCGCTTATCATCGATGGGGCTGCAGGCCGCCTTCACAGCCTCCTCCATCTTCTCGAGAGCGCTATCTTCCAGCCGGCTCCCCACCAAAGCTTCGCCCGCTTCGGCCACGAGCAGAGCCGTCGGCGCAACTGCGCCCAAGGCGACGCGTGCATGCGTGCAAACGCCGTCCTTGTCCCGGCTCAGGCTGACACCGGCCCCGACCACGGCAATGTCCATCTCGGTTCGCGGTATGGAGCGAAGATAAGCGTCGGAAGACATCGCCTCGCGCGGCGGCAAAACGATCTCCACCAGGAACTCGCCCTTCCCCAAATTCGTTCGTCCCGGGCCGGCCGGCAATTCGGCGGCGGCAATCTCCCGCTCTCCTTGCGGGCCTGCGATGACACAGCGCGCATCCGCCGCGATCAAGGCGGGCACACTGTCGGCGGCCGGAGAGGCATTGCACAAATTGCCGCCGATCGTCGCCCGGTTGCGAACTTGAACCGAGCCGATCAAATTGGCGGCCTCAACCAATCCCGGCCAAGCCTGACAGAGCGCCTCGTCCTTCAGCAATGCCGTACATGGTGTGGCTGCACCGATTACGAAGCCGCCATCTTTGGAGTGCGTGCCCATAGTCCGGGCGATCTGCTTGATGTCCACGATGGCACCTGGCTTTATTCGGCCGCTGCGCATCTGCACCAGCAAATCCGTACCGCCGGCCACCGGCCATGCATTGTCTTGCGATCCAAGGAGGCTGATCGCCTCCTCCACATTCGCCGGCGCATGATAGGTCAATTTGATTCCCTCTGCTCTAGTGCCCAAAACCACGATTTTTTCGTAGGCTATTGGCCGCTCGCGTCCGGGTCAATCACTTAACAGAGTAAATAGCTAGCGGCTGTAAATCCGCGCACCGTCCTCAAGGGAATTTCCTGGATTGAGAACAACATTTTCGCCTTCGGAGAGGCCTTCGATCACTTCTGCAAATGCATCATTCATGTGATCGATAGTCACGGCGCGCTCCCGTGCTCGTCCGCCATCGATGACGAAGACCCGCCATCCGCTGTCGCCGCCGCGAAACAGGGCGCCGATCGGCACGCGAAGCGCATCCGGCTTGCTCCACAGGATAATAGTCGCATCGATCTGATAGCCGTGGCCCAGCCGGGCAGCCTGTCTCTTCGCCTCGCCGGTGAAATCGATAATGACGTTGACCCTCTGCTCTTCGATGCCGAGCGCGGATATCTTGAGCTGGCCAAATGGTTCGATCCGTTCGACTTCTCCGACCAGTGGATCCGGGCCGCCCCACTGGGTAACTTCAACCCGGTCACCCGATTTCACGCGCACTGCTTCGCGAGACAGCAGGTCCACGACCATTTCGATCCGGCTTGGGTCGCCGATCGTCATCAATGGAGTGCCTTCGGCCACCACACCTTCGCTTTCGACAATGCGTGAAAGCACCGAACCGCTTGCGGGTGCCCGCACCGGTACCGGCGTGCCCGATCCTGTCCCGCCCGGCTGAGTGAGCATGGCGCGAATGCGTGCGACTTCCGCGCGGCTCTGCGACAACGCGGCCTCACCGGTCGCCGCGCGCGTACGCGCCGCTTCGAGCTGTGCCGTCGAGAGAAAGCCGCGTTCTGCAAGCTCCTCGGCCCGTGCAAGATCGTTTCTGGCCTGCGTGAGAGAGGCCTCTGCGCTTTTGGCGGCAGCCTGCGCCGAAGCCAGTGCGCCGCGCAGCTCCTGCCGCGTGCGGGCATCAAGCGGCGTCGACGGCCGCCCGGTCATCCGGGTAATCAACGTACCCTCGGCAATCCGATCCCCGGCCTCGAGCTCGATCCGTGAGAGGTAACCGGTCACTGGGGCGGAAACGACGTAATATTCCTCGGCCCGGGTCACGCCGTCATCCGTCACGCCGACCGACATCGGTCCAACCGACACCTGCCCCGTATCGACAGCCGTCGATGTCGGCCAGAAGGCATAGGCCAACCCCAGCAGCAAGATTGCCGCCGTCAGCAGGGCCCAGCGCCAGTGTTTGACCTTTTCCCAAATCATTCGCGTGCCTTCAGTACGCGCACCATGTCCAGCCGCAAGACCCGCAATGCAACTAGGAAGGCAGTCGCCATCGCGGCAGCGAGCACGATCAGAACCGAATAGCCATAGGTCGCGCGCGTCGGTGCGAAGGGCAAGCGGAAGAGATCGGAACTGAACATCGCGGTCATCAATTGGGCCATCCAATAGCCGATGATGCAACCCACCGGAGCGGCGGCAACCACCAGCAACGCAAGTTCGCCCAGCAGCACGATTCCCACTTCGCTGCGATGATAGCCAAGCACGCGCAGCGTCGCGAGTTCATGCGCTCGCTCCGAAAACAATATGCGCGCAGAATTGTAGACCACGCCAACCGCGATTGCCGATGCGAAAGAGATATAGAAAAACAGCATGGTGAAGATGTTTTCGTCGATCACTTCTTCGAACTTCTGCATGGCGGCGTCACGCTCTGTTACACCCAGAACCAGCGGCATTTCCTTGAGCTCGGTCAGAATTCGGTCCCGCTGCGCAGGATCGATGAGCAATTGCGCCGATCCGACTGGCGATGCGTCGCGCGTTATACGCTCGAGCGTGTCCTCGCCGGCATAAGCCTGCTCTCCGATAAACTCCTCCACGACGCTGACGACCGGTTGAAACGTCTGTGTCCGGCGCCCTCCCAGCAACTCGACGAAGACTTGGTCGCCCGGACACACTGCAAGCTTGTCGGCCAATTGGCGGCTCAGCATCAATCCCGAGGGGGGAAGCTCAATCTCGCTGCCGTCGGCGTCGATCCGTGCCGTCAGCGTCGCGTCCGCCGGCGTGCTTTCGATACTGGTACGCTCCACCTTGTTTCCATGGCTGATCTTCACGCCGATCGCGCGGGTTGGCTCCACCCTCAGCACACCCGGCATTTGCGAAAGCTCATACAGGACATCGCGATTGCGAGCCTCGGTAAAGGAGACCGTCAGATCCTGGCGCTGGGCGCGATAGAAAAAGCTGTCCAGCATGGATCTGCTGGAATCGAGAAACTGCATCGTCGAAAATAGCAGCCCGGCGGAAAGCGCAACGCCCAGGACCGTAATGGCGGCACGCCCCGGCCAGCGCGCAATATGGCGCACAATCATATGGCCGATGGCAGTGAAACCGGCCCACTGTCCCAGCCTTTCGATCATGCCGGCGCGGTAGATTGGCGGCGGAGGCGGAGACATGGCAACCGCCGGATTGAGCCTGACAGCCTGCTGCATACCTCCCAAGGCGCCCAATGCAGCCGCACCGGTTGCCAGAGCCGCTGCCGCCAGAAATACGCCCGGGCTGGTATGGTAATAGAGAAAGGGAAAGCGATAGTATTCGGCATAGAGGGCCGTCATCGCCTGGCCCATCCAGATGCCGCCGGCTGCGCCGAGCGCCGTGGCCAGCAGGGCAATCGCCAATGCGAATTTCAGATAGTGCCAGCCGATCGACCAGTTGGAATATCCGAATGCCTTGATTAGGCCGATCTGGGTCCGCTCCTTCCGGATCATGCGGCCGAGCACGATATAAACCAGGAAAGTAGAAACCAGCAGGAATACGGGCGGAATGACCTGCGTCATCGCCTCGAGCTGCATAAGCTCGTTATCCAAGAATGCATGGCTCAGATGGTCTTCCCGGCCATAGGCGCCCGTCCCGCCATAAGGCTCCAGTATAGCGTCCACGGCGCGGATGACATCGGCCTGCGAAGCCCCGTGATCGAGAGTAAGCGAAAGCGCGTTGATGGCCTCCGTCCTGTCCGTCGCGGCCTCCAGCGCCTTCTCGCCCATCCAGAAGATGCCGAAGCGGCTATCATCGGGCACCAGAACGCCCGGAGCGATCGAATAAATGAAATTGGGTGCCAGTCCTATGCCCACGATCTTGAGACGCTGCTTGCTGCCGTAGATCAGCGCGTCGAGTTCGTCGCCGGGGCCAAGCTGGTTGGCATTGGCGAAGGCTTCATCCACCACAACCTCCCCGGCTTCTCCCAGCCTTGGAAGGCGTCCATCGCGCAAAGTGAGCTTGTTGAGCTGGTCGTGCCCGCGTTCGTCAATCGAATTGATCAAGGCGCGCACCGGAACGATCCGTCCGGGAAAATCGAGCGTGGCGTATTGCTGGATGGATCCTTCGGCGCGCCTGACGCCCGGTATCTCCGCAATTCGGGGCACGACGCTGCGCGGAGCGCGCGTCATGCTGGCAAATACATCGGCGAAATTGTTGCGCGCGTAATAGAGATCTCGCGTCTCGGTGAGCGACGCATGCACGCCCATCGAAAGAACGAAGGTTGCCGTTGCAGCAGCCAGCACCACCGCAATTGCCAAAGCCTGCCCCCGCATGCGCCACAAGTCGCGCATGAGCTTGAGGTCCAGTGCCTTCACCAGGTGATTTCCGAAGGATCTATCGGGTTCGCATTGCTTTCCACTCTAGCAATCTGCCCGTCCAGAAAATGGAACACCCGGTGCGCCATCGCAGCAATGCCGGCATTGTGCGTTATGATGATTACGGTGGTACCCAGCTCCCGGTTCGCCTGCGCCAACGTTTCGAGTACGCGCACGCCCGTTGCACTGTCGAGCGCCCCGGTCGGCTCATCGCAAAGGAGGACGCCGGGCCGTTTCGCAACTGCGCGGGCAACCGCCACGCGTTGCTGCTCCCCGCCGGAAAGCTGCGCAGGATAGTGATCGCAGCGCTCGGCAAGGCCGACCAGCGCCAAAGCATCCGCAGCGCCCATCGGATCTTCAGCGATGTCGGTGACGAGGCGGACGTTTTCTTCCGCAGTCAGGCTTGGGATCAGATTATAGAATTGGAAGATGAAGCCGACATTGGACCGGCGGAAGCGCGTCAGATCATCTTCATCGAGCGCGGTAAGCTCAGTATCTTCATAGTATAGCGTGCCGTCAGTTGGCCGGTCCAGCCCGCCAATGATGTTCAGAAGCGTGGACTTCCCGCTGCCCGACGGCCCGAGCAGCACCAGCACTTCCCCGGCGGGTATCGTCAGTTCCACGCCGCGCAAAGCGTGCACTTCGGTTTCGCCGGTACGGTAGATCTTCGTCAGGCCGGACCCGCTGAAAGCCGGTAGGCCGGCGGCACCGGCGGGATTTTCGCTTGGGCTGGTCATGGTGCTGTCGATGCAGGACCATAATGACGAACGGACGAATAGGGTACCGTAAATTAGCCCGAACTAATTCTCCTTGGCCTGGCACTGCTTGGTGCGGCCACATCAGACCGCACCAATGCCACGTTCGACCTACCACATGGGATTGCCGCTGACCGTCTTCTCCGGCACCGGCTGAACCACGTCCCAATGCTCGACGATCTTATCACCTTCCCAGAGCCAGAAATCGGCGAACATACGCCCGCGATCCTCCGGACCGACCGACATGAAATAATGGACAATCAGATAGTTGCCGACAATAAACTTGTGAACGAACCGGGTATTCCAATCCTTCTCCGCCGCAAAGAATTCCGGATTGGCGGCATGGCGCTCTTCGAAAAAGCGCGCCTGATCTTCAGGATCGTTCGGCAGATCCGGATTGTGCTCGACAAATCCGGGTGCGGTATGTGTTCGCATGGCCCTAACAAAGTCATGATCCACATACAGGGTCTTGAAAAAATCGTCCGCAGCCGCCGACATTGCCTTGTCCGCCGGCTCGATTGTAAATTCGCGCATTGTACTTCCTCTCTTATCCTTATTTCTTTTTAATCGCAGCCTTTTGGGCGGAGTGATCCTCCCGGCGCCTAGAAGTTCACTTCCCTGACGCCGCCTTCCACGCTTGCGATCGATCCATTGGTGGCCGAGGCGTGATCGGAGCACAGATAGGCCACCATGTTTGCCACTTCCCTGCCTTCGACCAGACGCTGGAGAAGCGATGCAGGGCGGTAGTTCTTGAAGAAGTCCGTCTCGACCTGTTCGACCGTAATCCCGGCACTTTCGGCAATGTCCTTGTGCAACTGAGAGGTCACATCGGAACGGGTCGGTCCGATAACGACCGTATTGACGGTGACTGCCGATCCCCTTGTATATTCCGCAACCGAGCGCGCGAGAGCGAGACTCGCGGCCTTCGTTGCCCCGTATGCCGGCATCTCCGGCGACGGGCGCAGTGCCTGCTCCGAATTGTGGAACAACACACGCCCCCAGTTCTTCTCGAGCATCCGGGGCATATAGTGACGGGTAAGCCGGACCTCGGCCAGGAAGTTGATTTCGAACAGCTTGAAATAGTCGTCGTCCGGCTGCTCGAAGACATTTGCGATAATGTTCACCGCCGCGTTGTTGACCAGAATGTCGCAGCTCGGCGCAGTCTCGATGATACGCGCCGGTCCTTCGGCGGTGTCCAGGCTTGCGGCGACACCAGTGAACTCCCGGTTCGGATAGGAACTCCGCAGTTTTTCCAGTGCACGGTTTACGGTTTCATCGGACCTGCCATTGACCACGACATCTGCCCCCGCCTCCGCGAGCACCTGAGCGCAGGCAAATCCAATACCTCCGGTCGACCCGGTAATGACGGCTTTCTTGCCGGCAAGATCGATCTTCATTTCCGCCTCCTGCTCAGTAAATCGCCTGGCGAGTGCCGCCTTCGGCACTCAGCACTGCGCCGTTCGTGGCCGAAGCGAGCGGAGAAGCCAGATAGACCATGAAATTGGCAACTTCCTCTGCCTGGGCCAGCCGCCGCAACAGCGATGCGGGCGAAACGAGGTCGATGAAATCTTGTTCGTCTTCTTCCTGTGTACGCCCCTTGGCGGCAGCCATATCGCTGGCGACCTGGTCGAGACTGGAGGAATGGGTAACGCCGATCATGACGGTATTGACCGTCACCTTCGTTCCCTTCGTCATTTCTGCTAGAGAGCGTGAAAGGCTGACTTGAGCAAACTTGCTGACCGAATAGGCGGTGCCCCCGCGATAGGCCATCAGCGGACGTTGTGCGCCGCTGAACAGCACCCGCCCTTCGTTCCGCTCGATCATCCCGGGCAGATAATGGCGGGACATCCGCAGAGCGCTCATGAAATTGAGCTCCCAGAGCCGGAGATACGTCTCGTCCGAAGCATCGAGAGCATCGTCAAGCGCCACCACGGCAACATTGTTGACCAAGATATCGCAAGATGGAACTCGCCTGATTAGGGCGGAGCAGCCTTCCTTGTTTCCGATATCCGCTGGTGCGGTTATCACTTCCGGTCCGGGGAATTCCGAGCGCAGTTCTTCCGCGACGCGCTCTACCTTATCGGCATTGCGGCCATTGATAACGACATTGGCATTCGCGCCCAGGAACCCCCTTGCACACGCATTTCCGATCCCGTCGGTCGAGCCAGTCACCAAAGCAGTCTTGCCGCTCAAATCAACTTCAAGCATCGTTTTCCCCGATCGTCGTTCTAGTTCTTGGCCCTTGGCGGGGCCGGAGCGTGCCAATGGCGCCCGGCCCCGGTTCAATCCGAGCTATGTCATGCGAATTCCGCCGGCGCCTCGTCCAGCAAGATGGTCTTGGTTTCGAGATAGGATGCGAAGCCTTCCGCCCCGCCTTCGCGCCCGATGCCGGATTGCTTGAATCCGCCGAACGGCAACGTGTAATCCATCTTCATGCCATTCTGGCCGAAGAAACCCGTGCGCACAGCGCGCGCGACCTTGTAGGCAGCCTCGGGATCGTTCGTAAGCACCGAACCGTTGAGGCCGAAATTGCTTTCATTGGCGATGCGGATCGCATCTTCTTCGTCCTCGGCAGGGATCAAGCTCAGGACTGGGCCGAAGATCTCCTCTTGCGCAATGCGGCTCTGATTATCGACATTGGCGAACAATGTCGGTTCGAGGAAATAGCCCTGATTGAGGTGGCTGGGACGATTGCCTCCGGTCACGAGATCAGCACTTTTACGCCCTTCCTCGACATATGTTTCTACACGTTCAAGCTGGCGCTTCATGGCGAGCGGACCAAGCTGGGTCTCAGGATCGGTGCTGTATCCGATCTTGATCTTTTCCATCTCGCCCTTGATCAGTTCGGCAAGCTTGTCGTGCGACTTCTTGGGCACGATCGCACGGCTCAGCATCGCGCATACCTGCCCACTCATCACCGTGATCGTATTGGCGAGAAGAGACGCCGCTTCTTCGAGCGGATAGTCGTCACGAATGATTGCGGCCGATTTGCCGCCCAGTTCAAGCGTCACGCGCGCGATCCGTTCGCCGCAAGTGCTGGCAATCAGCTTGCCGGCCGCGGTCGAGCCGGTGAAGCTGACCTTGTCTACGCCGTGATTGGAAACGAGTGCATGGCTCGCTTCGCGGTGACCGCAAACGAGGTTTACGACGCCCGGCGGCAGGCCGGCGGCTTCGGCAGCTTCTGCCATGATGTAGGCCTCCACCGGCGTCTCCGGCGCGGGCTTCATGACAATGGTGCAACCCGCCGCCAGCGAGTTGGCGAGCTTGGTGCCCATTATCGCATAGGGCCCGTTCCACGGGGCGATTGCCGCAACGACGCCAACCGGCTCGCGTGCGATAATGCCGGTATCGCTGAACTTGCTGGGCACTCGTTCAACGAACGGGAAATCGTCCATCATTTCCACGATATGGCGCAGCGTTTCCGTGCCCACCGAAGAAAGCATCGGGGCAAAGCTCATCAACCCGCCCATCTGCAAGTTCCAGGCTTTGGCAATTTCCGCTTCGCGCTTCGACAGCTCGTCGCACAGGCGAACGAGAAGCTGCTTCCGCTCCTTCACCGACATTTTCGTCCAAGGCCCGTCGTCGAAGGCTTTGCGTGCGGCGGCAACCGCGCGATTCATGTCCTCTACATCGCCCTCGACGACCTTGCCGACGATGCTCTCTGAATCAGGCGATACGATCTCGATCCACCGTCCGCTGGATGCGTCCACCCATTCACCGCCAACAAAAACCTTGTCGGGATGGGCAAGAAAATCGGTTGCCGCAGTTTCCGAAGGGATAGTGATAGTGCTCATGAAACTTATGCCTTTTCCTTAGAGTTTGCGGGCTGGATCAATGCGTGTGAGTGCCTGGCGGCGGAGGGCCTTTTTTGCGCCCCTCTTCGAGAGGGCCTTCAACCATCGATCGGCCTGCGACGCTGTAGGGCGGGATGGCCTGCCGTACCGCCCAATGCGCATCGATCTTGCCATCGACAACTTTGTAGAGATGCATTTGCGAATAACCGAGCGGGTTTTCGCCCGTATCGCCCTTCCCGTGAAACAGCACGAAACGCCCATCGGCCAAGAACCGTGCTTCCTCGAACGTCTCACCGCGCTCATTCGCTGTCTTGAGATGTTCTATAAGTGCCTGCTTGCCCTGCGCGCCCACACGCGGGCTGTATTCTTCGAAGTCGTCGGACATATAGGTCTCGACCGCTTCCGCGATCCTGTCGCGATCGGCGATCATCTCCAGAAAGGCGCGCACTGTGGCCAGCGACACGTCGCGCAGCGCCGGATCCCCCGGCGGTCCGCAGATCGGATCGCTGGCCGTATTTCCGAGCGCGGCTGCAGCTTCGTAATCACCGCCCTGATTACACCAGATCTTGAGCGGGTTGTCCGTTTCGGTGATCGGTTCGATCGCACTCCAGTGCTCGGCAAACTTGTTGTTCGCCACACGCCAGATGTCGACGAAAACTCGGCCCCTATCCGACTTACCGATAAACACGTGAGATTTCATCATCACGAGATCATCATCGGCCAGTATCAAATGAACGACGGTAGCAAACTCATCTGTTGGGAGGACCGTGTCCGACGCTTCTTCCCGCCTGCCTTCAAGGAACTCCTGGTCGCCTTCGTCACCATCGCCGATGTCTGGATCGTGCTGTATCAAGCCAGGGCCGAAATGCGTGGCGAATGCCAGCATGGGATCGCGCTCGCCAACGAGAAGCCGCACATAGTCCCGGATCAGGTACCGTGAGAATTCCGTATCGCCCATTCCGCTTGCCTTTCCTGACTCTCTCGCTTGGCCGCTTGCTGTGTCCCAAGCTGGCCGGCACCTCGACTCCGCCCAAACCAACTAGTTTGATTCGAATCCTAAAATCAATACACTTTCGTTATACTATTGCGTGAGCGCCCCGCTATTACAAGGAGAGGCAAGACAATAAGGCGGCACCTTCAATCGGCCTGACCGCCGGTGGCCGCTCCAATCTGAGAACACAAATTTGAAGGGAGAGCCTGATGGCCAATCAAGGAATGACGCCCGAAGAAATCGTCCATGAATGCAACCGTTTGATCATGGACCACCGCGCGATGGAAGCCGTCGACAAATACATCGCCGACGACTTTATCGAGCATAACCCCATCGTCCGCGGCGGAAATCGCGAAGGGTTCATCGAACATCTCGTGGAAGCGGGACTGACAGATCCGGACAGGCCACGGATGAAAATGGTCGTCGATCGCACCATTTCATCCGGGAACATGGTGGTCACCCATATACATGTCGAGACGGGGCCGGATGAACCCATGCTCGTGTTCATGGACATCTACCGTATCGAGGACGGCAAGATCGCCGAACATTGGGACGTGATGCAGCCTGTGCCCGAAGAATCGGTCAACGGCCGGGTGACCATGTATTGATTCCACATCGGCCCTTCGCGGAAAGCCTAATATCCGACCGTGAAACGCTGCCGAATATGCTGGGGATTTTCCAATTCATCCAGCGTAGCCACGGCATAATCCTGATAGCTGATAAAGCTCTCGCCGTTCTCGTCTACGATCAGGTCGTCGAGCCCCAAGCGGAATTTGCCAGTCCGCTCGCCTGGCGCGATCCCCTGCGATGGGCTGAGGAACGTCCAATCCAGATCAGTGATGGTCCGCAAGTGCATTAGGTGGGCAGCCATTGCCCAAATCGCCGAACGCGCCCAGGCCGGCAGTTCCATCGCATCGAAGACACGTTTGCCGTCGGGCGTGAGGAGACTGCCGGCCCCACCGACCCAGAATACGCGCTTGATGCCGGCATCGCGAACCGCGTCGAGAATCGAATCGGCCGCAAGAATCGTCTTTGGCCCGATCTTGGGATCGTCGGGCCGATTGCCGTGAGATACGACAACGGCGTCATGGCCTTTCATCGCTTCCGCGAGGCTGGCCCTGTCCATCACATCGCCTTCGTAGACAGACAGCCTCTCGGCAGGGGCCAGCTTCGAGGCGTCACGCGTCATGCCGGTTACAGTGTGTCCGCGAGACAATGCCTCTTCCCGAATACACGCGCCGACATTGCCGGTGGCTCCAACAAGAAATAACTTCATAACAACTGCTTCCCATAGATTTGCGGGACTAGCTCAGAACATCCGCACAGCCTTGTTCACAGGACTTTTCCGTTCGCTGTGCACCACATCACAGTGCTCGGCTTTTCGACCGGCCTCGGCCCGAAAAAGGTCAGCGAAATCCGCCGGAGACTTGGAGATTGGCGCCGGTAATCCAGGCTCCGGCATCGGAAGCGAGAAATACAGCCGCCGGCGCGATATCCTCAGGCGAACCGAGTCTGCCCAGGGGCGTCTTGGCAATGATCGGCTGCACGATTTCGTCGCCCCAATCATAAACCGGATGCCCATCCGTATGCGTCACGCCGGGGGAGATCGTGTTCACCCGAATCTGCCTCGGGCCGAGCTCCTTGGCGAGTGTTTCGCTGATATCGTTGAGCGCGGCCTTCGACGCACTGTAAAGCGTCGTATTCGCCTCCGGCGAAAGCACGATCGTCGAGGAGATATTGAGAACGCTCGAACCTTCGCTGAAATGCTTGAGTGCTTCTTGAATGAGGATGATGGGGCCAAGGACATTGATATTGAAATGCCGATGGAACTCTTCCTCGGTGATATCCTCTATCGCCGCCATGTCATATGCAGCCGCATTGTTCACGAGGATGTCCAGCCGGCCGAACTCGGCGACCGTTTCGCTTACCAGACGCCGAGCATCGGCCACTGACGCCACATTCGCCTGAATGGCAATCGCGTTGCCGCCTTTCTCCTTAATCGCTTTCACGATCCTGTCTGCGCCGCTGCTGTCCGAAGAATAGTTGACTGCTACCGACGCACCTTCAGCAGCCATTGCTTTGACGATTTCCGCGCCGATACCTTTTGAAGCGCCCGTTACCAGCGCAACCTTGCCTTTCAGTTCCATCTTCATCTCATCCTCTCGATAAGTAGCTCTAGCCAGGCGGAAATTCTTGCAAGACCCTCCGAGGAAACAACTCCTTGTCAGTCTCTTACCCAGCTGGCCCTTCCAGCCACGGGAAGCAGGTTCACGATCGTCGCCTGCCCCTTGCCATCGACTTTTCCGAACTAATTGGTTTGACTCCGAACCACAATAGTATACTTTATCTGTAGTCAATCTGTTCGGATCGGCGATCCGAGTCCAACTGGCTCAATGTGCAAGCATCCTGCCGCGAAAAGCATGTGACTGCACCTTGACGAAGCGGTCTTGGCGAGACGCGACGGGCAAGGGTGGCTGCAATGAGAACGCGCGTTCAAGCGCCTGATCTATTTGGGAGAAAGTTCGAATGAGGACGAAACGTTTTCTTTTGGCCGGCGCAGCCCTGGTGGGATTTGCTTGGAGCTCAGCCGCCCTCGCTCAAGACGAGAGCGAGGAAACGGAATACAATGCACCTATCGTTGTGACCGCGCAGTTCCGAGAGCAGGCCCTTCAGGACACACCTCTTTCGATCACCGCAGTTACCAGCGAAATGCTGGCCGCACGCGGCCAGAACAGCGTGTACGAAATTGCCAATCAGGTTCCCAACGTTACGCTGAAGCCATCCGTCGCCATTTGGGGGCCGAGCCTTGTCGCCTCTATTCGCGGCGTCGGCCAGTACAACTTCAACCCGGCTCTGGAACCCGGCGTCGGTGTTTTTGTAGACGACGTCTATAACGCGACACTGACCGGTTCGCTGCTCGATCTGCTCGATCTCGAACGTGTCGAAGTGCTCCGCGGCCCGCAAGGCACGCTGACGGGGCGCAACTCGATTGGCGGCGCCGTGCGTATGGTCACTGTTCAGCCCAAGGGCGACAATAGCGGCTATATCGAAGCCATCGGTGGCAGCCGGAAACTTGTAGGCATGCGGGGGGCTATCGATCTCGCTGTGACCGACACGATTTCCGCGCGTATTGCCGGCATGGTCCGCAGTCAGTCCGGTTACGTCGAAAATCTCGATTATGGCTGCGTCAATCCGAACGCTGACATTCCGGCCAAGACGGCCGCGAGCGACTGCAAGCGCGGCCCAAACCTGGGTGGCGTCGGGAATCAGGCCGTGAGGGTGCAGGTGCGCTTCGAACCGACCACCGATTTCGATTTCACTCTGACAGGCAGTTATAATCACGAAGACCGCATGCCTGCCGGCCCCGTGCTCAGCATGGCCAGTTTCGACAATCCGGAAACCAACCCCCTGCCCGGTTTGCCATTCGATTCCCGCTTCATGTGCGGCCCATTCTGTAACTATGCGACCTTCCAGAACGGCCCCGGCCGCGATGGATATCCGGCCTTTGCTTCACAGGTCGATCCCCGTACCTATTATGAAGGGTTCGAGATCTCCGGACGCGGCAATTATGATTTCAGCGACACATTGTCTCTGACGTCGATCACTGCCTACCGCGAATATACAACATCCTTCGGGATGGACGGCGACTTATCGCCAGCACGTATCGACCTTGAATCCGTCTCTCTCAAGCACGAGTTCTTCAGTCAGGAAGCTCGGTTGAATGCGGATCTTGGACGCGTCGCTCTGACTGTCGGTGGTTTCTATTCCTGGCAAGAAACCAACATGAACTACTTCCTGGATATCAGGCCGTTCTTCCTCCAATACGTCACCGACGATTATATCCCTGGTGAAACGCTCGCCGGGTTTGCGACCGCGATCATCGACGTGACCGATGCGCTGACAGTTACAGCCGGCATCCGATATACCGAGGAAGAGAAGACCTACACATACAACCAATACAGGCTGGATGGCAGCGTCAACGATCCGAACCTGCAAGGCGAGAGCGGAACCTACAGCGACAGCGTGGTCGATTATCGCTTGAGTGTCGACTATCGCTGGTCCGACAATTTCCTGACCTATGCGACGTTCGCAACCGGCTTCAAGGGCGGCGGTACCAACCCGTTCCCGGCAGCTCCCGCCCTTATCCTGCCCTTCTCTCCGGAGACGCTGAAGAACTACGAAATCGGTTTCAAAAGCGACTTCTTGGACAACCGGGTCCGCTTCAACGTAACAGGCTTCGTCAACGAATATGACGGGGTTCAGCTGACGCGGCTCGATGTCAAGGAGTATGGTTTTGACTTCGGTAGCCTGATCGTGAACGCGGGCAACGCCACGACAAAGGGCCTCGAAGCGGAACTCAACCTAGAACCGGTTGCGGGACTCAGCCTCAACGCATCGGGAAGCTATCTCGATTTCCAGTTCGATTATGTCGATCCGGCAACATTCTTGACCACAGACGTCGTTCCGCCATTCACTCCTGAATGGAAGTGGGCAATCGGCGCTCAGTATGAGATCGATCTCGGCAACAGCACGCTGACACCCCGTGTGGATGCTGCCTACCAGAGTTCGATCTATACAAATGCGGCCAACGCACCCGCCAACCAGATCGAAGCCTACACGGTCGCGAATGCGCATCTGACGTGGAAGAATTACGAGGGTGACCTCTCGGTCGCGCTCCACGTCAACAATCTGTTCGACAAATACTATCTTCTGAACAGGTTTGACCTCAGCGGAACCAGCGGTCTGGTCCAGGATTTCCCAGCGGCTCCGCGAGAATTCTCGCTCATCGTGCGAAAGGAGTTCTGACCCTGAACAGGGCGGATTGAATGACTGTGCCGGGAACCTCCAACCGAGTTTCCCGGCACAATTTTTCTGCGCCAAGCAGTTGGCTTGGTCGCCAGCAATGACCGGCGGGCTACTGTATTGAAAATATGAAAGTCATCTGCGCGAGGAACGAAGGACGTCATGACAAAGCAAAGCGCCCAGCCGCAGGATCATCCTTCGGCCGCACCAGACCGAATCTATCAGTTCGGCGCCTTTGCGACGCTCCTTATGCTATTTCTCTACAGCGGGTTTTGCCTCCAGGCCTTGCCTGTCGTCGCCCCTTCAATTCTCAAGGAATGGAATATCCCTGCGCGGGACATCGCGACACCGCTTGCGCTGACTTCTGTCGGCATGGGTCTAGGTGCCATTCTTGGTGGCTATCTCGGGGATTCTCGGGGACGGAAGCTGCCAATCGTTGCTTTCGCAGGGCTGCAGGGCCTGGCGATGTTCTTTTGCAGCTTCGCCACGGACCTCACCGGCCTTTACGCCCTGATCTTCATAAACGGTCTGGGACTTGGCGGATACTTCTCCTCCGGGATGGCTCTGATGACCGAGTTGGCACCGGAGAACAAGAAAGGCCTGATGATCAGCTTTGCCATTCTGGCAGGCCCTCTGGGTCTGGGCATATGCTCACTCGTCGGCAGTGTCGTTGCGCCAGTTTATGGCTGGGCATCCATATTCCTAATTGGCGGCGTGGCCGCTGTGCCCCTGCTCGCGGCCTTGACGCTATTTCTGCCTGAATCACCGCGATATCTGCGCAGAATTCCGGAACGCGCCGAACTCAGGCAGTCAATCCTCGCGCGCCTCGGGCTGCCGGAAGATGATCAGGCTCTTGAATCCCCGGACGAGCGCCCCGGCATGCACTTGGTCGGCACACTGCTGCGCGAACGTCTCGGCACTACACTGCTGCTGTGGATTGTGTTCTTCGTGATGTACGTACTGGGATCATCGGTTTTGGGATGGGTACCGGTCGTATTGTCTTCGCTCGACTTCGACCTCGCCTTCGCAGCCCGATCGCTTTTCTTCTGGACGCTCGGCAGCATGTTCGGAACTCCGCTCTCCGGATGGTTCATCGGCCGGATCGGCGCTCACAAGACCGGCCTGATGTTCTCTGCAATGGCATTGATCGCAATAAGCCTGCTCACCTTCACGGATCTGAGCCCCCAGTCCGGCAACATCATCCTCATCCTGCTTCCATGTGCGGGCTTTGCTGTCGCCGGTGTGGTCACAACGCTCTACACTCTGGCTGCGGAATCCTACCCCACGGCAATGCGCGCAACGGGCATCGGCCTGGCCGACGCAGTCGGTAGAATTGGCGGAATCTTGGGGGCTTATTCAGGCGTTATCGCGATGGAACAGGCCGGAGCCTTCGGATTCTTTTTCGTGATCCTGTGCCTGGCTGCAGTGACTGTTGCGGTGCTCTTCCTCTTGTGGCTTGGCAATCGAAAGACTGTTTAGCTCCGCACTCGGCTGGCCACGGCTCACCTCATTGAAGTTCGGCGAGAGTGCGCCCTGTGCGGCCACCCTCGTCTCTTGCCGGCCTATTTCTGGCTGCTGGATGGAGCCTCGGTAATCAACCGATGCGATATCTCGATCACTGTTGCACGGTCGCGCTCAAGAGCCGCCTTGCGGGCCGCTCCGGTGACCTTGGTTCCAAGCTCATGGACGTAAACCGGTGCAAGAAGTCTGCTCATTGCCATACTTGAGATCAGATTCAGCAACAGCACCGGATCCCAGTTTGGATCGATGGTCCCCGCAGCCTGTGCCGCCTTTACCGAATTGATCCGGGCCTCGATGATCTCCACTCTTGGATCATCATCAGGCAGGCTCTTGTCTCCAAGCTCCAGCAAAAACCACAGCCAGATTCTGACATCGTCGGGATTATTATAATAATAGTCGAAGACACTTCCTATGAATTCATCGACGTTATCAGGATCAAGCAAAACAGATTTTTGAAACCTTAAGGACTGTTCGACCTGAACCTCTTTAATCAATTCGGATTTGCTTTTGAAATAGAAGTAAATGCGTTCTTTGCTTGTTCCAGCTGTCCGCGCAATTCGGTCTACCCGGGCACCGGCAAAGCCGTATCTCACAAGTTCCTTGCGGGCGGCAGCGATAATGCGCGCACGTGCATCGGAGTTGGAATTTCTCTTGGACGAACGCTTCGCTTCGGAAGGTTTTTTCTCGCGCACCATATGAACGGTATAGAGCATCGGCTCGTCTCATCAACTGTAGAGAAAAGCCAAACTAAATGGTTTGACGATTATCATTATTCGACCTAGTCAGAATGATGGAAAACGGCGGAAAGGCTAAAGATTTTGACTGGACTCAGGGGAAAGGTGGCGATCGTCACTGGGGCTTCCAAAGGCATTGGCGCGGGCATCGCACTGCACCTGGCTGCAGCAGGGGCCAAGGTCGCCGTGAATTACGCTTCAAGCAAGGACGGTGCCGACAAGGTTGTTTCGGACATCGCCGAACAGGGCGGAACTGCAATAGCTATCGGCGCCGATGTTTCCAACGAGGCAGACGCGGCGAGATTGATTTCCGAAACGCTGGAAGCATTTGGACAGATCGACATCATAGTGAACAACGCCGCATATTTTCGCTTCGGCCCGGTCGAACAGACGACATTGGAGGGATTTCGCCGTCATTTCGAAACGAATGTATTCGGCCCAATTCAGGTTCTGGTCCAGGCGCTCGACCATCTTGGGCCGGGTAGTTCGATTATCAACATCGGCTCGGCCGGTGTCGTCAATCCGATCAATAACGCCGTCCTCTATGGGGGATCAAAGGCCGCACTTGAAAAGATCACGACCTTCATGGCCAAGGAACTCGGCCCGAGAGAAATTCGTGTGAACATGGTCCGGCCAGGCGCCACCGATACGGAAGGAAACCGCCTGATAGGCACGTTCGACGATCCGGAAATCATGGCAGCACTCAAAGAGCACACTTCTCTAGGTCGGATCGGAACGCCCGACGATGTCGCGCCCGCAATCACCTTTCTTGCGTCGGATGACGCGCGCTGGATTACAGGTGCCGTGCTGGACGCTTCAGGTGGATTCAGCTGAGGCCCGGCGTGTGGTGAAACATATATCGAAGAGCACGAAGTGACTGAGCAGGTAATGCCGCCCAAACGCGTAATCGAGGAAGTCTACCGGCTGTTCCAGGAGCAGCGCGGCATGGAAGCGGTGGAGCGGTATTTTTCACCCAACTATGTCGAGCACAATCCCGACATCCCGGGAGGCAATCTAGAAGGGTTCAAACATGTGCTGGTGCGCGAAGGTCTTGATGAACCAAGGGGGCATCCAATGGAGATGGACGTCCTCAAGATTGTTGCCGATGGCTGCGACGTTGCCGTGCATCTGAGGATACGCCAGCCCGATCAGCAAGACCTTATGATCATGGAATTCTACCGGGTAGAAGGCGGCAAAGCCGTCGAACATTGGGACGTCATGCAGGTCGCACCGGTGGACCCGGTCAATACCAGCCAGCACATGGCTTAAGCAACGTGGCACCGCGAGACAGCTTACTCACCCCAAGCCAATTGATCAGTCCCAGGGCCCGCGCGGCGGCCTGGAGAGGACTTCGGGCAAAGCAGTTTCAAGCCACTGGGTGATCGTCTTTCGCGGTCTTCCCGCGAGAGTTTCGGCGTCATCGCTAACCCCGTCATACCAACCTTCGCGGATCGCTGTGGCCATCATCGCGAAAATCGGAACAGTCTCTGGATGAGAACCGGCCTCGAGCAGCTTTTCGGCCAGCTCGTCAGGCTCCACCAGCGCCAGCTCGATCTTCTTGCCGGAGACTTCGCACAATGCCCGCCAGATATCCTCTGCAGTCAATGCCTTGGGGCCGGTAATGTCGAATGTCTTATTGGCGCTTCTATCGGAAAGCAGAGCGGCGGCATCGGCAGCCGCCGTGTCCTCTCGAGAGACGTGCGAAATGCGGCCTTGCCCAGTCGCCGCATAGAATACACCGCTATCGACGGCGTGACGCCAGTGATGCTCCAGGTGCCAATCGGGCCATTCCCAGTGCCGCAATGCAGTCCATTTCGCGCCGCTGGCTTTGATGGCCTCTTCCGTCTGCCAGTGATCGATATGCGCATCGGCGAGCGTGTCCGGATCGGCATGCGGCGCAGAAGTGTAGAAGAGATGCGTAACTCCCGCCTCTATCGCCGCCGCAATGGCAGCCTTGTGTTGCTGCACGCGAATACCAGCGATGAATGCTTCGGGCGTGCCGCTGATCAGAAGCATACTGCGCGCTCCGCGAAACGCGTCGACAAGCGTTTCAGGCTTGTCATGATCGGCCGCGCGCACTTGAATTCCCTGCGCGGCCAGTGGCTCAAGCCGCTCTGGCGACCTGGTGGTCGTGATCAATTGCTGCGGCGGCAGGCCGCGCTTCATCAGCTCGCCGATGATCAGCCCGGCAAGCTTCCCGGAACCGCCCGTCACCAGTATCGGCAGGTCTTCAGTAATTGCCACTTTCCAATCCTTCCCAATTTCAATGCTCAGGCTCCGATGCCGGCTGCGGAGTAGACCTCGCGCAAGCTGCGCGCCTGACGGCCGGTGATCATTTTCACGTGATGCGAGCAGATAGCGGAATATCCGTCACGAATTGCACGTTCGGATGAGAGCAGGTCCGCCATTGTGAAGGGGCCGATCCAGGTGTCTGCCTGGTCTTTTCCGTCTTCAGCATCATCGGACGTGACATATGCGATCGGCTTGCCGCTCATTTGCGAGGCCAGCGCGGCAGCATCGCGGTGGGACAGCAGTTCCGGTCCGGTAATTTCATAGACGGCACCGGCATGCCCATCATTCGCAATTGCGTAGGCCGCTGCACGCGCACAATCCTGCTTTGCGACCACCCCGAGACAGCCATCGCCGGAATGGGATATCCATTGGCCGGTTTCGATCGCCTGCGGTGCAATCGCGTTCGCTAGAATGTCTGCGTAGCCAGACATTCGCAGGATCGTCGTTTCCATTCCGCAATTGCGGAGAAGCTCTTCCGTAAATGCATGGTCAGGGATGATGAAGGATGGATTGCGTGGATGGATTCCAACACTGGAGGTGTAGGCCACCTGACGAATTCCAGATTCCTTGGCCGCTTCGATTGCGTTGCTGTGCTGGAGCCGGCGCTGCTCCCCCACTGAGACCGTGCTGATTATCAGCGCCCGTTCTGCCCCCGCAAATGCTTCCAGCAAGCTCTCCGGCTCATCGAAATCGCCATAACGGATATCCATTCCCGTTTCGCGGAATTCGTCGAGCCTATCCGGAGAGCGGCTAACGAGTATGACATCTTGAGCCGGCACGACTTCCAGGATCGAAGCAGCTGCCAGCCGCCCGAATTCACCCGATGCACCTGTAATCACAATAGACATAATTCAACTTCCCCGGCCTGTGCTGATAACCGGCAGCAAAGGACCTTTCAGGCTGCGAAACGCGAGAGTGCTTCAAGCACCAGCTTCATGTCCCACATGTCTTCGTCGACATCGAACATCTCTGAGCGGAAGGGCTCGATCGCTGCAAAATCGCCATTGCGCAATTTGTTGACCCAATCGGGATCGGCGATCATGGCTCTGCCAACCGCGACCAGCGCAAAGTCTCCCCGCGAAAAGCGCCGCGCCAGCTCGCCAATGCTGGCCAGCGGTTCGAGCGCATCGGGGTCCTCTGCGGGGCCGAACAGAAGATCTTTCACCCCTACGGTACCGACTGCGACGACCGGGCTGTGCCCGACCTTTGTTGTCCATCCTGCCAGGCCAAGGTCACTGTCAGGCCATTCGGGCATGTAAAAACGGCGCGTGGAAGCGTGAAACAGGTCTACTCCGGCATCTTCCCATGCGTTGATCGCAAATTGAAGCTCCTCGGGAGTGGCGAACAGTTTCGCGTCGAACTCGACTTCTTTCCACTGGGAAAAGCGCCATCCGATGACGAAATCCGGGCCCACGGCGGAACGAACTGCACGGACTACTGCCAGCGGAAAGGCAAGCCGCTGCGCAAGATCGCTGCCGCCCAGCCCGTCTTCCCGCAGATTTGTCTCGTGCCAGCAAAATTGATCGAGCAGAAAACCATGCGCAGAGTGTATCTCCACTCCGTCCGCGCCCATATTTTGCGCTGTAAGAGCCGCGGTAACATAGGCATCGCATATTTCGTCGAGCTCTTCCTTGCTCGCCGCGCGACCATTGACTTTCCCCCGGTAAGCCAGCCCGGAAGGACTGAGCGTTCCTTCAATCCCTTCCGGCCTCAGGGAGCCTTCATGGAAGAGCTGCATGAACATGTTCCCGCCAGCATCCTTCACGGAGCCGACGACGCGCCGCCATGCGTCCTGCGTATGCGGCGCCAGCTTTGCAGCGGCCCGTTGTCCGGTTGCACTGGGATGATCGATTGCAGTGGCTTCGCTGACGATCAGGCCTGCCCCGCCGCGCACACGCTCCACATAGTAGTCGGCCAATTGGCCCCCTGGCACCCCATCCACACACCAGCCACGCTGCATTGCAGGCAGCACGAAGCGGTTTGGCAAGCGCAGCCCATTGACTTCCAATGGCTGGAACAGCGGCGTAAGCAAGTCAGGCGTCATCGGCGCGGCCTGGCCTCTGCGCAATTGCACGAGAGGTGGAATTCACCAGGCAAGACCATTCACTGCCTCCTCTCCAACGACGCGGCGACTGGTGCCAGCCAATCCGCAAATCCCAAACCGATTAGTTTGGAATTGAGTAACTGAATACGAAAGTTTATGCAATCCGCGCAACCTGTCATTCGCTACCGGATCGCTCCTGCTTTCTCATCTTCGGTCATCGAGTTCTTCGCGACCGACTGGAAATAGGCCATGGTGCCCAATTCGATGGCGACCGGAGCGCCAATACCCAGAACGATCGCGATGAGATGCACGATCGGCCGCAGGCCCGGTGACGGCCCGGCACCCTGTGCGTAAGAAGCAACCGGATCTGTTCCGATCTTCATCAGTGACGTTAGAGTAACGCCGGCCGGGCCACGATCTCGATAGGCCAGTACCGGCAGAAAACTATCCAGCCTCGCCAGAACGATAATCCCGTTGAATGCGACAGCCAGCGGACCGACAATCATGCCTACCGTGCCACCATTGATCACCATCATGACATAGGCAATTGCGAAAGTGACCGGAAAAGCCAGAAGCGCAGCCAGAGGCACGAATCTGTTTGCCAGCAACGCGGCTCCTGTCACCAATTCCACCGCCTTCACCACTGCAAAAAGCCCGGTATTCTCCAGCGCAGTGATCAATTCGCGGGACAGCGGCGATGACCCTGGCGGTGGCGGTGTGAAGGCGGCAAAGTAATTGATGCCATTGAAAAAGAACCAACCGCCGAAAAAGAACTGGATCACATAGGATGTGACCACGAACCCACGCGCCGCACGGCCCGCACCTTCAGACTCCGCTGCCTGCGCCACGACGAATCCTCTCCTTCACTCTCTCCTGACCAGCGCGCCTTCGCGCGCCTGGCGTCAAAGCTCGCCGGTCACGAAAGTCGGCATGCCGCCTTGGTTGATGATAGTGCGGCTGGTGATCATCCAGACGCCATCTTGCTTCTCGAAGGTTGTTTCTTCGGTCCCCTGCTCCACCAGCCTTGGGGCGGTATATACGTTATCGGAGATATATCCCGTCCACACCGTGCGCATTCGGGCCGTGTTGCCGTCAATCTCAATGCGCGGGTTCGACAGGGTGATGTGATAGGTGCTGTCTTTGAGAATGCGGGGATCCGTCTCCGTCGTATACAGGCTGCGGATCGCTTCCCGGCCTTCGAAACGAGCGGTATTGACCTGCAGGACAGCGTCTTCGGTGAAGTATTCTCCGATATCGTGGCGCACATTCTCCGTGAGCAGCGCATAATATTCGGTCATCATATCCTCGACCTGGATGCGATCGAGCAGATCTTCCTGGCTGAGCGGTGCGCTACGAGCCATTAGAGACTGTGACGGAGCAAGAACGGCCAGCGCGGCTGCCGTCAGCAGCGCCTTGGAACACCATTTCCTGCCTGTAATCATATGCGGCAAAACTTCTCTCCCAAATATCTGAAAATTATTATAAAATTCGCCTGCACTGCAGAAGCGGGACTTGCCCAGTCCTGCCATCAATGCGGTTGACCTTTGCGAACATCGTCCCAATGCTCGACAATCATTCCGTCTTCGAAACGGAACATGTCGAATGAATAACCGATATAGGTTTGGCCGGGCTTGTCAGGCTCGGGAACGTCGAGATCCCAGACGAGTGTAACCAGGTCTCCATCGGCAAAAGCGTGGATCAACCGCTTGGTTGTGTGCGGCACGGCATCGGGCGATTTGGCCTTTTCCGCGGCCAGATCTTTTACCGCTTCATACAGGAATTCGCGCCCTGGCGGCACGGCCGGATTGTGCTGCAAATAATCCGGCGAGATGTATTTCAGTACGGCCTCCGGCTTGTAGTCAACAATCACCGCTTGCCACATATCGAGCGCAAGCTGCTTGTTGCGCTTCTCCTCTGGTGTGTCGTTTCCAGTTTCAGCCAACTCTGCTCTCCCGCTCCGGTCCACATTCGCCCGCCGCAGCGGGCATTGGATCTTTCAGCTCCTGCTTATGCGCCTCACAAGGGCGCCGGCCCGCAGTGCCAAACTTTTCGGTTTGGAACCGATAACTTGATTTAATTTGTTAGGCAATCGTGTCAGAACATACTGACGAAAACGAGAGGACAAGCATGGAAGACAGAAAGATTGACACCAGTCGGCACCCGAAAGATCCGCTCGAAGTCATCGAGATTCTGGATACGCTGATCATGGAGCATCGAGCCAAGGAAGCCATCGACCGGTTCATCTCGGACGATTTCGTCGAGCACGACCCAACTGTCCGCGGCGGCGGCAAACAGGGGCTTTACGAATACATGGTCAATGAAGGCTGGGACAAGGACGACAACCCCAATGAGGAACTGGTCGATATTGTCGACCGGCGCTTCGCAAGCGGTGAGTACGTTGTCACGATGCACCACATATTCCGCAACAAGGAAGATCGCGGAACGATGTATATCGATGTGTTCCGCGTGGTTGACGGAATGGTGGTTGAACATTGGGACGTCTTCCAGGCCGTCCCGGAAACCACGAATGACAACCCGCATACGATGTGGTGAAGCCCCATTCCCCTGCGTTCCGCTTCGGTGCGGACGCAAGGGAGAATTGGAATGGCCGAACGCGGCCTGAGCTTAAATATAGTTGATGCCGTGGTCGGCCAATCTGTCTCGCAGATTGAAGACATCCAGGCTGGCTTCGCCTGCTGCCAGCAAGGTCCGCTTCTCCTCTTCCATTGCTTCCCGCTTGCGCGCGGCTTCGAGCACGGTGGGCGCGTTTTCGCGTTTGACCACGCAGACGCCATCATCGTCCGCAACGATAATGTCGCCAGGCACCACCTCGGTTCCGGCGCAGGATATCGGCAAATTGACCGAACCCAGGCTTGCTTTGATCGTACCTTGGGAAAAGACTGCCTTGGACCAGACGGGGAAGCCCATATCCTCCAACTCCCGCGTATCGCGCACGCCGGCATCGATCACCAATCCGCGGCAGCCCTTGGTCATCGAGGAAACGGCCAGCAGATCGCCAAAATAGCCGTCGCTGCACGGTGACGTCGGTGCAACCACCAAGACGTCTCCTTCGGAAAGCTGTTCAAGCGCGACATGAATCGTCCAGTTGTCGCCGGGAGGAACGGAGACTGTGACCGCCGACCCGGCAATGCGTGCGCGGCGGTAAATCGGCCGCATGTAACTGGCGAGCAGTCCGGTGCGGCCCTGTGCTTCGTGGACGGTGGCAACGCCAAGCTCTGCAAGCCCTGAGATTACGCTTTGTTCCGCTCGTTCGATCTTCTGAACCACCGTTCCTGTAGACATTGTTCAACTTCCTCGTTTCACAGATATTTGGTCAAGCCGCCGGATGACTGCGGTAACCTTGCGCGCCTTCGATAGTGGCCTTGAGGCGGCCGATCAAATGCGCACCTTTTCGATTGAATATCATTTTGCCTAACCTAATAGAGCCGCACAGCAAAGCGGATAGAGCGCCCTGGATTAATTTGGGGGACGTGCCGGGCGTATCGCACTGCTGGCGGGGCTATGGGGCGAAAGGGGGGAAAGCGGCCGATGGCACAATCCAGGCTAGGCAGTTCATCCGATCGGAATGCGGCAGACGTTCAATCCAGCGCGAAAAGCGCCTGGATCCTCATCGCGCTCGCCATAACATTCATGTTCAATTTCCTGGATCGCCAGATCATGGCTCTGCTGGTCACGCCGATCAAGCGGGACCTCGGGCTGACCGACACACAGATCAGCCTGCTGATCGGCTTCGCCTTTGTGATCTTCTATGCGATCGCCGGCATTCCGATTTCCCGGCTGGTCGACAGGGGATCGCGCAAGTGGATCATCGGTATTGGCGTTGGCTTCTGGAGCCTGATGACGATGGCCTGCGGCCTAGCGCAGAATTTCGCTCAGCTCGCCCTTGCCCGCATCGGCCTTGGAATTGGCGAGAGCTGCAATACACCCTCAACCTATTCCCTCGTCACAGACCTCTTCCCCAGGGAGAAGCTCGCCAGAGCGATCGCGGTGATCAATCTCGGCAATGTCGGCGGGCAAGGCTTCGCCTTCTTCGTCGGCGGATCGCTGATCGTCTGGCTTTCGACGGCACCGTTCGAGGGCATACCGCTTTTGGGCGGCCTAAAGCCCTGGCAGCTGACTTTCATGATCCTGGGGCTACCCGGCATCCTGTGGGCCATCATCTTCGTGACAACCGTGCCTGAACCTCCCCGGAAGAATGAGCTTGGGAGCGGCCAGGTTGTGCCGAGCCTGATGGACGTCATCCGTTTCATGCTTCGCTGGCGCTGGGTCTATTTCCCCTTGATCCTGGGCATAACGATCAAGGCCATGCTGTCCTTCGGCGCCGCGATCTGGAGCCCGGCCCTGCTGGAGAGAAAATTCGGCTGGGAGACCGGCGTCCCCGGCCTCTATCTCGGCCTTATTTCGCTCAGCATGATGCCTCTGGGCCTGCTTGCCGGGGGGTGGCTGGCAGACAAGCTCACGGCTCGGGGGCATGACAATGCCAATGCTTTGGTACTCATGATGGCGATTGCAGCGTTGCTGCCTTTCGCCATCCTGTTCCCGCTTATGCCCACAGCCGAGCTTGCTCTCACCATGCAGGCGGCCAGCCTGTTCTTCGGTGCAGCGGGAACGAGCCCCGGAAATACGGCGATGCAGCTCGTCACCCCTGGTCGCATGCGCGGAACCGTAACTGCCTTCTACATCGCGATCATGAACCTGCTGGGCAACGGACTGGGGCCCCTCTTCGTCGCGTTGCTCACCGACCGAATCTTCCAGGACGAAGCGATGATTGCCAGCTCGATGGCGATTTCCGCGGCTATCCTCGCGCCACTGGGATTGTTGCTCTGCTGGATAGCCTACCGGAATTGCTGGGCCGCAATGGCAGAAGCCCGCCAACGAAACGCCTAAAACCGTTCCAAACAGCAGGCAAAAGGCGGGCAAAAAAAGCGATGCAGGCAATCGCACGGCACCGCTTTCCTATTTCATATGCTCGCAATCGGTAGCGCGATCAGGCCACGATCAGTCCTCTTCGGCGATCCTCGCTTTCAGTCCATCCAGCTCTTCGGAAAGCGCGATCTGGCAGGACAGCCGGGAATTCTCGTCACGATGATCCGAGCTGTCGAGCAAGTCGGCCTCGTCTTCGCTGATCGGAGGCAACTTGTCGGCAAACGCGGGATCGACGTGCACATGGCAGGTGGCGCAAGACAGGCAGCCGCCACACAGCGCCAGCAATTCGTCGATCCCGGCATCGCGGATCACTTCCATGAGGCTCAATCCCGGCTCGAGCGGAAGTTCGCGCTCCGATCCGTCGCGTGTCGTGATGAAAACGCTGGCCACGTCAGAACACGACGACGGATCGGATGGATTCGCCTTTGTGCATGAGGTCGAAGCCCTTGTTGATCTCTTCGAGGGAGAGGATGTGGGTGATCATGGGGTCGATCTGGATCTTGCCGTCCATGTACCAGTCGACGATCTTGGGCACATCGGTGCGGCCTCTGGCCCCGCCAAAGGCAGTCCCGCGCCAGTTGCGCCCCGTCACCAGCTGGAAGGGACGCGTGGCGATCTCCTTGCCCGCTTCGGCCACCCCGATGACGATGCTGGTGCCCCAGCCGCGGTGGCAGCATTCCAGCGCCGTGCGCATCACTTCGGTATTGCCGGTGCAGTCGAACGTGTAATCCGCCCCGCCGTCTGTCATCTCCACAACCTTGGCGACCACTTCGTCCCGGCTCATCCCCTTGGTATTGAGGAAGTCGGTCATGCCGAACTTGCGGCCCCATTCCTCGCGGTCAGAATTGATGTCGATCCCGATGATCCTGTTCGCACCGGCCAGCCTGGCCCCCTGCAGAACGTTGAGCCCGATCCCGCCCAGGCCGAACACCACCACATTGTCGCCCACCTGGACCTTCGCGGTATTGGTCACCGCGCCGACCCCGGTGGTCACCCCGCAGCCGATATAGCAGCTGGTGTTGAACGGCGCGTCCTCGCGGATCTTCGCCACCGCAATCTCGGGCAGAACCGTGAAGTTCGAAAAGGTCGAGCAGCCCATATAGTGATAGATCGTCTCGCCCTTGTAGGAAAAGCGGCTCGTCCCGTCCGGCATCAGCCCCTGGCCCTGCGTCGCGCGGATCGCCGTGCACAGGTTCGTCTTGCCCGACAGGCACGATTTACACTGGCGGCATTCCGGCGTGTAGAGCGGGATCACGTGATCGCCTTGCTTCACGCTCGTCACCCCGGCGCCAACCTCGCGCACGATCCCCGCGCCTTCGTGACCCAGCACAGAGGGAAACAATCCCTCGCTGTCGAGCCCGTCCAGCGTATAGGCGTCCGTATGGCAGATCCCGGTCGCCATGATCTCCACCAGAACCTCGCCAGCCTTCGGCCCCTCCAGATCAAGCTCCACTATCTCAAGCTGCTGCTTCGCTTCAAACGCTACGGCTGCACGGGTCTTCATATCTGCATTCATCCAGTTCTTGTCGGAAAAAAGGACAGGTCGGAAGCCCGTCGTTTCGAATTTTGCCTAACCAAAGAAACTACACTCTTGTCAATCGGTATACGAAATCAATATACGATCCAGGCATAACAAATCGAGCATAGGGAGGCAATTCGTTGACTCGAGCATTCATCCATTCAACCCGTACATTCTCAAAAACACTTGCGATCGGCACATCAATTGCCGCGATAGCCGGCGCTGTGCCGGCTGCGGCGCAGGAAATTGTCGTTACCGCACAATTCCGCGAGCAGAACCTGCAGGACACGCCGATCGCAATCACCGCGATTACTGGTGAAGAGCTTGCAAACAAGGCTGCAGACAGTGTCGTCGAGGTCGCCAACACCGCCCCGAACGTCACGCTTCAGCAAGGTTCCAGCGCATACGGCACCGGCGTTGCCGCCTATATTCGCGGCATCGGCCAGTATGACACCAACTTCGCGCTTGAACCCGGCGTCGGAATGTATGTGGACGACGTCTACCATGGCGTGCTGGTAGGTTCGCAGTTCGACCTGCTCGACCTTGACCGGGTGGAAGTGCTTCGTGGTCCGCAAGGCACGCTCGCCGGCAAGAACTCGATCGGCGGCGCTATCAAGCTCTATTCACGCAAGCCGGAAGGTACGGGCGAAGGCTATGTCTCGGCCACCTATGGCAGCTTCGAGCGTATCGACGTGCGCGGTTCGTTCGACCTCGGTATCACCGACAATCTGTTCATGCGCGTTTCGGCCTTCTCCAAGCGCCGCGACGGCCATGTCGATAGAGTGGATTTCGCTTGTGCCAATCCGACCCAGGCCGGCTCCCTTCCCGTTATCGACAATGACGGCGATTGCATCCTCGGTACATTGGGCGGGATCGAAACCTCCGGCGTCCGTGCCGCTCTGCGCGCGGTGCCGAGCGACAATATCGAGATCAACCTGATCGGGACGTTAATCCGCGATAATTCGCAATCGCCGGCCACCGTAGAAACGCTTGTTGCGCCGCCCTCCGATCCTGGCCTCGAAACCCCTTACGACAGCCGGTATGTCACTTCGGGCGACTATGTCTTTTACGGCACGTTCGCGGTGCCTCAGCAAGGCTATGTGGAAGAGCCGCTGACGGAAACCGACTCCGCCTCGATCTCCGGCCAGATCGACATCGATCTCGCCGACAATTTGAAGCTCACCTCGATCACCGCCTATCTGGATCTCGAGGGCAATTACGTTCTCGACGGCGACGGTTCACCGCTCGGGATTGCTCTGACAACAGGCCACCAGCCCTACGATCAGTTCACTCAGGAACTGCGCCTCAATGGCGAATTCGGTGACGGCATGCTGGAATACACGATCGGCGGCTTCTACTTCGAAAGCAGTGGCTATGTCGGCGGACGGGTCTATTCATTCCCGACGTTGAACCACGTCCAGAACGACCCCGTCGACAGCGAGAGCAAGTCCGTCTTCGCGCATCTGATCGCTCATCCGATCGAGAACATGAGCGTCACCGGCGGCATCCGCTACACGGATGACAAGAAGACCTACGTCTTCTCCCGCAAGGATCCGCAGACCGGCGGAACCGCGGCTCCGCCGGTTGGGCTGATCGACGGCGCAGAGGGTGAATATTCCGGCAGCTCGACCGACTACAGGCTTGGTGTCGACTATCGCTTCTCCGACGCGCTGCTGGCATATGCGAGCTTCTCGACAGGCTATAAGGGCGGCGGCATCAATCCGCGTCCATTTACCCCCGGTCAGGTCGAGCCGTTCCAACCCGAGCGGGTCAACGCTTACGAAATCGGTTTCAAGAGCGACTTGCTGGATCGGCGCGTTCGTCTGAACGTCGCAGGTTTCTGGAACAACTATTCCGACATCATTCTGATCGATGCCAATGGTTTCCCCGGCGCCCCGGGCGATCCCGACTTCTTCCCCTTCTCGGCCGCACCGTTCAATGCTGGAGACGCCGAGATCAAGGGCATCGAAGCCGAAACAACGATCGAGCCGGTAGACGGTCTGACCCTTTCGGGTTCGGTAAGCTATCTCGATTTCGAATATACCAGGCTCGATGCCAATGCGACAGCTTCCGGCTACACTGCGGACTACGTGCCCCCGTTCACGCCGAAATGGAAGTGGTCGGCAAGTCTGGCCTATGAGTTCCTGCTCGGCAATGACGGGACGATTACCCCGCAGATCTATGCCGATTACCGGGATGATATCTTCACCGACCCCGACAACAAGGCGGCCAACTTCATCGAAGGGCGCACCTTGCTCAACGCGAATATAACCTACAAGTCGGGCAACGGTGATTGGGAATTCGTTGCCGGTGTCACCAACCTGACCGACGAATATTATTTCAATAACATATTCGAAACATCGTCGATCAATGGGCGGGGCCAAGCTGTTGTTGGCCGTCCGCGTGAATTCTACGCGACGGTTCGCCGCAACTTCTGACCCCAATACGGCTGAATCCGAAGGAAAGTATCCGCCCCGCCGCCAATAGCGGCCGGGGCGGATTTCCTATTCGGCGAGATCTCAGACTCGATATCTGGATCGCGGATCACGATGTCACAAGATTGCATCACACAAAATCGTTTGGTTGATGGTCCAACATGAGCTCCAGCAGCGAACCGGGCTGGGAAACCGCTGAGTCCTCTGCTCCAGACATTCGATAAGCATTTGTTTTAAATCACTTATGGAGCCAAGCCTGCTTCGCTAGGCCTCTACAAACCAGCCCCTTTGTGTGCGGGAACTTTCCGCCAAGACAGACAAACTGAGACCGTTGCATATTGTTAGCCAATCAACGTATACGATTGGCAAAGGTTCAAGGCCGCGGCTCTTTCGAAAGGGCGGCGAGGGAGAAGCATATCATGAAACTTTTCGGTTTCACCTCTGCAGTGGTGCGCGTTCTCGCGCCTGCCGCCACTTCGCGCCCAACCGACAACTTGCAGTTCGACAGACAGGTCTACGCCTTCGCTGACGCTCCACGTTGCTGGACAATTTCGATCAGAAGGGACTTCTGATCCAAGGCATTGGAACCGCTCCTTTTCCATCGCGGAAAGGAGCAGTTTCTTCTAGAGACTTGGAATAATGTATAACAAAATGGGGGGTGACATGCGTTACAAGGTGTTTGGCAAGACCGGCCTGCGAGTTTCCGAAGCGGCATTGGGCACCGGCACCTTCGGCACTGCCTGGGGTTGGGGCTGCACCCCGGCTCAGGCTTCCGAACTGTTCCGCATGTATGTGGATGCAGGCGGCAACTTCTTCGACTGTGCAGACGGCTATCAAAACGGCGAAGCCGAGACGATTCTGGGCGATCTGATCGCCTACGATCGGGACGAGTTCATCGTCTCGACGAAATATACGACCGCTGTGGGCGCGAGATCGATCGCCAAGACAGGCAACAGCCGCAAGGCGATGATGGCATCTCTCGAGGGAAGCCTTCGCCGCCTGCAAACCGATTTCGTGGACATCTTTTGGGTTCACATGCCGGACTTGCTGACATCGACCGACGAGATCATGCGCGGTTTCGAAGACGTCGTGAACCAGGGCAAGGCTCGCTATATCGGAATGTCCGATTTCCCCGCATGGCGCGTTTCGCGGGCCATTACGGCCGCAGAGCTGCGCGGAACGGAACCGGTTTCCGCAATCCAGATAGAATACAGCTTGGCCGAACGTACGGCCGACAGAGAATTCCTGCCGATGGCGCAGGCATATGGCTTGGCAACCATGATCTGGTCGCCGCTGGGTGGAGGAACGCTTTCGGGCAAATACAGATCGAAGGACGCCAAAGGCCGGCAAACCGAAGGCGGCGGTCCGGTCCGTGCCATTCCGGAATCGCGGCAGGACGATATCTTGGACGCGCTGGATGCCGTCGCAGCGGACCACGGAGTCACACCCGCACAAATTGCGATCGCGTGGGTTTGCGCGAAAGAACCCGCGGGAGCCAGTTTCATTCCGGTATTGGGTGCAAGAACTCCCGAGCAGTTGCGCGACAATCTGGCGGCACTGGATCTGGAACTCGACGAAAAGCAGCTGGCCTTGCTCGACAAGGCAAGCGCGGTTGAACTTGGGTTCCCGCATGAATTGATGGCCCAGGACCTGATGAAGGACCTGCATACTGGCGGGCACTGGGACAAGATTGTCCAGCCTTTGCTCCCCCGGCCCTGACAAGCAACGAAGACCAGTACCAGGCCGGCAGACCCGGGAAGATCGAAAGAACCTGAAAGACACAGAAAAAGCGGAGAGGCGCCCGGCATGACACCCAATATTGAAGGCAAGAGCCTGGTAACCGGAGCATCGTCAGGCATCGGCATGGCCTATGCGCGCCGCCTGGCCGACTGCGGTCACGAAGTTGTTCTTGTCGCCCGCCGCAAGGCTGAGCTTGATCGGCTTGCCGAAGAGATAGCCGCTTCGGGCGGCAAGCCAGCCGAAGTTATTGCGGCCGATCTGAGCACCAGCGACGACGTCTCCATGCTGGAACAGCGCATCGCACAGGGCGATATCGGCATGGTCGTAAACAACGCAGGCATGGGCGGCATGTCGCGTTTCGTCGAAACCGAAACCGGCGACATCGAAAGAATGATCGCGATCAACGTGACGGCCCTGACGCGGCTCACGCAGGCCGCGGCAAAGGCAATGCAAGCCAAGGGGCAAGGCATAATCGTCAATGTCGCATCCGGTGCATCCTTCGCGGTGATCCCCGGCGCCGCCGTCTATTCCGGGACGAAAGGTTTCGTGGCCCAATTCACCCGGGCACTGGCCCTGGAATTGGCCGATAGCGGTATCACTATCCAGTTGCTCGTGCCGGGTCTTACCCGGACGAATCTAGGCGGAGCAGAGGATATGGGCCTGTTCGACAATTTCCCCGAAGGCATGGCTCAGTCTGCGGAGGATGTCGTTACAGGCTCACTCGCGGGCCTCGAATTGGGCGAATTGGTCTGCCTGCCCCGCCAGGAGGACTATTCGCTTTGGGAAACCGCCAGCAATGCAATGAATAAGGTCGGGACCGATCCCGAGCACAGCCGGTTGCCGAGCCGCTACAACCGGCAATCCTGATAGAGGGCGCAAGAACATGAACACAATTGACCTTTGGAACCGCAGGATTGGGCTATTGGGCGTACGCCTGATCATCGGCTGCCTGACTTGGCAGCTCGGAATGTTCAAACTTTTCATCGACGGTCTTCATTCGCAGATGCGATGGTTCGAAGCGCTCGAAGCATGGTTTCCGATGTGGCTGCTGTGGGCTACCAATATCTATGCCGCCGTCGTTGAGTTCATCGCCGGCCTGATGCTTGTATTCGGTGTCAAGCGCGACTGGGCCTTGTGGGCGATCCTGTCGGTTCTCGTGATCGTGAATTTCGGACACGGCCTTGAGGCGGCTGCGTGGGACATCCAGCAACTGGTGTTCCGCCTTTCCATGATCGCCTTGCTCCTGCTCTTGCCAGCCGAGTGGGATGCCTTGCAGCTCGACAAGATCGGCGCGCTGCGGCGGGCGGGCAAGGCTGCGCAATAAATGGGCTAATACGGTTCTGGTGTCGCAAACAAAGCCGATTGCCGGACGCATCAGTGTTCAACCCCAGGGGATGGGGAAGAGAGAGTGACAATGACTGAGAAACTAACCGCCTACGTCCGTATTCTGCTTGGGCTCGTCTACGTAATCAACGGGCTCAACTGGTTCTACAAGATAATCACGCCCTACCCCAGCAGCTCCGATTTCGTGGACTATATGCCGCCGCCCGACGTTGTCGGCGGGATGATCGAACAAGGCGTTCTGTTTCAGGCAGCCAAGGCGACAGAACTGATCGGCGGCCTGGCACTTCTTGCAAACCGTTTCGTGCCGCTTTCGCTCGTGGCATCCATGGCAGTCACGATCCCGGTCTTTATCGTCGACGTGTTCCGCCCGGAGCTGAAGCTGCGCTCGACATTGATGGGCACCGGGTCGCTGGTCATGAACACCACCCTGCTCATCGCATATTACCACCACCTTCGCCCGATGGTGAACTGGAAGGCCCAGGCCACGGTGGAGCCGGCCACTCGTCCGCTGGAACAGGGCGACGCAGTAGCCGACGCGCTAGGCCGGATTTCGCAGACGCTGCAACCCGCGCTCACGATACTGTCCGCACTGCTCGGCACAGCTATGGTTATCTGGCTCCTCACAATGGTTGGCCAATATATTGCGGATCCCAAACCGATCTATGAGCTCTACGATCTGGCGCCAAGAAATCCGTAAGCTAGGCATACAAAACTCCGTTGCATTGTTAGTCAATATAGTGTTACGATCCGACTTCTGCCGATTTCCGGAGCAAAATGTGACTTACCTCAGAAATTGCTGGTACGCCGCCGCTTGGCCGAATGAAGTGAGTGAGGAACCCTTTGCCCGCCAAATTCTTGGCGAACATGTCGTCCTCTACCGCACGGCGGACGGCAAGGTTCATGGGCTGGAAGACCGCTGCCCGCATCGCTTCGCACCGCTTTCGATGGGCTGCGTTGTCGAAGATCAGATTCAATGCCCCTATCATGGGCTGCGCTTCGGCACGGATGGTGCCTGCAGCTTCAATCCGCATTACAAAGCGTTGCCCAGTGCGGCCAAGGTGAAGGCATATCCCTTGCTCGAACGCTATGGGATGATCTGGATCTGGATGGGCGATGAACCTGCCGATGAAAGTCAGCTGCCAGAGGATTTCGCTTTTCTCGATGACGAGAAGATCAAAGTCGTTTCCGGCTATCTGCATGTGAACGGCAATTACCAGTTGGTGATCGACAATCTTCTCGACTTGACGCACGCACCCTATCTTCACCCGGATTTCGCAATTCCCGGAGTGTCGACCGAAGAAAGGCTCAAACGCACGAAAACCGAGCTTGTGCGCGAGGATCGGCGCGTCATCGCCAAGCGCTGGCGTTTGAATTGCCCCCCCAATGGGCCGACCCGCACGCTATTTGGCTTCAAAGACGAGAATATGGATTCACGCAGCCACATGCATTGGCTGCCCCCTTCCCTCATCTATTTCGATGCGGGCGCTGCTCGCCTGGGAGAAGAAGAGGAGAAGGGCCTTTGCCTGCCGGCAATTCACGCAATTACGCCCGAGACTGACCGCACGAGCCATTATTTCTTTGCGCAGGGCAGAAACATGCTGCTCGACGAGGTCGAAGCGGACGAGACGCTGCTGGGCATTCTAGTCAAAGCCTTCCACGATGAAGATGAACCGATGATTGCGGCGCAGCAATCGCGCATGGGCCAGACGACCGAGATCATGGATCTCGATCCGGTTCTGCTCAAGTCCGACGGCGCGCCCATTGCTGCACGTCGTATTCTGTCTGGCTTGATCGAAGCCGAACAGGCCAACTGACACGTATGAGCAGGACTTCCTCTGACAATCCCGAGAAGCAGGCGGATCGCGATTCCGCTTCGACATTCGAAGGGGAAGTTCCCGACGTAGGCGACAAGACGCCCGACACTTTTTCAGCATCGCGCGCCATCCCGCTGACGGTTGGCGCCTGCTTCTTCATGGAAGGGCTGGACAGCACAATCATCGCGACGTCGCTGCCCCAAATATCGGCGGCCATGGGTGTGTCGGCGAACGAGATTGGCGTTTCCATGACGGCCTATCTCATCAGTGTTTCGATGTGGCTTTCGGCCAGCGGCTGGCTGGCCGACCGGTTCGAAGCACGGCGTATATTCATCGCCGCCATTGCTGTTTTTGTCTTCGGTTCGCTCGTCTGCGGCATCAGCCAGGATCTCTATCAACTGATCATCGGCCGGTTCCTGCAAGGCATGGGCGGAGCGCTCATGACCCCGGTCGGACGCCTTATCCTGGCGCGCAGTTTCCCGCGTGACGAACTTGTGCGCGCGATGAGCTATATGATCATTCCCGGGCTCCTGGGCCCCATGCTCGGGCCGATCGTGGGCGGCTGGATCACAACCTATGTCGACTGGCGCTGGATTTTCTTTATAAACATCCCGTTGGGCGTGATCGGTGTCGGCCTCGCCCTGCACTATCTCAAACCTCATCCTGTCACGGGTAGCGCCAGTTTCGACGGTTTGGGTTTCATCTTGGTCGCGGTGGCTCTGGTAGCCATGCAAGCCGGCTTCGAGATCCTGGCCGCAGGCGCAACCTTCTCGAACGAAACGCTCATCGCCTTTGCAGTCGGCTTGGCCGGCATGGCAGCCTATGCACTGCATGCGCGGCGCGGGACGCCGATCCTGGACCTCGGCCTGTTCAAATATCGCGCCTTTGCCGTTGCCGTGCTGGGAGGCAGCTTCTCCCGCCTGGTGCTGGGCGCGACCATGTTCCTCTTCCCGCTGTTCTTCCAGCTTGGCCTTGGCGGATCCGCAGTTGTTGCCGGCTATCTGATGGCTGTGCTCGCATTCGGCCAAATTGCATTGCGTCTGGGACTTGATCCGTTGCTCAAGCGGCTCGGCATCAAGAAACTGCTGATCTTCAACAGTGCCGTCATGGGCATCTTGCTGGTTGGGCTGCTTGGCTTCATGCCCGGCGATTCCTTCTGGATCCTGGGCGGCTTCATGTTCGTCTTCGGCCTGATCCATTCGATCCAGCTTTCGACGCTGGCTGGGCTGAATTTCTCGGGTCTTCCGGAAGACGCTCTGGGCCGCGCGACGTCCGTCGCCGCCGTAGTTCAGCGGCTTGCCATGGCGATGGGCATCAGCCTTACCGCCATCCTGCTAGGTTTCGCCTCTGACGGAGCGCAGCCGGTGCGTGCGGACTTCAACATGCCGACATTGGTGCTGGCTGCGATCATGGGCATATCGGCGCTCAGCTTTCTGATCCTACGCCAGGGAGACGGCGACGACCTGATGAAGAAGAAGAGCTGAGCCTTAAGCCGCCGAAGCGCTGAAAGTCAGGACACTGCAGCTCTTGGCCTGGTACCCTATTCGCCGCCGCTTTCTTCCATCTGGGGAACGTCCTGCGCGACGCGGAAGCTCATGCTTGTGGATCGATACATTGGGCCTGTAGCCACCCGCGCAGTCGGCTTTTGTCCGCGCTTCGAACTGCTGTAATCACCTCCGCGCAGCACGAAGCGATCGCAATCCGGCTTGGTCCGCGCACTGCCATCCGTCGGCGCATCGACATAATCGGGAAACAGGCAGTCTTCCGTCATATCCCAGACATTGCCTGCCATGTCGTAGAATCCCCAGGGATTCGCCGGGAAGGTCATTACTGGTGAAGTGAGCTCGAACGAATCGCGCCCTCCATTGGTACGCGTATTCGCCAGGTCCGGATCGGGTTCATCGCCCCAATAAAAGTTGGTCGTGGTGCCGGCTCGAGCGGCATATTCCCACTCCGCCTCGCTTGGCAGCCTGTAGCCATTCTCTCCAGTCGTTTCATTGAGCCAGGCAATATAGGCGAGCATGTCCGAACGATCGATGTTGATAACTGGGCGATCGGCACGGCCCAGCCCGTCATCCTGGGGAAGCGGCCGTCCGGTTGCCTTCGCAAACGCATCATACTGATCGAAAGTCACCTGCGTCTTCGCAAGCCGGAAAGCAGGAACGGAGACTTCGTGCTGCGGCTTACCCTGCTGGCTGTCCGCATCGTCCGGCGCCCCCATGATAAAACTGCCCGCGGCCACGTCGATCATTTCCGGCCCGGATACGACCGCCTCTTCAGTCTCATTGCCGCCACCGCAGCCGGCGAGCAGCAAGGCAGAGAAACACACGGTTCCGAAGGCGCATCTCATGGATTGTGCTCCAGCCATTCGTGGGCAGCGTAGTATTCGACAAGATCGTCGAAATCGGCCGGGTCGACGTCCTTGATGACGCTGCTCATCGTTGGTTCCTTGCGGGTACCGTCCAGGAATTCGGCAAGCGCCGCCTTCAGATATTCAGGGTCCTGCCCGGTCAGAATGGGCATGCCTTCCAGCTCGCCGATCCCGGTCTCGCCGTGGCACCAGGCGCAGTCCCGCACTGCCTTTGCATAGCCAGGCAAATCGGTGCGGGCCCTGGGAGGCTGGTTCAGTTCCTCGCCTGCAATATAGGCAGCGACATCGCGCATATCCTGCTCGCTCAGCGGGTCCACAAAGGGCTGCATCAGTGCGTTTTCGCGGGTGCCGTCTTTGAATTCGAGCAGCGCGAAGAACACATAGCTCCTTCGTTGGCGATAGAGCTTGGCTGTCGGTGGATCGAGCCGAGGCGCACCGGCCTGATGACACGTCATGCAGGTCTGGGCGATCGCCTCCCCATTCGCCAGGTCTGCCTCTGGAACACGCCAGGAAACCTTTGTCGGCTGCGGCGTGCCCGCATCGCTTGCCGCACCGACCAGCAGCAAACTCGCTGCCGCACCAAGTAGCAAGCTTGGCATGTAGCGACTGTTGGAACTCATGCGAACGTATCCTCTTCTTTCGCCTGTTCCCGGTCAATCATGAAGGAAAGGACGAACAGCAAGGTCGCGCTCAGTGCTATGGAGATCGGTGCTGCGAGCAAGGAGTAGCGGATTGCGTCCCCGCCCAGATGCGCAAGCGGGCCGTCATTGAGCGCACCGATCAAGGGCGGGCCAAGGCTCTGCCCCACAAGATTGAAAATCAGGAGATACAAGGCAGTGCCCGTGGCCCGTATTTTCGGGTTGAGCAAGGTTACCAATAGCGCGAACAGACACGGATTGATGCACGCCAATGCCATCGTCTCCACTGCAAGCCCGATCTGCCACATGATCGGCGAATCCGAGAGAAGCAGCATCATTTGCGAGGGAACCATTGCTGCGCACAGTGCCGCAGGCGACCATGCAAGCCAGCGATTATCGAAACGCATCAGCCAGGTAACGATAAGACCGCCGGTTATCGCCGCAACAACGCCGAACAGCCCCTTATAGGTGCCCAGCAACACGCCGGTCGCCTGGGCATCCATGTCGTGCACGCGCAGGAAGAATGTGGGCATCCAAGTCAGGAGTGCGGAATAGTTGAGGCCGACCATTGTTCCGCCCACGACGAACAGCAGAAACTTCTTGGTTCCAAAAACGGTGCGTGCGGTCTTGCCGAAGGTCGGCGCCGGCTCATCGTCCTTCTTGTCGGCCGCTTGCGTTGCCGTGCCATCCTGGGAAGCGCTTGTCGTATCCTTGCCCTGCTTGGTGTCTCGCACGACGATCAGGGTCAGAAGAGCCATGACAATGCCGATAACAGCCATCATCGGATAGGCAGGCCGCCAGCCATAGTTGGAAGCCACCCACCCCAGTATCGGGTAGAAGATCATGATCGCCAGCGGCCCGCCAGCAGTGAACACGGCCATGGCCATCACTCGCCGACGCTCCCGGAACATGTCGCCGATCAGCGCGGAGCTGGGAGCCAGATTGCTCGCCTCCCCGACACCCAAAGCGATACGTGCAACCAGCATATGAATCATGTTGGTCGCAAACCCCGTCGCCGCGATCACACCGCTCCAGAAAGTCAGACCGATCACGATGATGTTGCGGCGCCCGGTCCTGTCCGCCAACCATGCAAGCGGTACACCGGCCACGGAATAGACGATTACGAATGCAGGCCCCATCAGGATGCCCAGCACGGTGTCCGACATCGGTATATCTTGTTGAATCTGCGGCAAAAGCAGACCAAACATGTTACGGTCGACGGTGTTGATGCCAAAAATAAACGAAAGAATGATCAGCGCGAGAATATGGCGCTTCTCCACCTTGCCGGCTTTGCCCGGCATTTCGTTTTTAGCCCCGTCCAGAACCACTTCTGCCATTTTGCTCTCCCAAGAGGCGCAACTTTGTGGTAGCAAATGTTGTTAGTCAATCCTATCGGGAAACATTGTGGCCATTTTTGCATGCCGAATGGCAAAACGGCCTAGAGGAACGCAAACGGAGGATGTCTTGAGCGTGTTCTTGAAAAACTGCTGGTATGCCGCTGCCTTTTCGGATGAGGTCGGCCGCGAGCCGATCGCGCGTACCATACTTGATATTCCGATGGTCTTCTATCGCAAGGAAGACGGAACACCGGTCGCCCTGCTCGATCGCTGCTCGCATCGCTTTGCACCTCTTTCCATCGGCACGCTCGTGGGCGACGAAATTCAGTGCGGCTATCACGGCCTGCGGTTCGATTGTTCCGGCAAGTGCACGGCCAACCCGCATAATGACGGCAAAGCGCTGAAAGCCGCGGATATCGATAGCTTCCATGTCTATGAACGCTATGGTTTCGTTTGGCTGTGGCCGGGCGATCCGGAGCTGGCCGATCCGTCGCTGCTACCGCACTTCCACTTCCTGGAAGATGACGACACCTGGAAGGTGCTCACGGGTGTTCTGTATGTGAAGGGCAACTATCAGCTTGTTACCGACAACCTGCTCGACCTCACGCATGCGCCCTATCTGCATCCCGGCTTCAAGATTACCGGCGTCACGCCAGAACAGCAATTGGCGGCAACCACCACAAAGACGGAGCGCGACGGAAACACCGTCCACTATCACAGGGTCCGGAATGGCCTGCCCCCCAATCAGGCCACAATTGACCTGTTCGGTTTTCCCGATGTGCCCTGCGAGACGCGCACCCATATGCATTGGTATCCGCCAGCGCTGATCAATTTCGACAATGGTTCGAAACTCGAGGGGCAAGACGACCTAGAAGGCTTCTGCTTTCCGCAGGCGCATTGCATCACGCCCGAGACGGAAACGACCTGCCACTATTTCTTCGCTGCAGCGCGTAACCTCCTGCGTGACGAAGAAGAAATCGATATCGCTTTGATGGATGTGCTCAATATTGCATTCCGCACGCAGGACGAACCGATGATCGAAGCCGTCCAGCAGCGCATGGGCAATACCGGCGATCTCGACTCGCTCAATCCCGTCTTGCTGAAGACTGATGCTGCTCCGGTCATGGCGCGGAGAATCATCCGCGAGCTTCTGGATGCCGAACAGGCTGAAGAAACAGCCATCGCGGCCGAGTAGGATAACCAGCGAAATGTCCCGTTCTTTGACACGTCTTGTTACGGCAAGCGCTGCTGCGCTCGGCCTTTTGCTTTCGGCCTGCTCGGGCGGTTCCGACGCTAGCGATGCGTCGCTCCTGGGCGCGCCGGACGAAGCAGGTGCCTGGCCCCGCCCCGGCCGTGACATGGGTGACAGCTATTTCACTCCGCTGGATGGAATCAATGCCGGCAATGTCGACCAACTCGGCCTGGCATTCGAGTTCACCGACTTCCTCATTCGCGGCCGCACGCATTATGCGCCGCAAAGCACGCCCGTGATGATGGACGGGAAACTGTTCTTCTCCGGCCCCTGGGGCGAGGCTTATGCCATCGATGCCCGCACCGGCGAGCAAGTGTGGATGTTCGATACCGATGCGGACGGGCAATATGCGCTCAACACCTGCTGCGGCGTCGTCAATCGCGGCATCGCGATCGCCGACGGCAAAGTATTCGTCGGCGCGCTCGATGGATATCTCTATGCGCTGGACATGAATACGGGCGAACAGGTCTGGAAAGTAGACACCTTTTACGACCGGCATTGGAACTATTCGAGCACGGGCGCTCCGCAGATCGCCGGTGACGTTGTCATGATCGGCAATGCCGGCGCCGAAATGGGCGCACGCGGCTATGTCACCGCCTATGACATCGAGACGGGCGAACAGGAATGGCGCTTCTGGGCAGTCCCCGGCGATCCTAAGGACGGACCCGACGAGACACCGGAAGTCACGCTTGCTCGCGAAACCTGGCCCGAAGACAGCTACTGGCATCTGGGCCTCGGCGGAACCGCTTGGAACGGGCTCGCCTACGATCCGGAAACGGACACTGCATATCTGGGATTCGGCAACGGTGGGCCGCACCCGGCATGGAAGCGCAGTGCCAGCGGCAAGATCACCGACCAGCTATTTCTCACCTCGATTGTGGCCGTCAATGCCAAGACCGGCCGGATGAAGTGGTATTATCAGCAGACGCCAGGCGACAGCTGGGATTTCACGGCCACTGCTCCGATGGTGCTGGCCGACATGGAAATCGACGGAGAAAACCGCAAGGTTTTGATGCAGGCTCCGAAGAACGGAATGTTCTATGTTCTTGACCGGGAAACCGGCGAATTGCTGCGGGCCGATCCATATACCCGGATCAACTGGAACAAGGGCGTGGACATGGAAACCGGGCGTCCGATCATGAACCCGGACGTCATTTACAAGGACGATCCGGTGCTTATCTGGCCCAGTGGCGCCGGTGGCCACGGATGGCAGCCTATGGCTTTCAGCCCGCGCACAGGTCTGGTCTATATCCCGGTTTACGAAACCGGAATGCAGACCAAGGCAGAGGGCGATGCCGTCTTCAAACCAGGCTATAACAATCAGCTTGCCGAAGGGACCTTCCCGCCATTCTCCGAAGAAGCTCTCGCCGGGCGCGAACAGAGTTCGTTCGAAGGCCGTCTGAAGGCCTGGGATCCGAAGACAGGCGAAGCGCGCTGGATGTCGGAACCGCTGACTTTCATCAATGGCGGGACAATGGTGGCTGGCGATCTTGTCTTCCAAGGCACGGCTGCGGGCTATCTGGACGCTTATGACGCCGCTTCGGGCGAACAGGTTGCGCATATCTTCATTGGCACCGTGATGATGGCTGCGCCCATGACCTATGAACTGGATGGCGAACAATACCTTGCGATACTGGCGGGCGCAGGCGGCCCCCAGGGCGGCTTCTTCGCGCCCGATGTGGTCGGTTCGCAATATGAGAACTATCAGCGCCTGATCGTGCTCAAGCTGGACGGTAAGGAAATTCCTCTGCCGCCCAAACGCACCGCGGCTGAACAATCGCCTATGCCCTCCCCCATCCGGGTTTCAAATTCCACCTTCGAACATGGCCGGGAACTGTATCTGGAACATTGCAGCCGATGCCACGTGATGGGCGGAGCAGTGAGCGTCTATCCTGACCTGTGGAACATGCAGCCTGCAACGATCAACGCCTTTGACGCCATCGTTGCCAACGGCGCATTGGCCTATGGCGGGATGGGTAATTTTTCTGCGCAGCTCAGCGATCGCGAGATCGCCGCGATCAAGGCCTTCGTGGTCAATGACATCATCGCACGCCGCAAGGGCGAAGACGATTATGAAGGGCCCCGCTCGCACCAGACGCATTAAGCGAAAAACGGCAGGGCGTGCTGCCCTGCCGTTTTAAGACGTCCGACTAGGATTTTGGCGAGGCCGCGGGGTCAATCAGACCCTGGCCCAGCCCCCGTCACACACGATGGTCTGGCCGGTGACCATGGTAGAAGTCTCGCTGGCGAGAAATGACACCAGCCCGGTCACATCCTCCGGCGTCGCATAACGTTTGATCGACTGATTCTGTGCCATGGCGGTCATAAAGTCCTCAAAACCCGAGGCATCGCCGCCAGCAAAATCGCGTGCATAGGCATGACGGAGCTGGTCCGTCTTGACCGGTCCGGGAGCGACCGCATTTACAGTCACGCCGTCTGGGCCAAATTCGCTTGCCAACGCGCGCGTCAATCCGATCGAACCTGATTTCGACGCAATGTACTGGGCCATTCCCGGCGGGGCCAGGAAGGTGGAGTTGGATGCGATATTGATGATCCGTCCCCAACCGCGCTCGCGCATGCCTGGTGCGAATGCCTTGCAGGCCAGGAACATGCCATCGAGATTAAGCGCCATGGCCGTACGCCAGATTTCGTAAGTCATGTCGGCAAAGGCGCAATTGTCATACCGTCCAGCGTTATTCACCAGGACGTCAACCGCTCCCAGTTTTGCCGCCACATCATTGCCCAGTTGCTCGACGGCTTCGGGGCTTGTCATGTCGCAGGTGAAGCTCTCTGCAGTACCGCCTGCGGCACGAATGCGCTCGACGGTGTCCGTGCCATCCTTGATGTCGACCACGGCGACTGAATAGCCATCCTCCGCTAGCTGCTCGGCAAAGGCTGCCCCCAGCCCGCCTGCAGACCCCGTGACGACTGCTGCGTTCTTTCCGCTTGCCATAATTACCTCTCGCTCAGACCACGATTGCCTTGGTTTCGAGGAATTCCTCGAATCCCCAGACACCATATTGCTTGCCATTGCCCGATTGCTTGAAGCCGCCGAATGGAGCGGCCGGGCTCCATGGCGGGTAGTTGATATTCACATATCCCGAATCGATTGCCCCGGCGACACGCCGCGCCGCTTGCAGGTCCGCGCTTTCGATATAGGCAGACAGGCCAAAGCGAGTGGCATTGGCGATGCGGATCGCATCTGCTTCGTCCTTATAGGTCATTATGCACAGGACAGGTCCGAAGATCTCTTCCTGCGCGATGTAGGAATCCACATCGACCGGTCCGAAAATCGTCGGTTTGACGTAATAACCTGTCTCGAGGCCTTCGGGCCGGCCAAGGCCGCCCACAAGCATCGGCTGGCCATCCGCAACAGCCTGCTCGATGATCGAATTCACGCGCTTGAATTGCGCTTCGTTGGAGAGCGGACCGAAAGTGACGCCTTCCTGATCCGGCGGGCCGACAACGATATTGTTGGCCGCTTCCACCGCCAATTCGGCAACTTCTTCAAAGCGATCTTCGGGCACGATCATGCGTGTCGGCGCTGCGCAGGTCTGCCCAGCATTCATCATGCCAACCAATACGCCCTTGGCAACGGCGTCGGGAAAATCGGCATCAGGCAGCAGGATATTGGGCGATTTCCCGCCCAGTTCCTGATGCACCCGCTTGATGGTAGGCGCGGCAGCCTGCGCAACGGCACCGCCGCCTGGAACCGAGCCGGTCATGGAAACCATCGCCACGTCCGGATGCTCAGCCAGCCGATGACCGCAATCCGCTCCCCCGCCGTTGAGCAGGTTGAACACGCCATCGGGAATGCCTGCTTCAGACATAGCTTCCGCCAGCATGATACCGCACAGCGGCGCCTGCTCGCTCGGCTTGACCACCACCGTGCAACCTGCAGCGATTGCCGGCACGGCCTTGCACAGCATCTGACTGACCGGCGCGTTCCAGCTTGTGATCGCGACAACGACGCCCACCGGCACTTTCACCAGTTCGACTCTTTCATCCGATTTGCTGGAGAACTCGTAAGTCGGCAGGAAATCCATGACGCCATCGAAATGTGTGAACGCCATGTGGCTCTGGCCATTGGCCATCATGGTTGTAAGCCCCGTCTCCCGCACGAGATGGGCCGCAATCTCAGGTGCCTTGCGCTCAAAGGCGTCGCGCATTCGCTGCAGCAATGCCATGCGTTCTTCGACGCTGCTGAGCGACCAGCTCTTAAATGCGCGCGCTGCGGCCGCCACGGCGCGGTCCGCATCCACAGCGTCGCCCATCGCGGCAGTGCCTACGCGTTTACCTGTAGCGGGGCTGCACACTTCGACCGTTTCGGTTCCGTGTGGGTCCACCCACGCGCCATCGATATAGAATTGTGTAGCCTTCAGTGTTCTGCTCCCTTCATTTCCTCACTTGCCGCATTTGAAATTGTATTACAATCGCGTATTACGATTAGGGGAGGATACGATGCCAGATTTCGAAAATGCCGACTTCGTAATTGTGGGCGCAGGCTCTGCGGGCTGCGTCCTGGCGAATCGGCTATCCGCCGATCCTGACAATAACGTGATTTTGATCGAGGCCGGCGGACAAGATCGGCATCCCTTCATGAAGCTGCCCTTCACTTTCATGCAGCTGCAATTCGTGAAGCGCCTCAACTGGGGGTACTGGAGCGAACCTGAAGAAGAATTGGGCGGGCGCAAGCTCTGGCTTCCGCGCGGCAAATGCCTGGGCGGCACATCTTCCATCAATGGCATGGTCTATTCGCGGGGGCATCCGGGCGATTACGATGAATGGGCAGAGTTGGGCGCGGACGGCTGGAGTTGGGACGAAGTGCTGCCCTATTTCCGTCGGTCCGAGAACAGCTGGCGCGGCGAGAGCGAGTTTCATGGCGCAAATGGGCCGCTTACCGTTTCCCCGATCGACACAAGCGGCCCGCTGACTGACGCGACCAACGAAACTGCCCGCAAGCTGGGCTATAAGGTTATCGACGATCAGCATGGCGCCGATACCGGGGAAGGATTCGCACCGCCCGAAGTGACGGTGGAGAACGGCCGGCGCGCCAGCACGGCGTCTCAATATCTTCGCCCGGTCATGGACCGCAAGAATCTGAAAGTCATCACCGGCGGCCTGGTCTCCCGCGTCATCGTGGAAAACGGCCGCGCCGTGGGCGTGGAAATCGCGAACGGCAGGGATCGGAAGGTTGTCCGAGCGAAACGCGAAGTGATCCTGTCAGCCGGGACATATAATTCGGCCAAGATTCTGATGTTGTCCGGGATTGGCCCGGCGGACGAATTGCGCAGTCTGGGCATCGACATGGTGGCGGATCTGCCCGGTGTCGGACGCAACCTGCAAGAACACCCGCTGACCGGGATAGGCTATGAGCTGAAACAGCCGATCGGCTTCGAGAGCAATCTGCGCTTCGACCGCCTGGCGACAACGATTACGAAATTCGCGCTGGGGATCAATTCGACATCGGCCCAACTGCCCGTGACGAGTTTTGCCTTTATCCGCACGAAGGATGGCCTCGACCGCCCGGATATCAAGGCCAACATCTATCCTACCCGGCTTGATGCACGCGTATGGTTCCCCTTCATCCGCAAGGGCGCCGGACACGCAATGTCGACTTTCGCGGTGCTGCTGCGGCCGAAGAGCCGCGGATCGATGCATTTGCGCAGCGCCGATCCAGCCGAAGCTCCACGTATCCATATCAATATGTTCAAGGACTCGCGGGACCTCGAAACCATGCGCGACGCCGTTCGGAAGATGCGCGAATTCTATGCGACCGAACCACTCGCATCGCTGCGCGGCCAAGAGCTGATGCCGGGCAAAGATGTGCAAACGGACGAGGAAATCGACGCATTTCACCGCAAGACCTGCGTCCTGGCCCACCATGCTTCCGGCACTTGCGCAATGGGCAATGGTCCCGACGCAGTGGTCGATCCGCAATTGCGCGTATGCGGCGTGGAAGGACTGCGGGTGGCAGACGCTTCCATTATGCCGCGCGTCATCGGCGGCAACACCAATGCCCCGGTGATCATGATCGGAGAGAAGGCAGCGGATCTCATTCTGGGCAACAAGGCATTGGGGGACCGACAAATTGCAGCTTGAAGCCCCTGCCCTGCAGTAGCGCCGCGCCAAATAGCGTTTGACCTGTCGTTCCACGATGAATACGAAAATGACTAACAATTTTCGATATGGTTTTCGTTTGGAGTGATTCATGAAACGTAGTGACGAGAAAATCCTCGTGTCGCATGCTGGCCGTCTTTCGCCGCAGAACAAGGAATTCCGTGAGTTGGAACAGCGCAAGTCGCGCGGCGAAGACATAGCGGACGATGTTTATCTGCCCATGCTGGAAGACTCGATTCGCGAGATGGTGGAGCGTCAGGTCAATGTCGGCGTGGACGTGATTTCCGATGGTGAAGCGGGGCGCTTCAACACCTTTGCGAAATACGGCAAACGTATCGACGGCATCATTTACCGCGAATGCAAGCCCGGTGAAGTCGGCGCCGCCGTATTCGATAGCCGCGAACGCCGCACCTTCCCGGAATTTTATGAAGCGGCGGACAGGCAGCGCTTCAAGGAAGGCGCCCCTACCAACAATCAGATGCGCATGGTCGCAGTCGAGGCGCTGAAGCCGAAGGACACGGATATCGTTCAGGCGGAGATCGATCGCTTCCGCAAGGTTCTGAACGAGAAGAACCTGGGCGACCGAGACGCTTTCATGCCGATGATGAGCCCAGGCTGGCTGCATCACTTCATTTGGGACGAGCACTACAACAACGAAGAAGATTTCCTGTTCGCTTTGGCAGAGGTTCTGCGCCCGGAATATGAGGCGATCGTCGACGCCGGCTTCATCATCCAGCTTGACGGCCCAGACCTGCCCGACAAATGGGCCACGCTGGTGCCCGACATCACGCTGGAAGAATATCGCAAGAAAGCGAAGATGCGCGTCGAGGCGACCAACCACGCATTGCGCAACATTCCCGAGGAGAAGGTCCGCTATCACCTGTGCTGGGGCAGCTGGAACGGTCCACATATCGACGATATTCCGTTCCGCGACGTCGTCGATCTAATGCTGGAAGTGAAAGCCCAGGGCTACAGCTTCGAAGCCGGCAATGTGCGCCACGAACATGAATGGAAGATCTGGAAGGACGTGAAACTTCCCGAAGGCAAGATCCTTATCCCCGGCGTGGTAAGCCACCGCACCAATACGATCGAACATCCGGAAGTCGTCGCCGACCGTCTGATCAATTTCGCAAATTGCGTGGGCCGCGAGAATGTAATCTCCGGAACGGACTGCGGGATGGGTGGCGGCCGCCTGTCACACGAAATCGGTTGGGCGAAGATCTCTTCGCTGGTCGAAGGATCCCGGCTCGCCAGCGAGCACCTTTGGAAAGAGACGGTGGCCGCTTAAGGCCACCGAACGCCCATTCAGCGTTAAAGCCCGCGAGCTTCGAGCGTATCCAAAAGGAGTCGTTCGAATGCTTCGCGGCGGCTGCGCCGGGCGGCAATCAGCTTCTTGCGATCGCGCGCGCGCAGCGCTGAAATCAGGGAATGCTTGTTGACCACGTTCCGCTCTTCACTGGGGCGGCGAGGCAAAGGCAGCAACGCACGGAAGCGATCGGTCAACGCCCACAGCCGCATGGCTTCGCGCATGATCGTCTTTTTCGGGGAAAGGTCGAAAATCGCCTTGTGGAAGCCTCGGTGCTCATCCCACCAACTGGAACGGTCGCCGCTGTCAAGCAGAGCTTCCAGGCGTTCCGCACTGGCCTCCAGCTCCTCGAGCTGTTCTTCATCGGGCCATTCGATTGTCCGCATCAGCTCGTCTTCGATAAGATGGCGCAGCGCGAATAGTTGTTCCGCTTCATCTCGCGAGAGCTGCGTGACGAAGAAACCGCGATTGGGATCATGGTCCACAATCCCTTCGGAACTCAAAAGCTTGAGTGCTTCGCGAACAGGCACGCGGCTTGCGTTGAACTGCTCGGCAAGTTCGGTCTGGCCCAACCGCATGCGTGGCGCCAAGGTGCCACGCGCGATGAGAGAGCGCAGTTCATCCGCGATCTTGGCCGGTACGCCGCGTCCAGATTTTGCTACTTCCTTGGTCATAGGCTGGAAGTCCTTTGGCGATGTTTAACAAGATTGGCAATTACACAATTGCCGCAATTTTTGACCACCAATCTTGTAACCTCGCACCACCTTACAGTATGTCTAACTAAAGTGTAGGCATTTTGACGCGGAGATTGAACGAATGGGTAAGATCGGATTTATCGGCCTTGGGATTATGGGGAAGCCGATGGCCAGCCATCTTCTGGATGCGGGACATGAGTTGTTCGTATCCAACAAGAGCGGCGGAGCCTCCGATTTGACCGCCGCTGGCGCAACCGGTTGCGACACCTATGCCGAGATTGCCGGCAAAGCCGATACCGTGATCCTGATGGTGCCAAATACTCCCGAAGTCGAAGCCGTTCTGTTTGACGAAGGCGGCGTCGCCGAGGGGCTGGGTTCCGGCAAGCTTGTGATCGACATGAGTTCGATTGCACCAATCCCGACGAAGGAATTCGCTGCCAAGATCCAGGCACAAGGCTCGGACTATCTCGACGCGCCTGTTTCGGGCGGTGAAGTGGGCGCGAAGGCTGGGACATTGACCATCATGGTCGGCGGCAGCGACGCTGCCTTTGCCCAGGCCAAGCCGCTCTTCGAAATCATGGGCCAGAACATCACCCATGTCGGACCGGCCGGTGCGGGCCAGACGACCAAGGTCGCCAACCAGATTATCGTCGCACTGAATATTGCCGCTGTGGGCGAAGCTCTGCTGTTCGCATCAAAAGCCGGCGCCGATCCGGCCAAGGTCCGCGAAGCACTGATGGGCGGCTTCGCCGGTTCCAAGGTGCTTGAAGTGCATGGTGAACGCATGCTCAAACGCACATTCGATCCCGGCTTCCGCATCAATTTGCACCATAAGGATCTTAACCTGGCGCTTTCAGGCGGCGACGCACTTGGGCTCGCGCTGCCGCAAACATCCTTCTGCCAGCAATTGCTCAATTCCGCGAAAGGCAATGGCGAAGGCGACCTAGATCACTCTGCCATCGTTAAGCAGCTTGAACGACTTGCCGGTCACAAACTCGGATAAAACACCCAAAAGGGAGAGAAAAATGCGAATTTCATTCTGGGGGGGCGCCCTCGCCCCGGCGCTGCTGGCATTGGCAGCATGCAGTGGCGGCGAGGCGGCCGAAGAAGTGGGAACGGAACAGATGGACCATTCCGCGCAAACGGAAGCGACGCGAGAGGTGGCACACAAGTTCCTGACCCGCGCCTTCATCGATAACGAATTCCGCGATGCCTACGAAACATACGCGCATTCCGATTTCATCCAGCACAATCCGAAAATTGCGGACGGGCTTGAAGGTCACCGCGCATATTTCGAGCAGATGGCAGAAAGCCAGGCGGATGGGGATGCTTCGAAATGGGCGCACGTCACCGACATGCTGCTGGTTGACGGAGACCTGTTCGCGGTGCTGCACCACGTCTACCGGTCACCGGAAGATAATGGCAGGATCGTCGTCGACATCTGGCGAGTGGAAGATGGCAAAATCGCCGAACATTGGGATGTCATTCAGGAAATTCCCGATGGAATTCCGCATGACAATGGAATGGCCTGCGGTGATGCCAACGATTACGCATCGGCCGTCGCCCATGAAGATTCAATCCTGAACCCAACTTGCGGTGCGCCCGACCCAAATGCCAGCCGCGAAGACTCGCTTGCCTATTACCAGGCTTATGTCGACGAAGTCGGCAAGGGCGATATCATTTCGGCAATCGAAACTTGGTTCCACCCGGATTACAAGCAGCACAGCCCGATCATTGCAGACGGCAAACAGGGCGCAATCGATTATCTGGAGAGGGAATGGGGCGGCAAGGATGCACCGCAACCGATATTGGGCGAACAAAGGATCGTGGCGGAAGGCGATCTGGTGCTGGTCCACTATCTCTACGAATTGGTTGGTGAGCCGACAAAGGAATCCCATGTCGACATCTTCCGCTTCACGGACGGGAAAATGAGCGAGCATTGGGATGTGAAGCAGCCAATTCCGGAAACCTCGGCCAACGATAACGGTATGTGGTAAGGCGATTCCGGCTCGGCCTGTCCGGGCCGGATTCCTTTAATTTCGGGCGCAATGTTGCTGCGCTTGACCCGATTTGGCAGATAGTTATACGAAAGTGTATTCCACGCTGGCAATCAACCAGCCTTCCTGGGAGAGTTTCTTCAGATGATTATCGACTGTCACGGCCATGTAAGCGCACCCGCCGAACTATGGGTCTACAAGTCGCTTTTGCTGTCACACCGCGGAGAACACGGGAAGCGCTTTCCCGAACTCTCGGACGAGGAAATTCTCGCCCACACGAACAAGAAAGAGATGGCACCCTGCGGCCATCTCGACATGCTCGACAAGGCGGGAACCGATTATCAATTGCTGAGCCCGCGGCCTTTCCAGATGATGCATTCGGAAAAGCCCGGCTACTTGGTCGACTGGTTCACCGAGGCGACAAACGACATCATAGCGCGGCAGTGCCAGTTGATGCCAGAGCGCTTCGCCCCGATTGCCGGCCTCCCGCAAGTGGCCGGCGAGCCCGTCGAGCATGTCCTGCCTGAGCTCGAGCGTTGCGTGAATTCGTTGGGTTTCAAGGGCTGCCTGCTGAACCCCGATCCCTATGAGAACTCGGGAACTGAATCCCCGCCCATGGGCGATCGCTACTGGTACCCGCTCTATGAAAAACTCTGCGAACTGGATGTGCCCGCGCATATCCATTCGGCCGGTTCGCGCTCGCAGCTATCGCCCTATACCCTGAATTTCCTGCTCGACGAGACGACGGCTGTATATGGCCTGATCCACTCCGACGTGTTCAAGGATTTCCCTGAACTGAAAATCGTCTGCAGCCACGGCGGGGGCGCAATCCCCTATCACGCCGGCCGCTTCCATGCCTCCGCGTTGCGCCGCAAGGGCGATTTCTACAAGGAAATGCGCAATATCTACTACGATACAGTGCTCTATTCCGAGGAAGCACTGCGCCTGTTGATCAAGACGGTAGGGGCAGACAATTGCCTGTTCGGTGCAGAATGCCCGGGCGTTGGCTCGGCAATCGACCCGAATACCGGCGAAACGCTGGACCACATCGCACCCTTCATCCTAGGCTTCGACTGGCTGAGTCAGGAAGAGAAGGATAAGATCATGTTCGGCAACTCCATGAAACTGTTCAAGCTGGATCCGCCTGCCAAATGACAACGCTTGCAGATACTCTTGCCCGGCTTTGCGCGATTGATACCTGCGCCCTTTCCGATGCGCTCGACAAGCTCGGCCTCTCCGGCCAGGTAACCGGACTGCGCCGCGAATCCGGCGAAGGCCGAGTGGCAGGCGTTGCTGTGACGGTGAAATTGGGCACAGGCGATCCGCCACCGGGCCCGCCCAAACATCTCGGAACTACCGCCATCGAAGCCTCTGACGAGCATTCGATCATCGTGGTCGAACAGCGCGCTGGTGTGGATGCCGGCTGCTGGGGCGGCCTGCTGACGCGCGGCGCTCGCCGCGCCGCCGTGCGCGCCGTTGTGGCGGACGGTCCTGTGCGGGATATCGACGAGGCCCGCGATCTGGACTTCCCGATCTTCACCAACAAGCTGACCTGCTACACCGCCCGAGCACGCGTGGTCGAAAAGTCCACCAACGAGCCAGTGCAAATCGGCAGCGTCACGGTCGAAGCGGGCGATTACATTGTCGCAGACGGAAGCGCAGTCATCGTGATCAAGCCCGGTGATGTCGAAGCCGTGCTGGAAACAGGCGAAATGATCGTCGCGCGCGAGGCAGCCATGATCGAGGAAATGGCAAAAGGCACGCCCATGAGCGAAGTTCTGGGTGGTAACTACGAACATATGCTCAAGAAGGACTGACATGAGCTCGGACAAGAATGTCGCGCGCGCGGCCGCGCTGGATACTGCAACATTGTCGGACGCGCTCGACCGCCTTGGCGTCGTCGGCCAGTGCTACCGCATTGCCGGCCGCGATCCCTCCTTCGAAATGACTGGCCGCGCATTCACAATGCTGTGCGGCCCAGCCTCCACCCCCCCGGGTACGGTTGGCGACTATATCGACGACGTTCCCGAAGGGCACATTGTCGTGATCGATAATGGCGGGCGCGACGATGCCACGATCTGGGGCGACATCCTGACCGAGATTGCGCATCGCAGGGGTCTGGGCGGCACACTGATCGACGGGATCAGCCGGGACGTGAAGCTCTGCCGCCAACTGGGCTATCCGGTTTTCAGCGCGGGCCACTGGATGCGCACGGGCAAGGACCGTGTGCAGGTCGAGAAGATGGATTGTCCGGTAAATATTGGCGGTGCGCGCGTCTGCCCCGGCGATCTGCTGCGCGGCGATGCCGATGGCGTTGTCGTGCTTCCCAAGGAGCATGAGGACGCAGTGTTGGACGCGGCCGAAGAAATCTCCGCAGCTGAAGAGGCCATTCGCGAAGCGTGCCGCGGCGGAATGCGGCTTGACGAAGCTCGCAAGCAATTCAAATACCACCAGCTTCAGACCCGCAAGGACGGGTAGGCAGCCGCTCTAGAAACCGAACAACTGCGCGGCATTGCCGTGCAACAGTGCATGGCGTGTCATTTCGTCCAGCGCGGACAGGGCGTTCTGTGCCTGCTCATTCGCTGCCAGGATCGTTGTTCCCGGCGCGATGATATCCGTGCCCCACACTATCCGTTCTGCGCCGAGCAAGGCGATGAAACGGCCCAGCAACTCGTTGATTTCCAATTCCTCCTTATTTGCGCGGCCCAACGTCATCGCGCTGAATTTCAGCGCTACGTGGCCGTGCTCGGCAATTTCGGAAACAGCGGCATCCACGCCGAAATCGGGCGCCCCCTGCTCGATCCCGCAAGAAGCCAGATTGTCGATCAAGACCGGCACTTCGGGATAATCCCGCAGCAGGCCGGCGAGTGCTTCAAGCCCTTCGGCTCGGTTCCAGGGAAAGAAATGAACGTCGGCAATGGCGCCCTTTGCCGCCAACGCGTTCCACGCGTGGCGCGCGTTTTCACCAGCGAGCCAGCTAATGTCGGCACCTTTTTCCGGCTCCATGAAGCGCAGCCCGCTGACATTGCGCCGTGCCAGCAATTCGCCCGCAATCCTGCCGCAGCCCCCTTCCCGCGTCTCTACCGAGCAAAGCGCCCGCAAACTGGGATTCTCGGCCGCCAGATCGCATATCAGGGAGTTGTCGTTGCCATAGAAGCGTCCGCGCTGCACCAGCACTGCGCCCGAAAGCTTGTCGCCGACACAATCCAGCAGCGTCTCGGCCTGCGGAAAATCTTCAAGTTCCCCGGGCTTGAGCGCGGGAACACCTTCCGCAATCGGATAACGGGCGATGTCGCTGCTTGCGACCAGGGCGTGGCAATCGATGGTCAAACGTTCCTCCCGTGGACTGCGCCGAAGTGAAGTGTGTTTTTCATTCTGCGCCTGTGTACTATGCGGTTCTGAGCGCTGGATAGGTCTGGATAAATCCGGCTATTCCGGTTCTCGCCTTGGCTCGCTGGCAAAGGCAATTGCTTGTGGCAAAGTGTGAAATGGCCAAAGGAAAGAAGAAACAGATGGATGTCCCCTCCAACATCGCCGAGCAAATCCGCGGAATGATCGCAGGCGGGCAATTCACCCCTGGAATGCGGCTCAGCCAAACCCAACTCGCTGAGTTCTTCCATGCCAGCCGGGTGCCGATCCGCGAGGCCTTGAAGCTGCTTTCCTCCGAAGCCATCGTCGAGCACGATCCCAATCGCGGCTTCTTCGTTTCGCCTGTCTCACTGGACGAAGCGAGGCAACTGGCAAGGCTGCGCGATCTTGTTGAGGACGCCCTGTTCCAGACGATCGACTGGCCGGACGAGGCAATGCTGGAGGATCTGGAAGACCATGCGAAGCGTGTCGAAAAACTGCTGATTTCGGGAAAGCGCAAGGAATGGTGGCCATTGCACCGTGAATTCTACGCGAAGCTTTACAACCTTTCCCCCAAGAAGCGGATCGTTGCCGAAACCATGCGGCTCTGGTCACTTGCGGACCGCTACCGGACACTGCTCGCAATCCCGAGGCTCCCGATCTACGAGGGCAATGAAAAGAAAAAGCATGAAATGGTCGAGGCGCTGCGCAGCCGAGACATGGATCATCTGCTAGAAATCCGGCGCGAACGGCGCCAGAAATACCAGAAGGCGATTGAAGAAGCGATGACGGCCCGAGGCCTGGATTGATCCAGGCAAATCCATCAATCGCTCACATCTGAGAATCCCACCTCCAGCGCTGCCTCGACCTCGTCGCGCGCCTGATTATATCCAGAAATCAATCGCTCACGATTCTTTTCTTCCAACGCGTCGATGAGCTGCCGTTCCGGACTTTCCCCTTCCGAGCGCGGCATCAGTGCGCGATAGCGGTCGGTGAGCTTCCACAGCCGCTGCGCCTCGCGTAGCAGCACCTTCTGCGGCGAAAGGTCGAAGATGGAATATCGCAGATATTCCAGCGCATCCGCCCAGGCTTTGAAGTCCTTTCGCGGATCCATTGTGCCCACTGTATCGAACTGCCTGCGGAAATCCGCGATTTCCTCCGAATTCGGCCAGCGGGCCGTTTCAAGCAATTGCGCTTCCAGCCAGCGGCGCAGCTTGTAGAGCTGGCGGGCTTCCTGCAGGTTCAACACTTCGACGAAATAGCCGCGATTGCGATCGTGCCGAAGAAACCCTTCTGAAGAAAGCAGCTTCAAGGCTTCTCGGATCGGCACCTTGCTGCGGCCGAAGCGTTCGGCAAGTTGCGTCTGACCGAGATGCTCGCCTGGCAGCAGGGCCCCCCTTATGATCAGTGACCTGAGTTCATCCGCCACAGCGTTGGGCAATGAATTGTCGCTTTCCAACCTGCCGTTCAAATTTCTCTCCCCATCCGCAATATCACATAGCTATCTTGTTACATTTCCGTCGCTGGAACCATACCTTTTCCCGCAAAGCGGGATGTCTGAAGGGCCATAATCCACGGATTTCCAACCCGGCCGGAATCTTCACGGCACGATTGGAACATGCTCACTTGCCGGCGCTGACCGTTACATGGATAGCCCCTTCGATTTCCCGGCCTGCAGTTGCCAGGATCGCTTCATGTACCTGATCTAGGCCGAAATCGTGGCTGCAAAGTTTGTCGATCGGCCACCTTCCGGAAGCGACGATATCAAGCGCGGTCTGCACCGCCTTGTAACTGTGACCGCGCGGCGCGCGCACAGTGAGATAGCGTTTTTTGATTTCATTGACCGGAACATGCGCACCAAGGCCGTTAAGGCTGAGCCACGCCCCCTTTGCCGAAAGGGCAATGGCCTGGGCCGCGATTGAACCATCCGGATCGCCGGTAGTGTCCACGACCACGTCCACCCCGCGTCCGCCAGTGGCGGCCATCACGATCTTCTCCAGATCCTCCTGCTCGGCATCCACGGCGATATCCGCACCGAGTTCCAGCGAAAGATCGAGCCTGGTGCGGTCGCGTGTCATGCCCACGATGATCACCTTCAATGCCCCGGCTGCCTTGGCGGCAAGCGCGCAGCCCAATCCCTGCTGTCCAGGGCCGAAGACCAGCACCGTTTTGCCGATGCTGGCCCCGCCATCCAGCACAGCCCATTGAACTCCATTGCCCAGAGGGACAGCCATGGTGGCATGGCGCGCATCCATCTCCGCCGGGATCTTGTGGATCACCGCATTGGGCGCAAGATACATATATTCCGCGAAGCCGCCCCACAGATGCGGCGGTATGTCTGCATTGCATGTGCCGTAGCGCACTGTGTTGAAACGATCCTTCACATTGAAGAAATCGGCTTCCATGCACAGTCTGAAATCGCCCTGGCGGCACCATTCGCAATGCCAACAGGGCAGATATTCATGCAATGCAATCCGGTCGCCGATTTTGAGGCCCCAGCGTTTTGCAGCGGCATCGCCCAATGCATGCACAGTACCGACATTTTCATGCCCCATGATGCAAGGCGCAGTATTCTCCCGGCGATACATTTCCGGGTCGCTGCCACCCACACCTGACGATTCGACTTTCAGGATACCGTCATTGTCGCCGATCCGCGGCAATTCGAATTCACGAATTTCTGTCTTTTCGATGTCGACCTTGACGGCCGCCTTGCACATTCCTGTCACAGTTTCGTTCCCCTCCGGCCAAAGACTTTACGTCCAATCACCAAATTTGACGCTTCTGCCTATCACGGCTGGAATTGTTAGGCAAAAGAAGATACCGATGCCGAAACGGTTGGGGAGATTTCATGAGTATATCGCGTGGCCAGATCGCGCTTCTGGCGGGCTTCACCGCTTTGGCGCCGCTGGCGATCGACATGTATCTGCCCGCCCTCACACCGCTGGCAGGCGATTTGGGCGTGTCGGTGGAACGCGCGGGACAAAGCATTTCCATGTTCCTGTTCGGCATTGCAGGCGGACAGCTGATCGCCGGCCCGCTTTCGGACCGTTTCGGACGCAGGCCCCTGATTCTTTCCGGCCTGGCGCTCTTCGCGATTTCTGCCACGGTGGCGGCGATTACGGACAGCTTTGCGGTCCTGCTTGCCGCGAGGCTGTTGCAGGCGCTCGGCGCCTGTGCCGCGATGGTATCCGGCCGTGCGGTGGTGCGCGATCTGCTCGATGCAACCGAAGGCGCCAGGTTCTTTTCGTTGCTGGCCCTGATCGGCGGGCTAGCCCCTGTGCTTGCACCATTGCTGGGGGCAATGCTCATCCAGATCGGCGACTGGCGCCTGACATTCTGGGTTATGGCAGGTTTCGCTGTCATATTATTTGCAGGCGGCATTGTCGGCCTTATCGAATCCCGTTCTGCAGAGACGGCTGCCAACGCGCGTGAAGAACATCCTTTCGCGGCGTACGGCGCTTTGCTGCGCAATCGCGCGTTGCAGGGCTATCTGCTGGCCGCAATGTTCAACAGCGCCGGTTTCTTCAGCTACGTTGCCAATTCATCGGTCGTCCTCGTCGACGGATATGGACTGTCGCCATTTGTATTCAGCCTGGTATTCGGCATCAACTCGATCGCTTTAGTCGGTGCTGCGCAGATCAACCGCAATATGCTGAAGACTCGCAACACCGATCAGATGCTGGCCATGTCGGCGCGCAGCGCCTCGATCCTTGCCGCATTGCTGTTGCTTTCTGCGCTAACCCAGATTGGCGGGATGTGGGTTTTTCTTGTCATCGTGTTTTTCATGGTTGGCAGCATTGCACCAGTACAGGCCAATACGATGGCCGGCGGGCTGGCACAGGATTCGCTGCGTGCCGGTTCCGCAGCCGCACTGATCGGCGCGGCGACCTTCGCCGGCGGCGCTGCAGCATCCTGGGTGGCCAGCCTGCTGTATGACGCCGCAATGCCGGCACGCGGGCTCAGCATTGTGATTGCCTGCTCGCTTGCCGGCGTGGCCCTTTCGATATGGCTGATCGTGCTGAGGCGCCCTCACAAGGCGTGAATTAGACCTTTTCGGCTGCCACGCTATTGGCCTTGGTGCTGACCGCTTTCCAGTCTTCCAGTTCCTTGCGCTGGGAATCCAGATTGTCGCTGATCATATTCCAGGCATCGATCCCGCCGGCAAATTTCAGCGGCGGATCCTGCGCGTCTGCCAGATCCAGCATAGCTACGGCGAGGTCTTCCGGCTTGCCCATGGGCAGATTGCCGATCAGTTCCTGCATGGATTGGCGCAGCGGTTCATATTCTTCCATTGGGCTTTCGGGCATGATGGCAGAAGTGCCGAAACGCGTGGCAAAAGCGCCGGGCTCGATCGTGGTCACCTTGATCCCGAAGGCCCCCACTTCCGCGGCCAATCCGTCGGACAAACCTTCAACGGCAAATTTCGAAGCGCAGTAAAGCGCCATCAGCGGGCCTGAAACACGCCCTCCGACCGATGCGAAATTCATGATATGGCCGCTGCCCTGTGCCCTCAGACGCGGTAATGCAGTGCGGATCACGTCGATCGTGCCGAAGAAGTTCACATCCAGCATAGCCCGCACGCGTGCCATGTCCGCCTCTTCGACTGCGGCCTGCACGGCAAACCCTGCATTATTGACCAGCACGTCAACCCTGCCGAAGTGATCGAAGGCTGCCTCGATCCCCGAAACGATCTGATCGTGCTTCGTTACATCTACCCCCAGCGCCAAAGCGGTATCGGGGTATTTTTCGGCTAGATCGGCGACCGCTGCACCGTCGCGATCGGTCACGGCCACTCTGTCACCGCGGGCCAGCGCCGTTTCAGCCAAAGCACGGCCGAAGCCAGTTGCACAGCCAGTGATAAACCACGTCTTGTCCGTCATTCCAATCTCTCTCCAAAACCGGCGATGCCGGCTATTGCTGGTCTGCCGCCTCGCTGACGGCACGCCATTTCTGCATTTCTTCGCTTTGCGCCTGCATGGTCTGTTCCACGACCTGCCAGGCGAATCCGCCGGCGATGATCTGTTTCGGGGGCTCCTCGGCGTCGACCACCTTGAGAATGAGCTCTGCGCAACCTGCCGGATCGGCGAAGACATGATCCGCCAGCATGGCATTGATCTGATCATGCGCCTCGTCATAGGCAGGCAGGCGGTTTGCTGGCTGCTCGACACGTTTGGCGAAGTTGGTCGCGAAGGCGCCTGGCTCGACCGCAGTGACCTTGATGCCGAAAGGCGCCAGCTCCATCGCCAACCCCATGCTCAGCCCCTCCACCGCAAACTTGGCGGACGAATAGAGCGAAATCAGCGGTGCGGCAGTCCTGCCGCCCACCGAAGTGATGTTGACGATGTGGCCGCCGCCCTGGTCCCGCAATTTCGGCAAGGCTGCCCGGGTGACCGTGAGCACGCCGAACAAGTTGACGGCAAATAGCTGCTCGATCTGCTCTTCGGAAACCTCCTCAACCGCGCCCTGAATACCGAAGCCGGCATTGTTGACCAGCACATCGATCCTGCCGAACGCATCGAAGGCGCGTTCCAGCGCGGTCTTCACCGAATCGGCGTTGGTGACATCCAGTTCAAGGCAGATCGCCGTATCCGGATATTGTGCACACAAATCGGAAATGGCATCCACTCGCCTTGCGGTCACCGCCACGCGATCACCGCGAGCGAGCGCCTTTTCGGCCAGGACCCTGCCAAAACCGGTGCTGCAACCGGTTATGAGCCAACTTTTTTTGTCCGCTTTGCGGCTCATCTTTCCCCCTCATGATTGACTACATCGTTAGACAATATACTTAGACAATATGGAGAGCAGAGCAAGCGATGTCGCCGATGCCAAGAGCGTCAATATCAACGATCTTCTCGATCAGGGTGAATGGAGCGGCTTCCAGAAGCTGATCCTGGCGGTGATGGCGTTGGCCTATCTCACCGACGGTATCGCCAACCAGTCCATTGGCCTGGCCATCCCGGCGCTGATGCAGGATTGGGGCCTTCCCCGCGAAGCCTTTGCCAATGTCGCGGCGATCGGCCTTGTCGGCCTTACGATCGGGGCCGTGATCGGCGGCATGCTGGGCGACAAGTTCGGCCGCCGGACCATGATGATCGTCAGCACCGGTTTCTTCGGTATAATGACGATGGCGCAGGCCTGGGTCAGCGGCACAGGCGACCTGATGGTGCTCCGCTTCCTCGACGGCATCGGTATCGGTGCGATGATTCCCAATGGCGCCGCCATGATCGCGGAGTTCACACCGCGGCGAAAGCGCCCCTTTGCACTGGCGATCGGCATGACCTTCATTGCGGTCGGTGCCATGGTCTCCGGCCTTATCGGCAATGCGATCATCGAGCCGTATGGCTGGGAAGGGCTGTTCATCGCCTTGGGGGCGATCGCCATAGCTGTATCCCTGCTGCTGCTGGTCATGCTGCCTGAATCGCCGATCTATCTCGCAAATTCGGGCGCGAGCCAGGAAAAGCTCCAGGCGGTGGCGGCCAAATGCGGTTTCAACGTTTCCGGCAAGACGATCGTGGCCAACCGCCCGCAGGACGCATCCACGCACCGCACACCGATTTCGGAGCTGTTTCAGCCCGATGTCGCTTCCAGCACCATCTTCCTGTGGCTGGCCTTCTTCTTCTGCCTGCTGGCGAACTACGCCATGTTCAGCTGGGTACCGGCCATGCTGGCCAGCCTGGGCTTCGCGCTTTCGCTGACCGGTCTGGGCATGACTTCGCTCGCTACGGGCGGCGTTATCGGCGGGATCGGCAGCGGCTGGCTGATCAACCAGTTTGGATCGCGCGCGGTCGTTCTGATTCTGTCGGGCGGCGGCGTGGTGGCCTCGCTCATGCTCGGCTGGCTGATCAACAACGACACGCAGAGCCTGGAGACGATCCTGTTCTTCCTGTTCCTGATCGGCGTTTGCGCATCGGGCCTGCTCAACGGGCTCTACACCTTTTCCGCCTTTATCTATCCCGACAGTGCCCGCGGCACCGGCGTTGGCGCAGCGGCCGCCGCCGGACGGATCGGCGCAATCGCCAGTTCCTATGCAGGCGTCTGGGCGCTCTCGATCGGTGGCGCGTCCAGCTATTTCCTGCTGGTTGCCGGTGCCCTTGCGGTCTCCCTGGTCGGGGTCGCCTTCATGAAGCGGCAAATTCCGAAAGCCTCTGACGCAAGCTGATCTGCCCGATCGCCAAAAGCAAAAGCGCCGGGATCAACTCCCGGCGCTTTTTTGTTGCGGCGCTCTTTCCGCCTAGCTCGGTGCCAGCTCCAAAAGAGCAGTTCCCGATCGTAGCCTAGCTGGCGAAGCGCTCCAGCATGGGCCCGATCACTTCGGGAATGACGAAAGCCTCTTCGGTGGCGATACGCCGGATCAGTTCCAACCCTTGCCGTAAACGCGCTTCGCAGTACCGCCCAGGATCAGATCCATGTCGGCCTGGCTCATGCCCTCGACCGAGCGCCGCCCGAGATCGACCATTTGCGAATAAGTGCCGGGAGACTGGGAGATATCCGATCCCCACATCATTCGGCCTGGGCCGAAGAGATCTTTCACACGCGCCACGACGGGCCGGGCATCGACGCCCGCCTTCTCCAGCCGTCCAAGTGGAATGGTCGTGAATTTCACATTCACGCCTTCAAAGGCGGCGACGCCTTCCAGCAGTTCGTCCACACCGTGATCCGGCGGACCGGCATCGCTCTTGATGGCGCCGAAATGGTCGATCACCACTTGCAAGCCTGGAATGTCCTGCAGAATAGATTTGAGGCAGGTCAGCCCTTCGGCGCGGTTCCATGGAAAGAAATGCACGCAGACCGGCGCACCGATTTCGGCGGCAGCCGCCCAGGCCTCGCGTGCAAGCGGCGAATCGAGCCAGGAGATATCCATCCCCTTGATAAGCTCCATCATCCGCACGCCCACTGCGCCGCGCTCCTTCACCCAATAGGTGACCTTGTCGGCGCAATCCGGCTTTGTGGCGTCGATCGAGCAGACGGCAGCCAGCCTTTCGGGAAAGCGGTCCGCGCTGTCGCAAACATACGTACTGTCGAAGCCATAGATCGAACCGCGCTGCACCAGCACCGCCTTGTCCACGCCGTTCTGATCCATCTCGCCAAGCAAACGCTCGACCGTCATGGGATCGTCGAGATCGCCGGGATTGAGCGCGCCACTTGGCGGGTTGGGAGGATAGTTCTGCGTGTCGCCCGTTACCAGATGGGCATGCGTATCAATCAGGTTCACTCACTAGGCCCCTTCAAGCGTCCGACCAGATTTCGTCGGCGAGTTCCACGATTTCGCGCAACTTCGCCCATTGCTGCTCCTCGGAAAGCTCATTGCCGTCCTCATGGCTGGCGAAACCGCATTGCGGGCTGAGGCAGAGCTGATCGAGATCGGCAAACTGGCTGGCCTGCTCGACGCGTTTCCTGATCAGATCCTTGTCTTCCAGGAGGCCCGTCTTGGTGGTGACCAAGCCCAGCACAACGCGCTTGTTGCCCTTGGGGAGGAAACGCAGCGGCTCAAAGCCGCCAGCGCGTTCGCTGTCATATTCGAGGAAGAACCCGTCATAATCGAGCTCGTTGAATAGCCGTTCTGCGATCGGATCATAACCGCCCTGGGCGAACCATTGGGACTTGAAATTGCCGCGGCAGATATGCGTTGTCATTGTCATATCGTCCGGCCGAGCGGCCAGCGCCGTATTGAGAACCCCGATCCAGCCGGTCATCACCTCATCCGGATCATCGCCCCGCTCCGCCAACTTGGCCCGCATATCCTTGTCGCAGAGATAGGCCATGTTGACGTCGTCAAGCTGAAGGTAGCGGCAGCCCGCATCATAGACAGCGCGCACAAAGTCCGCATAGGCTGCGCCCATATCCGCGAAGAACTCATCCAGGCCGCTATAAACGGACGTATCGACAACCTGGCGCCAGTCGCGCGCGGCGGAAACGATCATCGTGGGACAGGGAATGGTAAGCTTGGCCGTCTGCCCGGTCTGCTCAACCAGGAAACGCACATGATCCACCATCGGGTGATCCCGCGAACCGACCTTGCCGGTCACCACCGCCGCAGGGACGCTGCGATCGCCCTGCCCGGTCGTTGACAACCGCAACTCGACCTTTTCTGTCCCTTGAAGGCTTGCGAAGAAGTCCAGCGCCCAGTTGTTGCGGCGGAACTCTCCATCGGTGACCGATTTGAGGCCGACACCTTCCTGGTTGGCGACAACCTGGCGAATAGCCTCATCCTCGGCGGCCTTCAGCTCGCTGTCGGAAAGGTCTCCCTTTTCATGAGCTGCGCGCTTTTCAAGCAGGCTCGCCGGTCTTAGCAGACTGCCCACATGGTCCGCACGAAAGGGGGCTTTCCCAGCCATCATTCTCTCCTTCAATTTTGTGCTGACAGCCTGTTTCGGCTGCCATTGTATTACGCAAAGACGCCCATGCCGCGCAGCTTGTCTTCATAGGCTTCGCGGTCTTCCTGAGAGAGGAACCAGCGGAAATGCGGCCCCTTGGACATCGGCTGCAGATCTTCTGCCACGGCCGTCCAGCTTTGGGCATTGTCGCGGCTGATATAGAGCTGGCCACATGCGGTGCCCGCATACAGTTCCACGCCGCCTTCATCCGAATCGTGCATGGCTGCAACTTCCAGGTTGCCCGGCACCGGATCGGGCATGCCCTTCATTGCGGTCTGCCAGGTCTTACCGTGATCGCGGCTCACCATGTATTTCGGATGTGCCGTGCCTTCGGATGCCCATTTCGGATTGGGATTTTCTCCTGCCCCGACCATGAAGAGCAGCTCTTCACGCGGATGCACGAAGAATGGATCCGGATAGGCGCATTCATGGCTGGGATCGGTCAGACGTTCCCAGGTCTCGCCGGCATCCGTCGTGTGATAAAGGCCAATGCCGGTGCAGAAGAACATCTCGTCCGGATTGTCGCGATAGAACACGATCCTGTGCTGGTCGCGGCGGAACTTGTCGTCGGAACGCTCCATCGAATTGATCGAGGTCCAGGTTTCGCCGCCATCATCCGTACGCAGGAGGTCGCCCTGCTCCACGCAAATGTAGATCCGGCCCGGCTGATCGGGATGTGATGCGATATGCTTGATATGCGGTTCGGAGCGCGGGAATACCCAATGTTCCGTGCCTTCCACCTTGGTGCAGTTCGGATAGGCGGTCCAGCTCTTGCCCAGATCCCAGCTGCGATAGAACATCACCGGTTCGGTACCGAGATTGAGAATGGTCTCATCGCCGACATGCTGGATCAACAGGTAATAGGCGTAGTCTGACTGGAGCCCGTGATTGCGCGTTTCCCAGCTCTCGCCGTGATCTGCGCTGACCAGAACCCCGCCATGGAAATGCGGCAGCGCGAAGAGCAGGTCCAGCTTCTCGTCATAAACCAGCGCGCTGATATGCTGCCCTTCGAGCAGCATGTTGTCCTGCAATTCCCAAGCGCCGTCGGGCGCATCCCGCCGGTAGTCGAGCACACCTTCCGTGGTCGCGACAAGCATCCGCCGCGCAGCCTTTTTACTGAATGACTCTGTCTTCCCGTTTGCGGAAATACAGATGATTGTTTCGTCAGCATCGTAAGCCATGGCCTACCTCCAAACACAATTTTGTATACGTTTTTAGTATAACGATCTTGAGAGTCGTTCAACCCGCACGATCAAAGAATATGCGCTGAGCCGTTCCCCCGAATATCGCGTCCACTTCGGCCTGTTCGCGCGCTGCGAAAAGCTCTCGCGTCCAGTTCAGGGCGTTGGCGTAACCTTCCCGCGATCCGACAACGGGGAAATCGCTGCCCCACATCAGCCGGTCCGCCCCAAAGGTATCGAGCGCCTCGATCAGGATCGCACCTTTGGCAACATCCAGAATCGGAGGCTCGGAGGGAAGCGGCTTGCCGATCTGGCGCGGCGCAATCTGTCCAAGCGCAGGAACCTTCAGGCTGATATTGGGGAAACGCGCCAGTTTCATCAGCCCCTGCCAGGTCGCGTCTTCCTTGTCGCAATCGGGCCGGGTCCACCCGCCGAGCTGCTCGAGCACGAAGGGCACCTCGGAAAACTCGCTGACCAGGGCGTAAAAATCATCCGACAGGATATTGGCCGCAGCCCCGCCGCAATTGATGACGATTCCGGCATCGGCCGCGGCGCGCCACACGGCCAGCGGATCGCCTTGCGGGCTGCGCGCCTCGGGCCGGATGCGCAGCCCCGCCATGCCCCGCCCTGCCCAGTAGGCGACCTTTTCGGGGGCATCGGCTTCACCGACATTGACGGCGCCCACGCTGACCATGCGCCCGGGATAACGGGCAACGCATTCCTCCTGATAGCTATTGTCGAACTGGCCGAGGACCTGGGTCAGCACGGCCTTGTCCACACCGTTCTGGTCCATCTGGAACACCAGCGGTTCGACCGGTTCGAATACGAGCGGCGACGCATGACAGTGTCCATCGATCAAAACCAATTCTTCCTCCTCATTCCTGGCTTCGCTGGGCCTTGCGTAGCTTGCAAGGATTCCCTCATAGAGTTAGGCATTATCGTATACATTCTTAAATAGAGGTCTAGGTTTAGTGGGAAAAGAAAAGCAGAATCTTGTGCTTGTTCCAGGTTCGCTGTGCGACGAACGCGTCTGGCAGAACCAAGTACGCGACCTGGCGGACATCGCCGACATTACAATCCCACACCTGCATGGCCACGATTCTCTGGTTTCTATGGCAGAGGCGATTCTCCGCGAATCTCCGGAAAAATTCGCGCTTTGCGGCTTTTCCATGGGCGGGCGCGTGGCACTGGAGGTGTTCCGTCTTGCGCCGGAACGGATCACGCGCCTGGCGCTGCTGGATGCCAGCGTACACGCGATCGGCGAAGGAGAGGCGGCCCGCCGGCAGCCGCAGATAGACATGGCATTCAACGAAGGCATCTCTGCTCTGGCCCAATGGTGGAATCCCAAGATCGCACACCCGTCTAAGCATGATGATGCCGATTTTATGGGTTTGCTTGAAGCGATGGCCTGCACCTTCACGCCGGATGACTACAAGAAAGAAGTCGGCGCCCTGCTCAACCGGCCTGATCCGCGCGATCTGCTCGGCAAAATCAAGGTGCCGACATTGATCCTGGCAGGCCAGGATGACCCGCTCAGCAATCCCGACCGCAACCGTTCGATGGCCGAAGCCATATACGGGGCGAAACTGACACTGATCGAAGGAGCAGGCCACTTCCCCATGCTCGAAAAGCCTGGGGAGGTTTCGGCCGCACTCAAGGAATGGCTGGCAGCCTGACGGCCGCCTGCCACTTCATATATTCGGGCGCCTATTTCCAGGGATCCACGATGCAGTGGATCGCACCTTCCACTTCGCGGCCTGCCGTCGCCTTGATCGCAAGATCGACGTCTTCCAGGCCGAATGTGTGGGTGCACATCTTCTCCAAAGGGAAGCGGCGCGATGTGATGATACGAAGTGCCGTATCGACTGCCCACCAGCTGCGCCCACGGCCCGAACGTACGGTGAGGTATTTCTGCTTGATCGCACGGGTCGGTACCCCGCGATCCATGCAGTTCACCCATAGCCACGCGCCGTAATTGGCGACTTCGAGATACTGGTCCATGTTCTTGCCGCCGGGATCGCCGGTGGTGTCGACCACTACGTCCAGTCCGCCATCGGGCCCGAGGATGCGTTTCAGGCCGTCCAGCAGGTTCTCTTCCTCGATATTGATGATGTCGGATGCGCCCAGTTCCGGTGCGAGATCCAACCTGGTCTGATCGCGCGACATGCCTGCCAGAATGATCTTTTCGGCTCCGGCATCCTTGGCTCCCAGCACCGCTCCGAGCCCCTGCTGCCCCGGCCCGACGACCAGCACGGTCTTGCCCGGACCGGCATTTACGTCGAGCGTGGCCCATTGCACGCCATTGCCGAGCGGGATGGCCAGCGTCGCCAGCTCCGCAGGCAAATCCTGAGGGATCTTGTGGAACACCGTATTCCAGGGAAGCTGGATGTATTCTGCAAAGCCCCCAACCAGCTTGGGGCCGATCGTCGGATCGATCAGGCCATAGCGCTGCGGATTGGAGCCGCCAAAAAAATCCGCCTCAGGGCAGAACCGATACTCACCCTTAAGGCACCATTCGCAGGACTTGCAGGGCAGATATTCCTGAATCACCACGCGCTCGCCCAGATCAACCGGCCAGATCTTCTCGGCCTGCTCACCCATGGCAACCACAGTGCCGACAATCTGATGGCCCATAGCCACCGGCAGCCATTTATCGCCGGCGCGATAGACTTCCGGCTCCGCCCCTCCGACACCGCAAGCCTCGATCTTGAGCATTCCTTCATCGGGTCCAAGTTCGGGCCAGGGATGCGCTTCCAGCGTTGTCTCCTCGACGCCGGTCTTGATCGCGATTCGGACATTGTCGGGGTGGTTCGCCATGATTTTTCCTCTCATCATTCAATGCCGGCACGTTGACCGCGGCAAAGGGCGTGACCATGCCACGCCAAATTGGTAGTCAATAATGCCTGCAACTTGACAGGTTGCGGCCACAATCGAAAGATCAAAAATGGCAGCGCGCCGAAAATCGCGCACCCAATCACGCCGAGAAGGACATTACCCATGGAAATGATGAAGGCCGTCGTCATGCACGAGTTTGGCGGGCCGGAAGTCCTCAAATATGAGGATTTCCCAAAACCCGAACCCGGTCCGGACGAAGTCGTGGTTGAAGTGCATGCCGTCTCGGTCAATCGCACGCTCGATCTGGTCGTCCGTGCTGGCGACTATGTCGCGCCGATCAAATTGCCCCATATCCTCGGCGTTGATCCTTCCGGTGTAATTTCGGCAGTCGGCAAGGATGTGAAGGACCGCCATGTCGGCCAGCGCGTCGTCACCATTCCCTGGCGCAGCAAGCCTGTCGGCCCGGTCGATGCCGTGGGGATGCAGCATCTGGGCGGCTATGCCCAATTTGTGAAGCTGCCTGCCGTCGGCACGGTCCCCATGCCCGATGGGATCGATTTTCCCGAAGCCACGGTTGTCGCCCGCCATGCACCGCAGGCCTACAATCTGCTGCGCGACCGGGCCGCACTGAAATCCGGAGAAAGCGTGTTGATCATGGGGGCCTCGGGCGGGCTCGGTAGTGCAGGCGTACAGATTGCCAAGCATATGGGCGCAACTGTCATCGCCGGCGCAGGTGCGCCTGACCGCGTACAGGCCACGCTCGATCTCGGGGCCGATTTCGGCGTGGACTACCGCAAGGAAGACCTCACCGAACGCGTCCTGGAATTGACCGATGGTCGCGGCGTCGATGTCGTGTTCGAAAACATCGCCGACCCCGTGCTGTTTCCCAAGGCCTTCCACTCCATCGCGCGTCATGGCCGCCTGGTTACAGCGGGTAGCCATGGCGGAGGCGAAGTCACCTTAGATGTGAAGCGCCTCTATCTCTATCAGATCGCAGTCCTGGGCAGCATCGGCTTTACGCATGAAGACGTCACGGCAAGCCTTGAAGCGGCTGCCGAGGGCGCATTCAATGTGCTGATCGACGAAATGCTGCCGCTGGAGAGAGCCGCCGAAGCGCATGAGCGAGTCGCTAGCCGCGAAGGCGTCGGCAAGGTGATCCTCCAACCGGCGCACTAATCGCCCGGCCGGAGCTCACATACCTTCTGCGCGCTTCATATCTTCCACCCAGGTCCGTCTTGCGAAGATCAGAAGCACGCAGGAGACGATTGCCGAAGACGAACCGACCAGCATGCCCCAGGTAATCGATTCCACGCCCAGCGTCGGCGCCAGGGCATCGCTGAGCGCGCCGACAACGAAGGGCCCCAGGACCATGCCCGTCATCATCGCCACAACGAAATAGAAGGCGGCTGCCTGGGCTCTAAGACGCGGCGGCACGATGTTGACGTAGAGCGAGTAACTGACGGCAACGACCATCGCAGTGCTGAGCGCGCTGAGCGCAAGGCCCACCTGCCAGAAGATCGGATCGCGGGAGAACAGAAAGATCGCATCGCCAAAGAAAGGCAATATGGCGATAATTATGGGCGCGCGGATTTGCCAAGCGATATCCCGCCGCACCAAGGCGCCCACAACCAGCGCGGTTGAGAAAGCCCCTGCCAAACCGGCGATTCCGCGCAGTGTCCCGAAATAGAAACCGATTTCCTGCGGACCCAAATCATGCACTCGGTCAAGGAAGGTGGGGCCCCAAGTCATATGTGCGCCCTGGTTCACCGCATTCAGCGCGCCGGCAAATACGACATAGGGATATGAGCGGGTGCTGAAGAGCAGTTTGACCCCGGACACGAAGGTTTGCGCCGGCTCTACTTCCACGGCGGAAGATTTGGCGGAAGCGCCACGCGGCGGCTCCTTGACCGTGAACAGCAGCAGGCCGGCAAACACCAGGCCACCTAGCCCCATCACGAAAAAGGATGTGCGCCAACCATGTTCGGCCAGAATCCAGCCGATCACCGGAAAGCCGATGAGCGGGCCGAGATAGGCAGAGGCAGACAGGGCGGAGAACGCGATCGTGCGACGCTCGGCAGAGAAAAGGTCCGCGACGAGAGACGATGTCGTGGGATGGCCCGGGGATTCGCCCGCCCCCAGCCCGAAGCGGGCAATCGCCAACTGCCAGCCATTCTGTACCAGGCCGGACAGGGCCGTAATCGTGCTCCACACCGTCAGCGCGATAACCAGAAGGTTTCGCCGGTTGCGCGTATCGGCAATCCACGCGGCAGGTATCGCGCAGAAGGCGTAGCACATGGCGAAAGGGAGCCCGGCAACAAGGCCGGTAATTGTATCGGAAAGTTCAAGCTCCGCCGTCATCTGCGGCAGGAGCAGCCCGATCATGTTGCGATCGAGGTAGGAAAAGGCGTTAATCAGGCACAGCAATACAAGGGCATAGACGGCCCGCGCCACTCCAGGCGCAGGCCGCTTTACCGTCGATTGTGATGTCACCAGAGCCGCTCGGAAACGAGCCTTGCGCCTTCAACCATGCTTTCGATCTTGGCCCAGCCGATTTCGTGATGGACGCGGCCCATGCCCATTCCGCAGTCCGTACCGGCCTGGACATTTTCCTTGCCGACAGCTTCACAATAGCGGGAGAGACGCTGCGCAACCAGCTCGGGATGCTCGACGACTTCGGTCTTGTGGCTGACCACACCCGGAATAAGGATGCGGCCTTCGGGCAGCTTCGTCTCGTTCCAGACCTGCCATTCATGCTCGTGCTGAGCATTGCCGGCTTCGACGCTGTAGGCCTGGATATTGAGGCTGAGCATCAGGTCGACAATGTGCTTGAGCGGAAGATCTTCGGAGTGCGGGCCGTTCCAGCTGCCCCAGCAGCAGTGATAACGGATCATTTCCGGCGGAATGTTGCGGATGGCGTGGTTCAGGGCATCCACACGCACCTTCGCATAGCGACGATATTCGTCGATCGACGGCTTCGGATAGATCGTGG
>JAUHYZ010000029.1 GCA_030426245.1 Alphaproteobacteria bacterium | reverse complement strand
CGTTCAACTATTTCATCATCAACGGCCTGGTGACGACCGAGATGTTCCTGATCCTGAAAAGCCTCTGGGTCATCCCGATACCGTTCATCGTCCATGCCATCGGCTATTTCGCCTGCCTGCGCGAACCCCGCATTTTCGACCTTTGGATCACCAAGGTGAGCAAGTGCCCGCGCGTCAGGAACTGGAAACGCTGGGGCTGCAACAGCTACGCCGCCTGAGGAGGCTCGAGAGATGACCAAATGGCTCGGAGCCGCCGCCTGGAACGCCAAGGAGGCAATGGCCGGCGATCGCCTGCCCTATGCAAGGCTGCTGGACGAAAATACCGCGCTGCTGCGCGACGGATCGCTGATGATGGCGATGCAAGTGCCCGGCCTGCTGTTCGAAACCGAAGACAGCGAGGCGCTGAACGCCCATGCCGCAACGCGCGAAGTGATGCTGCGCGGCAATCTGGATGCGCGCTTCATCATGTATCACCACGTGATCCGTCGCCGCGTGCAGGTGGAACTGGATGGGCAGTTCGACGATCCGCTTTCCGCCCATATCGACCGCCGCTGGCGCGAAAAGCTGTCCAGCGGATCGCTGTTCATCAACGACCAGTTCGTCACGCTGGTGCGCCGCCCTGCCCGCGGCAAGGCTGGCCTGGCCGAACGCGCCGCCCGGCTGTGGAAGCGCGCAAGCGGTTCACGCGGCAGCGACCATGCCGAAGCGGACCCCAAGGATCTGCGCAGCCTGCGCGCAGCGGCAGGCGCGCTGATCGCTTCCCTCGGGCAATACAACGCCACTCTGCTGGGCGACTATCAGGGGCATAACGGGCATACGAACAACGAAGTGCTCGAATTGCTGAGCGCGCTCTACAATGGCGAGATGCGCCCCGTGCGCCGCCCATCGGAAGAAACCGATATCGGCCGGATGATGCCCTATCGCCGCGTGAGCTTCGGCCTCGATGCGATCGAGATGAAGGATGGCGGCGGAACGGATTTCGCCTCCATGATCAGCCTGAAGGATTATCCGGACGCGACGTCCCCCGGCATGTTGGATGCACTTCTGCGCCTGCCATTCGAAATGGTGGTGACGGAAAGCTTCGGCCCGGTGGAACGGCAGACCGCGCGCGAGAAGATGGACACCGCCCTGCGCCGCCTTCGCTCCGCAGACGAGGAAGCCGTGGCAGAGCGGGGCGATATGCTGGCTGCGCGCGACGAACTCGGCGCGGGATCGGTCGGCTTCGGCGATCACCATCTGACCGTGCTGGTGCGCGAGAGCAATCTGGCCCGGCTGGACGATGCCAGCGCCTCCTGCGCGGCGGCTCTGGCCGATATCGGTGCCATCGCCGTGCGCGAAGACACCAATCTGGAACCGGCCTTCTGGGCCCAGTTCCCCGGCAATGAAAGCTACATTGCCCGCAGTGCGATGATCTCCACGGCCAATATGGCCGGCTTCGGATCGCTGCACGGTTTCGCCCTGGGCCAGGCTTCGGGCAACCATTGGGGCGATGCCGTCACCCTGCTGCAGACCACCAGCGCTACGCCATTCTTCTTCAACTTCCACCATGGCGACCTGGGCAATTTCTCGGTCATCGGTCCTTCCGGATCGGGCAAGACTGTGGTGATGAATTTCCTGGCCGCGCAGGCGCAGAAATTCAGCCCGCGCACCATTCTGTTCGACAAGGATCGCGGCGCGGAGCTGTTCGTGCGCGGGATTGGCGGCCGGTATGACCGGATCGCCGCCGGCATGCCGAGCGGCTTCAATCCGCTCGCTTTGCCCGACAGCGCGGCAAACCGCGCTTTCCTGCGTGACTGGCTGGGCGTGCTGCTGAAGGCGGAAGGGCCGGAAGAGCTCGCTGTCATCGCTCACGCGGTCGACGCGGCCTATGCCAACGATGCCAGCTTGCGGCGCCTGCGGCATTTCCGCGAACTGCTGGCCGGTGCGCGGCGGCCCGAACCGGGCGATCTGGCGGACCGCCTATCGCCCTGGATCGAGAATGGCGAGCATGGCTGGCTGTTCGACAATGCGGATGACAGGCTGGATCTTTCCCAGCGCGTACTGGGTTTCGACATGACCGCGCTGCTGGAAAGCCCGCGTCTGCGTACCCCGGTGATGATGTATCTGTTCCACCGCATCGACGAGCGGATGGACGGGCAGCCCACCATGATCCTGATCGACGAAGGCTGGAAGGCGCTGGACGACGAAGTGTTTGCCGCGCGCATCCGCGACTGGCTCAAGACCTTGCGCAAACGCAACGCACTGGTGGGCTTCGCCACGCAAAGCGCACGTGACGCGCTGGAAAGCCGCATATCGACTGCCCTGGTCGAACAGACCGCAACCATGATCTTCATGCCCAACGCGCGCGCCCGGGCGGAGGATTATTGCGACGGCTTCGGGCTGACCGATCACGAACTCGCCCTGATCAGATCCCTACCGGCGCATAGCCGCTGCTTCCTGGTCCGCCAGCCGGATGCCTCCGTGGTTGTCAGGCTGGACCTTTCCAATGCGCCCGAAGTGATCACCATCCTTTCGGGCCGCGAAGGCTCTGTGCGCAGGCTCGATACGCTGCGCGAAACCGCAGGCGACGATCCGGCGAAATGGTATCCCGCGCTGACCGGCCATAGCTGGCCCGGCAATCGCGAAGATGCCCCGCCGCACGATTACGATTTGTGGGAAGCCGCGGAATGAGCCCCGAATGCGAAATGGCGGTGGCCCAGGTCGGTAACGGCATCGGCGCATCGCTGCGCGGGATCGACTGTCTCGCCTCGGACATGACCGCATTGGCCTTTGACCGGCTGTTCGGATCGGGCGGCGCGCTGCTGCCGGCGCTGACCATCCTGCTGACGCTGTTCGTTGCTTTCTTCGCCTTTGCGCTGATCACCGGACGCAGCCGTATCGGCATCCGTTCGCTGACCCCGCGCATGGTCACGCTGGGCCTGGTGCTGACCTTCGCGACCAGCTGGTTCGCCTATCAGAGCGTGGTTTGGAACCTGGCGACCGGCGCGCCCGACCAGATCGCTTCGATCCTGACCGGCACGGAAGGTTCGGCAACGCAAGTTTTCGGTGAGAAGATCGACGTCGTCTTCACGGCAATCCAGGAAGTGATGGCCGGCGGCCAGGCCGGACAGGGCGCGGAACAGCAGCCCCAAACGGTGACCACATTCTCGCCCGAAGGGCTGATGTGGATTGGCGCGATGCTCCTGCTGCTCGGCACGGTGGGCGTGCTGGTCACGGCGCGGATCGCATTGGCCGTGCTGGTCGCCATCGGCCCGGTCTTCGTGGTCATGGCGCTGTTCCCGGCAACGCGCGGCCTGTTCGCAGGCTGGCTGCGCGGTCTCGTCATGCTGGCAGTCACGCCGCTATTTGCAGTGCTGGGCGGCACGCTGATGCTGGAACTGGCCGTGCCGGTGCTTTCGGCCATTTCGCCCTTCCCGGGCCAGATAGATGCCCGCGCGGCAATGGCATTCTTCATGATCGGTGCGGTCCATGTCGCGCTGATGATCCTTGTGCTCAAGGTGGCGGCGACGATGGTCGGCAACTGGACCGTATTCGGCCTGGCTGGCGGCGGGGATCGCGGCTTCTCGGAGCCATCGCCTGCAGCGGCCGATGCGCATGCGGCCGCGGCAGGCACCCGGGCTGCCCAGGCGAATGCTTCTGCATCCACTTCCGCCCCGCCGCGCCGTATCGCCGTTTCGGGCATACCGGCGGGCGCTCCCGCCAATGATGGCGCTATGGGGGCGACGACGCACCGCGAAACCCGCATCCACGCAGCCGGGGGACCAGGCCAGGCCCAACCGGCCCGCGCTTCCGTATCCCGCGCGCGCGGCATTGGCAGCCGCTTCCGCGCCGCACCTCCCCGCCAATCGGAGAAGCTTTGATGACCCGCGCCCTCACAGCCACGGCGCTGCCCGCCATCGCCCTGGCGATGCTGTTTTCCGCCCCGGCCCATGCCGGCGATCCGCGACTGGTCGAACATATGTACGATCCGTCCGAAGTCGTGCTGATAGAAGGGCGCACCAATGTGCAGGCGACGATCGCCTTCGGCGAAGACGAACTGATCGAGAATGTCGCGATCGGCAATTCCGCCGACTGGCAGGTCACCCCCAACAAGCGGGCGAACCTGTTGTTCGTGAAACCGCTGGAACCCCGCGCCGCAACCAATATGACCGTGGTGACGAACAAGCATACCTATCTGTTCGATCTGGTTGCCAAGCCGCAGGCGGAAGCGCTCTATGTGCTGCGTTTCACCTATCCGGAGGAACCGGAGGAGGAAACGGCGGTGCAGATGGCCCAGCGCGCCAGCGGCCTTGAAATGGCCGCCGCCACGGATCCCTATGCCGTGACGGATCCCACGCTGATCAACCGCGAATGGAAAGGCAGCGGCGATGAAAAGCTGCTGCCTTCCGACGCCTATGACGATGGCGAAGCGACCTTCCTTTCCTGGGACGCGGACAAGGCGATCCCGGCGATCCTGATCAAGAACAAGGAAGGCATCGAAGGCCCGGTGAACTTCGCCGTGCGCGGAGAGACCGTGGTGATCGACGGTGTTCCACGCGAAATCATCCTGCGCGCGGGCGACGAAGTGGCCTTGCTGGTAAACCAGGGGCCTGAGCGTCAAGCTTCTGGAAAACGCGGCAATGGCGCCTTTGCCATGACAGCAACCGACAATGGGGAGGCACGGTAATGCGTCTTGCAATGCAATTGCCCGAACGCGGCGGCAAAGGGGCAGCGTCCGGCGCCGATCCGCGCGAGGAAATGCCGGCCGAGGTGATCGATCTCGCCAGCCGCAATAGCTTCCCCGCCGTCGCACAGCGAAAAAAGGGTTCCGATGCGCTGGGCCTGGTGGCCGGCATCGCGATCGTCGGCCTGATCGGCGCGGCGACGCTTTGGGGTATGAATGCCGCGCGTACCGACGATTCGGAGCAGCAGGCCCAGGCACAGCAGGCAGCCGCCGTGCCTGCCCCTGCACCGGCGGAAACAGCGCCTCAGCAGGAAGAGCGCCAGCCCGCCCCTGCCGCAGCACCGCAGCCCGATCCTGCCCCCGCACCGGTGCTGGCCAATGCGCCCGAGGCTGCGCCGGGCCCAGCATCCAATCCCTATTCATCGCCCACGGTGGTGTTCGATGCCAGCGCCCTGCCCGCGCCAACGCCGGCCGGGGCCGCACCGGCACCCACCGGCAATTCCGCAACGGACTTCGCCAGCCGTATCGGCGGCGTGGGCGGCGGGCCGGCCAAGGCCGCGCGCATGTTCGATCCGCAGACCACTGTGACGCAAGGCACGATGATCCCCGCCGTACTGGAAACGGCCATCGATACCGACGTGCCCGGATTCGTGCGCGCCGTCGTCAGCCAGGACGTGCGCAGCTATGACGGCAAGAGCGTGCTGGTGCCCCGCAGTTCGCGCCTGATCGGGCAATATCAGTCCGGCCTGCAGGCGGGCCAGAAACGCGCTTACGTGATCTGGACGCGCCTGATCCGGCCCGATGGCGTTTCGGTGGACCTCGCATCCCCGGCAACCGACTTTTCCGGCATGGCCGGCCTCCCGGGCGATGTGGACAACCACTTCTTCAAGCGGTTCGGCTCCGCCATGCTGCTTTCGGTGATCGACGGCCTGACGATGATCGCCAGCGGCGGCACTTCGGTGGTGCTGGGCGGAGGCAGCAGCGCCGCTGCGGCCGCCGTGGCGCAGGACAGCAAGATCGGCCCAACCGTGCGCGTGCGCCAGGGCGAACCGATCCGCGTCTTCACCGCGCGCGATCTCGATTTCTCCCGCGCGCCAACCTTGTAGGGGTAAGTTCATGGCCGCTTCGGTCTTCAATCTTGCCGCATCGAGCGAGGACGCCATCGCAGAGGACAAACCCGTTCCGGCCGGCGCCGGCAGCGTCTATCTGGACGCCTATCTCGCGCCCTTCCGCCAATGGCTCGCCCGCGACAGCGTGACGGAGATCATGGTCAACGGCCCGGGCGAAGTGTGGATCGAAGACGCCGCCCATCCCGGCATGCAGCGGATCGAAGCGCCGCAGATCGACGACAATCTGATCCAGCGGCTTGCCGAACAGGTCGCCCGCGTCAGCCATCAGGGCATCAACCGCGAACATCCGCTGCTGGGCGGCACGTTGCCGGACGGCGCGCGGATCCAGTTCTGCGGCCCGCCCGCGACGCGCAAGCACTGGTCGATGGCGATCCGCCGCCACCGCAGGCTGGACCTGCCGCTGGACGCGTATGATTCCGGCCCGCTGGATACGCCGCAGGAAGAACATTTTCCCGATCCGCTGGCCGAACCGATCGCCTTTTTGCGAACGGCCATTGCGCAGCGCAAGACGATCCTGATTTCCGGCGGCACCTCCACCGGCAAAACGACATTCCTCAACGCCATGTTGGGCGAAATTCCCGCCGAAGAGCGCGTGGTGCTGGTGGAAGACACGCCGGAGCTGCGCCTGCCCGGCGCCAACGGCGTGGGGCTGGTTGCCGTGAAGGGCGAACTCGGCGAGGCGAAAGTGACCGCCAACGAGCTGCTTCAGGCCGCCTTGCGCCTGCGCCCGGACCGAATCGTGCTGGGCGAATTGCGGGGCGCCGAAAGCGTGAGCTTTCTGCGCGCGATCAACACCGGCCATCCCGGCTCCTTCTCCACCATTCACGCCAATTCCTTGCGCGGTGCGCTGGATCAGCTGGCGTTAATGGTGATGCAGACAGGAATCGGATTAAGCCGTGCCGATACAATCGCTTACGCGACATCGGTGATCGACGTAATCGTCCAGCTGGGGCGCGGAAACGGGAAGCGCGGCATCACCCAGATCGCCTTCAGCCGCGACCTAGCCTAAGATGAATCTCCACCCTCGACCGGGCTTTCACAAAAACGTAACATAGCCCGACCATCCCGGCAGACACATTTGGCGTCAGACAGGTTCATGGGCACCCAACTAGAAACGCGGCCAGAAACTACCGAAGCAAGTGACCGCTATTTCAACCGCGAGTTGAGCTGGCTGGCATTCAACGAGCGCGTTCTCGACGAGGCACGGAACACCAATTACCCGCTGCTGGAGCGACTGCGCTTCCTTTCGATTTCGGGCAGCAATCTCGACGAATTCATCATGATCCGCGTCGCCGGGCTTGCCGGGCAGGCGCAGCGGCAGATCGCGACCACATCGCTCGACGGACGCACACCGTCTCAGCAGCTCGCGGCCGTGCGCGTCTCGATTGCAAATCTGGAGAAGCAGCAACAGGCCTGCTGGCGCGAATTGCGCCCGCTTCTGGCCGATGCCGGCATTCACGTGGCGGACGATCACGATATGGATGCGAAGACGGAGCAGTGGCTGAAGAACTACTTCGTCGACAATATCGCCCCCGTGATCACGCCGCAGGCGATCGATCCGGCACACCCCTTCCCCTTCGTGGCCAATGAAGGGATCGGCGTGCTGTTCAATCTCACCCGCCTGGCCGATGACGAGCAGGTGGTGGAAATGGTGCTGGTGCCCAGCGCCTTGCCGCGCTTCATCCGCATGCCGGGCGAGGTTTCGACCTATATCAGCATTGAGAACATGATCTGCCGGCACGCGGCGATCCTCTTCCCCGGCTTCCGGGTAGAGGGTGACGGCGTGTTCCGCGTGCTGCGCGACAGCGACATCGAAGTGGAGGAAGAGGCCGAAGACCTCGTCCGCTATTTCCGCACGGCCATCCAGAGGCGTCGGCGCGGGCGCGTTATCCTTTTGGAATTGCAGGACGATTTCGATCCCGATGCGGAGCAGATGCTGATCGACCAGCTCGACCTGGTGGATGCGATCCTGATGCGCACGGACGGCACGATCGGGATGAGCGGCCTCGCCCCGATCGTGGACGAGGACCGGCCCGATCTCAAATTCGCGCCTTTCAGCCCGCGCTATCCCGAACGCGTCATGGAGCATGACGGCGATTGCTTTGCCGCCATTCGCGAGAAAGATCTGATCATCCACCACCCCTATGAGAGTTTCGAGGTGGTGGTGGATTTCATCCGCCAGGCGGCTGTCGATCCCGACGTGGTGGCGATCAAGCAGACGCTCTACCGCGCAGGCAAGCAATCCTCGATCATTGCCGCGCTGATCACTGCGGCGGAGGCGGGCAAATCGGTGACCGCCGTGGTCGAGTTGAAGGCCCGGTTCGACGAAGAGCAGAACCTGCTGTGGGCCAACCAGCTGGAACGGGCCGGTGTCCAGGTGATTTACGGCTTCGTCGACTGGAAGACCCATGCCAAGGTTTCCATGGTCGTGCGGCGCGAAGAGGGTCAGCTGCGGACCTATTGCCACTTCGGAACCGGCAATTATCACCCGCTCACTTCGCGGATCTATACCGATCTTTCCTTCTTCACGGCAGACCCCAAGCTGGCCCGCGACGCCGCCCGGCTGTTCAATTTCATAACCGGCTATGTCGAACCGCGGCGGACCGAGATGCTTGCCATCGCCCCCATCAATCTGCGGACCAAGCTGAACGAATGCATCGACCGGGAGATCGAAAATGCCTTAGCGGGCAAACCCGCTTTCATCTGGGCGAAGCTGAATTCCATGACCGACCAGGGCCTGATCGACAGGCTCTATGCCGCCAGCCAGGCAGGCGTGCAGATCGAACTGGCAATACGCGGCATCTGCTGCCTCAGGCCAGGTGTTCCGGGCCTGTCGGAAAAGATCAGCGTGAAATCCACCATCGGGCGCTTCCTGGAACATTCGCGGATCTGGGCGTTTGCCAACGGCTATTCGATGCCCAGCCACCGCGCACGGGTGTTCATTTCCTCCGCCGACGCGATGGAACGCAATCTCGACCGGCGCGTCGAAACACTAGTGCCGATCAAGAATCCGACCGTGCACGACCAGGTGCTGCAACAGGTGCTGCTGGCCAACCTGCTCGATAACGAGCAGAGCTGGGAACTGCGCCCCGACGGCAGCTATGAGCGGATCGCTCCGGGTGAACGGCCCTTCAATCTGCACAATTATTTCATGACGAACCCTTCGCTTTCAGGGCGCGGAACCGCGCTGGACGAAGGGGCCAAGGTGCCCAAACTTGCCTTGCGCAAGGGGGGCTTGTGACAAAGAACAAAGGGGCAGTTGCATGATCGGCGACAAGGACAGCGCATTTCCGAACGCTGTACCGCACCGCGCGGTAATCGACATTGGATCGAATACGGTGCGGCTGGTGGTCTATGGCGGCGCCCAGCGGGCTCCCACTATATTGCTGAACGAGAAGGTTGTTGCCCGGCTGGGCGGCGAACTGCTGTCCACCGGCAGGATTTCCGAGGAAGCCATGGAAGTCGCCCTTGCCGGTCTCAGGCGCTTCCGCAGCATCCTGACCGATTTACATGTCAATGACGTGGACGTAATCGCGACAGCTGCTGCGCGCGTTGCCGAGAACGGCCCCGCCTTTCTCGACCGGGTGCGCCAATGCGGATTCAAGCCGGTCCTGCTTTCCGGCGAAGAAGAGGCCCGCACCAGCGCCATGGGCGTGATCGGCGCATTTCCCAGCGCGCGCGGTGTGGTGTGCGATCTGGGCGGTGCAAGCGTCGAATTGGTGGAGATCGAGAAGGGGCAGGCCTCTCATGGGGCGAGCCTGCCCCTTGGCGCTCTCATGCTGCCGAAGCTGCGTGCGGAAGGAGCACAGAAGTTCAAGCGCCAGGTTCTGCGCTCCCTGAAGAGCGAAGGCTGGACCCATCCGGTGAACGAGCCGCTCTATCTTGTCGGCGGCACCTGGCGGGCTCTGGCCAACTTCGCGATGCATGAGGCCAATCATCCGCTGACCGATCCGCATGGCTACGAGATCAGCGGAGAAGAGGCCTTGCGGCTCGCCAAGCGGGTGCGCCTGACCAAGCCGAAGAAGCTCAACATCTCCCGCATCGCTTCCATGCGCGCGGCCATGCTGCCGGATGCAGCCGCCCTGTTGCAAATCCTGATTGCCAAGCTGCAGCCATCGAAACTGGTCTTTTCCTCATGGGGCCTGCGTGAAGGCCGGGTGCATGACGGGCTCGATGCAGCGGCAAAGTCGCAGGATCCTCTGCTGGCAGGTGTGGCCAGCTTTGCCGGGCCGCGCGGCGGACCGCCCACACTGGCCACCCGTATCGCAGGCTGGACAGTGGATGCCCTGCCGCGCAGCGGCAACGGCTCCGAACGCGTCCGCCTGGCGGCAACCATGCTTGCCCTGGCATCGATGCAAATCGAACCGAACCTGCGGCTGAAACAAGCCATCAACTGGGCACTCTACAAGCGTTGGATGGACGTGACGGATGAAGGGCGGGCGATGATCGCGGCCACTCTGTCCGCCAATTGCGGCACGCTGGACCTGCCCAAACCGCTGAGCAAGCTGGCCAGCCAAGAACATCTGGAAGAGGCCCTGAGCTGGGGCCTGGCGATCCGCCTGGCGCGCCGTCTCGGCGGCGGTTCGCGCCGGTCCCTGCGCAACAGCGCGCTGGGCATTATGGGCGACAGGCTGATGCTCTATCTGGGCGAAAGCCATGCCGATCTGCGGGCCGAGCATGTCGAGCTGGATCTTGCAGCCCTGGCCGAACGCCTGGGGCTACGCCCAGCGATTGAAGTCGTCCCCAATGACAGCCTGCTGGAGCGCAGCAGCTTCGAATTGCCGCAGCGCGCACCGGTGCAGCAGGAAAGCTGAAACCGGCAGGTTACGCGATCCAGGGGCCGGTTATCGCCAGCGTTATGGTGGGGCTGTAGGCATTGACGAACAGCGTTTTGCCATCGGGCGAGAAGCATGCCCCTGCCAGCTCCGTCTGCGTGCGCAGCCGTGCAAGCGGATAGGCCTTCCCCCCTGGCGTGATGCCGCGCAGATAATTGTCGACGATGTCCGTATACTGGTCTTCGCAGACCACCAGATGCCCATTCGGGGCAACCGTGAGATTGTCCCCGTAATTGAACTGGCTGGGTGAGCTGGATTCGAAAAAGAGCTGCAGCATGTCCGGCCCGCCCGACTGCGGTTTCAGGCGGAACACCTGCCCGAAGCCCGCGGCGCCGCCCGAAGTGCAGCAAAAATAGAGCTCCCCTTCGCCCATATGGATGCCTTCGCCGCGTGCGAACAGCGCCGCGCCATCGGCCGCGCCGCGCAGGCGCAGATCGTCATCCTCGCCGTCGGGCTGGTCCAGATCGATCCAGCGCACGGCATGCCAATCCTCCGTGCCGATGGCGATACCGCCCCAATTGCGCGTATCCGCCGTGCCGTCTGCAATCGCCAGCGCCTGCAGCTTGCCTCCTTCGGCCAGCTTGCCGGGAACGGCGGGAATGAAGCGATAGAGCAGGCTGTCATCCCGGTCTTCGGTGAGATAAACGATCCCGCTTGCCGGATCGACGCAGGCCGCTTCATGATTGAAGCGCCCCATCGCCTTGAGCGGGACCGGATCGACCGGGCCGGTGGCGGCCGCAGGCACTTCGAAGCAATAGCCGTGCCTGCGTCCCAGCCCTCCGGCGGGATCCGAAACGTCTTCTTCGCAGGAAATCCAGCTGCCCCAGGGCGTGACACCGCCGGCGCAATTGCGGATCGTTCCGCCCAGCGAACGGAACTGCTTATCCACCGTCAGCGTGGCCGCATCCAGCACGATCGTGGTCGTCCCGCCGGGAAGATAGCTGCCATCCTTGCTGTCGTAACCCAGCGCAATCGGCCCGTTTGCCTCGTGCTGCGGCTGCAGCTCATGATTGCGGACCAGTGCCAGCTTGCCGTCCGGCAGGGCAAAGCAGCCCATCCCGTCGCCGCGGTCGGGCACTCGCCCGCCATCGTCCATCGCATCGCCCATGCGCGAGATGACGCGGTAGGAAAATCCTTCGGGCAGATCGAGCAGGTCTTCCGGATCGGGGCTCAGTGCGCCATAGCCCGCAGCCAATGCGCCGCCGTCCTGCGCCGCACCGCGCGCCATGCAGCCCGACGCCGCCAATGCCGCAAAGGCGCTGCCGGTGGCGCGCAGAAACGCCCTGCGGTCCGCGGCAAAGGCTTTCCCTATCACGGCTGTTCCTGTTCCGGCGGCCATGATTTCATCGCCTCTTCCACCTTCCTCCACGAAACCAGCTTGAAATTCTGGGCCGCATCGCCGTTGATCCCGTCCTGAGCCACGAACAGCCCGGCCGGATAGTCGGGCCCGAAGCTGCCTTGCGCCAACTCGATCCCGTCTGTCTCTTCGGTCGAGCCATAGGTGCCCGCAGCAATCCGGAAGCGGCCAGCCGGTTCCATGCCGGGCAGACGGTAAAGCGCATAGGCGTTGTCGCCCTGGCTGGAGGCGACGAGATAGCCGCCATCTTCGCCTTCGGGGTAGATCGCCAGACCTTCGACATCGGCCACCAGCTGAAGATTGTCGATCGCGGCAACCAGTTCGCCTTCTACCGATTCAGCGGCATAGCGCCAGATTCCGGCATTCTCTTCACCGATATAGAGCGTGCCGTCACGCGGATCGGCCACGCAGCCTTCGGTCTGGGTCGCGATGTTGCGCGTGCGCAGATGGGTGGATTCCAGCGTATCGCCGACAGTCAGCAGATACTCTTCCACGGTCCCGTCTTTCAGCACGGAGAAGGCATGCAGCCCGTCTGCGCGCTTCGACAGACACAGGCCGTAACCCTCACCCGTTCCGCCCGGCACACTGCCCAGCGGTTCGAGCTTAGCTTCCGCCGTGTTCAGCCGGAAGACTTGCAAGGCGGCATTGGCAGGATCGTTGCGGTCGCTCGCGACCACGATGACGCCGGCGTCTCCCATATCTGCCAAGTCGACATTGTTGAGCAGGCCCGCATCCAGGAAGGAGCGGGACTTGCCGTCGAGCCCGTAGATATAGAGCCCGGCCTTCTTGTCGGTAGCAACGATCAGGCTTTCAGCGGGATTTTCCGCATTGCGCCAGATAGCCGGATCGTCCGCCGCATCGTCATTCGCCGTGCCGACCGGCACTGTCTCGCCCGAAGCGGTGACAGTGACGGCAGGCCAGGAATTGATCGGCGGCGTGGTTGCGCACGCCGTCAGCGTCGTTGCCAGCGCCAGAGCCATGACTGTTTTTTGCATCAGAAGTTCACCCGCACGCCAGCTTTCATCGTCCAGTTGTATTCCTCATACTGGTACAGGTTCCGCTGGCCGCCAAGCATGTTGTAGGCGAAGTATTTCGCGTTGTTGATGTTCACCCACTCATAATAGACCTGGACGTTCTCGGTAACGGCATATTTCGCCGACAGATCAAGCTGGAAGTGATCGTCGACATAGCGGTCCGAATCCGCATCGCCGCCCAGCTCGTCCAGATATTTATCGCGATACGTGCCCGAGAGGCGCAGATTGATCGGCCCCTTCTCGTAACCCAGCACGGCGTTGACGGTGTGCTTGGAACTCGCGGGAAGCATCACATCGCGATAAGTGTCGACCGAACCGATGCTGGCGAAATCGCCGTCGGGCACGGAGCCCTGTGCATCGGTGTAGGTGTAGTTGAGCTGCGTCAGCAACCCATCGAACGGCGCGGGCAGGAAGTCGTAGACCTGCGAATAGCTTAGCTCGATGCCATAGACTTCGCCGCTCTCGCCATTGATCGGGATTACTGCCTCGTCATAGGCGATGCCGCGATAGACGCCCGGTTCATCCACATTCACATCGACGATGAAATTCTTGATGTCCTTGTAGAAGAAGGCCGCGCTCACCGCGCCATTGCCGGAAAGGTAGTATTCCAGCGAAGCGTCGAAGTTCCAGGCGACATAGGGGAACAGGTTGGGGTTGCCGAATTCGCCCTCACGCTCATTGTCATCATTCTGTTCGACGGCGAAGCGCGGGGCGAGCTTGGAAAGCTTGGGCCGCACACTCGAACGATAACCGGCCAGACGGGCGACGACATTGTCGGCCGCTTCCCAGCGGATATTGAGGCTGGGCAGCCAGTAATCGTAATCCTTCTCCACCATCACCGGGGTGACGATCACTGTATCGTCGGTGGCAGTGCCGCCGCCCGGCAGAGTGCCATCTTCTTCCACCAGCAGCACGTCATTGCCCAGAATATCGTTGGAAGTGTGCTCATAGCGCAAGCCACCGATCACCCTCAGCGTGGAGCTGTCCCAGCGGCCCAGCAAATATCCGGCCATCACGTCTTCGGTGATGGAATAGTCTTCCACCGCGGAATCGTACTGCGACTTCCCTTCAGTGATCTCGAAATTCGCCATGTTGTCGTAAAAGTACTCAGTGCCGCCCGTATAGCTGGCAACGGGGCCGATATCCGTCAGACGGTAAGTTTGCTCGCCCAGCGCATCGGCCAGGGTCATAGCATCGTTCTCGTAGAAGGTTACGGTTTTCTCATAGGCCTTTTCGCGCCAGCGGCCCTTGGCCCCGCCCTGCACCGTGAAAGTGCCGCTATCGAGGTAGAATTCCTTGCCGAGATCGAGCTTCAGCGCGAATTCCTCGTCCTGCGAATTCGACAGATCGACGAGTTCGATATCGTTCAGCTCATAAGCGGAGGGATCGGTGAAGTCGCCGGTGGGATCGGAAACGACCGAGAAAGCCGGGATGCGCGGATCGGAATAGTCGACCGCCAGATCGAAGACTTCTTCTTCATATTCGCGTTCGAACTGAATCGGATCGAGCGAACCGTCTTCCACTTCCGAGGATTTTGCCCAGCTGGCCGAATATTCGGCGAAGAAGTTACCCGTATTGGTCTCGCCGCCGAACACCAAAGAGCGGATCTTCTGGGTTTCGAAGCGGTCCTTGATGTCGCGCTCAACCGTGATCGCATATTCCTCGTCCGGTTCCGCCGGATCGAAGGCGCCGAATTGTGCAGTGCTGCCGCTGCCGGTCACATAGGCATCGCCAAGATCGAACGTCGTGCGGCGGCGATATTCCTGATCGTCGAACTGGCTGTAGATACCCTTGAGGTAGAGTTCGGTCGTGTCGCCCAGGCGCATGTCGAAACCCAGCGTCGCGCTGATGCGTTCACGCGTGACGTCGTAGTCGCGATATTCGAGGTCTTCGGCGTAGATCAGGCCGTCGTCCTCTTCCCAGCCGTCCGCCTCGATATTGTCGGTTTCGAATTTGCGCTTGTAATAGGATACGCCGCCCGACACGCCGAAGCTGTCGCTCAGCCTGGTGGCGAAATCGAAGCTGCCCTTGGGCGAAACATGCTCGGCATAGTCGTTATAGCTGCCTTCCAGCTTGACCGTGAAGAGATCCTTCTTGCGGTCGAAGGCGCTGGTCGTTTCGATTTCGATCGACGCGCCGATCGTGTCGGCGTCCATATCCGGCGTGAGCGACTTCTTCACTTCGATCGATTCGATGATGTCGGAGGAGATCACGTCCAGCGCGACCGAACGCACATCCGATTCCGGCGCCGGCACTCGTACGCCGTTCAGTGAAGTTGCATTCAGTTCAGGATCGAGGCCGCGCACCGAAACGAAGCGGCCTTCGCCCTGGTCGTTCAGCACATTGATGCCCGGCAGGCGGCGCAGCGATTCCGCAACGTTCTGGTCGGGGAACTGGCCAATTGCGTCACGCGTCAGCACATCGCTGACGCCGTCCGCTTCACGCTTGCGCGAAAGCGCGCTGGCTTGATTGGCGGCCTGGCCGATGACCAGGATCTGCGCATCCGATCCGCCCATGGCGATGTCCAGCCGCACCAGGCCGGTGGCGGGAATCTCCACCGTCTGCGTGATCGTTTCGGCGCCGATATAGCGCGTTTCGATCGTGTAGGTGCCGGCCGGAATATCGGCCAGAATGAAGCTGCCGTCGCGCTGCGTCGTCACGACCCGGTCAAGCTCCACCACGCGCACCTGGGCAGACTGCAGCGCCACAGTATCCGTCGCGTCATAGACATGGCCTGCAATGTCGCCGGCAAAGGCAGGTGTAGCCGCGGCAACGCCAAGGGCGGCGGCGCAGGTCGAGATGAGCAAACGAGTGGGTTTCATGAATGTCTCCGGTCCAAAGTTGCGCGGGCGGTAGGGCCGGTTCGTGACGGGTAAGCGACGGGAGGGTTGCAATTGCATGACACTCGCCAGGTGTTGTTGCACTGCAACACCGCATGGAGCGCGCCGGGGCCGAGGCCGTGCCCGGTGCATTTTGATCTTGCTCAACAACACTTGCGCCCAGGCAGCCTATCGAAAGCCTAGAGGTGCCTGCGAGTATGGAGACAGAGACAATGAACGCTTCCCCGGGAGCCATGGACGCAGCCAAGCGGCAGATTGACGGCACGGATCCGTTCGACGGCGAGCTGGCCATGCGCGGCTATGCGCTTAACGCCATGTGCTTCTCTTTCAACGAGGCGGAAAACCGCGAGGCCTTCGCCCAGGATGAAGAAGGCTACATGACCAGGTTCGGCCTGACGTTGGAGCAGAAGGAGGCCGTGCGGAACCGAGACGTGCTCGGCATGCTCAATGCGGGGGGCAATGTGTATTACCTCGCCAAGCTTGCCGGGATCTTCGGCCTCAATGTCCAGGATCTGGGGGCGCTGCAGACCGGCGTGAGCCTGGATGAATTCAAGGCCAACTTGCTGGCCCAGGGCGAAACCATGCGGAGGAGCGCAGCATGAGCAAGATCGTCGGCGGCATTTTTACCAGCCACGTGCCCGGCATCGGGGGTGCGATCGCCAAGGGGCTGCAACAGGATCCCTATTGGAAGCCCTTCTTTGATGGCTTCCTGCCCATTCACGACTGGCTGGCGCGAGAGAAGCCGGATGTCGCCGTGGTGTTCTACAACGATCACGGGCTCAACTTCTTCCTCGACAAGATGCCGACCTTCGCGATCGGCGCAGCCAGCGAATACCGGCATGAGGATGAAGGCTGGGGAATCGCCTTCGACAAGCCCTATCCCGGCGCTCCCGAGCTGTCCTGGCACATCATCGAAACGGTGGTGGCCAATGAATTCGATCCGGTGACCTGCCAGGCCATGCTGGTCGATCACGCAGTCGCCGTGCCTTACGAGCTGTGCTGGCCCGACGCACCGGAGTTCACCACCAAGCTGGTGCCGATCGCGATCAATACGGTGCAGCATCCCCTGCCCAGCCCCAAGCGCTGCCTGGAACTGGGCCGCACGGTCGGCCATGCGCTCGCATCCTGGCAGGGGCCGGAAAAGATCGTGGTGATGGGCACTGGCGGGCTTTCCCACCAGCTGGAAGGCAAGCGGGCCGGCTTCCTGAACAAGGAATTCGACCATTTCTGCATGGACAATATCGGGCCCAATCCCGAAGCGCTGCTGAAATACGATTCCCTCGACATCGTCGAGCTGGCCGGCAGCCAGGGCGTGGAGATCCTGAACTGGCTGGCCGCGCGCGGCGCGATGCAGGGCAAGGTCGTGGAGCTGGAAGCGAATTATCACGTGCCGATATCCAACACGGCGGCCGCGACGATGCTGTTCGAAAACCGCGAGAAGGTTACGGCCTGACCGGGAGACACGCTGTCTAGGGCGCCGCGCCGCAAACCGCTTGGAAATGGCCCGCGCCCGTGGGAAAAAGCGGAATGTCTTGCGCATTCCGGCGTTCCCTAACTGCCGCAGCCTCGATCGCCTTGCTGACAGGCTGCAACAGCAGCTCTGCCCTCAAGACAGCCTGCAAACCGGAAATGGCGCGCATTTCCGCGTCCGCCGCGCCTCAGGCCCAGGCCAAGCAGACGGCTTCGCTGGCATCGGCATACGCCGGCGCCCCGGAATGCTCCGACGAAGTCATTGAGCAAATTCTGACGCCCGCCAGCGTCAATCCCGCCCCGGTCAAGCTGACTTGCAGCGCCACGCTTCCGGCCGAAGCCGCCGTGGTAACCCGCCAGATCCTGTTCGAAGGCCAGGCTGCGAGCGGGGGCGGGATCGACTGCAATGGCGCGCGGCTGGAAGGGACAGCACCCAGGGGAGACCGGGAGGCTCTCGTCATCCGTTCGCGCAAGAGCGGCGATACTTGGAGCAGGCCGACGAGAATAATCGTGCGCGGCTGCCGGATCGCCAATGGCCTGCGCATTTACGGGCTTGGCCGCAATAGCGAGGCGGAGGAGGTCAAGCGCTCCTCCATGAACCGGGATCATACCTCCTTCGCGCAAGGCGCCGCCCCCAACGGCATCCTGCTCGACAATTTGCGCTTCACCGCCACCGGCGGGATACCGCTCTATGTCGGCCCGGGCGTGACGAACGTCACGCTCACGAATTCACGCTTCACCGGCACCAGCTCCAGCGTGGCGATCTATCTGGATGCGGAATCGGGCGGAGCGAACATTTCGGGCAATGTCTTCGACCTGCGAACGAGCGGCCGGGAACTGATCGCGGTGGACGGATCGGCCCATAACGCGATCACCGGAAACCGCTTCAATTCCATCTCCAACGGCGGCATCTTCGTCTATCGCAATTGCGGCGAAGGCGGCACGATCCGCCACCAGGCACCGCGCTTCAACCGGATCGAGAACAACACCTTCGCGCTGGACAAGGGTGGCCAGCCCGCCGTGTGGCTCAATTCGCGCGGGGGCAACCGGTCCTATTGCTTCACCGATCCCGACCATCCCTACGGCAGCAGCCTGACTTCGCAGGACATGGCGCAGGACAATATCGTCGCGAACAATCTGGCGATCGGCGGCACGCGCGACGCGTTTCGCAATGACGATCCGAGCAATCGCCTGTCCGGCAATGGCGAGTGCGAATAGAGGCGGACGCAAGCGAGCGGAGGGGCGAAGCGTCCTATCCTGGCGCAACGGCCAGTTGCCTTGGCAATGCCATCGTGACAGGCAGCTGAGCGAAGATAATAGGGAGGGCGGAATGCTCCGAAACAATGCAAAAACCTGGCTGGCGGGCTTTGCCATCGCGGCGATGGCCTCGGCCGCTTCGGCGGAAGAACAGGCCGACAATGTCCCGCAGCTTGAATTCGCATTCGAGGAAGTGGTCACATTGGGTGAAGCTATTCCCGTGGGCGACACGTCGATGGGCCGGCGCAATATCATCCCGATCACCGGCGGAACCTTCGAGGGGCCGGGCATCAAGGGCACGATCATTCCCGGTGGCTGGGACTGGCAACTGACCCGCCCCGACGGGTGCACCGAGATCGAGGCCGACTACATGATCAAGACCGATGACGGGGCGGTCATCAACGTGATCAATGTCGGCGCGCTCTGTCCTCCCCAGGCCGGAAATTCGGTACCTGCCCGCACCCAGCCGAGGTTCGAGGCCCCGATCGGCAAATATGACTGGCTCAATCGCTCGGCATTTATCGGCACCCTGGAACTGGCGGACGATATGGACACTCCGGCAGTCCGCATTCGCTTCTACAAGGCCATCTGAGCGCGCAGCGTGCATGAGCCCTTACGAGACGGCTCAAGAGAAGGCAGGGCCATAGCGAAGTCGAATTGAGGCGGACGCAATCAACCGCAGGCGCTGACAGTCAGTTCGTATGGGTGGGCTTGCGAAGAATGAGCCGTTCCTGCCCGGCCGTATCCAGATGGCTGAAATCGGTGAAATGCAGCAGTTCGAAACGTTCGCTGAAGAGCTGGCGTATCTCTTCCAGGCTCTGGAACACATCCCAGGATTTCAAAACCTTGGTGGAATAGGAGGCATTGGAGCTATCGGCATCCAGCTCTATGCGCCCGCCATTCCTGACGATTTCCCGTTCTTCATCGGTCAGCTGATTCATGTAATTGCCGCCGGTCACGGTGCAGAACAGATATCCGCCGGGGCGCATCACCCGGTAGAGTTCATCGATCCAGGGCTTCTGCCACTTGAACGGAATATGCGTGAAGACGGACAGCGCATAGATCAGATCGAACTGGTCGCTATCGTAAGAAAGCGGCGGCTCCAATTCGTTTTGGCGAAAATCGATGCCGGGCAGATTTGCACGGTCCCAGGTGATCGGTTCCGGATTGGCATCCGCGCCGAACAATTCCAACCCTTCGATATTGCGGAAATGCCGGATGACGCGCGCGCTACCGCAGCCGAAATCGAGCACGCGCTGCAATCTGGTGAGGTCGGCCCCCTGCTCTTCCAATGCCGTGAGGATCGTATGCGCCATCGCGAAGCCCGAGCCGATATACTGGCTGCGCTGCTGCTTCTCGCTCATATCTTCCGCGTGCATGAGCGCTTCGGTCTCGATGAGGGCTGGCGGAGCGACCTTGCCGCTGGGCACGGGTTTGACGCGGCCCGCAAACTTCTCCCGGATGTAACGCAGGAACTGGTGTTCCTTGTATCTGACGAACAGCTCGTTGCGGAGCGGCGCAGGCATGGCCGACAGGATGGATGACTTGGCTGTCTGGACGATCTGCATGGTCATTCTTCCCCTTCGCTGGGATGTGGGATGCGCTGAGCGCTCTGCGCCTCCGGCTGGCCGGGCGCGCCCGCTCTTATGACTCATTAACCATGATAGCAGCGCCGGGGCAGAATTCCGCCCGCGCAAGAGTCTTAGCCCGGATGGTCAGGGAACTGGCGTGGAGGCCGCGAAGAGAACGTTCCAACAATGAAACCGGGGGCCAGAGATAACAGGGGCGGATGTCGGCTAAGGGTGGTTAGCGGACGAAGGGCGGCATAGGCTCACCGCTCCAATCTGTCTTTTGGGTAAATGGCCAAACTGTCCAATCGCCGTGTTTCTCCATCTTGGCATCGAGGGCGGCATTTCTAGCTTTTATCCAACGATCGATTGGCCGAAGCAGTCCTAAGGATAGAGGGACCAGTGCCCCAAGACCGCCGAGCCGAATGAAGTCGGTTGTGGGCCAATCATATTCGAGGTCAGTCTCAAGAAATGCGGCATATCTAGTGAGCAGTACGTGTTCGACTGGATCAGCCGCGTCTGCACCGATCATTCTTCTGGGCCGAAAATCGTCATAAAATGACCAGATCATAGAAGAAATGGCCTCAAGGGCGCGGTCATGCTTGGAATTGGGCCATTCGGACTCCAGATCGTCGCTCGTAATTTCGCCGTTCAGAAATTGACGGACCAACCGAGCCGACAGGTCACGCTTCTCTCGATCAATCATAAGAAGAATGTGCCTGCTTGACGATGGGACTGCAAGGATTTGGATGCCCGCAATTGGGGCGAAAGCGGACATTGCCAATTCCTCCATATCCGTTCGTCCTGAGCCTGTCGAAGGACGCGCAATAAGGCTAGCCTCTGGCGGTGTCCTTCTACGCCTGCCTTCTGCGCTGCAATGACGGGTCATATTATGCCGGGCATACCGACAATCTTGAGCTGCGGATGGCACAGCACAATGACGGCAGCCTTGGCGGCTATGCCGCCCCGCGCAGACCCGTGACGTTGGTATGGTCGGAAAGCTTTCCATCACGCGAAGGGGCGCTGGCCGCCGAACGCCGGATCAAGGGCTGGAGCAGGGCGAAGAAGGAGGCCCTTATTGCCGGCGACTGGGATCGGATCAGCCAGCTTGCCCGCAACCGCCAGCGTTGAGCAGCATATTCCTGAGGCACCGGCAACGCGTGTCCTTCGACAGGCTCAGGACGAACGGGAGTTCTGTGCAAAGGCCCATCGGTCGCAATCGGTCGTAAGCAGACATTCCGGCATCGCCCACGGGCCAATCTGCCACAAAAAGATCGCGGCCACGCCCTGTAAGAGCATGACCGCGATCCCTTCGAATTTCCGGGTGAGGGGACCGCCTGCCTAAGGCTTGCGGTTGGACCCGGAATGTCGGCCCTGTGCTGCCTGCCGCCGGCATCCTCTCCGATGCCGATCTTATGTTATCGGCGGCGGCAGCAGCTCTTGGGCCGGTTCCTCCCGCTCAGGCCACGCGGCCGAGGCGGTGAAACAGATGCGCATATTTCACGCTGTCGGGATCGTCCCGGTTGGTGCGCGCATAATGCGACACTGCATTGCGAAGCAGGCGGAAGTCTTCGGTCGAGAAGACAGCGCGTGCCCTTGCTGGTTCACTCATGATCGTTCTCCTCTTACTATCGGCACTCAGGCCGCAAACTGGTTCCCCGCGGCCTTTACGCCGCAAACTGGTTTCCAACCGCCGTCAGGCGGCAAATTGATTCATGGTGTTGTCCTTGCCGCCGGCCTTCAGGGCCGCTTCGCCGGCAAAGTACTCCTTGTGATCGTCCCCGATGTCGGAGCCGGCCATGTTCTGGTGCTTCACGCAGGCGATACCCTGGCGGATTTCCTTGCGCTGAACCCCGGCGACGTAGCCAAGCATGCCCTGATCGCCGAAATACTCCTTCGCGAGATTGTCGGTGCTCAGCGCCGCCGTGTGATAGGTCGGCAGCGTGATCAGGTGGTGGAAGATCCCCGCGCGGGCCGAAGCGTCGCGCTGGAATGTGCGGATCTTCTCGTCCGCCTGCTCGGCCAACTCGCTGCCGTCATAATCGGCGCTCATCAGCTTTGCCCGGTCATAGCCCGACAGGTCGCGGCCTTCCGCTTCCCAGGCATCATAGACCTGCTGGCGGAAATTGAGCGTCCAGTTGAAGCTGGGCGAATTGTTATAGACCAGCTTGGCAGTGGGCACGACTTCGCGGACCCGGTCCACCATGCCGGCGATCTGATCGATATGCGGCTTCTCGGTTTCGATCCACAGCAGGTCGGCACCGTTCTGCAATGAGGTGATGCAGTCCAGCACGCAGCGGTCTTCCCCCGTTCCGGCGCGGAACTGGTAGAGACTGCTGGGCAGGCGTTTGGGGCGCAGCAATTTGCCGCCGCGGCTGATGAACACGTCTCCATTGCGGATCGCAGACGGATCGACTTCCTCGCAATCGAGGAACGCATTGTACCGGTCGCCCAGATCGCCTTCCTCATTGGTGTAGGCGATCTGCTTGGTCAGCCCCGCGCCGAGCGAGTCCGTGCGGGCAACGATCACGCCGTCATCCACGCCGAGTTCGAGGAAGGCGTAACGGACCGCGCGGATCTTCGCGAGGAAGTCCTCATGCGGAACGGTAACCTTGCCGTCCTGGTGGCCGCATTGCTTCTCGTCGGAAACCTGGTTCTCGATCTGGATCGCGCAGGCGCCCGCCTCGATCATCTTCCTGGCCAGCAGATAGGTCGCCTCGGCATTGCCGAAACCGGCATCGATATCGGCGATGATCGGCACGACATGCGTTTCGTGATTTTCGATGGCGTTGATCAGGCGCAGCTCGTCCAGCTGGTTGTGCGTGGCGCGCGCTTCGTCCAGCTCGCGGAACATCATGCCCAGCTCGCGCGCATCGGCCTGGCGCAGGAAGGTGTAGAGCTCCTCGATCAGCGCGGGCACGGAGGTCTTCTCATGCATGGACTGGTCGGGCAGCGGCCCGAATTCGCTGCGCAGGGCGGCGATCATCCAGCCGGACAAATAGAGATATTTGCCCTTGGTGGAGCCGAAATGCTTCTTGATACTGATCATCTTCTGCTGGCCGATAAAGCCGTGCCAGCAGCCGAGCGACTGCGTATAGGCTGCCGGGTCCGCATCATATGCGGCCATGTCCCGGCGCATGATCTTGGCGGTGTAGCGGGCAATGTCGAGCCCGGTCTGGAAGCGGTTCTGCATCCGCATGCGGGCGGCGGATTCCGCGTCGATCGCGTTCCAGGGCGCACCCTGGGCGGCAATCGTTTCGGAAAGGCGGTCAATATCTGCCTGGTGAGTCATGGTAGCGAATCCTTGCGTCTGGAGAGGGGAGCCGTTTTCGGCCTCGCAAGGGATTTCGCACCGATTGCTGCAATGCGGCAGGGCCTGCGGTGTCATATTGTCAAACCTTACAAAATATGCTTGTAAAGTTGTAAGGCATCGACTCACCGCGGCTTGTAAGCGCGAGGATAGCAATCATGGCCCGCAATGCGATCTATATGGGGCCGCGGCTCAAACGGGTCCGCCGGGACCTCGGCCTGACCCAGGCCAATATGGCCGCGGACCTGGAAATATCGCCTTCCTACGTCGCCCTGATGGAGCGCAACCAGCGCCCGGTGACGGCCGAATTGCTGCTCAAGCTGGCCAAGACCTATCGCATCGACATTGCCGATCTGGCCGACGATGAGGGGGAGGAAACCGCTGCGCGGCTGCAGGCTCTGCTGAAGGAGCCGATCTTTGCCGATATCGATCTGCCCGCGCTGGACATTGCCGATATTGCGACCTCCTATCCCGGCTTCGCCGAAGCGCTGATCCGGCTCCACACCGCTTTCGAGGAGGAGCAGCTTGAGCTTGCCCAGCGGCGCGAGATCGCAAGCGGCGGGGATGCCGGCGCGCTGATGCCCGATCCGGTGACCGAGGCCCGCAATTTCCTGGCCGCGCGGCGCAACTGCTTCCCCGCGCTGGACGATTCCGCGTCCGAACTGGCGCAGGAGGTTTCCGGCCTCGACGCCATGATCGAACGCATTGAATCGAAGCACCGGCTGCGCGTGCGCTTCGTCGATCCCGAAGTGATATTGGGTGCGCAGCGATTCCACGACGTCCACCGGGAACAGGTGTTCGTCAGCCAGCAGCTCGAACACAGCTCTCGCAAGTTCCAGCTGGCGCTGCAGCTCGGCCTGCTGGAAGCGGAAAAGCAAGTTGAGGCCGCGCTGACCGATGGCCGCTTTGCAAGCGACAATGCCCGCCGCCTGGCGCGCAGGGCGCTGGTGACTTATTGGGCCGCCGCGCTGATCATGCCCTACCGCCCCTTCGTGCGCGCCGCACGCAAGAGCCGCCATGACATAGAGGCGCTGTGCCGCGAATTCGGCGCCAGCTTCGAACAGGTCGCACACCGCCTGACCACGCTGCAGAAGCCGGGAGAGGAAGGCGTGCCCTTCTTCTTCATCCGCATCGACCGGGCGGGCAATGTCTCCAAGCGGCTCGACGGTGCAGGCTTTCCCTTTGCCCGGCATGGCGGCGGCTGCCCGCTATGGAGCGTGCATCACAGCTTCTCCATCCCGCGCCAAATCCTGCCCCAGAAGCTGGAACTGCCCGACGGGCAGCGCTTCCTCTCCATCGCCCGCACCGTCACTTCGGGCGGCGGATCGTGGCATGCCCCGCGCGCCATGCGGGCCGTGGCGCTGGCCTGCGCACAGGAACACGCCCCGCTGCTGGTCTATGCCGACGGGATGGAGAATACGCAGCCCACGCCGATTGGCGTCGCCTGCCATCTCTGCCACCGCCCGCATTGCGTGGCCCGTTCCGCCCCGCCCATCGGGCGCGACATGCGGCCGGACAATTACCGCGACACGGGCGTTCCTTTCGCCTTTGCCGGGGACTAGGGCTTAGGCCCGTAACCGCCACCGCCGGGCGTTTCGATCGCGAAGATATCGCCCACCTGCATCTGCACGCCCGCCGAGGGCCCGAGGCTTTCGACTGTGCCATCGGCACGCTCCACGCGGTTGACGCCGGGCGCGCCGTTTTCCCCGCCAGCAAGGCCGAAGGGAGCCGTCAGGCGGCGGCCCGAAAGTATCCCTGCATCCATCGCCTCAAGAAAGCGGATCCGCCGCACGGCGCCATTGCCGCCCCTATGGGCGCCTTCCCCGCCCGAGCCCTGCCGGATCGAAAATTCTTCCAGCAGCACGGGGAAGTTGCTTTCCAGCACTTCGGGATCGGTCAGGCGGCTATTGGTCATATGGGTCTGCACCACATCGGTGCCGGGAAAGTCCGGCCCAGCGCCCGATCCGCCCGCGATGGTCTCGTAATATTGGTAGCGCGCATTGCCGAAAGTGAAGTTGTTCATCGTGCCCTGCGCCGCAGCCATTGCCCCCAGCGCTCCGAACAAGGCATCGGTAATCACCTGGCTGGTTTCCACATTGCCTGCCACCACGGCGGCGGGATGGCGCGGATGGAGCATGGAGCCTTCCGGCACAATCAGCCGCAGCGGCCGCAGGCAGCCTTCGTTCATCGGCACGGCATCATCGATCAGCGTGCGCACGGCATAGAGCACGGCGGCACGCACCACCGGCAGCGGCGCGTTGAAATTGTCGGCCAGCTGAGCAGAGGAGCCGGTGAAGTCGATCACGGCCTCGCCTGCTTCCCGGTCGATCGTCACGGCCACGCGGATTTGTGCGCCATTGTCCATCGGCGCAGTAAAGCTGCCGTCACTCAGCCGCCCAAGCAAGGCCCGCACAGCGTCTTCGGCCTGCTGCTGAACATGGCCCATATAGGCATCGACCACGGCCCGCGACTGTTCCTGCGCGACGCGGCGCAGTTCGGAGGCTCCTTTGGCGCAGGCGGCGATCTGGGCCTTCAAGTCTTCCAGATTGCGGTCCGGATTGCGCGCAGGCCATTCCCCTTCTGTCAGCACGGCGCGCATTTCCGCCTCGCGCAGATTGCCGCGATCCACCAGCAGCACATTATCGAGCAGGATACCTTCCTGTTCGACAGACGTGCTGCCCGGTGGCATCGATCCCGGGGCGATCCCGCCAATATCCGCATGGTGCCCGCGCGCCGCGACGAACCATGCAGGCCGTGCATCGCCGTCGCCCACGAAGACCGGCATCACCACCGTGATATCGGGCAGATGCGTCCCGCCTTCATAGGGCGCGTTGAGCGCATAGACGTCGCCGGGGCAGATCCCGCGCCCGTCTTGCTCCCGCCGCCGGATTACCGTGCGCACGCATTCGCCCATCGATCCCAGATGCACCGGCATATGCGGCGCATTGGCCACCAGGTTCCCCTCGGCATCGAAGATCGCGCAGGAGAAATCGAGCCGCTCGCGGATATTCACCGAGCTGGCCGAACTTTGCAGCGCGGCGCCCATCTCTTCTGCGATCGCCATGAACAGCGCGCCCATCACTTCGAGCCGCACGGGATCGAGCGCGGTCATATCGCCCAGCGATGCGTCCCGCGCCGCCTCGCGCGTCAGGATCAGATTGCCGACCCTATCCACCGCCGCGCGCCAGCCCGGCTCGACCACGATGGTGGAGACGTCGTCCACCACCAGCGCCGGGCCGCTGGTTTCGAAGCCCGCGGCCAAGCCTTCGCGCAGGTAGAGCGGAGCACGGTGGCGCTGCCCGCCGGAGAACAGATCGACCGTCTCCAGAGGCGGCTCAGAACGCTCAGGGAGCGCCGCAAGCTCGGGCGGAGCCTCACCCCCTGCCACCGCCTCCACACGCGCTGTCTCGGCCATGAGAGGCCCCTGAGCGGCAAAGCCGAAGCGCGCCTGCCACCCCGTTTGAAAGGCGGCCTGCATTTCATCCAGCGGGCCGAAGGGAACCTCTATCGTGCTCTCGCTGCCTTGCGGGCGCAGGAACAAGGCGGCATCCTGCCGGATCGCCGCGCCATCCCCGCATTGCTCCGCCAGTTCCGCTTGCGCCTCGTCGCCATAGCGGGTGACGGCTTCCCCGATTTTCCGGAAATGCGCGTCGTCGAAAGGCGTGGCCAGTGTTGCTTCGCGCAGCACCCGGCGATCAGCCAGGCCCATGCCATAGGCCGAAAGCACGCTGGCCAGCGGGTGGCACATCACCGTTTCGATCCCCAGCGCATCGGCGACCAGGCAGACATGCTGCCCGCCTGCTCCGCCGAAACCGGCCAGCACCGCGCGCGTCACGTCATGGCCGCGCTGCAGGGATATCGTCTTGATCGCATTGGCCATGTTGGCGACTGCAATGGTCAGGAAGCCTTCCGCCGCCTCTTCCGGCGAATAGCTGCGCCCCGTCTTCTCCTGCACTTCGGCAACGAGATCGGCGAACTTGCCGCGCACCGCCTCCAGGTCGAGCGGCTCGTTCCCGTTCTCCCCGAAAACATGCGGGAAATGATCGGGCTGCAGCTTGCCCAGCAGCAGGTTGCAGTCCGTCACCGCCAGCGGCCCTCCGCGCCGGTAACAGGCAGGGCCCGGCACCGCGCCGGCGCTTTCCGGGCCGACCTGGAAGCGCACTCCGTCGAAAGAACAGATCGAGCCGCCTCCCGCCGCCACGGTGTGAATGCGCATCATCGGCGCACGGATGCGCGTGCCGGCCACGCGCGTTTCACTGTCGCGTTCATAGCTGCCCGCATAATGCGAAACATCGGTGGAGGTGCCGCCCATGTCGAAGCCGATGGCCCGCTCGAATCCCGCCTCCTTCGCAGTGGCCGCCATGCCCACGATCCCGCCGGCCGGGCCAGAGAGGATCGCGTCCTTGCCGCGAAAGGCCTCGCCCGCGGCCAGACCGCCATTGGACTGCATGAACAGTGCATCGACCGAAGGGCCCAGTCCTTCTTCCAGCCCCGCGATGTAGCGCCGCAGGACGGGCGAGAGATAGGCATCGACCACGCTGGTATCGCCGCGCGCGATGAGCTTGATCAGCGGCGCGACCTCATGGCTGGCCGATATCTGTGTGAAGCCGACCTCGCGGGCGATCTGCGCCAGGCGCCGCTCATGCGCGGTGAAATGCCAGCCATGCATCAGTACGATGGCGACGGCACGCAGACCCCTATCGTAAGCCGCCTGCAACTTGGCGCGTGCATCCGCTTCATCGAGCGGGCGCACGAGTTTGCCGCTCGCTTCCACCCGCTCCTCTATCTCGGCCACATCGGCATAGAGCGGCGGTTCGCGCAGAATATGCCGGGCGAACAGATCGCTGCGTTCCTGCGTCCCGATGATCAGGGCATCGCGAAAGCCGCGGGTAATCGCCAGCAGCGCCGGCTCCCCCTTGCGCTCCAGCAGGGCATTGGTGGCCACGGTGGTCCCCAGACGCAATTCGCCCGCAGGCAGCGGCCCGTCGCCCGCGCCGGTGATCCGCCGCATCCCCTCCACCGCCGCGTCGCGGTAGTGCCCGGGATTTTCGGAGAGCAGCTTCGCGCGGTGCATGGCGCCGCCGGGCGCAAGGGCGACGACGTCGGTAAAGGTTCCCCCGCGATCGACCCAGAAACGCCAGCTCATAGGCTATGAGTGATTGGCAGGTTCCACATGGCGGTCAACCACAAAGGCAGCGGCGGAAACCAGCACGGCGCTGAAGCTCAGCACCGCGAAGAAGGGCACCACGCTGCCCTGCCCCAGATCCAGCAGCCAACCGCCCAGCCCGCTGGCCGCGATGGCCCCGATACGCCCTACGAAAATGCCGAAGCCGATTCCGGCCGAGCGGCAGGAGGGCGGATAGCCATGGGCCATCATGGCGTAGAAGCTGGCAATAGAGCCGCTGAACAGAGCGGCCCCCAGACCGATCAGAGCGACCACCTGGAAGCGGTCTGCCGCGGTGGGAATGCCGGAGAGCGTTTCCACTCTCAACCCAAGCGCCAGCATGGTGAGCACCAGCGCGAAGCTGAGCGTGGCGGTCACCTTGCGCGAGCCGAAATGCTGCACCAGCAGGCCGGCCGCGATCGACGCCGCGATCGAGGTGAGGCCGGCAATCGACACCGCATAGCTCGCCTGTTCGAACGTGAAGGCTTCTGCCGTCAGCATCGTGGTCGTCCAGTTGAGGATGCCATAGGCGCAGGTGGTCGCGGAAGCGAAGGCAATGCCGACGCCCAGATTGAGCCGCAGATTGCTGCGGTCGAACACGCCGACAGAGGCGCCGTCGCGGTCCGTGTGATGCTGTTCCGGCGCAAGCTCGAACTCGCCGGTCAGCACCTTGCGCGCCGCGTCATGCGCCTGCGCCTGCTTGCCCTGCGCCAACAGGAATGTCGGGCTGTCGCGCAGAATGGCCACGATCAGCACGACCACCGCAAAGGTCGCCAGGCCGATCACCACGAAGGTTCCGCGCCAGCCATAGAGCTCGACCAGTGCCGGGGCCATCGCCGCGATCACCAGCCCGCCGGCAGGCGTGCCGACCGAAAGCGTCGTCACCCCGACGGAGCGCCAGCGTTCCGGCAGCCACTCGCTGGCGAGCGCAATCGCGTTGGAATAGGCGGAGCCGAAGCCCAGCCCGCCCACGATCCGCCAGACGGCCATCTGCCAGACATCGCCCGAAAAGGACGCGCCCACCGTGGCGAGCGAGAAGATCACGGTGGCCAGCGCGAGCGACCAGCGCCGCCCGATCTTGTCGCCCAGCCAGCCCCCGCCCCAGGAACCGAGACCGAAGCCGACCAGCGCCGCACTCATGGCAATGCCGAAAGTCCCGCGGTCGACACCGAACTCCTCGATCACCTTGGGCGCCACGATGCCCAGCAGCTGCGCATCCATGCCGTCGCAGACCAGCACGATCATGCAGATCACGAAGGTCGCGATCGAGAACAGTTTTAGCGGCTCGCGCGAGACGGCCTCGCTGAACGGTGTCGGCATCGCTTCTCCCTCTCCAGCCCCCGCCTTGGCGGGCGGCCCCTTGCCTTATCGTGCGGGAAGCAGGCTCACATCTCCAAGCATGATACCTCGCGCCGCATCGGCGGCATGCACCATGCGGGGTTTTCCTCAGCCCAGCAAGCCGCTGTCCAGCTCGCCGACATTGCGCGCGCCGACCATGGCCATGGTCCGCGCGGTTTCTTCCCTCAGCAGTTCCAGCGCACGCAGCACGCCTTCTTCACCGCCGCGCGCCAGGCCGTAAAGCGGAGCCCGGCCAGAAAGAACCCCGTCCGCCCCGATGGCCAGTGCCCGCACCACATCGGTGCCGCGGCGAATGCCGCTGTCGAACAGGATCTCCAGCTTGCCTTTCACGGCGGCCACAATGTCCGGCAAGGCGTCGATGGTCGCGATTGCGCCGTCCAGCGCCCGGCCGCCATGATTGGAAACGACGATACCGTCCGCCCCGATGGCCGCGGCCCGTTCCGCATCGTCGGCGCGCAGCACGCCCTTCAGCACGAATTTGCCCGGCCAGCGTTCGCGCAGGTCGGCCAGCATTTGCCAGTCGAGATCGTCCTGCTTGAACAATGCGCCCGGCTTCGCGCTCTGCGTCACCTTGTTGCGCAGCCGGTCCGGCAGGTTCGCCTGGCTGGGGATGCCGCCGCTCAGCGCATAGCGGCCCATCACGCCGATCAGCCAGCGCGGATGCATCAGCACGTCCAGCGTGTTGCGGGTGTTGAGGCGGAAAGGCGTGCCGAAACCATTGCGCTGCAAATATTCGCGGTTGGGCGGCTTGGCCATGTCGAGCGTGACCAGCAGCGCCTGACACCCGGCACCATGCGCGCGCTCCAGCGCCGCATGCGAGAGGCTGCGGTCGGCCCAGAGATAGAGCTGGAACCACAGCTGGCCGCCGGCCGAAGCGATCTGTTCCAGATCCATCGTGCTGGCGGAGGAAATCGTGAAAGGCACACCGGCGCGCGCGGCCGCCTTGGCCAGTGCCAGGTCGCCATTATAGGCCATGATGCCGGCCGCCCCGGTCGGCGCGACCGCCAGGGGAAAGCTGGATTCGCAGCCCAGCAAACGGCTCGTCATGTCGATCATGGAAACGTCGCGGGCGATCCTGGGGCGGAAGGTGACGGCATCGAGCGAGGCGCGGTTGCGCGCCATGGCATGTTCGTCTTCCGTGCCCCGTTCGAGATATTCCCAGATGCCCAGCGGCAGCCGGCGCTGCGCCGCCTCGCGCAATTGCGAAATATTGTAGCAATTGAAATCGGGCGCAGCGGCCATGGCCTATCCTTCAACCCCTTCCGAGGAAGGGCAGCTTGTTCTGGACGATCATCGCCTCGTAGAAATTGAGGTGATCGGGGATGGCCGTCATGTGAATGATCGCATCGGCAATGTCTTCCGGCGCCGCGGCGAAATCCCTCGGCAGCTTGACTGCGCCGGGTGAAATTTCCGTTGCAACGATGCCGGGATTGAACAGCGATACGGCGATGTTCCAGTCGCGGCCGTCCAGCGCCAGCGCATGGGTCAGGCCGTTCAGCCCGTATTTGCTGGCAGTGTAGGCCGGGCTGGTTTCCCGCGGGACGCGGGCCGAAATCGAACCGACATTGATGATCCGCCCGTGACCCTGCGGCTTCATGATGCGGAATGCATGGCGGCTGCACAGATAGGCCGATGTCAGATTGGTGTTGATCATCCGCATCCACAGTTCGAGCGAGCAGTCCTCGATCGGCGTACTATCTGCGAAGCCCGCATTGTTGATCAAAATATCGACCGTGCCGAAACGCTCCAATGCGCGTTCGAAAAGTGCATCGACCGCGTCTTCGCTGGTCACGTCGGTCGGCACGCCAAGCGCTTGGCCGCCCATGCCTTCGATCTTCTCGACCAAGGCATCGAGCCGCTCGGCGCGGCGTGCCGCCAGCACAACCTTTGCCCCGGCGCGGGCATAGCCCAGCGCACAGGCCTCTCCGATGCCGGAACTTGCGCCCGTAACAACGGCAACGCGGCCTTTGAGTATTTCCAGATTCACGTGGTGTCCTCTCGCCTGTTCATCGCGCATCACCCTTTGGACAAAGACAACTCAAGCGCAAGGGCTGAAGCGAAGGTGACGAAAGGCTTGGACATCCAAACGCAAAAAGCCCCGCACATGGCGGGGCATTGGGAATGGGTTGCCAGGAGATCGATGCAGGACGCAGATGACCTGAAAGCCGTGGGCTCCCGCCTTCGCGGGGACACCGCAAACGCTTGGCACTCACTTTGTTCGTTGAAGTTTGCGGTGGTTGCGGGGGTTGGATTTGAACCAACGACCTTCAGGTTATGAGCCTGACGAGCTACCGAACTGCTCCACCCCGCGTCACCTACTTTTCCGCCCTCAATCGCTGCGCGAACCATCCGGCTCGCTTGGCTATCCTCGCGGACGGTCCCGGGCCAAGGGCCAGAGACCAAAAAGCCGCCGCTCGGGGAGCCCGGCAGCGGCTTTCGTGTCATTATGAATGGGTTTTTCCGTGCTCACGCCAGCTTTAATGCCTGGCGACGACCTACTCTTCCAATGCTTGAGCATTAGTACCATCGGCGCGGTCTGGTTTCACGGCCGAGT